>NZ_CP136856.1:1234375-1853750 GCF_033807535.1 Oceanisphaera sp. IT1-181
ACCCGGTACGAGTCAGCCTATGGCGAGATAAAATTGCTTGGTCGATTACCTTTTATATGGGCCTGCAGTCATTTTATTTTTACTCCATGGCCACTTGGTTGCCAAAAATTCTGCTCGAAAATGGCTTAGATGCCCATCAAGCGGGCACGGCCACAGCTTTTATTAACTTGGTGAGTATTCCATTTAACTTATTTGTACCGATTTTAGCGGCAAAAATGGCCAACCAGCGGCTGCTAGTAGTGGGCACTTTTATGGTGTCTTTCATCGGTATTGCAGGTCTTTGGTGGCAGCCCAACGCGGCACCTTTGTTGTGGGCGTCATTTATCGGCATGGGCTGTGGCAGTGCGTTAAGCTTGGCGTTGTCCTTCTTTGTGCTGCGTGCCGAGAACACGGCGCAGGCCACAGCGCTGTCGGCCATGGCACAAAGTATTGGCTATTTACTGGCCGCCTTAGGGCCGGTATCGTTAGGGTTAATGCGTGATATCAGCGGCCATTGGCAGTGGGCATTATTGTTGCTGCTGGTCTTACAGCTGGGCCAATTGGCCAGCGGTTGGTCGGCAGCACGACCCATTAAAGTTAAACCCGATCAAAGTAAGCTTTAAGAGCGCTGCACGCCTTACTTACGGCCTTAACTCAAGCCATCGAATGTCAGGCGGCTAGTGGCTGAAGAACTGCATACTGTGTTCTCTCCTATGCTTATGGGTGCTTGATGGTGTTAATCAAGCGCTCATAGGCCAAGGAGGGCTTATATGAATTATCTTCCCTTATTATTACCGCTGGCAGTGGTCACTATGGTGGTCACCGCTCAGCATCCTAATGCCCCACCGCTGCAATTAGCCGCCAATTATCAGCAACAAGATGCCAGTCGTTATTGGGTAAGTGAAAAACTCGATGGCGTGCGCGCCTACTGGGATGGAGAAGCGCTCTGGTCACGGGCTGGGCATCGCTTTGTGGTGCCCGATTGGTTTGTGGCAGACTTTCCCAGTACCCATTTAGACGGAGAACTCTGGCTGGGCCGTGGCCAGTTTGACGCGCTCTCGGCGGCGGTGCGCCGGTATCAGCCTCAAGAAGATGAATGGCGCCAAATTCGGTTTATGGTGTTTGATTTACCCCAAAGCAGCGCACTCTTTGAAGCCAGACTGAGTGAGCTGGAACAATTATTGACCCCAATAGATACGCCTTACTTACAGCTTATTGAGCAGCAGCGGCTCACGGATAATACGGCCCTCGCTAAGCTGTTAAAAGACGTAGAGTCGAGCGGCGGCGAGGGCTTAATGCTACGCCACAAACACAGCCGTTACCAAGCAGGGCGCAATCAAGGCTTACTCAAGCTCAAGCAGTTTCAAGATGCAGAAGCCAAGGTAGTGGCGCATTTGCCAGGGTTTGGTAAGTACCAAGGCATGTTAGGGGCTTTGTTAGTGGAAACGCCTGATGGCCGGCAGTTTCGCTTAGGCACCGGCTTTAGTGATGTGCAGCGCCAAACACCGCCCGCGGTGGGATCTACCGTGACCTATCGCTATCAAGGCGAAACCCAACAACGACAACCGCGCTTTGCCTACTTTATGCGTGAGCGCAAAGAAGATCCTTAGGCCCTTCGGGAGCTTTAAGCCGTAGCTGTCAGTTAAAGACAGACACCGTCTTTGGTAGAGGCCATCTTTAGTCGGCCAGTTTTGCGCAGCGAACGTCTTGCTAAAGATGAAGGGTGAGACACCGCTATACGCCGTACGCTGTCAGCCCAAGCAAGACATCGTCGTCCTCTTCACCCTTCACATCATTGCCACACAAAAAGCCTCAATTTCACGCTCATTAGTATAAAGTGGTTTTGTTACTTACCACCTTGAGGAAACTAATTCGTGTGCTTGATTGCGTTTTCGTGGCAGCCCCAAGCTAGGCAGCTGCACTTATTGGCCAACCGTGATGAATTTTATGCACGCCCCACGGCTGCTGCCGATTGGTGGCCAGACTCGCCCAATATTTGGGCTGGTCGGGATCAAGAAGCGGGCGGCACTTGGCTCGGGGTAAATCGCAGTGGCCGGTTTGCGGCACTGACCAATGTTCGAGAAGCACAGATGAGTGTGGGTAAACGCAGTCGTGGTGAGCTGGTGACAAATTTTTTAACCAGCTCATTAAGCCCAGAGATTTATTTAGAACAAATGCTTAGCCAAAGTGAGGAATACGCCGGTTTTAATCTGTTGCTGGGCGACCTTGCTATGGAGCAGGAACAGGGCGAGCTTTGGTATGGCGGCAACCGCCTCGGTGGTGAGGCAAGGCGTTTAAGCGCCGGCAGCTATGGTTTATCTAATGCCCAGCTCAATACGCCTTGGCCCAAATTGATCCGCCTTAAGCAGGGGTTAGCCCAGTTAGACGACACGGATGAAGCCTCCGCCTTTGCCTTATTAGACGACGCCACTCAGGCCGCACCTGAATGTTTACCTGATACCGGCGTGAGCCCTGAGCTGGAATTACTCTTGTCGTCGGCATTTATTCATAGCCCTACTTACGGCACCCGCGCTCAAACCTACTTGTGCATCAAGGATCAGCAACTCGATATTATCGAGCGCAGCCGTGGTGCTCAGGCAGAGCTTATCAGCACGCAGCGCCTGCAACTTATTCTGCCCAGCGCGTAACGCAAAGCTGTCACTTAGCCAAAAAATAAGGCGAGCCCTGGGCTCGCCTTATTGTTACTGCAGTTTGCGTTTTACACCTAAATCTAGGCTTACACTAAACCGCGCTTTTCTTTTTTCGCCAGTCGCAGGTCTTTTAATACCGCCCGACACAGCACCACCAATATCCAGAGTGACAGCGCAGGCCACACTAAAATATAGGCGCTTAAGGTTAATTCGTTCATTAGGACTCCTTATTAGCCATTAGCTTGAGTGAGAAGTATGAGCAGAGTGAGTCGACTTAGCATGTACTGGGCGCAGGCCTTTATTGGCCTTGGGCAGTACGTCGTTGCGATTATCGTAATGACCTACGCGCTTGGCGATTAAGTCAAAGTCAAAGCGCTCTTGATTAAACAAGCTGACCACCACGCACACTAAGGTACTGGAGCCGTAAGCCACCAGTGATGACAGCAATACCGTGTATTCACGTAAGAAGCCGGTCGCGAAATAGGTCATGACCAAGGCGGCAATGGTGCCTGCCACAAAGCCCGGCCACTTGCCGAAAAAGCCAAAGGTCATTAAGCCGATCACCACGCCAGCACCAATACAGGCCAGTAATTCAAAGCCCAGCGCTACTGTGCCCACCATGGGGAACAGCTCAGAGCGTGCCACCAAGAACAACACTAAGCCCACTATTACCGCACTGGTAAAGGCGAGGTTAGTGATCCTGTCCCAATAGCAGCTGGCAATTACTGGGAACACTATGGCTCCCCACAAGGCGCCCACAAACACCAGCATCACTAAGATATCGAACGAGTAACTGGCGAGAATGATACCGATCATAGTGGCGGCCACCATGGTCATGCGGCCAATAAACAGCATGCGTTTGGGGTCTACTTTGCCACGGGCAAGGTTTTTACCATAGACATCGGCCATCACGATGGCTGATAGCGCCGATAAGTCAGAGTCGGCGGTGGAAGACAAAGAGCCAATCACCAAGATAAAGAATAAGCCGATGAAAAACGGCGGCAAGTAGGACGACACCATTTGTGGGATCAGGTTATTTTCTTCCCCATTAAGCGGCTGTACGCCCAAGGTTAGCGCCATTAAACCTATCATACCCAAACCAATCACGATGGCGCCGTAGCCCAAAGTGGCAGTTAAGAAGGTCGATTTAATGTGTTTTTCATTCACTGCAAACAAGCGTTGAGAAATGGTTTGGTTACCGATGGCATAGGCCAGCACCGCAATAAAGAAGGGCGCTCCTTGGTTTAAGATGGCGTCCATCGAGAACAAGTCCACCTGTTCCGAGCTCATATTACTGAAGCCTTCGAGCATGACGCTCGGGCCACCCATGGCAAACAGCACCGCAGGGATAATAACGATGGCGATACCCATTAAGGCGATCAGTTGCGCGAAGTCAGTAAACACTGAGGCTCTAAAGCCCGACCACAGCGTATAACTGAGCACGCCAAATCCAGCAATCACGATGCCGGTTTGAAATGACAAGGGTGAGAGTACAGCCACCAAGGCACCGGCGGCGGTAAAGTTCACCATTAAGCTGATGATACTGCCCAAGATATTAGAGAAGGCTAAAATCAGCTGGCTGGATGAACCGTGGCGCGCATGAATCAGCTCGCCTAAGGTGTGCGCCTTAGGGGCCAGTGCCCGAAAGCGGCGACCAAACGGATAGATAAATAAAATCATCAGCGCACCCCACAGGCCGTAATGCAAAGGCCCAGAGATACCGTATTTATAGCCAGAAGTAGCCGCTGCGTAAAAAGACGCGGCCCAAATCCAAGTGGCGGTCATACTGGCCGCCCCCATGCCATAACCGATGCGTTGGTTAGCCACCATAAAGGAATCTGCATCTTCTTCATCTTTCTTGATGAGGGTGGTTAAAAAGTAGGTTCCGCCATAAAAGGCGCCCAGCAGCAGCAATACTGTGATGCTAGAGAATTGATAGAGTTCCAAGGTAGTCTCCATTACTCAATCGAGTTTACACTCGAGATCAATAGAAAAATGCCCGGCTACAGTGGCGGATTAAGCAACTGCAGTGGCATTTAAAAGACGACCAGGCTTGCGACAACGGACGCGAAAAAGCGCTAATAAAACGATATTAAAAATTAAAAGCTAGAGACGTTGGCGAGAGCCGGGTGATGTGTGGTCGACGACACAGAAGGTCGTGACTCAGGGCAAAGCTTCAATGGCACCAAACATGGCGGGGACACCTCCTGTGACGGTATTCAACTTCATTCAATTTCATTCAACTACAAAAACAAGCAGTTAACTTAACGCTAAACTCAGGTTTTGTCCAGCTTAGGCCAGAATCTGGCTTACTTCACTAGCCGACAAAGTCCCGTTTCGCTATAATTGCGCACCCCCCAGATCCACCGAAATGCTGAGCTGGTGTGCGTGTTATTAAAACAGCGCCACACCGCCGTAAACCTTGTTAACCAGGAGTAGTCATGCAAGCAAAAGTTGCCGTCATCATGGGCTCAAAAAGTGATTGGCCCACCATGGAAGGCGCCGCCGAAATTATGGATTTATTACAGGTGCCTTATGAAGTGGAAGTGGTGTCGGCGCACCGCACTCCCGACCGCCTGATGTCATTTAGCGCAGAGGCAGTCGGGCGCGGTTTTCAAGTGATTATTGCCGGCGCCGGTGGTGCTGCGCACTTACCCGGCATGGTGGCGTCTAAAACCCGCCTGCCCGTATTAGGGGTGCCGGTACAAAGCCGTGCCCTTAATGGCATGGACAGCCTGCTGTCTATCGCCCAAATGCCCAAAGGGGTGGCGGTGGGCACGCTGGCCATAGGTGAAGCGGGTGCCTTTAATGCGGGGCTATTGGCTTGCCAAATATTGGCCAATAACGACCCTGCACTGGCCGAGCGCCTAGACGCCTTTCGCCAGCAACAAACCGACACCGTATTGGCCAATCCTGATCCGAGGGCACAAGCATGAGCCGTATTTGGGTACTGGGTGCCGGCCAATTAGGCCAAATGCTCAAGCATGCCGGCATGCCGCTTAATTTAGACGTGCAACCGGTAGATATAGAATCAGAAGAAACGCTGCCCTTGCTGGCCCATGAGCAAGTGACCGCCGAGCGTGAGCAGTGGCCCGATACGGCAGCGACCCGCCAATTGGCCAGCCACGGCGCTTTCGTTAACTTGCAGACATTTCCGCGCTTAGCGGATCGCTTTACGCAAAAATCCCTGATTGATGAGCTGGGCTTAGCCACGGCGCCTTGGCAGTTGGTCGAGACCGGTACCACGGCCGAGAGCTTGCATGAGCGCTTAGGCGAGCGCGTATTACTTAAACAGCGCACCGGCGGTTACGACGGTCGTGGCCAACATTGGTTACGTGAGCCAGGGCGTGATGCGGTGCCAGAAGGCTGGCATCAAGTGTGTATCGCCGAGCAAGCCATCGACTTTGACGAAGAAATGTCGGTAGTGGGTATGCGTACCGCTGACGGCCAGTGTTTCTTTTATCCGCTGACCCTTAACTTGCACGTAGACGGTATCTTGCTGGGATCGGTGGCACCTTTGCCGCGCCTTGCGCACTTGCAAGAAAAAGCCGAGCAGATGCTGGGCAAGCTAATGAACCACTTAGACTACGTGGGCGTAATGGCCATGGAGTGCTTCCGCTTAGGCGATACGCTGCTGGTTAATGAGCTGGCACCCCGCGTGCACAACAGCGGCCACTGGACGCAAGCTGGCGCCAATATCAGCCAGTTTGAAGCGCATCTGCGTGCCGTGGCCAAGCTGCCATTGGTACAACCCACCGTTAAAAACACCAGCGTGATGGTGAATTTAGTGGGTACCGAGCGCAACGATGCCTGGTTGGCAGTACCCGGTGCCGAGCTGTACTGGTATGGCAAAGAAGTACGTGTGGGCCGCAAGGTAGGGCACATCAACTTCTGTCTCGACAACCATGCGAACACCAAGGCGGCGCTGGATATGCTGCAAACTATGCTACCCGTGACCTACGCGGAAGTACTTAACTGGTTGCGCAGCCAGCTGGATTAACTTCCGACGTAAGTTGTTGTAACGCGCACAAAAAAGCCCCGATCAGTCATGCTGCTCGGGGCTTTTTATTGAGATAAAGTGGGCGGGTAGTTTTTCACGCTTCACGCTACATTTAAAACTACCCAGCTAGGCTGGCCCACCGAAACTCTTCGTTCAGCAACAGTGGCGGCTACGGAGAACGTTTGACCTTGATTTTGACTTTGTAGGTGCAAATTTATTCTGCACGGTTTGCCCTTCGTATGGGTACTGGGCGCAATATCTTCATTGTCAACTTTAGTCGGCCACATTCCAGCCTCACACCTTTACCGGAAAGCGAGGTCCCTCAAGAACAAGGCTATCGGGGGGAAGGCGACTAGCAAGACAGCGACAACTAATAATATCAGCAAGAAGGGTGGCACGCCTCGGATAACATCAACAAACGGGCGCCGGAACACGGCGACAGCGGTGAAGATGTTGCAGCCGAAAGGGGGAGTGGCTGCGCCGATCGCTACCTGCAGGGTGATCACAACACCCACCAATACCGGGTCGAGCCCGGCCGCATTGACCAGAGGCGCAAAGATGGGGACCAATATCAGGATCACCACCACCGAATCGACGAACATGCAGCCGACGAAAAAGGCGATGTTGATGGCCACCATGGTCATGATGGGGCCTGCTTCATCCAGTCCTATCGCGGCGATGAGCTGCTGAGGGATCTGTGCGTAAGACAATACCCAGGAGAAAGCGGCACCGGCGGCGATCAGGATGAAAACCACAGAGGTTACGGCGCCGGTCGACAGTGCGATATCAAACACATCGCGGGCCTTTATTGAGCGGAAGATGACGAGTTCCAGAATCAAGGCATAGAGTACACATACGGCCGCGGCTTCGGTCGGGCTGAAAACACCGCCGTAGATGCCGCCGACGACGATCGCCGGAAACCCCAGCGGCCAGACTGCGCGACGGATGGAGGTCAGACGCTCTGCCCAACTGGCCCTGGGTTCAACGGGGATGTTGTGTCGTTTTGCATACCAGATGCAATAGAGTGAAAACAGCACAATGATCAGCAGCCCAGGTCCCAGACCGGCGATGAACAATTCGGAGATCGAGGTGCCAGAGATGACGCCATAGATAATCATACCGATGGAGGGGGGGATCAGATAAGCCAGATCGGCGGCATTGATGATCAGGCCGATCGAAAAGGAATCGTTGTAGCCAGCCTTCAGCATCCGCGGACGCATGGCGCCGCCAACTGCCACTACGGTTGCCTGGGTTGAGCCGCACACGGCACCGAACAGGGCGCAGGCGGCGGTAACCGAGACAGCCAGTCCTCCGCGTATGTGACCCATAAAGCGCATCACTACATCTACCAGCCGATCGGCCGAATGACCCCGGGTGATAATATCGGCGGCAAGAATAAACATGGGGACGGCAATCAGGGCGGCGGGTTTGACCCCGCCGATCATTTGTTGCACTACTACCTGCAGGCTCAGATCCGGCATGTAGACAATAAAGGCCAGCATGGCAGCCGCCAGCAGTGGCATCATCATCGGGAAACCGGCCAACAGCAGCAGGATCATTACTGCGAACATCATCATCGTCATGATTTATTCTCCTTGTAGACGGACTGTGTGCTCGTTATTTTTGCTGACTGCTCTTGCTCTGTGCTGTCAATATCATGGTCCTGTTGGTAGAGGTGCAGTACTTCGGCAATTTCGGGGTCCAGATATTCATCTACGGTACTGAAGGAGATATAAACATCTTCCTCGGACAAGTTCAGATTCCTGAATGCCGTTAACACATACTGGATGCCGGTCACGGCAAAACCGAGCACCACCCAGATATAGGTCAGGTAAAGGGGAAACTGTAGCGCAGGAGTTACCCGCCCCCGGCTGGCGAGCTTGGCGACGTACTCGAAGGCATACCAGGCCAGAGTGAACATTGCTACTGCGGTCAGGGAGGCGATGATGATCATTAGCAGTTTCTTGTAGCGTGTCGATAGTAGGTCATAGAGGGCGGACATTCGGATATGACGGCCCTTGCGGGTGACATAACCCAAGCCCATAAAGGTGATGATGACGATCAGAAACTCGTTGAGTTCCTCGGTGAAATAGATACTTTGCGAAAACAGGTAACGGCCAAACACATTGGCAATGGTATTAACGGCCATGATGATGATGCCCCAGCCAAGCACGTATATCTCGGCTTTGCCGATGAGCTTGTCGGTGAGGGTCAAAATTCTGGTTAGGGCGAGATATAAGGGCATCGGCTTGACCTCGGTTTGGGTAAGCGGGGTGAAAGGCCTGCCCTTTGTCAGGCATGGGGCAGGCTACAGTAGGTTAGCGCTTCACAGCTTCAACCTCGGCCAGCAGTGCATCGAGCAGTACTTGTCCCCGTTTGCCGGTGATGTCGATATAGGCCGAGTGAGTTGCTTTGCTGCGTTCACGGAAAGCTGAGCGTTCCTCCTCGGTCAGTTCAATCATCTTGATGTCGGGTCTGGCCGCCTTGATCTTGGCCAGCTTGTCTTCGTTGAATTCAGTGACCACGCCTTGTACAAAGTTCTGCATCTCGGCAGTAGTCTCGCCGATCAGTTGCTGGCGTTCGGCCGGCAGGCTGTCATACCAGTCGGTACCTGACATGACCGAGGTCACCAGCTCCTGTTCGCCGGCCCAAATCATATAGTCGGTTACTTCGTAAAACTTCATTTCTTCGATGGCCGGCACTGGGTTGATCTGGCCGTCTACCTGCTTGAGCTGCAGGGCACCATAGACTTCGCCGAAGGGCAGGGGAGTTGGGCTGGCACCCAGATCCTCGTAAGCTTTGAGCAGGATGGGAGAAACCATGACGCGCATCTTGAAGTTATCGAAGTCGGTGGGAGTACGAATTTCGCGGTTGGTGGTCCAAACCTGCGGACCTTCCGAGTACATGGTATGCAGTTTCAGACCCTTGGCTTCAAAGTCTTTGCCGAGTTCACCGTAAATCATCTGGCTAGAGGTCAGTAAGTCAGAGATGACGGCCGAGTCCGAGGGCAGTGTATAGGTCAGCAGAAATATCTGTGACTCGGGCACTATGGTGCCCAGGTTGCCCACCGAGACGTTGGCAAACTGTACTACACCGTCGGCGACCAGTTCGACCAACTCGGTAGGAGTGCCCAAAGTGCCGAGGGGATAGACTTTGATGGTGACATCACCCTTGGTCTTGTCTTCGATGCGCTTTTTGAACTCCTGGGCGTAAGCATCCATGATCGAGCCGGGAATTTCCTCGATGGCGAACTTCCATTCTTCGGCCATGGCGAGGGCGGGAGTCAGGGCGACGGAGGTTGAAAGCACCAGCGCTTTGAATTGTTTTTTAAATGTAGTCATGTTCATCATCTCCATTGATTGCCAAGTTCTACTTTTTTGTAAACAACATGTTAAATCTATTTGCGTGGCCGCAGTATTGCAAACCCAGATTCATTCAAGAATATAAATTTTGATATGTATACATTACGAAAAGTAATGTAACTTGGGTGCAGACAGTAAAATCCGGAGGACTAATGTCGCGTTACTCGATGAAACATATGCTTACTTTTTGCACCGTGGCGGAATATGGCGGCTTTGTCGGTGCCGAGTCGATACTGGGGATGAGCCAACCGGCGATCAGCACGCATATTCGTGACTTTGAGATCCGGCTCGGATTCCAGTTGTGCCATCGCGGGCGGAGCGGATTCAGCCTGACCGAGAAGGGGCAGGCTGTTTATCGCAAGTGTCGCGAGATGCTCAACAACATTTCGGACTTTGAAGCCGATCTTGGCGAACTGCGCGATAAACTGACCGGAACGCTGCGGCTGGGATTGATTGACAGCACCATTACCAATCACGACTTCCCGATCTCCGATGCGATCCATCGCTTCTACGCGCGCAAGAACGACGTCTCACTCAAGTTAGTGGTACTGCCTCCCGAAGAGCTGGAGCGAGAGCTGCTGAACGGCAACCTACACATTGCCTTGGGCTTGTTCCATAACCGACACAAAGGGTTGAGTTACCAGCATTTGTGTATGGAAGCACACGGTTTTTACTGTGGGCGCCGTCATCCGCTGTTTGGGCTGGCGGATGCCGAGGTAACTCTCGATACCCTCAGACACTATCCGGTGTCTTCTCGCACCTATTTGCAACATGCCGAGCTGCAGGGACTGATGAAAGCCCGGGATGTCGCCATGGTCTCCAATATGGAAGCCCAGGCGATTCTGATCACCAGCGGCAGCTTCCTCGGCTTTCTGCCGACGCATTACGCAAGGCAATGGGTCGAGCGTGGAGAGATGCGTGCTTTCGATCATCTTGGTCTGTCCTGGCAATCGGAGTTCAGCATGGCGATGCGGGCCTCTCCCGATCCGCAGGATATCGTCAGAATTTTTGCCGAAGACATAGAGGCCACTGTCAAAGCTGCCACCATCAGAAAGCCAAAGGCGTCGATCTAAGGCTGGCGCTAGATCATAAAAGAAACACTCCGTTCACAAGTTACATTATAAAATGTAATGTAAACATCATAAGTTTTATATTTTTAGATTCATTAGCTCCTGCAATACTGAGTCCATTATTAGACGTTCAGGCCTTTATCGGCATCCGGGCGTTTTATCAGACACAGCATCGGTCGGTCAGGCCGTTGGTCAAACAGGGGTAGATAAACCATGAGTGAAAATTCTTACGAAAAAGGTCGCTTGAACCTGCCGTTTGTTGGCTTTTGCACATTCGGAAAGAAGCGGATCTGCGAAGACTGGGATAACATCAAGGCGGACGTTGCCTTTATGGGCGCGCCCTTCGACTGTGGTACCCAGTGGCGATCTGGAGCTCGAATGGGGCCTAGATCGGTCCGTGAAGCATCCACACTGTTTTCCTTCGGCCACGGTGGTGCTTATTCTTATGAAGAGGATCTGATGTATCTGGATGGCGTCGATATCGTCGATATCGGCGATGCGGACATGATACATACCAACACTGAACAGTCCCATGCCAATATTGAATACGGTGTGCGCAAGATACTGGAATCTGGCGCTTTGCCGGTGATCGTCGGTGGTGACCATTCGGTCAATGCCCCTTGTATTCGCGCCTTCGAGGGCCGTGGCCCCATTCATATTATCCAGATTGATGCCCACCTCGACTTCGTCGATGAGCGCCATGGTGTTCGCTACGGTCACGGCAACCCGTTGCGTCGCGCCTCCGAGCAGGAATTCGTCACCGGCATGACGCAGCTTGGCATCCGCAATGTTTCCTCGTCCAACCGTGCGGATCACAAGGCTGCAGAAGATGCGGGTTCTACCATACTGTCCGTGCGCGATGTACGCCGGCTAGGTGTGGAAGGGGTGTTGGCGCTGATCCCCAAAGGAGTCAATTATTACATCACCATCGATATCGACGGTTTTGACCCCTCGATTGCCCCCGGTACCGGAACTCCGAGCCACGGTGGCTTCACTTACTATGAAGTGATGGAAATTCTGCAGGAAGTGGCGCTCAGTGGTGAGGTCGTGGGTATCGATTTGTGCGAAGTCGCCCCCGATTATGATCATACCGGCACCACCAGTGTGTTGGCGGCACAGGTATTGATGAACCTGATCGGCTATGTCTTCCACGGCCGCGAGTTGCGTAAACAAAGCGCATAAAGATGATAAAGAAACCATATGCCGGTGTTATGACCGGCATATTTTTATTGGCCAGTGGCTCTCTGAGCATCAAGTAACCGTCATTGCCAGACTCTGCAGTTCATCAGATTGAGAGTCGGACTGAACCGCCTCAAACCAGCGGTTGTCCCATTTTATCTTGGGCGATTAAACGTACTACATAGGCCAGCTTAAACAGCGCGGCACTGATCACCAAAGTGATGTGCATAAATACCGTCATGCCTAACGATACTTTCTCTTCTTGAAGGTAAGCAATGCTTAAGGCGCCACAGGCCACCACTAAAAATACCACCATAGCAATGTTCGCATAACGAAGTAGTTGGGTATGACTCATAATGTGCACTCCAGATGCTTGTTATGAGTTATCCTATGCCTACCTGACTAGTGAGTCAATAATAAATACTATAGCAAAATAGTTTTTTGCTTTGATCTAAATCAAAACATGCGTCGGTGCGTTTTGGACTTTGCGTATGGGCTTATGGCTGACTGCTTCCCGCTTAAGACTGTGTCTATCCAAACACCGCCAACTGCTCGCGATAAGGTGTTAAATCGCCAATGTGCTTGGCCACCCACTCTGGATTGTAATAGGTGTCCAGATAACGCTCGCCGCCGTCGCACATTAAGGTCACCAGAGAGCCGCGCTCGCCTTTTTCCTGCATGCGTTTGGCCAGCTGTAATACGCCCCACAGGTTGGTGCCCGTTGAGCCACCGGCCTTACGGCCCAGAATGTGCTCCAGCCAGTGAATGGTGGCAATGCTGGCGGCGTCCGGCACCTTGATCATCTCGTCGATCACCTCGGGCAGAAACGACGCTTCTACTCTTGGCCGGCCTATGCCTTCTATGCGACCTCCGGCCTGGCTCACCAGGCTGGCATCGCCGGTTTGATAACTGTCGTAAAACACCGAGTGCTCGGGATCCACCACCACTAATTTGGTATCTAACCCCAAATAACGGGTGTAACGGCCCAGCGTGGCCGAGGTGCCGCCGGTGCCGGCGCTCATCACAATAGCGTGGGGAATAGGGTGCGGCTCTTGGGCCAGTTGGTGAAAGATACTCTCGGCAATATTGTTGTTGCCCCGCCAGTCGGTGGCGCGCTCAGCAAAGGTAAACTGATCCATATAATGGCCATTATATTCCAGCGCTAACCGCTCAGCCTCGGCGTAAACTTGCGATCCGTGATCCACAAAATGACAATGGCCGCCGAGGCGCTTTACTTGCTCGACCTTCTTACAAGTGGTGTGACGCGGCATAACAGCGGTAAAGGGCAAGTCCAACAGTTTGGCAAAATAGGCTTCCGACACCGCAGTGCTGCCCGATGATGCTTCTACCACATGGGTGCCTTGTTGGACTTTTCCGCTGCAAATGGCGTGTAAAAATAAAGAGCGCGCCAATCTATGCTTGAGGCTGCCGGTGGGATGAGTACTTTCGTCCTTTAAATAAATATCTATGCCATGCAGGCTGGGAATATCGAGCCGATACAGATGGGTATCTGAGGTGCGCAGCTGATCGCTGGATAAGATTTTAAGGGCGGTGCGAGTCCAATTGTTCATGGCAAGAGTCCGAGGCTAGTGATGGGAAAGCATTAGCAAAATTATATCCTTAATATCGGCGTTATTTTTTACTATTTTTCCGTGAGCAGGGCTACGAGTAGTAAATTACGCTCTTTATGAGGCATTTAAGTCGTCCGTTATATCAGCTGTAGAACCGCGGCCGTCAGTGAAAGATCAAAATCTTCTTTGCCACGGAATCCACAAAATCCACGGAACAATAGAGATAAGATCGAAAAGTGCCAAATTATTCAGGGGTAAGATCTTAACCCTATACACTCGCTGTCGCGCTAAGCATTTGCTCGCACCATAAAAAAAGCACCCCGTCGCGAGACGGGGTGCTTTTTGCTTTCAGCTTAGATTTATCGCAGCAGCGAACGCTTAAAGCGCGGCTTTAACGACGGGCTTAGGATAAACAGTGCGACCTTGTTTAATGGTTTCTAGCACTTTTATATTTCGGATCTCGGCCACCGACACTTTAAGGGGGTTTTTATCCAAAATAACTAAGTCTGCCAGCAAGCCGGCTTTGAGTTTGCCTTTGCGTTCTTCTTCAAAAATTTGGTAGGCAGGGCCCGTGGTTAGGGCTTGCAAGGCGGTATAGGCATCTGCGCGTTCAGTGTCACCTAACACCACGCCGTCGCGGGTTTCTCGCGCCATGGCGGACCACAACACAAACAGCGGATCGAGCGGTGTCACGTTAAAGTCGGTGTGGTTTGAGGTCACTAACCCTTTGGCCTTAGCGGACATCAAGGGGCTGATAAAACTGGCTTTTTCTAAGCCGACGTTAGCAATGTGCACATCACCCCAAAAATAGGCGTGGTTGGTAAAATACGAAGGCGCTATGCCTAAGCGCACATAATCTTCTAGCTGCTCAGGGCGCTGAAACTGGGAATGTATCACTACCGTTCGTGCGTCGTCTTGAGCAGTAATGCCGGCGGCATCCACGGCCTTAATGGCTTCATCGATAGTGGCATCGCCATTGGCGTGAATAAAGACTTGTACTTTATTGTCTACCGCCGTTTTTACTGTGTCGGCAAAGCTTTGATAAGGCAGGGTGGTTTGGCCGCGCCAATCTGGCTCGCCGTTAGGGCCACCGGTGAGATAGGGCACACTCATATAAGCAGTTTTGCCTTGGGGTGAGCCGTCTTGGGTAATTTTAATGCCTTGTAACTTAACGCCATTTTGATAACTGCCGAGTTTGTACTTAGGGTTATTTAGCCAAGTATCCAGCTCGGTAAAACTGAGCAAAGAGGCGATATCCAGATACACCCGTTCTTGTGCCGCCGCCGTCATTAAAAAGTCCGCATCTGCCAGATGACTAAAGCCTTCTTGGGCATGGGTATACCCTTGGCTGGCATACATTTGCTGAGCCGAGTCCATAAGGGCCAATTGCTCCGTTTCACTGGCTTTGGGCAAATTGCTAAACACTGGCAGATAGGCGGTTTCCATTAACAAACCCGCCGGCTCATTGCTGTCTGGCAGGCGGGCAATAATGCCGCCATCGGGCGTGGGGGTGTCGGCGTCAATCTTGGCCCAGGCTAAGGCTTGCGAGTTCAGTACGGCGCCATGGCCAGACACATGAATCAACAGCACTTTATGGTTGGGGAAGCGTGCGTCTAAGTCTAACTTAGTGAGGTGGCGCTGTTCGGCTAACCCCATATGATCGTAACCCCAGCCGATCAGCCACTCTCCTTCTGGAATTTGCCTCTGTTCTTGAAACGCCACCAGCTCATCGAGCAAGCTATTTAAGTCGCTGACCTTGCCTACCGGCGGGTTCGCCACATTCACTTGGTTAACCATGTTCAGCGCAAACATAAAATGGCCATGGGCATCGATAAAACCGGGTAATAGTGTGCTACCTGATAAGTCGATCACTTGAGTGTCTGGGCCTTGTAGTGCTTCAAGCGCTAGGCGCGAGCCCGTTTGTTGTATGTTACCGGCGCGCACTGCGAGGGCTTCTACGTAGTTTGCTTGCTCGCCGTCCATGGTGAGAATGTCACCATTGGTATATAAGGTGTCCGCATAGGGCTGGGTGCTATTAGTGTCAGCGGGGGAGATGGAGTCTGCAAGGCTAAAGGCGTCAAGGTTGGGCGGCGTTGCCGCTACCGGCACGCCCGCCAATGCAGAGCTTGCAGCACTGAGTAACAAGCCACTGCATAGCATATTCAGCGAGAGGCTCAACAAGTTTCGAGGGTGAGATTTAGGTGAAATAGCCGCAGCAGAAATCAGCGTCATATCAGATCCTTTGATATTAGAGAGAAAATTAACGTCATGTGAGCGATCGCAGACACAGGGGCCAGCGGTGCAAAAATGAATTGATTAAGCTAATGCGCTTTATAGGGCGGTGCAAGTATTACCTGCGCACTTAATGGCTACTTAATGCCAAAATCCGTGAAATACCCTTAAGCTCGGCGTTAACGGCTCAAACTGCGAGTTTAAGACTTGGTTTTTAAGTACTCGCCTGGCGGGCTGCCGAGCAAGGCTTTAAAGGCGGCAATAAAGGCCGATAAGCTGTCGTAGCCACAAGCCAATGCGACATCGGTAATGCGCTCACCGGACTCTAATAAAGGCAAAGCCGCTAACAGCCGGCTGCGCTGGCGCCATTGACGAAAGCTCATGCCAGTATCGCGCTTAAAGGTTCGGCTGAGCGTTTTATCGCTCACGCCCAATTGCGCGCTAAAATGCGCCAAAGGCTGCCGACAATCAGCATGATCCGCTAAATAACGGCATAGCTCGATCAAGCGGTGGTCCTGTGGCCACGGTAGCATTAAATCACTGGGCTGAGCCTGAGCTAACCGATCCAGCAACACCGCCACCAAGCGACCCTCGGCGCCGTGCTCGTCGTACTCCACGGGTAACAGGCTAAACGCCACAATCAATTCTTTTAACAGCGGATCAATTTCCAGCACTTGGCAGTGCTGCTGGCCTAAACTGTCGGCGGCAACATACAGGCTGCGGATAACTGTATGTGGTGGGCAATGCACGCCATGCTCAATCCCGGGCGGTATCATAATGGCCCGCGTAGGCGGCGCTACAAACTGACCGGCGGGCGTGTTCACCGTTATCACGCCCCGTAAGGCATAGGACAATTGCGCCCACGGGTGGCGATGGGGCGTGGCAATGGCATGGTTTGGCAAAGACACCACGTGGCCCAGAACCGGACGGGGCAGGGTAGTTAAGGCGTCAAGTTGACTAAGTAACTGTTGTTGCTGAGGTGCGAGGTGTGTGTTCATGGCCAGATAATGCAGAATACGCCACCGATTAACAATAGCGCCAGCTCAACAGGTGGCCGTGGATAGTATTTTTAGTCTGTTACCAAACCAGATCCTGACGTGCGTCAGGAAGACTGCATAAACCCATACCTGATTACGTATGAACCTCAGCCATAATGCACCCTGTTTCGGTTTGTTCTTTGTAGCTGCCCAATTTATTCGGCAGGCCAGCTCTGCTGGCTGTTACTGAGGTTTAGATTTAAACCAAAACACCAAACCGGGCCGAATAAATTGGCCCCTACAAGGTCAAAATACCAAACTGAGCCTCATATTCTTTACCTAAGAGGCGGAACCTCCCTGTAACCTATTGAATTCATTGGTGCTGAGTTCACTGAAACATGGCTGAGCTTTGTGGGTAATCAGGAACCCATAAGACGCACTTCCGTCATACTGGGCTTGCCCCAGTATCTGCTCTAGTTACTAAAACCCGATCCTAACGTTCCTCAGGAACACAGCCGATCTTTAAGCCACACACTAAGCGTTTCGCTATGATTGTCTCTTCAGCGACACTAGTGCTCCTAATGGCGATAAACCGCGAGGTGGTTTTAGGGTAGAGTGCGGCATCTGTTGAGAGGAGAACCCCATGTTTGGCTACTTACGCCTGCTGTTTGATAATTTTACGCTGATCTTGTTAGCCGTAGTGGCCACCGCCACTTTGTTGCCTGCCCAAGGTCAAGGTGCGGTATTTTTTGATGGCCTAACTGTGGCGGCCATTGCGTTATTGTTTTTTATGCACGGGGCTAAGTTATCTCGCCAAGCCATTATTGCGGGCATAACGCACTGGCGACTGCACACCTTGGTTTTTGCCTGTACCTTTTTGATGTTTCCAATTATTGGCTTGCTGGCGAAACCTATGCTGCTTCCCTTAGTGGGCGACAAGCTTTATATGGGCATACTGTTTTTATGCGTCTTGCCCGGTACCGTGCAATCGGCCATTGCGTTTACTTCGCTGGCCGGGGGCAATGTGCCCGCCGCCGTGTGCAGTGCCTCTGCCTCTAGTATTATTGGCATTCTACTAACCCCGCTGTTGGTGGCGCTATTAATGCAAGTTGATGCCTCAGAGGGGGCGTCTCCCTTGCGTTCTATTGGCTCCATTAGTATGCAGTTGTTGCTGCCCTTTGTGCTCGGCCATGCCATGCGGCCCATTATTGGTGACTGGGTAGATAAACATAAAAAGAATCTGAGCCGCCTCGACCAAACCTCCATCTTGCTGGTGGTATACACGGCACTCAGCGCTTCTGTGGTGGAGGGGTTATGGAATACGGTCTTGCCCAAGACCTTGCTGGTGCTCACGCTGGTGTGCTGTGTGTTGTTAGCCGTGGTATTGTTTTTAACGGCTTGGCTGGGGGAGCGCTGTGGCTTTAGCAGAGAAGACCGGATCACTATCGTGTTTTGTGGCTCTAAAAAAAGCATGGCCACCGGTGTGCCCATGGCGCAGGTGTTGTTCGCTGGGCCTTTGCTGGGGCCGGCGTTATTACCCTTGATCATCTTTCATCAAATTCAACTGATGGTGTGCGCGGTAATGGCTCAACATTATGCCCGCCAGAGAGAAGCGCTTAGAACAACTGGCTAACACCGACCAACAGCAGCGGTAAGGCGAAGAATACACCGCCGATATAGGCGGCCACATAGGCCTTATTACGCTGGGCCAGGGTGGCCAGGGTTTCGGCCATGCGCACCGGCATCTGGCGCAGGAAGGGCAGCACATAGATAATCGCAATCGCCAGCAGGTTGAACAGCAGGTGTACTAAGGCAATTTGCAGCGCCACCATGGCCGAGGCGCCGCTGATGGCGGTGGCCGCCAGCAAGGCGGTGATGGTGGTGCCGATATTGCTGCCCAGCAGGAAGGGATAGACCTGCTTCAGAGAAAATACTCCGGTGCCAGCCAGAGGCACGATCAGCGAGCTGGTGGTGGAAGATGACTGCACCAGCACGGTGACCAGAGTGCCGGAGGCCATGCCCGAGATGGGGCCGCGACCCACGGCGGTGTGCAGTATGTTCATGGCACGGCCTACCATCAGGGTGCGCAGCACTTTGCCAATCTGGGTGACCACCATCAGGATCAGGCCGATGCCAATCAGGATCAGCGCCACACCGGACCAGATACCGGGCAGCCAAGCCACGCTGGCCTTCAACAGGTCGGAGGCAGGGGACAGCAGCACCTTCATGAAGTTCATGCCGCTCATGCTGACGCTGGCGTCGCTGACCAGCAGGCCGGCAAGATATTCGGAAGCCGTGGCCAGGGGGCGGAACAGCAGCTCCAGCGGTAGCAGTAGGGCCACGGCGAGGATATTGAAGCTGTCGTGTATGGTGGCGGCGGAAAAGGCCCGTTTGAACTCCTCGCCATCGCGAATATGGCCCAGACTGACCAGGGTACTGGTGAGCGAGGTGCCGATGTTGGCCCCCATGACCATGGGAATGGCGATGGCAATCGGCAGGCCGCCGGCGACCATGCCCACAATAATGGAAGTGACTGTGCTGGAACTTTGAATGAGCGCGGTGGCTACTACCCCGATGATCAGCGCAATAACCGGGTTGGAGGCGAAGGCAAACAGCTCTTGTGCATTGCTACCGGCGGCGGCCTTGAAGCCGGAACCGATAGCGCCCACGGCGGCCAGCAGCACATAAATCAGCAAGGAAACCAGCAGCCAGGATAACCAGTTGGACTGGACGTTATTATCGATTACGGGTTTTGGGATGGCGGTGGACTCAAGGCTCATCATGTTTCCTCATTTCAATGTTGGCGCCACTATGCCGACTCTTTGTGACGGTTTTATTACATTGCGACAGTTTCATTACAGCTGCGCCTCGTTTGGATCTTTTTAGGTCAAAATAGAGATACATTCGAGTCATAAACCCGCTGCTGACGGTTTTGTTAACCTTTTATACAACAACACCAACTGACCATGTCAGCGATCTATGCAGTTGCTCTATAAAGGCAGAACTAAGGTTCGACTCCACTGCCGCGCTGCAAGCAATTCCATCGGGCGAGCCTACCTTGGCGTCACCCATGGCTTAGGTCTTATCTAACACCCAGTAAATATTCGCCGCCAGTTGAACCGTGAGTGTCATTAATCCGCACCAGTTTGGTGGAGCTGGCTGTTGGTTCGACTTTTACATCGTATGACCACAGATCTGAGGTTATGAATTTGATATTAATATATCCGTAATTAATTTATGGTTATTTAGAAAAGATTATAGAGTGATACGATTTTCTTATCTGTTTTGCTTGTTGTGATATAACGCCACTGTACACCCAGAATATAGGTATGGTTATTAGGCTTAGTTATACTTTAAGGAATAAATATTGTTAACAGCAGACAAGTCCTGACGCTAAACTTTGATCTTAATGACGTGGTAATGCTTATTTAATAACGGCCAATGCCGCTTGTGTCAATTTGTTGACTCTTCGCTTTAAATATAAGTAATTGATCTTTATAGACTGTTTCGTTGGGTTTGTTGTTTTATGTACGCGAGGTGTTTGTTGGTGGAATTTTATTCTAGCGACGAAAGATAAAATATATTAATTTTACTACTTGAAGTGACTATCAAGCTAGGCTAGATATTAAAGGGCACGAAACGAGAGGCTCTTAATGTTCGTTTCAATTGCACTTTATAAAACAGTGTTCATATCGCAACTAGAGGAAAAGAACGATGAAAAACATAAAATTTTCACCTTCAATGATAGCTGTTGTGTTGAGCTCCGTTTTAGCAGGCGGCAGCGCCTTTGCAGCAGACGCCACTGACGATCATACCAGCATGATGTCGGCCAAAGCTGAAAACGCAGCAGAGCGTACCGGCGATAAACTCGATAGTGCAGCTGATCGTACCGGTGCCGCTCTGGAGCGTGCCGCTGACAGCGCCGAAAGTAATGTTAACGATGGTGTGATCACTACCAAAGTAAAAGCCGAGCTATTACAAAATGACACCATTAAGAGTGGTGACATTTCAGTAGAAACCGAAAACGGCGTAGTGACCTTATCTGGTTTTGTCGCCAGCCAAGAGCAAATTAAACAGGCAGTAGCGGTGACCGGTAAGGTAGAAGGCGTAGTATCGGTGAACGACAAGCTAAATGTAACAGACAATGCCGACCAGTCACTGAAAGAGTATGCAGATGACACCATGGTAACCAGCGCCGTTAAGGCCAAGTTTTTAGCCGATGATGTGGTGCCCGGTCTTTCGGTATCGGTAGAAACTCAAGACGGTGTAGTGCAGTTAACCGGTGATGTAGAAAGCCAAGCGCAAGCCACCCAAGCTGAAAATGTAGCTAAAGGTGTAGATGGGGTGGTGAGCGTTAAAAATGACCTCACCATTAAGCAAAAATAACGCGGCATCTAGCGCTCCATGCTGACCTTACTTGGTCAACTAACACTACATGCTTAACACAGCTCCCAAGTAAAATTGGGAGCTCAACAAATAAGTAGGATAAGTTATCGTCTGCTACATTTATAACTGAATAGACGACAGGCACTTCCACTCGAGTAAGGAGCAGTTTATGTTTCGTTGGGGAATTATATTTCTAGTGATAGCCCTCATCGCCGGTGCGTTAGGCTTTGGTGGCATGGCAGGTACGGCTGCATGGGCAGCAAAACTGGTCTTCGTAGTGGGTATTATCATCTTCATTGTGAGTTTGATAATGGGCCGTCGTGGCGCCCCCTGACCAATAAGAGGCGCACTTTAGTCTATGCCGCTGGGCTGTTAAACTAAGCCTTAATACCACGTCTTAATACAGCAAAAGCGGCATTAACTTAAGTGACGGTAGATGTGACTAGAAATGTGACAAAAGATAAACACACCGATAATAGCGAGACTCAGTCTCGCTATTATCGTAATGGGCCCAGCCACAGTCACGGCGAGCTCATTGATTTTGTGCAAGTACGTCGCCAGTTTGATTTTCGCAGCATTGAAATTGGCCGCTGGGTAACCCGTCCCGAGCGTGAACGCGCCGCGGGGTTATTTTATGATGCCCTGTGCGATTTGATGTTGATCTTACAAGGCCCAGAAGCCCTTATTTCATTACGCGGTAATCTTTCATTACAATATGGCATTGGCGGCCGCCCTGGTGTATCTGCCCATTACAATCCTGCCACCCGCACCTTTTCTCTCGCTAAAAATGCCGGCCCTGGCAGTATTGCCCATGAATGGTTCCATGCCTTTGATCACTACATAGCTGCTAAAAGCATCGATCCCAAAAGTCTGAACACCGCCAATAATCGCACCTTTGCCTCACGCGCTTGGTTAGATAATGCCCCCACCATTAAGCACCCCATCAACAGCCTGCTATTTGATTGCTTTAAGGTTATTTTACTTGATGAAGCGGGCACAGAGCCCAGCCCAATGTTTATGGCGTCGGCCGTGGCCGATAGCCAACTTAACACCCTTTATTACAGTCAACCCGAAGAGCTGTGCGCCCGTGCATTTGAAGCCTTCGTGCAAGATGCGATAATCAAAAACGGGTTTTTAGTGAAAGGCACCAAAGCCACCAAAGAAGCCGAGTTAGGTTTATACCCCCAAGGTGAGCAACGTCTGCACATTAATGCCGCTTTCAGCCGTTATTTTCGTACCTTAGGCGCGGCACTGAGCCAGCAACCTTAATCATATTTTTGCCACACGTATAAGGAATATCATGAGCGAAACTCAAGACGACAGTCGCGAACAAATCAAAGCCGAGCGCCACCAGCAACGCCAGCAAAAAGTAAAAGAAGCGGTGGATGCCAAAGTGGCCGAGGCCCAAGAAGAGCGGGGCGTGCTTATGGTGATCACCGGCAACGGCAAAGGTAAAAGCACCGCCGGTTTTGGTACTGTAGCCCGCGCCGTGGGCCACGGTAAAAGTGCCGCCGTGGTGCAATTTATTAAAGGCGGTTGGGAATGCGGCGAGCGCAACTTGCTGCAAAAAGTCGGCGTGCCTTTTGTGGTGATGAACACCGGCTTTACGTGGGACACCCAAGACCGTGAAAAAGACATGCAAGCCTGTGAAGAAACCTGGGCGCCCGCCGAGAAGATGCTTAGCAATCCCAGTATCGATCTGGTGTTGCTGGATGAGTTAACTTACATGGTGGCTTACCATTATCTGGACTTAGAGCGGGTAATAACTGCGCTAAAAAATCGCCCCCCACACCAGCACGTGATCATCACCGGCCGCAGCTGCCATCGCTCACTGATTGAATTAGCCGACACAGTCAGTGACATTGAGGCGGTAAAACATGCCTTCGATGCCGGCGTAAAAGCCCAAGTCGGCTTTGATTATTAAGCAGGGTTTTGCTTCCTAAGTAGGCTTTGATTACTGATGCAAAACAGCCTGAGCGCAGCATGTGGGCTCAGGCTGTTTTGTTTTTAAAGACTCAACAATGGGCTGAGCATCAGACCTCCAAGTCTGTTCAAACATAGCCCCCGAGTCCATGCTCATCAGTGTTCCAATCGGCAACATAGCTTGCGGCCATTGGTTCCCAAAGCGCCTGGCCCAGATACTCAGAAACCGTCATGTTGGCCGAGAGAGAAAGCGCCAAACCTATAAACTGCGGGTGGTACTTGTTGTATTGAAATTCTCTTGACGGGGACTCAATAAGGGAACGCTCAAGCAAAATGGTCTCGAGTTTTGGATAGCTGTTAACCTTATTTGTAAATCTATAACGGTGTACCATAATAAACTATCCATCCTCTAAGCTATGAGCGCAGAAGTACTCTTTCTAAGATCAAAATTTAACATGTGTCGTTAAATAAATAACTGATTTTTAAAGTAAAAATAGTACTAGAAAAGTACGGGCACACTTAAGATGGAGTATAGCGCCTTGATTGAAAATTCAAATATTAATCCAACGCCAAAAAATCAAAACTCCTTCCTCACATTAATTGGGGTGTCGGTAATAATTGCTATTCTGTACTTTGCTAAGGTGGTGATACTGCCTGTAGCGATGGCCATTATGCTGTCGTTCTTATTAGCGCCATTAATCATTCGATTGCAACGCTATGGCATACCTAGGTTAGCCGCTATCGTTTCAACTCTAGTTATTGCATTTAGCCTAATTGCGGTTATTGCTTGGAGTATTGGTATTCAAGTAATCAACTTAGCCGAACAATTGCCCCGCTACGAAATAACCCTTCTGGATAAAATACGTCAAATTAATAGTAAAAAACAGGTAGATAGTCCGTTATCGCGTGCCGGTGAGGTCGTAGATAAGCTGCGCAAAGAGCTAAATAACGAAGACCAAAATTTGACAACGGAAACAGCAGCAAAAAACAATAGCCAAGTCACGGCTGTAGAACCCGTTGCTGTAGAGATAAAGCCGACTAAAAAGAATATATTTGAGTCATTCGCCGAGATGGCAGGTCCTTTTATTGGCCCACTTGGAACCAGTGGCTTAGTGATTATTTTCGTAATAGCCATTTTATTTCAACGCGAAGACTTGCGTGAAAGATTAATAAGAATTATTGGCGGGAGTCATCTTAATGTGGCAACCGAAGCAATAGATGACGCCGCAAAACGTATTTCGCGTTATTTAACAATGCAACTTTTAGTAAACTCTAGCTATGGTATTCCAATCAGTGTAGGGCTTTACTTCATTGGCATCCCCAACGCCATTCTCTGGGGCTTTTTAGCAATATTACTTCGATTCATACCTTATATAGGTCCTTGGATAGCGGCTGCCTTCCCTATAGCTTTAGCGTTTGCTATCGACCCTGGTTGGTCTACGTTATTTTTAACTTTGGGATTGTTTATAACTCTAGAAATTATTAGTAATAATGTAGTTGAACCATGGTTATACGGGGTAAGTACCGGCATTTCTAACTTTGCACTAATGGTGGCAGCTGTTTTTTGGACATGGCTATGGGGGCCAGTAGGTCTTTTTTTATCAACACCATTAACGGTATGTGTGGTCGTGCTTGGCAATTATGTACCCAGCTTAAGTTTTATTAGTGTGCTGCTGGGTAGCGTTCCGGCTTTAAAACCTAACGAACGTTTATATCAACGTATGTTAGCCATGGATTATAATGAAATGTTATCCCTCTCTCGGGATTACGTTAAACAAAATTCAATGACCGACTATTATGATCAACTGCTTATTCCTGCTTTAAGTGCGGCTGAGGTTGATAGACAAACGGGGGGGTTGGCAGAAATTAGACAAACCTTTATTTTACAAAATATTCCTGAACTGATTGATGAGCTATACGAAAAAGATTCTAATCCCCCCTTTTCATTAACAAGATCAGCGCGTGTATTGATAGTGGCTGCCAAGGACGATATGGATGAGCTTGCCGGTAAAATTCTCGCTTGCGGCTTGGAAGAAATTGGCATAATAGCGAGACTCCACTCAGCAATCAGTGTGACTAGCGAGTGTGCAGAGCTTATTAAACAGGATCCAATTGAAGTGATATGTATATCTGCCTTACCGCCGGGTGCATTCGTACCTGCTCGCCAACTAAGTCGACGCTTGGCATCAGGATGTGCAGGAGTAAAGTCTATAGTGGGTGTTTGGAGCCACGGCGCACAAGCAAACGATTTACAAAGCCGAATCTCAACGGTATCCGATGCTATTGTTGTAACCACACTGCAAGACGCTATAGATAAAATACAAATTCTTTTAACCGTTCCTGAAGAAGTACAGCCAACCAGTGCACCCATTCCTGAAGATGAAGAAGAGCGCTTAAAAGACGTGCTGAGTTTGAATTTAACAAACGCGGATCCAGACGAAACATTTGACAGTATAACCCGCGCACTCGCTAAGGCGTTTAATGTGCCCATTTCATTAGTATCTATTATCGATACTGATCGACAATTTTGGAAATCCCATGTTGGATTGCCAGAAGATCTGGCATTAGCGGGCGAATCTCCCAGAGACACTTCCGTATGCGGTCACGTTGTTGCTCAAAATAAGGTGTTAATAATTGAAGATATTACACAAGATAAACGATTTGCTAATAACTCATTCTTAAAAAGCCGTGGGATCCGTTTTTATGCAGGGGTACCGTTACGAAGTCATTCCGGCCATGCCGTTGGTAGTTTATGCGTCATCGATACTAAACCTCGCAATGTTACAGAGAAAGAAATCGCATTAATTAGCAAATTAGCAGAGCAACTTATGGAGTCAGTGAATCGCAGTCAAGAAAATACAGCCTAACCAAAACAGGAGATTAATTGTCTGCTAGAAAATACTAAACTCTGGGGCATTGCTCCCCTGACACGGCCTAGATGAATGATGCTCACCGTTTCAGCCTGCTGCGAGCATGCACTGGATACTTGGTCTGGCTGAAACGATTCGTCACTTTGCCTTCCCGTCGGCAGCGCAGTGGCCTGTGTTTTGTAGGCGAACACTTGTTCTCGCATTACGCCGCAGGCGTAAAACTGAACACAGTTGTTGGGCCGAGCGATGCCATTACTTTTGCTCAAACCACTTTTCAGCGTGGATCACCTTATTTATATCCATTCTTTCAAGCCAGCTCTGCTTTTTAAAAAATCGGGCTTCTCAAGATCGGGCTGTTCACTAACGCCCTGTTAACAGGCAAAAAATAGTTGGTTAAAATTAGCGACGCAGGAGCAAAAACCAACTGTTTTTTGTCCTTGTTTAACAGCTTGTTATACCGCTGATTCACGCCTTTCTTGTTGATACGCCAAAATAGAGTTACTAATTGTTTCTTTAGATTTAAATTCAGGTATGCACGAAAACCTAAGCCACTCATTTATTAGCACGTGATTCCCTCGGAATTTTATAAAAGAGTGAATTTTGGCGTAACGTTGTAATTGCTTGGAGTCAGTGTAAATACGAACCAATGAAAAAGCTTTTTCATAAGATAGAAAGTAATAAAAACAATATGTATAAGGCAGTAAACCAACAGAAAGCAGCATTGGTACAAGAAAGTCTCTAAATGTATTAAGGCTATAAAATTTATCATTGTTCTCTACGGCATAAAAAATAGAATCCGCCACAAGGTAAAAACCTGTTATGCTAATAGTAATACCAACAAGTTTATGCACTTGTGCGTGTGATGGTTCTCTTTCTGACACAACGCTGATACAGGCCAAAAGTGTAAGAAAAGAAACTAATACAAGCTCTACAAAATAATTATAAGAATGGAATGCGACCAAGAACTGAACAAATACAATTAATTTTAGTTGGCTATTAAGGCTCGCTCTCAAATATTGTTTTTGATTATCTATATTTGTAGTATTCAGTAGTTGAGAACCACCAATAAAGAAAAGCCACATTAAAGTATTTTTTAGTTGTCCTTGATTCCAAATGCCACTCCACTCAAGAAGTAACACTAAGCCTATTGTATATATGGCAAATAGGCATAGATGAATAACTATACTTTTTTGGAAGAAAGCAGATAATACATTAACTAAAGACGATCTGACACTTTCACTACGCATTGAGAAAAGAATAAAAACACAAAAAAGTGTGGCTGAAGCAAGCTCTCTATTATTGAATACTGCTAGCATATTTGCTCCGAATCCTTTCTGCGGTATAACGCCCCAAACACGCGCAGCGTAAGCTGTCGCTGTGATTTGGCTTGTTAGCACTGTTTACTGGTTCGCGCTCTGATCCATAAACATGAGCTCCCATGTATGGCCATCAAGATCTTCAAAGCCGTGGCCGTACATAAAGCCATGATCTTGAGGCTCTCGCGGGACGCTAGCGCCTAATGATTTTGCTTTTGAAACCAAATTATCAATTTCTTCACGGCTTTCGCATGAAATACAAAGTAAAGACTCCGCGCTAGTTTGAGAATCACAAATAGATTTATCAGTGAAATTCTTGAAATGACTTTCAGAAAGCAACATAACTGATATGTTATCTGCAATTATTACGCAACATGCGTCTTCGTTGCTGTAATCAGCATTGAATTGAAAACCAAGCTCCCCAAAGAAAGTCTTGGCTTTGCTAAGATTCTTTGTGGCTAAATTGATGAATATTTGTCTGTTCATAATGAACCCCTTCGTTCAGTTGATGCTTATTTAGAGTGCTAACGCCGCATTAAGGTGTGAGCAACGCGACCACCCAACCTAAACCTTTGCGCCGTAAACACAAAACCTAACGATGGAATGAAAAATGCCAAGCGTTGGGAATCACTCTTAAATGCTTTGTTATGTTTTTTGGCGCTTATGGATAATATACTGCTCTACAATGAAAACACACTCTCGGGCATAATTTCTAAATGAGTAATTTATATGAGAAAGAGTAATATACCTACCTAGTTCTATTCTTTTCCTATATGAGGTAAAATTAACGCACTTGCCTTTTACAATCTTCTCACCTTCTAACGTTGTCACATAATCTTCTTCTAGCAAGTTTTCTTCGTCGCATTTACTAATAAAATAATTTGTCACCTTACCAAGATTATGGGTGTGTAGGTTTCTGAGTAAATAACAAAAAGTAAAGTAACCATATAAATTATTTGAAAGCTTATTAAGCAGCACATTTATATCGGGATCTATTTCATCCAGTGTTTTTTCTAAAATATTAGACAGTGAAGAGCGCTTAACAACATTTGAAGCCTCTTGCCTAGTTTTACATAGTTGTTCAACAAGAAGATTTTCAACATATGACTCTAAGAATGAAAATATCGAAAGAAATTCAAGTTTATGAAGATTGTTTTTAGCAAAGTTCTCGTCATTTGCAAAATTCGCTATTTCTTTAGACTTATTAACAACGGTAGAGATTTCATCTCTATCAGGTTGAGTCATTTCAGGCGTATAAATTCCATCAAAATTTCTTGGGTCATTCAATGCTGGATATCTAAAGTACTCTTCTGGTATCTCAATTTGAAACCAATCATGTCCAGCCTGTTCATGTCTGACATCCTCTAGCATTAGCAAGTTTTCAAATAAATGTGATGTCAACATAATTGAATTGAACTCGTGGGAAAATACTTTAAAAGCGTCGGTATTATCCTCTGAAACTTTGATAGGTGACTTATTCATATCATTTAATTCAACTACTCTGAAATGGTGCGCAGAGGACTCACACGAATAGTCAGTGTACTTGCCTTTTAGAATATCAGGCATTCCTAATGTTTCAATTTTCATCTTCTTTCTCTATATCTCCGTTGTCAAAACATAACGCCCTGCTAAGGGGCTGATAATAGTTGGCTAAAATGTGCGAGGAACGAAGCGCAGCCAACTGTTAGCAGTCCGTTTTGAGCAGTTTGTTATATTTACTAACGTCTACGCCTCTTATTAAATTGATACTCTAATGCTTCATCAGATATAAATCGCGTGACATTTCCTGTTTTTATTTTCTCATGTTCAAAGCGCTGCGCTCCTTGAATACTTAATCTACGTTTCCACCACTTAACGTCACACAACATCCGAGTTGCTTTGGCTCTTAACATATCTGCATTTTTAGACTCTGCAGTCAGAGAGCATTGAGGAGGGGCAACATGTTGACTTGAGCAATATTCTAAAGCTTCAGACAATCCTTTATCTTTAATTATTTCCGTACACTTTTTAGCATGAAACTCTGAATATGAAGACAACTCTTCTACTATGGAATCAATACTACTCATTTAATATAAAGCTCCATTTGGAGGGAAATATAACATTTTTAATACTGCGCATGCGCGTTTTTATTCATGACACATTTAGCAAGTTTCACCATAAACTACTGATTACATATAACTTTAACTTGCTATGGCATCCTTACTAAATGATCAAAACACGCATGCTCGAATTGTCCGCGTTTAATGCCTAGTATCAACACTACCGATTTTTCAACGCATTGATTTATCTAATGTTATTTTAAAATTCCATTGTAAACACGCATGTTCACTGTACTTTTTGAGCACAGTCATTCGCCTTAGTAAGCTTAATCGCGGCAAAGCAGACTACTGCTGAGGCCTTTTATTAAGTTTTTTACACTGAGAACAGAAACTAAAACTGAATTCAAATGAAGCTGGATCATTATAAGCAGTGAGTGGCTAAATGGAAGGTGATAAACGGTATCCGCTGCGATGCTTACAAGCGACTCGATCTTAGAGAGGACAGCGCAGATGACCTACCGCGATGAAATGACAAGGATGTCATTTCTGAGCCTCCATGGATGGATTCAAGGCGTGTCGTGGGAGGTGGCTGTGCTGCCTGCTGTGCATCGGAGTAAAATCGAGGTAGGGTGACGTTACCCTGTTGACTCTGTACAGGGCTTTGCTGACTGCATCTATGTATTCAGCAAATGTAGGAGGTAGGCAAGGCTAACAGACAACTCTAATGCTGAGGGGAGGGCAGAGGGATCTGCTCAGCCGACCACCACATGACATGGCCGAAAAGTGCTCCTGCCATTTCGGCACTCCCGCCATCCTTGGCGGTCGGATGTCATGTGTTTGAGCGTCCACAGGGTGCGTGCTTGAGCGAGTCGGCGGAGTGGACCCTTTGCCCGGTTATGTACGCTGTGTTCCTGCTTTCATCCTTTAGTTTTTGGGTAATCATGTAATTTTTAGATCCACCAGACGGCTCATAGATTAAGAAGAGGTTGCTGGGATAGCCATCGCCGCTCATCACATGACAAGGCCCAACAAAGGCTCCTGCAATGTTGACATTCCCGCCATCTCTGGCGGTCAGAGGTCATGTAATAGAAGGGGATTAAATGAGGCTTCCACATCAAATGAGGACGCCCCTATGTGCATTCCCCTATTATTGGCTGAAACGTTCACTACCCACCATTTTGTTCTTCATCAGCAGATAGTAAACGATAGCCGAAGGTAACAAGCTGGCGTAAAAAGAAACGTTAGAAAAGTAGAGGGCGACCGGCACCCCTGCGAAAACCGCGATATAAGCCGCCCAGTTGATACCCTTATAGGGGCCATCTGCATCGTAAAACTGACTGACGATTAACGTACGATTACGAATCAGGTAATAATCAACAATCAACACCGCCAGGATAGGTCCGATAAACGCCGAATAGGTTTTAATAAAGATGATCAAGCCATCCGCCGATTCAGCCGTCACTAACAACCAAGGGCATGTGGCGAATGCCAGCAGACCGGTAATGACTGAAGCCTTCTTGAAGGAAAAACCGAAAATATCCATCATCACGTAAGTGGGGGGTATACAGTTATTGAGGATATTGGTGGTGACCTGTGCGAAGGCAATGAATAATAACGTTGTGACCAGCAAGGGTTTGTTATCAACGGCACTGGTGAACACTTCGATGGGATCAACGACGCCTGTCGCAGTCGACACCATGACACCAATCAAACCCATAAATAACGTCGCAGGCAAGATGGATAAGGAGTAGATGGTGACTAATATCCCGCGTTTAGTGTCATGGTGTAATTCGCGCGAATAGTCACTGACATTGAGCATCATGGTGCTGTATATACCCAGGAACAACATAATCTGCCTTCTCGATCAGGCGCAGCGTATAATAAGCCGCAGCAATACCGTCGGCCCTGCCTTGAATACTTGCCACACCCTCTGTGGGGTTGACAACAGAGAGCTGTACGTCTGGACCAATCAGGCGTTTGCAGCTTTCTGCCATCTGCTGTGTCATTGAGGAGGTGGTGTTGGGGTTGATAACCATCAGTTTCATGGGAGTAGCCTCAGTTGGTTTAAGGTCAAGCCGTCAAGGGTGCAACGGATAACATGTCTCTTGCCCGATGATGGCGCAGGGCCTCATTAAAACGACCGCTATATTATTGACGTCAGTATAGTGCCAGGGTAACCATGGTTGCTCGGTTTTTCATCAGCGATGAGACTGCCTGCTATCAGCACTGAAATATGCTAACAGTTCACCGAGACTCATTTGACGGGCAACACAGTGTGCCGATGGGCTGATTGCTGCTGTCGGTAAGTGTCACAACATTGTGGGTAATGTGTGCCCATTGAATGCAGGTGCTGCGTGCCGGGATGTATCATCGCGGCCTGACGCTGAAGGTCACGCAATTGATAATATCTAACAAGGAAGTATTACCACCCGCTAACTTTGCCCGCGCGACGCATTTTTGCTCTGCACGACCCCTGAGCGCCATTTTCAGGGTATAAGCTTGCACCCCCAGTACCCCCCTGTATACTCGTTGGTTAATCCTTCGTCAGCAGAATATTAGCTCGGCTGTCTGCTGCTAACTAACTGGAAGAAAATTAACATGACTATCGAACGTGTACGCACCACTAAACGCTCTAGCCCAATACTGCGCCACAACGACACCGTCTACCTGACCGGACAGGTTGGCGAAGGCGCAACCGTTGCCGAACAGACTCGCAGCTGCCTGGCACGCATCGACGCTCTGCTGGCCGAAGTAGGCACCGATAAATCACACCTGTTGCAAGCAACCATCTGGCTGTCTGACATGGGCGATTACGACGTTTTCAACGAGGTGTGGGACAGCTGGGTTCCTGAGGGAACCGCCCCGGTCCGTTCCTGTGGCGAGGTGTCGGTGGCCAAGCCGGAATATCGCGTTGAAGTGATCATCATTGCCGCAATGCCCAACTCTTAATCAGAGTTCGCGCTGCTGACCTATCGAAGCGTCGGCAGCGCACCCTCCATTTAATATGAATCGCCCCGAGTCAATCGCAGTGCATCATGAACCAACCTGCCACAGTAAAAAGATCCGCAAATACGACATTCAATAACTCTTCCGGCCCCTTTATCCGACTGACGCGTAGCCTGCATTCCCGTAATCGCTAACAAGTTCGAGCCTGATGTATTGGCGCTTACGAAGGAGTTGGTCGACTGACGTCGACCCTACAAAAATCATGTAGCACAGGGTGCGATTGTTACCACTCGTCTTCATCTTCGGTATCGTAGCCTTTATATTGCACTGGCTTGCTGCCGGTTTCGGTGGTCACAAAAGGATAGTGGCGGCCTGGCTGGGGTTCTCTGGGTTTCTTGCGCGACTTGGCTACCTGAAAAATCCAGTCGTCGCCAAAATCAAACCAATAGAACAGCTTCTTGCCCTTGGGTAGGGGAAACAGCGACGCTATATCGTCATCCAGCGAAAATTCTTCGCCGTCAAAATGAATACGCTCCGAGCCGAACGCTTGGCGAGAGATAAAAAACGAATACATGTGGTCGTTCTCAAAACCGACCGCGTCTTGAATGGCGTGATGTAAATCATGCAACGACATGTTTTCTGCTACTTCTAGCTCACACGCCCACTCGTTTTCTGCATAGATACCCGAAACAAGCTTGATGGATAAGGTAATGATCATTGCGGCCTCATGTTGGCGGATGTAACGATGAGTATATTTTATAATGTTTTTTTGAGGCTATAAAGCCCCACGCAAGGGTGGGGCGGGTGTTATGTGCCTAGGGCTGATAAGCCGGCATGGGCGCCATAATATGCACATAGGGCGTACCTTGCCACATGACCCAAGGGCCACCATTGGTATGATCGGTGGGCAGACCTTCGAGCATAGCGGCATCGGGCACCAGTATCATCAGGTGCGGCAGTGGCTCGCTAATCCACTCGTTACTGGCGGTGGGCTCGGTGGCGTAAGGGTCGGTATTACTCTCGGGAGATCCACCCTGCAGCATATATCCAAAGCCCATGGCCTTGTTGGTGTGCGGCAGCTTGTTCATCCAAGCGTGAGCCCAATCCATCCAAACCGCGTCCAAGCACATAGGGTCATTGCCGGAGGTGGCCGGCATATCCGGCAGACAGGTCCAGCCGCTACTGCCTGGGCGAAGCTCGGCCATTTTGTCACCCATATTGGCCGGCCAGTCCATGATGGTGGCCGTGGCACTGATGGAAGGTGGGGCCGCACTCATGGCGCTGGCAATTTTTTCTTCCGAGGTAGCAGCCAGAGTCATGCTGCAGGTGGCACCGAGCATAAGCCCCAGCGCAATACGAGGAAGAGGAACCAGATTGTTCATGGTTTACTCCTTACTGGGGTACAGCTTGCATTGATCGGGACGATAAATGCTTATTCTCCACAGTGTTTTAGGCTTAGCAGGCCGACTATCCCTCGTCAACTGACCAAGCGGTTAAGGTGGCTGTGCTAGACTTTATATAGCGTCAAATACCATCGTGACGGCCGTTCTGCCGCCGATATCGGGTTAGCCATTATTTCCCGCTGATCTCGAATTCCAGACAGGTCTGTAATCTAAGAGCCTGTTCCGAGGACACCATTATGACCCCCTTTTCCCAACATTCCCTTACCGCCCTGAAAGAGACGGTAACAGGCAGCGTTGTGCTGCCTGAAGATGCCAGCTACAACGAAGTGCGCAAAATATGGAATGCCACCATCGACAAGCACCCCGCGATAATCGTGCAATGTGGTGCAGCAGAAGACGTGCCCAAAGCACTACACTTTGCCCGCGAACAGGGGCTGGAAGTCTCGGTTCGTGGCGCCGGCCACAACATTGCCGGTAATGCGGTCTGTGAAGGCGGCATTATGATCGACATGTCCAACATGACTCAGGTGCGGGTAGATGCGGCCAACAAGATAGCCTACGCAGAGCCGGGTGCCACGCTGGGCGATATTGACAAGGCGACCCAACAGCATGGTTTGGCAACGCCACTGGGCATTAACTCCACTACCGGTACTGCCGGCCTAACATTGGGTGGCGGCTTTGGCTGGCTGACTCGGCAATATGGCATGACGGTGGATAACCTGCTGGCGGTCGATTTGGTTACTGCCGATGGCCGTCAGCTAAGAGCCAGTGAACAGCAAAACTCCGATTTGTTCTGGGCCATCAGGGGCGCGGGGGGCAACTTTGGTATTGTTACCGCTTTTGAGTACCAGCTGCATCCGGTGGGTCCGGAGATTACTGCCGGGCTGATTGTGTTTCCCATTGCCCAGGCCAAGCGAGTGCTACAGCAATATCGAGCGTACATGGATAGCGCCCCCGAAGAGCTCAATATCTGGGTGGTGATGCGTAAGGCGCCGCCATTGCCCTTTTTACCCGAAGATGTGCACGGCAAAGAAGTGGCCGTGCTGGCGGTGTTTTATGCCGGAGATCCCACAGAAGCAGAGCGGCTGATCGCTCCGCTGCGTGATTTTGGTACGCCTTACGGCGAACATATTGGCGTGCAGCCCTATGTCGAGTGGCAGCAGGCGTTTGATCCGCTGTTGACGCCGGGCGCAAGAAATTACTGGAAGTCGCATAACTTTACCGAGCTCAACGACCCCGCGCTGGATATCATGATTGACTATACGCATAGCTTGCCCAGCCCACAGTGCGAAATTTTTATCGGTATGATTGGCGGTGCCGCCAATCGAGTCGATTCCAACGCCATGGCCTATGGCCACCGAGATGCTCGATTTGTGCTTAATGTGCACGCCCGTTGGGATGAAGCCGCAGAGGATAAAACCTGCATTGCTTGGGCGCGGGAATTCTTCAAGGCGTCCGCCCCTTATGCTTCTGCCGGCGTCTATATCAACTTTATGACCGAGGAAGAAGGCGACAGGGTCAAGGCGGCCTACGGCCCCAATTACGATCGCTTGGTACAGCTGAAACGCCAGTATGATCCCGGTAATCTGTTTCACCTGAATCAGAACATCAGCCCTTGATAGAGGAGGGCGGTTGGGTTGAAGAAAAGTAACCCCGAATGTTATGCAAAAAGAGGGCCGCACATGCAGCCCTCTTTATCACCTCAGGCGGTTGTTGCCTGCAGGCGGTGGTTTTGCCAGCGTGACAATGCAATAACCAGTACCAGCTGAGTGGCGATGGCCGCCAGCAGAATAAGCGGGCTTTCTGCCCAGCCAGCTACCAAAAAGCCAGCCAGTGCAATGCTGCCGTTAAGCAAGGCATAAGGCAACTGAGTACGGAAGTGCTCAAATTGATCACAGCCCGAGCCGGTAGACGACAGTATGGTGGTTTCTGAAATAGGCGAACAATGATCACCAAACAGGCCGCCCGACAGCACGGCACCAATGCAGGCATATAGCGGCGCGTCTATGGCGATGGCGGTGGGGATCACCAAGGGAAACATAATGGCGAAGGTACCCCAAGATGAGCCGGTGGCAAAAGAAATAATCGCCGACAGCAAAAAGGCCACTGCGGGCACCAGCCAAGCAGGAAAGCCCGATTGTGCCTGTTCGGCAATATAGGCGGCGGCGCCTAAGTCTTTACCGACACTGCTTAAGGTCCATGCCAGTATCAGCACTATCGCCACCTGCATCATGTTGCTCATGCCTTTAAGGTAGACGGCAATACCGTCGGTCACTCGGCGCACCCCGTAAGCAGCCATTAAGATAATCAGCGTCATGGCCGCCATAAAATAGGCGGTGGAGAGTGCAGCACGAAATACTGAGCCCGATACCTTTTCAAACGGAAAGCCCAATGGCCCCAGCATGGCGGCTAACACGCCAGCCATGACCAACAGCGGCGCCCAGACAAAAGAAGCTTGTGCATTGTCGTGGTGAAACAGGGTTTGCTGTTCAATAGGGCCACTGGCAATGTCACCGCGCTCGGCGGCGCGTTCGGCATCGGCCATGGGGCCAAAGTCTAATTTCTTAAAGGCAATTAAGGGCACTATGGCTACTGCCAGTACCGCGTAAAACTGGAATGGAATAGCTGAAATAAAAGCTTCCCAGTCAGTTAACGGCAGCTCAAGGGCATTAAATTCCTTTTGTAGCAGGCTCATGATGTACACGCCCCAGCCGATAAAAGGCACCAAAATGGCCACCGGTGAAGCAGTCGAGTCGATAATAAAAGCCAGCTTCTGGCGCGATATTTTAAGTTTATCGAACAGTGGGCGAAATACCGGGCCCACAATTAAGGGCGTACCCAAATCGGAAAAGAATATGACAATGCCACCCAGCCAAGCCGCAACTTGCGCACGGCATTTGGTGCTTACCCAGTGGGTTACCTTGCGAGCAAAGGCCTGACCACCGCCAGACTGCTCCATTAATGCCACAAAGCCACCGATAAATACCAGCAACACCAATACCCCAGCGTTATAGCTGTCGGTCAGCTGTCCGACCAAATGGTCTTTGACCAAAATACCAAAATTATCCAGCGGATGTTGCCAATCGTTCAGCATGACCACGCCACTGGCCACACCGGCAAAAAGGCCGATCACCACATTGCGGGTGCCAAGAGCGAGTAAAAGGGTGATCACGATGGGGATCAGTGAACTGATGTGGGTTGGTTCCATGTGGTTTTGCTTCCTGAACAAGATGGACACTAACGGGCAAGGGCCAGACAGCGAGCTTAAAAAAAGTAAACAGGCGCAGAACTTTAAAGAAGCAGAGCATGAGGCGCAACCGGATCGTGAATTTTAATAATAAAATATGCAGATTTGGAAAATAATTAAGCTTGAATGGACCTACATGGTGCCGTATTTAGCGATAATAAAGGCTGCTTTAGAATAGTTATGCAGTCAGATTTTAGTCATTTTGGCTAAAGAGAGGGTAAACGCCGTGACAGCGACCATAGCCGAGGAATCAAGCCACAAGATAAAACCTAAATAAGTCGCTTTTATTGCATAGATAGCTTTTTAATTTAATTAAAAATTCACTTTCATTAAATGGGTAAGGATATGATATAACTACAGTATCTAAAACCCTGTCGGAATGTATTCATTGGAAAATCTTGAACATCTCTTCTTACTGACTGGGATCTTGCTGTGTGTGAGTGTGCTGGCCACCTTGTTATCGGCGCGTTCCGGTATTCCTATTCTGCTTATCTTCCTTTTTGTGGGCATGTTAGCCGGCGAAAGTGGCCCAGGTGGCATTGAATTTGAAAGCTATACCTTGGCCTACAGCATAGGTAACTTGGCGTTGGCCATTATCTTGCTGGATGGCGGTATGCGCACCCGCATGGACACCTTTAGGGTGGGTCTAAAACCGGCGCTGAGCATGGCCACCTTAGGAGTGGTGGTAACCAGTGGCGTTACCGGCGTAATTGCGGTGTATATTCTCGACCTCAGCTGGCTACACGGCCTGTTGTTGGGGGCCATTGTGGGCTCAACGGACGCGGCGGCGGTGTTCTCTTTACTCAGCGGCAGAGGCATGCACCTTAACCAACGCGTTGGCGCTTCGCTGGAAATTGAGTCGGGCACCAACGACCCGATGGCGATCTTTTTAACGTTGACCTTGATTGGCCTGATCACCGGCGATATGAATGGCATCGGCGAAACTTTATTATTTTTACTAAGCCAGTTTGGCATTGGTAGCGTGGCCGGTATTTTGGGCGGCATGCTGTTAGTGCAAATGATCAAACGCTTTGAATTAGCCCCCGGTTTGTACCCCATATTAGTGATGGGCTTTGGCCTAACATTATTCGCCTTTACGGCGCTATTAGAGGGCAGTGGCTTCTTGGCGGTGTACTTGGCCGGCTTAGTATTGGGTAACTCTCGCCTGCGAGACATGGAGTCGATTTTACCGGTGCTGGATGGCTTGGCATGGCTGAGCCAAATCGGCCTGTTTTTAGTATTGGGTTTACTTATTTCGCCGGCAGATATGTGGGCCATGGCGTTTCCGGCTATCCTGATCTCCTTAGCGCTGATTTTTATTGCTCGGCCTTTTGCGGTGCTGGTGTCTTTGGTGCCGTTCTTTCGCTTTAATCGCCGAGAAATCGGCTTTATCTCTTGGGTGGGACTGCGCGGAGCCGTGCCGATTGTACTGGCCATATTCCCACTGATGGCCGGTTTACCAGAAGGCATGATGCTGTTTAACGTCGCTTTCTTCGTGGTATTGGTGTCTTTGTTGGTACAAGGCTCGACCATTCCGCAAATGGCAAGACTGTTAAGAGTGGAAGTGCCGCCGGAGTTAGCGCCGCGTCGCCGCTCTATGCTGGGCATCTTTCAAGAAGACGACTATGAAATGTTCCTCTATACGGTGAGCAGTGAGGCGATAGACGGCGTTGTGGTACGCAACCTTACCTTTCCGCCCCATTGCCGAGTAGCAGCGGTATTTAGAGGCGAAAATCTGTTGCCTGCTTCAGGCAGCACACGGCTCGCCATAGACGATGTGCTGTGCGTAATAGGGCGCAGCAATCACCTTAAAGTGCTGAACAATATGTTTGGTGGTGATTTGGATGCGGCTCGCAGCAAGGCCCGTGCCTTCTTTGGTGATTTTATTCTGGATGAAGATGCGCGCATGGGTGATATCGCACTTATGTATGGCGTAGATGTGGATAGCAGCGAAGAAGATCTGAGCCTGGGTGTGTTTATGCTAACGCACACCAATGGCCACCCGGTAGTGGGCGATAATTTTGTGCGCTACGAGATGATTTGGACCGTGGCCGATGTAGACGGCGATAAGGTCTTAAAAGTGGGCTTGCGTGAAGATGAAACCGAGCAGGTTTAGGCCTTTAAAACTTAGATTCTCCTGATTACCCACAAAGCTCAGCCATGTTTCAGTGAACTCAGCACCAATGAATTCAATAGGTTACAGGGAGGTGCCCGTCTCCTCTCTTGTAGGTGCCCGTCTCTTCGGCGAAGAGGACTTCGGCACGGTTTTGGTTTTATTCTTAAACCTCACAAACAGCCAGCGGAGCTGGCCAGCCGAATAAATTGGCTGCTACAAGTGCTAGACCCTTGGCCTTGGAGCCAACCGGGCAGTGAGAAAGAACAAACCGAAACAGGGTGCATTATGGCAGAGGTTCGTACGTAATCAGGTAGATTCTTAAATTTTAGGCATTAAACCTTCGGTTTTCAGTAAAAAAGCGGCTGATTGAGCGCGGCGTAAATGCCTACAATCAGCCGACATTAAGGCTTTGCTAAGTGTTCAGTCGGCTGTTTTGGCTAAGGCATCGAGCATTGGTTCAGTTAATGACGAGGTCGCCACAGCCTGACTGTATAAACTCGCCGCAGTTGGCAGGTTTTGGTCATATTGCTCATTTTGGCTAAATGCAGCACTTTCTCTAAAGGGTTCACCTTGATTAAGTGCTTCAGTGGGGAGCAGCTCATTTTGTGCAGTGGGGATACTTTGTACTGTGCTTTGGCCGTGTGCTTTTAGCCCTGCTAAATCACCGCTGTTGGTGACCTGTATATAGCCGAGCGTTTGCAGCGCTTCTTGGGCGCGTTGGGCTTTAACTTGGTCGCGGTCATAGAGCTTAAGCGGTGTGGTTTTATCGGGGAAGCGGGCACTCACGCCACGGGCAATATAGGTGTGTGGAATATGAATAGCTTCCACTAGGTGCTCAAGAGCATAGTCTTGCTGGCTGGCGACATCTACCCACACGGCGTCGTTGGCCAGTGTTGAGCCGCTAAAGGCGATTGTCGATGTTAATGCCAATGTCCAAAACTTCATGAGTGCCTACCCTACATACCAGTGAGCGGTGAGTGTAAAGCAGAAGGGAGCGGGTTGGGCCGGCAAAAGGACGGCAACCGACAGAAGTCGGCACAACAAAAAATCCCCCGAGCTGCGGGGGATTCTTTTGGTGCCAATTAGCGCACGTTGTACGCCAGTTCGGCAAACTTCACGTCATTTACGACAGCACGTCATTTATGACAACATTTATTTACGACAATAAGTAAGACAAAATCTCGACCACTTGCTCAGGCTGGCGACAAGTCGCTTTAGCGGCTTCGTCCACTTCTTTAAGCGGATGATCCAGCTCAGAGTCATGCAAAGTAATAATGGACTTGCCTAAGGCTGACGCAAAACCTGCATCAAAAGCCGCATTCCACTGCTTGTACTGAGGCCCAAAACGCACCACTACAATGTCGGCTGCTTTAATTTGGGTAGAAGTACGAATGCTGTTAATGCCAGACGCTTTACGGTCACGCCAGAAGTTATCTTCTTCGCTACCTAAAATATTCACGCCTACCATGTCACTGGCATCGTGGTTGGTTACCGCTGAGGTAAAGGTCACGGCCAAGCCTTTGGCTTTAGTACCTTCGATAATACGCTCACGCCAGTCACTGTGAATTTCACCTGACAGATACACGTTCCAAATTTTCTGCGTCATTATGTATTCCTTGTTGCTCACAAAAGTAATTAAAACAAAATACAGTTGTTAAATGTTAACGCATTATGAGCACAAGATCAGCCCCCAAGAAAGCGGTACGCCTTACGTCTTACGCTGTACGTTAAAAGCAAACACCGAAACAGCCGTGAAGGGTGAAGAGTGAAGGGGACGACTGGAAGGCCACCCTCAAACCAGCCAGCATATTCAGTCTCTGTTTCGCCTGTCATTTTTGCATTTGCCTAATCTCAGGTTTTACCATTAAAGATCCCTTTCAGATCTGATCTGTATTTTTCCGTGTATTCCGTGGCAAAAATAGCGTTTGGTGTGACTGTTTGCTCTTTTGTTTATCAGCCTCTTTCTTTGTCTTAACGGGCTTTATCAATCTTCGGCTGCAGGCAGTAGTTTAAGTAGCTGACCATTTGCTGCATCGGTTAACAGATAAATACCGCCGTCTTTCGCTTCTACTAAGGTGCGGATGCGCATCTTTAGCTCGCCAAGTAACGCTTGCTCATTCACGATCTTTTGGCCGTTGAGTGTTAGCCGTACCAGTTTTTGTCCCGCTAAGGCGCCAACCAATAATGAGCCCTGCCAGTGGGGAAATAATTCTCCGCGATAAAAAAGCATGCCAGAGGGCGCAATAGAAGGTACCCACACCCAAATCGGGTCTGCCATGCCTTTAAGATACGTGCCTTGGCCTATGCTACCGCCGCTGTATTCCCGGCCATGGGTCACTAAAGGCCAGCCATAATTGGCACCGGCCTTTATAATATTCACCTCGTCACCGCCGCGCGGGCCATGCTCGTGTACCCACAGCCCGCCACTGGGCGGATGAATGGCGGCCCCTTGAATATTACGATGCCCAAAGCTCCAAATTTCGGGCTTGGCGTGGGGAGTATTGATAAACGGATTATCAGCCGGCACTGTGCCATCGTCATACAGACGCAGGATTTTACCCAGATGATTATCCAACTGTTGTGCCAGGTCTCGGGCGTGATAACGCTCGCCGGTGGTAATAAACAGATAACCTTGAGCGTCAAACACTAGGCGTGAACCAAAGTGGGCACTGCCCGTGGTTTTAGGCTGTTGGACAAAGATGATTTCTAGACTGCTTAAGTGGGTATCATTTAGCTTGGCCCGTGCCACGGCCGTGCCAGCACCGCCTTTGCCTGGCTGGCTGTAACTGAAATACAGCCAGCGGTTTTCTGTAAAATTAGGATGCAGGGCTAAATCCAGTAAGCCGCCTTGGCCGGCGCTCACCATCTTGGGCAGACCTTCAATGAGGGTACGGCTACCATCGGTATTTAAGCGCAGCAAGCGACCACGCCGCTCGCCCACTAATAGCTCGCCAGTAGGCAGTTCAACCAAGCCCCACGGGTGGTGCAGCCCTGCTGCCACCGTTTGAATACGATATTCGGCAGCCAGCGGCGTGGCAAGTGGGGCGGCCAGCAAGGCTAACAACAGCAATAGGTTTTGCATCACAGGCTCTCTTACAGATAAGTGGGCTTTTGCTAACTATAGCTATCGCATCAGGCTGGCCGGAGTACCTTAATCGAAGTATGAACAGCAGTAATCCACTAGGGTGTGGATTTTTAACTTGAAAACAGCGTTGGCTGGCACATTGAATGACTCGCCGCCTTTAATGGCCAGCCAAAGCACTGAGCCTGGCAATTGTACTTCCAGCTCGCCGGCCAAAATTTCCATCAGCTCGGCGGCGGCGGTGTCAAAGGTATACTCGCCTGGCAGCATAATGCCTAAGGTTTTACGGCTGCCATCAGCAAACTGAACCACGCGGCTGGTGACCTTGCCACCGTCGTACACATTGGCCTGCTTAATTACGGTAACATTGCTAAATTGTGTCATGATACTTCCTAGTGAAAGATGAACAGAACAGGATTAAAGGCCGAGGTAAAAACCAAGGATAAAGAACAGCGTTATAGCACAGCTGCGGCGGCTTTAAACCGAATTTTTAACGTCGAGCGATGTCAACGTGGTGTTGCCGTAGTCGTACCCTAGTTGCTGCCATAGTGAGGTAAGAGTGCCGCTACGAAAGAGAGCTGCCACTTTACGGGTCTGATGTGCATTGTGTAATGCGCGCTGAATACTCTCTCATTTATATCGTTGAAAATTAATAAGCATCAAGGAAGAACATGGAAAAACTAACTGAGGTGGTGAGTAAAACGCCGTTATTAACCGGCAGTTCAGTGGCCGCCAAGCGCGTTGAAATTCGCAACTACTTTCACCACACCTTTAGCCAGTACGAAAGCCTGTTTGACTGTATTAACAGTAATGAAGCCTATTATTTACGCGCCGAACCACTGCGCCACCCATTGATCTTCTATTTTGGCCACACGGCCGTATTCTTTATCAACAAGCTCTTACTAGGTAAATACCAACATCAACGGGTTAACGAACGCTTAGAGTCCATGTTTGCCATTGGCGTGGATGAAATGTCCTGGGACGATCTCAATAGCGCCCACTACGACTGGCCAAGCGTGGCCGACACCCGCCAATATCGTGACCAAGTACGCCATATTGTGGATGCGCTTATCACAGATATGCCGCTTAGCTTACCCATTATCCAAGACTCACCGGCTTGGCTTATTTTAATGGGCATAGAGCATGAGCGCATTCACCTGGAAACTTCCTCGGTGATCATGCGCATGCTGCCACTTGAATATCTCAACGCCCATCCTCAGTGGGCGGCGTGTAGCCAGACGGGCGCGGCACCCACAAACCGCTTGTTACCCATAGCCGGGAAGACGGTCACGCTTGGCAAGCCCAGCTCGGTCGCCACTTATGGTTGGGACAATGAATACGGCCATAAAACCGTGGATGTGGCGCCCTTTAAGGTGGCGAAATTTCTGGTGTCTAACGGTGAGTTTTTAGACTTTGTGAAGGCAGGGGGCTATCAAGCCGCTAAGTGGTGGACGAGTGAGGGGCAAGGTTGGCTGCAATTTACCGGCGCCACCATGCCGCGTTTTTGGCGCCGTCACGACGGCGAATATTTGCAACGCAACTTATTACAAGAAATGCCGCTGCCGCTGGATTGGCCGGTAGAAGTGAATTACCTCGAAGCCAAGGCCTTTTGTAATTGGAAAGCGAATCAGACCGGCCGCCATATTCGCCTGCCCACCGAAGCCGAATGGACGGTGCTGCGCAACCAGCTCGATACGGATCAACCGCATTGGGAGCAAGCGCCCGGCAATCTTAACCTTGAGTATTATGCTTCCTCTTGCCCAGTTAACTGCTTTGAATACCAAGGATTGTGCGATGTAGTGGGCAATGTGTGGCAGTGGACAGAGTCGCCCATAGACGGTTTTCCCGGCTTTGAGGTGCATCCTTTATACGATGACTTCTCCACGCCTACCTTTGATGGCCAACACAACTTATTTAAAGGCGGCTCTTGGGCATCAACCGGTAACGAAGCCACTCGTTACGCGCGTTATGCCTTTCGCCGTCACTTTTTTCAACATGCAGGCTTTAGATACCTAGAGTCCGACAGCCCCGAGGTGCCAGTGGAACCGGTTAATACTTACGAAACAGACGAGCTCGTTGCCCAATATTTAGAATTTCACTACGGTGATACTTATTTTAACGTGCCCAATTACCCTCAGGCATGTGTGCAGGCCTTGCTTAAGCACACCCCTGAATTAAAACACGCAAGGGCGCTGGATTTGGGGTGCTCCGTGGGTCGCGCCAGTTTTGAGCTGGCACGCCACTTTGGGCACGTAGATGGTATCGACTTTTCGGCGCGCTTTATTCAGCATGGCTTTCAGTTAAAAGAAACCGGCCACACCCGCTTTGCTATTCCGACCGAGGGCGAGCTAGTCGAGTTTAAAGAAGTCAGCTTAAGTGATTTAGGCTACAGCACACTGGCTGATAAAATTGACTTTGTGCAAGGTGATGCCTGTAACTTAAAGGTCCGTTTTAGCGGTTATGACCTGATATTTTGCGGCAATCTGATCGACCGTTTATACGATCCTAGCTTGTTCTTAAATTACATCCATGAGCGTTTAACCGCTGGCGGTTACTTGGTATTAACTTCACCCTACACTTGGCTTGAGCAGTACACGCCGAAAGACAAATGGCTGGGCGGCATTAAGGTGAATGGCGAAAACGTCATTACCCTAGACGGCTTAAGCCGCTTATTAGGCGAGCGCTTTAACTTAGTGGCGCAACAAGATGTGCCCTTTGTGATCCGCGAAACCCGCCGCAAATATCAACATACCCTAGCCGATATGACGGTGTGGCAGTTGAAGTAACGGCAGAAGCAATAGCCGTTAGCGGTCAGCTTTCAGTCTAAAACAGCGCTGCGGGTAAAGACCAAACAGTCTTTACCCGCAGCGTTTTTAATTATGACGTTGTTGTCATTAAACCAACACCGCCTCCAGTTCGGCCAGCCAGTCATCCACCGAAATAGCGAGCTGGCCGGTGATCTCCAGCTGCCTATCTTCAAAGATGTCCTGCTCTGGATATTGCGCCTGCCACTGGTCGATCACCGCATCTCGGTGCACCAATAGCGCTTCTATATGGGGTCGGAATAACACCAGCATGTTGCTCAGCCAAATATTTACCGGCCAAGATGGATTAGCATGATCGATAACGAAGCTGTCCAGCATTGAGATCACCGCCTCTGCCGGATACCAGCTTTCATCGGTCACCCAACGATTACAGGCGAACAAGCTTGAGGGATATCCCCAAGCATCCATAGCAATAGCAACCAAATGCGCAATCGCTTGCTCTTTTTGGGGCCAAGGCTCACTGGCCTGCGGATAATCCAGCATACAGAGCTCGGCGGGAATGGCGGGCGCACGCAAAAAGGTGTGGAAGTGGCCATGCTCCTGCTCACCACCACGATGAGCGTGGTAGTAATATTGGCTGTGGCTGTCTTTATCCAATACATCGTCGAGAGGATAGTGGGTCATCTCAAAAAAAGTCCCTTGCCCTTTGAGTACTTCCCCTACGATATTAACCCCACCTTTGCTCATCACCCGATAGCATTCCCGAATTCGGGCGCCAGCTTCACGCAACCGACGTATATCTGCGGTTGCCAGGCTGGCCGCCACCGGTACTACCAGTTTGGGCAAGGGTTGCAGCGGGGTAGTTGTCATGGACATTGTTGAAATAGTCATCCTTGAGATAGCCCTCCTTGAAGTCGTTATTATCGCCGACAGTAAGCAAGCCGCCGGCACCATTACACAAATGGACTAAGCGGTATTCGCCGTCAATGGGCGAAGTGTCTGCCAGTTTCTCCCGGCAGACCACCATTGCCCCTTTATTAATACTTGGGCGCGCAAGGACTCTTTGTCGCGCAAGGATTTTTTACGGCACAGGGATTAGCCTTACACGGGCTTTTCACCGCACAAGGGTTCTTCATCGCGCAGGGGTTAGCCTTACACGGGCTTTTCATTGCACAAGGGTTCTTCACAGCGCAGGGATTAGTCTTGCAGGGGCTTTTCATTGCACAAGGGTTCTTCATCGCACAGGGATTTTTTGCCGCACAAGGGTGGGGACCACTGGGTGAATAGCTTGATTGCTCGGTTTGGACATAGGCGACCAAGGCCGCTAGCTCTTTTGAATCCCACGCTAAGGGCTGCGTCGCCATGGGAGACATCATACAAATCTGGATCATTTCATCCAAATGCACCTGACTCAGACCAAACTGATCTTGCGCCATGGCCACCGGATGGGGGTAGGGCAGGGCAAAACTGGCCTGATACATCATCTGACCTTGGTGGCAACTGCTACAAGCAAGGCCATTGCTACTTAGGCTGGTATCGTTAAATAGCGCTTTGCCTAGCGTGACTAACTCGGCGTTATCGCCTTGGTAAGGCTGATAATTAGCAGGGCGCTGCACGGCCTTGGCGGCACAGGGGTTGACTTTCGCCGGCTTAGTGGCGCAGGGGTTGGCTGAACAGGGGCTTTTCATGGCGCAAGGGTTTTTGGTCGCCCAGGGATTTTTATTGGCGCTAGGGTTGGCAGAGCAGGGACTCTTCACTGCGCAAGGGTTTTTAGTCGCACAAGGACTCTTGGTAGCAGACTCGGCGGCACTGCAGGGATTAGCCGCACAAGGATTCTTGCTCATGGCTACCTGTATATGCCCGCCCGACTCAACGGCTTGCACTGGGCCTGATAACGCAAGCGCCAACAAGGATGCCGACACCAAGACAGCAACGGGGGTAATACGAAAGTGAGACTCTAAGTACAAATGACATGGACGCATGTACATACTCCTTAAGATAAGGTCTGCCATGAAAGGCACCGCATAAAAAATGCCTTGCGTACTAATAAGACGTGGCTAACAGTCTAGTTATTACAAAAGCCGCTTATTTTTATTGGCCATCTTATGCCCGCGGCCAATCTCACTGTAAGAATCGTGCGCTCGGTGACGACTTTGTTCTTAAGCTTAACGCTAATGATAGTCGGTACTAACTGGCTTCAATGCCATAAAGGCCAGCCTCATCGCCATAAAAAGGATTTTCTTATGCGCAAACCCCTACTGCTTATCCTGCTAGTGCTGCTCATGGCGCTGTTTTTTATCTTCAACCTAGGTGACTGGTTTACTCTGGACGCCCTCAAACAACAACAGGCGCACATTGCCACGATGCGCGCCGAGTCGCCTTGGTTGATGGCGGGCGGTTTTTTTGTGCTGTATGTGCTGCTGGCTGCGTTGTCATTGCCTGGGGCGGCCATTATGACCTTGGCCGCGGGCGCCTTTTTCGGCGTCTGGCAAGGGTTGGTGTTGGTGTCATTTGCCTCGAGTATCGGTGCCACATTGGCGTTCTTGGTATCGCGGTTTCTGCTTCGAAATCAGGTACAACACCGCTTCGGTGACCGACTTAAGGCCATCGATAAGGGCATTAACCGAGACGGCGCCTTCTATCTGTTTACCCTACGCTTGGTGCCGGTGTTTCCGTTTTTTATTATTAATTTGCTGATGGGGCTGACCGCGCTGCCCATTCGCACCTTTTATTGGGTAAGCCAGCTCGGTATGTTGCCCGGTACTCTGGTATATGTGAACGCCGGCACCCAGCTGGCGGCCATCAATAGCGTAAGCGGCATACTGTCGCCGACTTTGTTAGCCTCGTTTGCCTTGCTCGGTATTTTTCCGCTGCTGGCGCGTGCCGTGCTGCGTTTTGTACAGCGGCGTAAGGTGTATCGTGGTTTTAATAAACCCGCTCACTTTGACTGCAACCTGATCGTGATCGGCGCCGGTGCCGCAGGCTTAGTCAGCGCCTATATTGCCGCGGCGGTTAAGGCCAAGGTTACGCTTATTGAGGGCGGCAATATGGGCGGGGACTGTCTTAATACCGGTTGTGTACCCAGCAAGGCATTGCTGCGCAGTGCCAAACTGGCTCACCAGATGCGCCATGCCGCGCATTATGGCCTCACCAGCACGGCACCTGAATTCAGCTTTAAACGCGTGATGCAGCGAGTACAGGCCGTGATCAATAAGATAGCCCCTCACGACAGCGTGGAGCGCTATACCAAACTCGGCGTAAACGTCTTGCAAGGCCACGGCAAACTGGTCGACCCTTGGACGGTAGAAGTGACCTTGAGCAACGGTGATGTGCAGCGGCTGACGGCGCGCAGTATTATTATTGCCACGGGCGCCAGTGCTGCGGTGCCGCCATTGCCTGGGCTGGATAAAGTGGACTACCTGACCAGTGACACTTTGTGGCAGGCCATGGCCCAACGAGAGTCGCCACCGACTCGATTATTAATACTGGGTGGGGGGCCGATTGGTTGCGAGCTGGCTCAAGCCTTTGCGCGCTTGGGCTCTAGCGTCACCTTGGTGCAACGCAATGCCCGTCTCATGCCCAAAGAAGATACCGAAGTTAGTGAATGGGTTAAACAAGCGTTGGTCGCAGACGGGGTGCGGGTGCTCACCGATTGTGACACTACGCAATTAGCGCCTATTTCTGCAGGCATACGACTAGAAGTAAACCAAGGCGACACACCGCTTATCCTTGAGGCCGACACCCTATTGCTGGCGCTAGGTCGGCGCGCACGACTGCAAGGCTTTGGGTTAACGGAGCTCGGCATCACCACAGAGCGCACCGTGACCACCAATGAGTATCTAGAAACCTTGTACCCTAATATTTATGCGGCCGGTGACGTGGCCGGACCCTATCAATTTACCCACACCGCAGCTCACATGGCGTGGTATGCGAGCGTGAATGCGCTATTTGGCCAGTTTAAACGCTTTAAGGTCGATTACTCCATCGTACCTTGGTGTACCTTTGTCGATCCCGAGGTAGCCCGAGTGGGCTTAAACGAGCAAGAAGCCACCGCACAAAATATCGACTATGAAGTCACGCGGTTTAATCTGAGCGAGCTCGACCGAGCCATTACCGACGGCTCAGATCAGGGCTTTATTAAGGTGTTAACCCCGCCGGGTAAAGACCGAATACTGGGGGTGACCATAGTAGGTGAGCATGCGGGTGATGTGCTGGTAGAATATGTGCTGGCCATGAAACATAAGCTCGGCCTTAACAAGATATTGGGTACCATGCATGTGTATCCTACGCTGGCAGAAGCCAATAAATACGTGGCCGGAGAGTGGAAGCGCGCCCATGCGCCCAAACGCATATTGGCATGCTTAAGCCGTTATCACAGCTGGCGACGGGGGTAGGAGTTTCACCAGAGCGAGGGCGCTTGTTTCTTCAAGAAAAATCTTACACCCATAATTTTTTGCAACGAAATCTACGAAAAAACACAGAAAAAACACAGAAAAATAAAGATAAGCTCGGAAAGCTTTAAGTTTTCTGTAGGGGCCCGTCTCTTCGGCGAAGAGGACTTCGGCCCGGTTTGGTGTTTTGGTTTAAATCTAAACCTCAGTAACAGCCAGCAGAGCTGGCCTGCCGAAGTCCTCTTTATTAAAGAGACGGGGGCAGCTACAAAGAACAAACCGAAACAGGGTGCATTATGGCTGAGGTTCATACGTAATCAGGTAACGCTATCTTCTCCAGCTGGGCGTCATCAAGTTGGTCGGCGTGCATGATAAGAGCGGGGCCCAGTGCTAAGGCGTGCCGTTGGCTGGCGATTTTTTGGTTTGGGTCGGCAATGTTTTCAATATCTGCCACATGGGCTACGCCTAGGGTGCGGCGTATCATTTCACAACCGGCATACCCTAAGGCGTCTTGCCACACCTGACGTAAAAAGACGGCTATATAGTCAGGCTCGGCTAGGGCTGGATCCGCGGTTTGGCTGGCTAATAAAAAGAACTGGGCGTGAAAGCTTTGCCAAAAGGCTTGTACGTCCTTAATGCGCTGCCGCTGTGGAGACGAAGACGGTTGGCTACATAAATTAAGCAACAAGTTGGCTATCAGTACGCCCACATCAAAGCCCATGGGGCCATAGCCGCCAAATTCCGCATCAATCACTTTAAGCTTGCCGGCGCCCACCATCACGGATCCGGTATGCAAGTCCCCATGCAATAACGCTTGGCCCTTGCAGCGAAAGTCATGCTTTAGTTTGGCTACTCGTATTTTTAATGCCTGATCGGCCCAAAGCTGCTCGGCATCGTGGCGAATGCCTGCGGCCACATTATTTCGTTCATGATCACAAAAGGGATCGACAAAATATACCGCTTCGCTGATCGACATTAACTCGGGGTTGGCAAACTGTATATGTGCCGCCCGCTGTGCTTGATAATCCAAGCGGAAGTCACTGCTGTGCACATGCACCTGTGCTAAATATTCCCCTAGCTGCACAGGAGCATCAGGGAAATGCTGGCCGTTCAACAAGGCTTGGCGCCACACTTGCAGCTCCGATAAATCTTCTAACAGCATCGCCGACAAAGACGCATCGTGATGCAATACCGCCACCGTAAACTTGGGGCAACACTGCCCATGTTGCAGCAATATTTCCGCTTCTATGCGCGCGCGGTGGCGCGTTAGGGGCCAAGACTCACCAATGCAGCGAATATAGGGCAGCGCCTGTTTTACAATCCATCCTGTTGCCTCACCAGGCTGGCACACCTTAAACACCTGATTGAGGTTGCCATCTCCAATTTCTGCTCCGTGCAAGACCATCTCTGGCCCAAGCTGGGCCGCCTCACGGGCATAGGCAATGGCATCTTCAGGATTAAATATTCGATATTGGCGCATCAGGGCTCCCTGCACTTGGCCTAGGTGAGTAGAAAAAAGTAATTAAAATCGCACGTACTGTAATAAAGCCGAGCCTGCTCACGACTTAAGTTAAGACTCAAGCATAACAACACAAACAAGACACCCAGCACAACATCGGCAACATTAGAGTCCTAAATGAGTGCGCAGACGCTAAGCTGCATATACTCTGATTATCCGCTGCCACCACTACATAAGAGTCATGATGGATCATAGACATAATGTTGCACACCCTTTGTTGTCCGAGGAATTACGTCGACAAATGCTGCGTTTTGCCACCTTACAGTTAAAAGATGCGCAATTGGCAGAAGACGCAGTGCAGGAGGCCATGTTGGGTGCATTTAAATACGCTGATAGCTTTAAAGGTCGTGCCGCCTATAAAAACTGGGTGTTTGCCATTCTTAAGCACAAAATTGTGGATGTGATCCGCAAAAACCAGCGCTTGGTTACGCTCACCAGTTTAGGTGCCGATGACGACAATCATTTAGAAGAGCAGCTATTTAACCGGTTTGGCATGTGGCACAAAGTAGAGCGTCCCGTGGAATGGAGCGAGCCAGAAAGCAGCCAAGAAGATCAGGAGTTTTGGACCTTGTTTGAATTGTGTTTAGACAAGCTGCCATCTAATCAGGGCCGTACTTTTATGATGCGCGAATTTATTGGTTTAGAAAGCCGTGAAATCTGCTTAGAGCTGGATTTAACGGTCAGTAACCTTAATGTGTTGCTCTATCGAGCACGGTTACGGTTGCGCGAATGCCTAGAAAATACCTGGCAACAACAAGGAGACTGCCCATGTTGAGTTGTCACAAAGCCACTCGGCTAATGTCTGAGAGTCAAGAACGCCCCTTAAGCCAATTTGAGCAGCTCTCTTTGGCGCTGCACACTGTGATGTGTAACGGTTGTCGTCAATTTGAACGGCAGTTACCGATCATTCGCTCATTGGCGCATCGCTTTGCTCACCGACCCGAGACCACAGCGACCGTGCAGGAACCACAAGATAGGGTTGAGAAAGACGGCGGCTAACATCGGTGATGTTGCGCCAACCGCGATTCGCCTAAAGAAAGGAATCATGATGCGAGACACTTTACCTCTACTCGACTTAACGGGCTTTCCGGCCCTCAAACGTAATGCGCTGGACACATTGCAGGTGAATTTGGGCTATATGTGCAACATGAAATGTGTGCATTGTCATGTGGCCGCCGGCCCTCATCGCACCGAAATGATGGATGACGCCAACCTCAATTTAATTCCCCGTGTGTTGCAGGCTCGCAAGCTGACCACCCTTGATTTAACCGGCGGCGCCCCCGAGATGCACCCGCGCTTTCGCGAGGTAGTGATTGCCGCGCGCAAGCTGGGTGTGCATGTAATAGACAGGTGTAACCTCACTATTTTATATGAGCCAGGCCACGAAACCTTGGCCGACTTTTTAGCCGAGCACCAAGTAGAAGTGGTGGCGTCATTGCCGTGCTATGAGCTGGAGAATGTGGATAAACAGCGCGGTAAGGGCACCTTTAATAAAAGTATTGCCGCATTACAACAACTTAATCAGCTGGGTTATGGTCAGCCCGATTCTGGCTTGATATTAAATTTGGTTTATAACCCACAAGGGGCGACCCTGCCGCCAGAGCAGCAAGGCTTGGAGGCGGCATATCGCCGTGAGCTGCTGGCGCATTTTGATATTCGGTTTAATCATCTGTTTGCCTTGGCCAATATGCCCATTAAACGCTTTGGTGATTACCTGATCACCAAGGGGCAGTTTCATGATTATCTGCGGTTATTAAAAGACAATTATTCAGCCGATAATCTAGCGAACTTGATGTGTCGAAATCTTGTTAGTGTGGACTGGCAAGGCTACTTATATGACTGCGACTTTAATCAGCAATTAGGGCTGCGGCTGCCCGATGCAAACGATCAAGAACACCGACCTCATCTGCGCGATCTGCTGCATCGTGAGCTAAACGGCCAGCCGATAAGGGTCGCCGAGCATTGCTATGGCTGTACCGCGGGCCAAGGCAGCAGCTGCAGTGGTGCTTTAGATAGTAGCCCGCTACACGATGCACCTAAGGCCTCATAGTGTTGTCCATTATTATTCCCATGCTCAATGAGGCCAAGGCGCTGCCTAGCACCTTGGCAGCTTTGGCGGATCAGACGTCTAATATCGAGCTGGTTTTGGTGGATGGCGGCAGTAGTGACCAGTCGGTGGCTATTGCACTGCAAGAGGACGTTAAAGTGTTAAGTAGTACTGCGGGGCGCGCTCGGCAAATGAACGTAGGCGCCGCATATGCCAACGGTGAGTACCTGTTATTTTTGCATGCGGACACTCGGTTGCCTGCGCATTTTGAGTCGCTGATCAGTACGGCATTGGCGCAGCATCAGTGGGGGCGATTTGATGTGGCCATTAGTGGCCAGCACCCTATGCTAAAAATCATCAGTTTTATGATGAACTGGCGGTCTCGTTGGTCAGGCATTGCTACCGGCGATCAAGCGCTGTTTATGCGCCGCACCGCGTTTAAGGCCGTTGGTGGTTTTCCCGAACAAGACTTAATGGAAGATATCGCCCTTAGCCAGCGCCTAAAGTGCGTGGGCCAGCCGGCTTGTTTACGGCAAAAAGTGCAGACCTCGGGGCGGCGTTGGGAACAAAACGGCGTATGGCGCACCATTTGGCTCATGTGGCGATTGCGCTTTGCTTACTGGTGCGGCGAGTGCCCGAGTCAATTAGCCAGGAGGTATCGTTGAGCACCCGTATTATTGTGTTTGCCAAGGCACCCATAGCAGGCATGGCTAAAACTCGACTCGCGGGTGCGCTGGGTTTCGAGAGGGCGGCAATGCTTGCCCGTCACATGTTGTCCAGTACGCTAGAGGCGTGCCTAACCGCCGATATAGGCCCCGTTGAGCTGTGCATGAGCCCAGCCGCTGATGCTCCCGAGTGGGCTCAGGTGTTACTGCCACCGCAGCTTATACTCAGCAGCCAAGGCGAGGGAGATCTAGGATCTCGCATGGCCCGCGCCGCTCGCCGAGCCTTATCTGGCAATGCTTTATCTGGCTATTCCTTAACAAATAGGGCCGAGCTCGAACCTCAAGCTCAGCAGCAGGTATTGCTAGTGGGTACCGACTGTCCGCAATTATCCCCCGAGTTATTACGTCGTGCCGCCCAGCGTCTGAGCACGCAAGATGCCTTGCTGCATCCTACTTGGGATGGCGGTTATGCGCTGCTGGGTTTGCGCCAGTTTAGTGACTACTTATTTACAGACATACCTTGGAGCACCCCTGAAGTGGCGGCGCTCACTCAAGCGCGGCTAACGCAACTGGGCAGGCGCTATACATTGGCCGAGCGGCTGCAAGACATTGACGAACCTGCCGATCTCTTTTGGCTTACTTCTGCTTGGCGACAGACGATAGCTTATCGCCACTCCCTACAGGCGACGCAAGATGTTTAATTTTGAACTCTGGATCCGACTGGGCTTTTTTGCCGGTGTATTACTGATGATGATGTTGTGGGAGTGGCGATCACCGCGTCGGCCACAGCTTCAAACTCGCGGCCAGCGCTGGCCGCATAATCTGTTACTGCTGGTGATTAACACGCTGCTGGTGCGTTGGTTCTTTCCGCTAGCGGCAGTGGGGGCAGCCCTAGTGGCTAGCGAACGCGGCTGGGGGCTGTTTAATGTCTGGCCTGTGCCTGTGTGGCTAAGCGTGGTGTTGTCGTTACTGGCTCTCGACTTACTGATCTACTTGCAACACCGGTTGCTGCATGCGCAGCCCTTGCTGTGGCGGTTGCACCGAGTGCACCATGCGGACGTAGAGCTTGATGTTACTACTGGCTTGCGTTTTCATCCGCTAGAAATATTATTGTCCATGCTGCTCAAGCTGGCAGCCGTCACCTTATTGGGCGCACCGGCACTGGCTGTTTTATTGTTTGAAGTCTTGCTCAATGCCTCCTCCATGTTTAACCACGCTAATGTAAACCTGCCACAGCGACAGGATAGATGGCTGCGACTCATACTCGTGACCCCTGATATGCATCGTGTACATCATTCGGTCATTCCCAATGAGACCAACAGCAACTTTGGTTTCAACTTACCTTGGTGGGATCGATTATTCGGCACCTATCAGAGTCAGCCCAAAGCTGGCCAGCTGGGTATGACCATTGGCTTAACACAGTTTCGCGCCCCCGCAGAGCAGCGCCTACTCCAACTGTTACTACAGCCTTTTCGGCGTAAATAAAGTGGGATTCCTGATGAAGGATGAAAGGGAACAATCTTCTAATACCAATCTGGAAATCTAACGGGTCACGGTTTGGAATTTGGCTTTAGGTTTAGATCTAAAATCATCCAGCTACGCTGGACCGGCGAATAAATTGCCGGCTACTGGCATGGTGCCTTTCGTAGGTGGCAGGTGTTTTAGGTGAAAGGTATTGAGCCAGAGTTTTATTTTTTGGTCTTAAAACAAGCTGCAAAGCTGATCTGCCAAAGTCTTCTGTATCGTCTTTAGAGCAATTGCAGGCATAAAAAAGCCGGTCATATGACCGGCTTTTAAAGTGTTGAGTGTTAATTAAGCTAAAAGATACCTTTTTTAGCGAACATCCTCAGTCGTTACTTTTTTTTGAGCATTTGCGGTATCGGTAGAAGTACCGTTCATGTCTTTTTCAATTTGCTCACGCTCACGCTGTTCGTCTTGCAATGATTTCTTAGGCAGAATCATGTTCAAGATGAAAGAGGTCAGTGCGGCGATGATCACAGGGTTAGTCAGTGATTTCATCATCGCTGGTAACTGAGCAACGGCGTTAGGAGCAGCAGCTACACCCATGGCCAGAGCAACAGATAAAGCAGCGATAGTCACGTTACGTGAAGACAGCTCGTCTTTAACCAGCAACTGGATACCTGTCATGGTGATCATACCGAATACGATAATAGTCGCACCACCAATTACAGGAGCCGGGATAGTCAGCATGATGGCAGAGAACTTAGGCAGCAAACCGGCCAATACCATGAACACTGCAGCAACACCCAGTACGTAACGGCTGATTACTTTGGTCATGGCTACGATACCCACGTTCTGACTGAACGAAGAAGTAGGCAGTGAACCGAAGAAAGAACCAATCAGGGTAGTGATACCGTTACCTACTAAGCCACCAGACATTTCTTTGTCTTGTAGCTCGCGGTTCATACCACCAACGGCAGTTGCAGACAAATCACCAATGGTTTGTACCGAGTTAACGATACAGATAATCACCATAGGGATGATGGCACCGATTGGGAAGCTAATACCGAATGCTAATGGCATAGGTACAGAAGCCCACTGAGCGTTTGCCACTCTGTCTAAGCTCACCATGCCAAAGAACGCACCCAGTGCATAACCTGCAAGAATACCGATGATGATAGCGGCGAGGCGGAAATAGCCTTTACCAAACTGCGAGCAGACTAATACCACTACCAGCGTCAAGCCTGCTACTAACCAGTTTTCACCACTGCCGTAGCCTGGAGAGCCGAAGCCACCGGCCATGTAGTTAATAGCAACGTGGTACAGAGACAAACCAATTACCAATACTACGGTACCGGCCACTACTGGTGGGAACAAATGGCGAATATGCTTAATGAACAGACCCACGATGATCATGGCGACACCCCCAATGACCTGGGCGCCCATGATGGCATCTACGCCATACATCTTATCGCCGTTAGCATCAACAGTGTTAGCAATCGCTAACAATGTCGGCATATAGGCGAAGCCTACACCGAAGATAACCGGCATACGTGCGCCAATAGAACCGATAGGGTAAAGCTGTAACAAAGTTGATAGACCAGAGAAGAACAAAGCTACTTGGATTAGCAATGCTGCATCTGGTGCACTCAAACCTACAGCTTTAGCAACGATAATAGGCGGCGTAACGGCACCCATGATCATGGCTAAGATGTGCTGCAGTGACAGTGGCAGTGCTTTGCCAAAACCTGGCTTGCCGTAAAAATCAAATATTGACTTGCTTTGACTATGTTTCATTGCGTTAAGTCCCTGAGTTTTGCTCAAGTGGGGGTGAAGCTTGTTGTGCACGAATGCGACAACGTAACAACAACCACCAGTAATGACATTGGTAACCGGAATCCCTAGTGAACCAGTTAACTTTGTATGCACTGCCACAGTGAAGAAACAGTAAATACAAAGAAAACACACCAAATCCGGCAGAATTCAGACGCACAACTGTGATGCGACTTGCGTTGTGTTCGATTGCTTGGTTAAACACTAGGTGTAATGTATACATATTTGTAAACATCAAAGCAATATTTTGTTTGTTTTTGTGTGCAATGTTTCGAGGTGGATCGCAAACTTTGTGCGTTTTTCTTGTGTGCAATTAATAGATGCGACGGCGGATGCCGGCGCGTTCCAAAATCTTTACCGAGATTTCTTCGACCGAATGATAAGTGGTGTCGATAAAAGGAATGGCTTCCATGCGAAACAGTCGTTCTACTTGGTTAAGCTCGTAGCGGCATTGGGCAGCGGCGGAGTAGCGGCTGTCGGCCATGCGTCGTTGGCGTATTTCTTGTAGGCGCTGCGGGTCTATAGTGAGGCCAAATAGCTTGTGTCTATTAGCCTTCAGCGCTTTGGGTAGCGCCATTTGCTCCATATCTTGATCAATAAACGGATAGTTCGCGACCCGGATCCCAAACTGCAAAGCAAGATACAAACTGGTGGGCGTTTTGCCACAGCGGGACACGCCAACCAAAATAATATCCGCTTCATCATAAGCTTTGGTGGTCATGCCATCGTCGTTTTCTAGTGCATAGTTCACCGCGTCAATGCGGGTATCATAGTGTTTTTTATTGTCCATGCCGTGGGTGCGATGCACCCGCGGGTCGGCTTTTATACCCAGTTGTTGTTCTATCGGCGCTACAAAAGTGTTAAGAAAATCGTAACATTTGGCCTCGCTACTGGTGATAATGTTACGTAATTGTGTGTCCACTATAGTGTGAAACACTAATGGACGCTTACCACTTTCTGTAAAGCAGGCATCAATTTTGGCTTTCACCGCTTGTGCTTTGTCTGTATCACCGACAAAAGGCATGGTGACTTGCTCAAAGGGCAGCGGAAACTGACTGAGTACCGCATGACCAAAAACTTCGGCTGTGATCGCCGTCCCATCAGAAACATAAAAAACTGTGTGCATTAGGCCTCCAGGTCTCATTTTTGTAGTTTGCCAAAGGATAGGCGTTTACCTGCATTTCACAGCCATTGTAGAATCATTCCAAGGTGAGGCCTAGCCAGTCATGCAACTAGTTATGTAACTAGTGATGCAAGAAGACAGGTAACTGTCATGTAACTTAAGGTACTCAATCAACACTATTACCCGCATACTTAATAACTTTCATAACTCAAGTACATTTTTGTTGGAGACGTAACCGTGGTGGAATATGTAATTTGGTACGAACAGCTCGGAATGCACGATGTGGACCGAGTGGGAGGCAAGAATGCCTCATTAGGCGAGATGATCAGTCAATTAGCCGGTGCCGGTGTTTCTGTTCCAGGTGGCTTTGCAACCACCGCTTACGCCTTTAACGAGTTTTTAGAGCAAAGTGGCCTTAACGCTAAAATTCATGACCTGCTCGATACCCTAGATGTGGACAATATCGCCGCTCTTGGTCAGGCGGGGCAAAGTATTCGCCAATGGATCATCGACACTCCATTTCAACCCGCACTTGAGCAAGCGATTGCCGAGGCTTACTCTAAGCTGACCGGCAAGGCGGGCGACGAAGCTTCGTTTGCAGTGCGCTCTTCAGCCACGGCCGAAGACATGCCGGACGCCTCCTTTGCCGGCCAACAAGAAACCTTCTTAAACGTACGCGGCTTAGACTCAGTCATGGAGTCCATTAAGCACGTGTTTGCTTCACTGTTTAATGACCGTGCTATTTCTTATCGCGTGCATCAAGGCTACGAGCATAAAGGGGTGGCCTTATCTGCCGGTGTGCAGCGCATGGTGCGCTCAGACATAGCAGCGTCCGGTGTGATGTTTACTATTGATACCGAGTCGGGCTTCGATCAAGTGGTGTTTATCACTTCATCTACCGGTTTGGGCGAAATGATAGTGCAGGGTGCGGTAAACCCCGATGAATTTTACGTGCACAAACCTACCCTTAAAGCTGGTCGCCCCGCTGTAGTGCGCAAAACCTTGGGCTCTAAGCTGCAAAAAATGATTTATGCAGACGGCAAAGACTTAGGCCAGCAAGTGGACATTAAAGAAACTAGCAAAGAAGAGCGCAATCAGTTCTCCTTAACCGATTTTGAAGTGATGGAGTTGGCCAAGCAAGCGGTGATCATTGAGCAGCATTACGGTCGACCTATGGACATCGAATGGGCGAAAGACGGCCTAGATGGCCAGTTGTACATAGTACAAGCGCGTCCCGAAACCGTACGCAGCCGCCAAGATAGCAATGTATTAGAGCGCTTTGCGCTGAGTGAGCAAGGCGAAGTCATCGTCGAAGGCCGTGCCATTGGTCATAAAATTGGTGCCGGTCCGGCCAAGGTGATTTCGTCACTGGCACAGATGGATGAAGTGAAGCCCGGTGACGTATTAGTTACCGACATGACGGACCCAGATTGGGAGCCCATCATGAAGCGCGCCTCGGCCATCGTCACCAATAGAGGCGGGCGCACTTGTCACGCGGCCATTATTGCTCGTGAGTTAGGTATTCCTGCGGTAGTGGGTTGTGGTGATGCCACTAAGCGCATTGCCGAGGGCCAAGAGATTACCGTGTCCTGTGCCGAGGGCGATACCGGCTTTGTGTATCAGGGCCAGCTTGATTTCAAGGTTAACATCTCAGAAGTCGGCGCTATGCCACCGTCACCGGTAAAGGTGATGATGAACGTGGGTAATCCAGACCGCGCCTTTGACTTTGCGCAATTGCCTAATGCGGGCGTGGGCTTGGCGCGGTTGGAATTTATTATTAACCGCATGATAGGCGTGCATCCTAAGGCGTTGCTTAATTACGAGCAAGAAAGCCCGAAACTGCAGCAGCAGATTGACGATATTATTGCCGGTTACGATAATCCCCGTGAGTTCTTCGTCGCCAAACTGACCGAAGGCATTGCCACTTTGGCCTCAGCCTTTTGGCCGGAGCGGGTGATAGTGCGCATGTCGGACTTTAAGTCTAACGAATACGCCAACCTGTTGGGCGGTGATGCCTACGAACCGGATGAAGAAAACCCTATGTTGGGCTTTCGCGGTGCGTCGCGCTATATCTCTGAAGATTTTCGTGACTGCTTTGCCATGGAATGCGAAGCCATGAAACGGGTGCGCAACGACATGGGCTTAACCAACGTAGAGATCATGATCCCCTTCGTGCGCACCTTAAGCGAAGCGGCCTCTGTGATTGATATTTTGGCGGAGAACGGCCTCAAGCGTGGTGAAGCGGGTCTTAAAGTCATTATGATGTGCGAATTGCCGTCTAACGCGCTGTTAGCTGATAAGTTTTTGGCGTATTTCGATGGTTTCTCGATTGGCTCCAACGACATGACACAGCTGGCGCTGGGCTTAGACAGAGACTCTGGACTCGTAGCGGCATCCTTTGATGAGCGCGACGAAGCGGTTAAAGCGCTGTTGTCGATGGCGATTAAAGCGGCGCACAAGGCCGGAAAATACGTAGGTATTTGTGGCCAAGGACCGTCAGATCATAAAGATTTTGCCGCTTGGCTGGTGGAGCAGGGTATAGACTCTGTCTCGCTGAACCCAGATACGGTGATCGATACTTGGTTGTATTTGGCCGAGCACGCCAACAAGTAAGCTCCTAATACTGTATTAAAATGCAACAAAGGGCGCCCAGTGCGCCCTTTTTATTTGCGCTGGCGCGCCTGAGCGCTAGAATAGCCTCGCTTTAATAGCACTGATTTCAAAGAACACTCGTTAAAAACACTGATTTTATGTATGCCGGTCGCAGCCTACCCGGAAAAAACAAGGACACAATTTGATGAATACACTACTGATCTGCTCCGGCGGATTTGACTCCGTCACGCTTGCCTATCGTTTGGCCAGTGAAGGCGCCTTAAGTGCCTTACTGACCTTCGATTATGGCCAGCGCCATAAAAAAGAAATTGATGCCGCACGCCTGTGTGCCCAACAATTAAAAGTGCCCCATTTGGTGATGGATATCGGTCATATTGGCCGCCAATTATCCTCCGCACTCACCGACGACATTGATGTTCCGCACGGTCACTACAGCGAAGAAAACATGAAGCTGACCGTGGTGCCCAATCGTAATGCCATTATGTTGACCATCGCCTTTGGCGTGGCGGCCAGCCGTGGCTTAGATACAGTAGCGCTGGCGGTGCACGGCGGCGATCACTTTATCTATCCGGATTGTCGACCCGACTTTATTCGTCTGTTTGCGAAGATGCAGGCCCAAGCGCTGGACGGCGTGGCCGAGGTGGGCTTGTTTGCCCCTTATGTACACAGCGATAAAACCGAAATTGCCCGAGATGCGGCGCGTTTTAATGTGCCGATTGCCGATACTTGGTCTTGCTACGAAGGCGGCGAGCTGCATTGTGGCCGTTGTGGCACTTGTGTGGAGCGCATTGAGGCCATGACCTTGGCCGGTATTATAGATCCCACGCCTTATCTCGACACCCAATTTTGGCAAAGTGCCGTGGCTAACGTGGCTAACGTGGCTAACGTGGCTAAGGCGGATGACTAATGTATCGCATTAAAAAAGAGTTTCACTTTTCGGCTTCCCATCAGCTTAAGCAGATGCCAGACGGTCACCCTTGTGCGCGCCTGCACGGCCATAACTATATAGTGGTGATTGAACTTTGCAGTGAGACGCTCAATGAGTTTGGTTTTGTGCGTGATTATCATGAGCTAAAAGCCTTTAAAGACTACCTCGATGACACTTTTGATCACCGCCACCTGAACGAGGTATTAGGTGACGAGTGCACCACGGCCGAGCGCTTGGCTCGCCACTTGTTTGATTGGGCGCGTGGCTGTTGGCCCGAGGTGAGTGCGGTACTGGTATCGGAAACGCCCAAAACCTGGGCGGAGTATCGACCATGAGCAAGGTGACCAGTCTAACGACCACTATCAATCAAGATAGCAGTACCGACCAAGACAGCTATACCGGCCAAGATAGCGGCACGCCGCCGTTAATTGCCATCAGCGAAATATTTGGGCCCACTATTCAAGGCGAGGGCGCCTTAATCGGCGTACCTACGGTATTTGTACGTACCGGCGGCTGTGATTTTCGCTGTAGTTGGTGCGACACCTTATATGCAGTAGAGCCGCGTTTTAAGGCCGATTGGGCACTGATGAGCGCGCAAGCGGTGATGGCAGAGATTGCACGTTTGAGTGGCAATCAGCCGCTATTAGTGACGCTGTCAGGCGGTAATCCAGCGTTGCAACCCTTAGGCGAGCTTATCCAGCTTGGCCAACAGCAAGGCTATACCTTTGCCATTGAAACCCAAGGCAGCAAGGCGCAGCACTGGTTTGGGTTGTTGGATAACTTAACATTGAGCCCTAAACCGCCTTCCTCAGGCATGTCATTTAACCGTGCACGCTTTGCCGAGTGCTTGGCTGCTGCGGGTGAGCGCACCCAAGTAAGCTTAAAGTTGGTGATTAGCGATGACGCAGATTATCAGTGGGCTAAAGAGTTCGCCGCTCGCTATCCGCAACTGTCGCTGACCTTGCAGCCCTGTAATTTAGCACCGGCCACGCCTGAGCAACCGGACATGGAAACCGATATTGAAAGCTTAAACGCCCGCTTACGCTGGCTGGTAGACAAGGTAACGGCAGACCGCTGGTTTAACGCCCGCGTGTTGCCGCAATTGCATGTGTTGATCTGGAATAACGAGCGGGGGGTTTAACGATAGCGCCAAGCTAAGCAAGAAGCCGGTGTTTTGTAGTGTGGCCACTTGTTCCGCCACGGTTTGGCTTTTGAGTAACACTATCTTGTTACCGATAACACCAAACCGCGCCGAATAAATTGGCGCCTACAATATAGCGTCGAGCTAAGCAAGAAGCCGGTTTTTTGTAGTGTGGCCACTTGTTTCGCCACGGTTTGGCTTTTGAGTAACACTATCTTGTGACCGATAACACCAAACCGCGCCGAATAAATTGGCGCCTACAATATAGCGTCGAGCACCCAGCGCCGAGCTTACAAGAGGCAGGTGTTTTGTAGTGTGGCAACTTGTTCGCCACGGTTTGGCTTTTGAATAACACTATCTTGTTGCCGATAACACCAAACCGCGCCGAATAAATTGGCGCCTACAATATAGCGTCGAGCACCGAGCGCCAAACTTAATAAATAGTTGTATTTATTTGTGGTTTGGCGCTCGGCACTGCTTTTACCAATACAAACCATCAATCAGCTCTAGGGTGACGAGTTCGCCCTCGGCTACGTCGCCGCGGTCTTGTTCAAGGCGCAATAAGCAGTTGGCCTGGGCCATGGCGCTAAATACCCCTGAGCTTTGGGCGCCGGCGGCGATCACGCCTAAGCTGCCATCGGCTTGAGTGCTGACAATGGCGCGTTGAAAGTCCATACGGCCCGGGCTTTTCTTAAACGCCATCAGTGTCTTGGCTTGCAAGGTTACAGGTGCGGCCAAGGTTTCACCGGCAAGCTTTGCCAGAGCTGGGCGCACTAATAAATGAAAGGTGACGGCGGCAGAGACCGGATTGCCCGGTAAACCAAAGAAGGGGCAGTCGTTAATGTGGCCAAATGCAAAGGGTTTGCCAGGCTTTATGGCCAGCTTCCAAAAGCCAATACGACCTACTTCTTCTAATATCTGCTTGATGTAGTCAGCATCCCCCACAGATACGCCGCCTGAGGTAATAATGGCGTCCGCTTCAGTTGCGGCTTTTACCAGCGCTTGGCGAATAAGCTCAGGATCGTCTTTGATAATGCCGTAATCGATGACCTTAATGTCTAAGCTCTTCAGCATGGCACGCAGGGCGATGCGATTGGAGTCGTAAATATCACCCGGACCAAGTAATTGCCCAGGGGTTTTTAGCTCATCGCCGGTAGAGAGCAAGGCCACGGTTAATGGGCGATAGACATATAACTGCTCAAGTCCCAGCGACGACAATACCGCCAATACGCGGGCGTTAATGCGCGTGCCGGCGCTAAATACCAGTTCGCCTTGGGCTAAGTCTTCAGCCGGAAAACGCACGTTTTGCCCCGGCGTGACAGTGCCAGACACAGACACTAAATGTGCATCAAGGTCGCAATTTTCTTGCATCACCACAGAGTCAGCCCCCAGTGGCAGTGCGGCTCCAGTCATGATGCGCACGCATTCACCCGCGGCCACGCGGCCGGTAAAAGGATGACCCGCAAGGCTGGTGCCAATCAGGGTTAAAGGTGTGTCAGCGACTACAGTGTTGGCGCTAAGGGCATAACCGTCCATGGCCGAGTTGGCAAAGGAGGGCACATCAATAGGGGAGTGAATATCGTCAGCTAAAATACGATTTAATAGCTGTTCAAGACCGACCAGTTCGCACTTGCTCACCTTATCTAACTGATTGAGCATCTCTTGCTTGGCATCAAGGTAGGGGCGCAAACCCGGTTGATTACAGTGATCGATAGTTGTCATATAAAGCTTCCCTTTAGTAAGGACATGCGGCAAACAGGAGATAAAACATTAAGGCCATTAAATGGGGTAAAGTAAGCCCTTATTTGGTCTGTAAAATAGACGCTTGTTTTGGATTTCAATAGGGCATTGTTTCAGTTTAAAATAATTTGTCACGCCCTTAGCGCCATTGCGCCCAAAATCAAGCATTCACTCTGAGCGGTAAATGCACTACCATTCTGCCAGCCTAACTCTTAATTGATTGCTCCCCGGAGACTACCATGACTGCTTTGAGCGATGCCGCTATTCGGGTGCGATCCGCCCTCGAAGAACGTGGTTTAGAAACACCGATGAAAGGTAATAACCTGACCGCGGACGATAAACAAGCCCGTATTACGGAATTAATGACCGAAATGATGGACGTGCTGGGGTTAGATTTAGCTGATGACAGTCTAGCCGACACTCCACAGCGCATCGCTAAGATGTATGTGCGCGAAATCTTTTCTGGTTTAGATTATAGCTACTTCCCTAAAATCACCATGATCGACAATAAGATGAAAGTCGATGAAATGGTGCAGGTGCGCGACATTACCTTGACCAGCACCTGTGAACATCATTTTGTAACTATAGATGGCAAGGCCACCGTGGCCTATATCCCGCGCAGCAAGGTGATCGGCTTGTCGAAGATCAACCGCATCGTGCAGTTTTTTGCTCGCCGGCCGCAGGTACAAGAGCGCCTGACGCAACAGATATTAGTGGCGCTGCAAACCTTGCTTGAGTCTGATGATGTAGCCGTGAGCATTAGCGCCACCCACTATTGTGTGAAGGCGCGCGGCGTAATGGACGCTACCAGTAGCACTACTACCACCTCGCTGGGCGGTATTTTTAAGAGCCGCGCCGAAACTCGCCACGAGTTTTTGAGTGGCATAGTGCGCTAACCCCTTGGGGAAGCGGTAAGCTATACGCTGTACGCCGTAAGTCAAAAAGAACACCGTCTTTAAGCCGTCTTCCTGACGAAAGTCAGGATCTCGCAGTTAATGTTGAACTTACAGCGTAAGGCGCACGGCCGTTTTCAAAGGGAAACATCATGAAGCCAAGAGTTGAAATTCGCTATTGCTCTTTATGCCGTTGGCTACTGCGCTCGGCGTGGCTGGCACAAGAAATATTGTCGACCTTTACTGATGAAGTTGGCGAGGTGGCCTTAATACCCGGTGAAAAAGGCCAGTTTCAAATCTTAGTGGATGGCCAGCTGATTTGGTGTCGTGTGCTTGATGAAGGCTTTCCGGAAGCGAAAGAAATTAAGCAGCGACTGCGCGACCACATAGCACCCCAGCGCGATTTAGGGCACAGCGAGCGCAAGCTTTAATCCGACCCTTTTGGGGAGCGGTCTGTGGTAGAGGCCGCTTTAGCCGGCCGGTTTTGCAGAGCAAAATACCTTTCAAAATTGATATATCAGCCCCTTTGGGAGTGAACAGCAAATACCGCTCAATGAATGGCGGCTTTGCGAACCGGACTGTAAAATCACGTCATCAATAAGCGCATGACTGGTCAGCGTCCTTGGCGATGTGTAAACTTTACTGTCTCTGTTTGCCGCATGGCCTTGAGTGGTGAGTGCTCGTTACCACCCTGCGGCTGTTAAACGGAACGCTTGCTGTTGTTAAGCGTCACAATCTTATCGTACCGGATCACTCCAAGATCCGGTTCACTATACCCTGACCCAAAAAAGGGGACAAAGAATATGGCCGACTGGTCCGCAAATGACGCGCTAAAAGTGTACAACCTGCCTTATTGGGGTGATGGTTTCTTTCATCTTGATGAGCAAGGCCAGGTGGTGGTTACCCCTGATAAGTCTCGTCCAGATGCCAAAGTCGTGCTGGCCGATGTGATAGCTGAGCTCAAGGCTGAAGGTTACGCCACGCCTGTGCTATTACGCTTTCCCGATATTATTAAAAGCCGCATCGATGCGCTGTTTAATGCCTTTAATGCCGCCATCGCCGATTACGGTTATGAGGGCGATTACCTCACCGTATATCCGATTAAGGTTAACCAACAGCGCGGCGTGCTGGATGCGGTGACCAAGGCCTACAAAGACAAGCCGCGCTTAGGATTAGAAGCCGGATCTAAGCCAGAATTGTTGGCAGTACTGGCGCACAGTCACGAGACTGAGTCGGTGATTGTCTGTAATGGCTATAAAGACAAAGAATATATTCGCTTGGCGCTGCTTGGCACCAAAATGGGCCATCAGGTCTATATCGTGATCGAGAAGTTGTCTGAGCTCGCCATGGTGATCGAAGAAGCCAAGCGTATCGATGTGGAACCTCGCTTGGGTGTGCGCGCGCGCTTAGCGTCACAAAGTGCCGGTAAGTGGCAGTCGAGCGGCGGTGAAAAGTCGAAGTTTGGCTTAAGTGCTGCACACGTGCTGGGTTTGGTCAAGCAGCTTCGTGATGCAGATTGTTTACATTGGCTGCAATTGTTGCACTTCCACTTGGGCTCACAAATCGCCAATATTCGTGATATTCAAAAAGGCGTGCGCGAATGCGGCCGCTTTTACGGTGAATTGCGTCGCTTAAACGTGCCCATTCATATCGTGGATGTGGGCGGTGGCTTGGGCGTGGACTATGAAGGCACGCGTTCACAAAGCTCCTGCTCAGCGAACTACAGTATGCGTGAATATGCCAACAACGTGGTGTGGGGCATTGGCGATGTGTGTCGTGAATATGACTTGCCTCACCCGTTGATCATCAGTGAGTCTGGGCGCGCCATTACCGCGCACCATGCGGTGTTAATCTCGGATGTGATCAGTATAGAGTCCGCCAAGCCGCAAACGCCTAAGGCGCCGGATGCGGATGCGGCCATGCTGTTGCATAATATTTGGGAAACCTGGGAAGGCTTATGTCGAGTCGACCCGCCTTTGCTGGAAATTTACCACGATACGGTGGCTGAGCTTGCGGATGTGCATCAGCAATACAATATGGGCCTGATCACGCTAGAAGACAGAGCCTGGGCCGAAGAGATGCATTTAAATATTTGCCTTGGCATTAAGACGGAGCTGAGCCCTGCGAACCGTTCGCACCGTCCGATTATTGATGAGCTGAATGAGAAGCTCGCTGATAAATGTTTCGTCAACTTCTCTTTGTTTCAATCCTTGCCGGATGCCTGGGGTATTGACCAAATATTCCCAGTATTGCCGCTCGATGGCTTAGATAGAGAGCCGACGCGTCGTGTGGTAGTGTTAGATATCACCTGTGATTCAGACGGTGCCATCGATCAATACGTAGACGGCCAAGGCGTAGAAACTACACTGCCGATGCCTGAGTTTGTGCCGGGTCAGCCGCAATATTTGGGCTTTTTCTTAGTGGGAGCCTATCAAGAAATTTTGGGCGATATGCATAACTTATTTGGCGATACTCACAGCGCAGAAGTGTCCGTAGATGCCCATGGCAAGACCATCATCAGTGATGTGAAAGCCGGCAGTACCGTGGCCGATATGCTGCGTTACGTGGACATAGACCCCTCTGTGATCACCGCCCGCTACGAAACCTTGCTGAGCCAGCCGCATCTGGATGAAGAAACACGCACCATGATGCTGGCCGAACTCACCGCCGGTCTTGAAGGTTATACCTACCTTGAAGAAGAGCGCTAAGATCTGGCCCTTTAGGCCGCGGTAAATAATAAGTACCGTGAGGTGTGAGGCGTAAATGGTGAGGCGTTAAATACGGCTTTGCGTTAACAATAAACCCCCGAGTTGCATGCAGCTCGGGGGTTTTTAGATCTAGCGATCTAACTAATAGCGACAACCGGCACGGAGCTGTGTCTTGCCCCTCACGCCTTACCATTCACCCTTCACTTGGTTTAGCCGCCAACTTACGCTCAAAATCAGCGGTCACTAGCCGTAGCGCTTTCACTGCCAGCTCAGGTGCCACCTGATTTACTTCTAATAGTTCAATCAAGTCTACGGCCAGCGTGACCTCCTCCGGTGCCTCATTCAAGCTCATTGTTCATTCCCATTTTAAATAGCGTGAAGTGTAAGGGGTAAAGAGTGAAGCGGACAAGCTAGTCTTCCCTTCATCCTTCACTGGCTATTAAATTTAGGCAAAAAAAGGCCCAGCTGAGCTGGGCGAAGACTTTAGTACTTAATTACAGTGGCATTACATTGGAGGCAACAATAGGGAAAAGGTTCCCGCCTTCACACTATTAATCTTAACTTTCTCTCAATGAGGCACAAAACGGCTTTTTACTTGACAGTAATGGGTGTTGAAACGTAAATTTTAAACAGATGTTTAATACGAGGTGCCTGTGGCCAAACTTGAGACCAAACAAAAAATTCTGAACACCGCCGAGCTGCTGTTTGCCGAGCTGGGATTTAACGACACTTCGTTGCGCCAAATTACCAGCACGGCAGGGGTAAACTTGGCGTCGGTTAATTATCACTTCGGCTCAAAAAAAGACTTGATCAAAGCCGTGATGAATCGCTACTTGGCGCTGTTTATGCCCAAGGTGGATGCAGAATTAAGTCAGCTGTTAAGTCAGCCGACGTTAACCTTACCGCAAGTGTTTGAGTGTTTTGTAGCACCCTTGTTAAGCTTGAGCAGTGTGAGACGTCAAGGGCCCGAGCTTTTCTTACAGCTGCTAGGCCGCGGTTATATTGATAACCAAGGCTTTTTACGCTGGTTTATCGTTAATCATTATGGCGAAGTATTAGCGCACTTTACCCAAGCTATTCAAAAGGCCGCGCCTCATCTCTCTAAAGCTGAAGTTTTTTGGCGACTGCATTTTACCTTAGGCACAGTGGTATTCACCATGGCCTCGAGTGAGGCGCTGCGCGACATTGCGAAAAATGATTTTAATGAAGAGATAGACGTGGAAGGACTGGTACGCCGATTGATCCCGTATCTGGCCAGTGGTGTGGGCGCCGAAACTCTGGTTTAGTAGATAAATTGCCTAGCAGATAACTTTTTTAGTTGCCAAGTTGCCAAGTTGCCTAGCAGCCAAATTACATAACTGACTGTCTGACCTAATTGAATGTCCACTTGCACAGCTGAGTGGGCAATAAGGAGTGGAACATGAGTTTACGTAAAAAGTGGATCAGTGGCCCGGCCTTTGCCACCTTTAAAAAAATCTTACCGCCGCTGTCAGTGACGGAGCAAGAAGCCATGGAAGCGGGCTCGGTATGGTGGGACGGTCAGTTATTTAGTGGTAAGCCGAATTGGTCTCAGCTATTGGCCTACGGCCCCTCACGCTTAAGTGATGAAGAGCAGCACTTTCTCGATAATGAGGTGGCAACCCTGCTTGGCATGCTCGATGATCATAAAATCGTTAATGAGGATCGTGAGTTACCAGAGCCGGTGTGGGATTACATTAAACACCACGGCTTCTTTTCGCTGATTATCCCTAAAGAATACGGCGGCCGTGATTTTTCCGCCTATGCCAATTCCACCATAGTGGCGCGCATTGCCTCGCGCAGTGTGAGTGCGGCCGTAACTGTGATGGTGCCTAACTCTTTGGGCCCCGGCGAGCTACTGATGCACTACGGTACCCAGGCGCAAAAAGACCGCTGGCTGCCGGGCTTAGCCAAGGGCGAAGAAGTGCCGTGTTTTGCACTAACCGGGCCTGAAGCGGGCTCAGATGCCGGCGCGATCCCTGATTCAGGCGTGGTGTGTAAAGGCGAGTTTGACGGCCAAGAAGTGCTCGGCGTGCGCCTTAATTGGGATAAACGCTACATTACGCTGGCGCCCAGAGCCACGGTATTAGGCTTGGCGTTTAAGCTCTTTGATCCAGACCGCCTACTCAGCGATAACCCAGCGCCCGGCATTACTTGTGCGCTAATCCCCACCAGTCATGGGGGCGTGGAGCTTGGCGACCGCCATTTTCCGATGGGCTTGGCCTTTTTAAATGGCACCACCCACGGGAAAAATGTGTTTATTCCGTTGGATTGGATCATTGGCGGGCCTGAGTTTGCCGGCCGAGGTTGGCGCATGTTGGTGGAGTGTTTATCCGCAGGTCGCGGTATTTCGTTGCCTGCACTGGGCACCGCCAGTGGTCATTTATCGGTACTCAGTACCAGTGCTTATGCCTATGTGCGCAAGCAGTTTGGACTTTCTATTGGCAAGTTCGAAGGGGTACAAGAAGCACTGGGCAGCATTGGCGGGCTAACCTATCAGTTAGAAGCCACGCGTCGTCTCACGGCTAAAGCATTGGATTTAAAAGAAAGCCCGGCCATTATTACCGCTATCTCTAAGTATCATATGACGGAAATGGCGCGCACCGTGCTCGATCACGCCATGGATGTGCACGCGGGAAAAGGCATTCAGATGGGGCCTAAAAACTACTTGGCGCACAACTATATGGGCATTCCGGTGGCCATTACCGTGGAAGGGGCCAATATTTTAACTCGTAATTTGATGATTTTTGGACAAGGGGCCACTCGCTGTCACCCTTATGTGCTGCAAGAATTACAAGCGGCGGCCAATCCTGATGAGCAAGCGGGCTTGGATGAGTTCGACAAGTTATTGTTTAAGCACATTGGTTTTGCTATGGGTAACGTATTCGGTGCGTTGGGGCAGGGCTTAACGGGCGGGCGCTTAAATCGCTCACCGGTAACGGGTGCCACGGCGGTCTATTATCGTCAGCTGTCGCGCATGAGTAAGGCTTTGGCTTTGTGTGCGGATATGTCGATGCTGATCTTGGGCGGAGACCTCAAGCGTAAAGAGATGATCTCGGCGCGCCTTGGGGATGTGTTAAGTCATTTGTACTTGGGCAGCGCCACTTTGAAGTTTTTTGAAGACAATGGCCGCCCCAGTGACGAGCTGCCCTTCGTACATTATGCGCTCAGTCGTAATTTACATTTGATCGGCGAAGCGCTAGACGGCTTCTTTGATAACTTCCCCAATCGTGTGGTGGCTGGCACACTTAAAGCCTTGATTTTCCCGTTTGGTAATCATTATAAAAAGCCCCTGGATAAGTACGCTCAAGCCATTAGCGAGCTGTTAATGACGCCGAACTCCAGTGTTCGCCAGCGCTTAACCTCGCTTTGTTATGTGCCTGATGGTGACACGCCTGGACTCGGTGAAGTAGAAGCGGCATTTTTAGCCATGGTCGGTGTGCAAGATCTTGAGAAAAAACTGCGCGCCGCCCAAAAAGCCGGCACTTTGGCCCGTAAGCTACCGTTTAACGCGTTACTGGCCCAAGCGAAAGAACACAATCTTATCGATGATGCCGATATTGCTCTCTTGCAGCACGCAGACGCACTGCGCCAAGTCGCCATCGCCGTAGACAGCTTTAAGCCGGGGGAGTTGTAAGCTGATTGTGAGGGGTGAAGCGTGAGGAGAAAGGCGTAAGGCGTTAATTTCAGCGAACCGTTTTACGCTGCGCGTTAAAGACTCAGAACGAGATCCTGACGTGCGTCAGGAAGACGGCTTAGAGATAAACGCAGAGCATCAAGCTAAACAAGTCCCGAACGGTCAGGTTCGGGGTTTCATTTTTTGTAGGCGAACACTTGTTCTCGCATTACGCCGAAGGCGTAAATCACGTTGAAAACAGATGAAGCACACGAATAAGTTTTCTAGCACGATCAAAAAAGCCGCTCTATATGGAGCGGCTTTTTACTAACTATTGATTCGCTTAAAGTTTACGCTTACTCAACAGTCAGAATTTTACAGGTATTGGTGCTACCAATCACTTCCATGGTATCGCCATGGGTCAGCAGCACTAAGTCACCGCTGTTCACGTAACCGGCTTTCTTCAAGGTGGCCAGCGCTTCACGGCTCACTTGGGCGTTGTTTAAAGCAACGTCATGCTTGAAGTACACAGGTGTTACGCCGCGGTACATGCTGCTCCACGCCAGTGTCTTGTCTTCGCCAGACATGGAGAAGATTGGCAGGCCAGAACTGATGCGAGACAGCAGTAACGGAGTAGTACCTGAATGAGTTAAGGCAACGATGGCTTTAACGCCTTGCAAGTGGTTAGCCGCATACATGGTAGACATAGCAATGGTTTCTTCAACCGAGGTGAACGTGAAGTTCATGCGGTGATTAGAAACGTTGATGCTTGGGTGCTTCTCAGCGCCTAAACATACTTCAGCCATGGCTTTAACGGTTTCAATTGGGAAGTCACCGGCTGCAGTTTCAGCAGACAGCATTACCGCATCGGTACCATCCAGTACCGCGTTGGCCACGTCCATGACTTCGGCACGCGTTGGCAATGGCGCTGAAATCATAGATTCCATCATCTGAGTTGCAGTAATCACGACGCGGTTTAAGCGACGTGAAGCACGGATCAACTTCTTCTGTACACCAACCAGCTCAGAGTCACCAATTTCCACACCCAAGTCACCACGAGCAACCATGACTACGTCTGATGCTAAGATTACATCTTCCATAGCAGCGTCAGAGGCAACGGCTTCAGCACGCTCAACTTTAGCGACCATTTTAGCGTTACTGCCAGCGGCGCGAGCCAATTCACGGGCAATGCGCATGTCTTCGCCAGTACGTGGGAAAGACACGGCTAAGTAATCTACGCCGATTTTAGCCGCAGTAATGATGTCTTCGCGGTCTTTATCAGTCAGCGCAGGAGCAGATAAACCGCCGCCTTTCTTGTTGATGCCTTTGTTGTTAGACAGCGGGCCAGCAACGGTCACGATCGTAAATACTTTGTTGCCTTCTACGCTGTCAACGCGCAGTTGTACGCGGCCATCGTCCAGCAATAACACGTCGTCAATTTTAACGTCGCGTGGCAGGTCTTTATAATCGATACCAACTTGAGTCTCATCGCCTAAGCCTAAGCCAAGGTCTGCGTCCAAAATAAACTTGTCGCCCAGATTTAAGTGGATTTTTTTATCTTTAAAGGTAGAAACGCGGATCTTAGGGCCTTGCAGGTCACCCAGAATCGCCACGTGCACGCCCAGTCTCTTGGCGATTTCACGTACTTGATTAGCGCGGTTCATATGATCTTCGGCGGTGCCGTGAGAAAAGTTCATACGCACCACGTTGGCGCCGGCTTTAATAATGCCTTCGAGATTATTGTCGCGATCAGTCGCCGGGCCCAGGGTAGTAACTATCTTGGTACGTCTTAACATAAGAGACTCCAGTGTAGAGGTAGATCACATAAAGAAGAGAAGTGGCGGTCGCGTTTAAAACGCGAATAATTTAATACGCCAATATAAAGCGGCTTCGTTATCAATGAGCAACTCAATGCCATGGCGTTAGCCTTGGTTTGAGATAGGTCCTTTGCTTCGCTCACGATTAAATGCAGCATCCTTGGTTTATAAATTGTTATCGATAATAGCGTAAGGGAATTGAAAAGTGTAGACCGCGTCACACAAATGATTGTTTTTGTGCGACTGTTTGATTGAAATTAAGGCTAAGGGTTAAAAGTTGGCTATTTTGTAGCCTTTTTGTAACCTTTTAAGCGCGGCTAGCTGAACGCGCGTCCACAACCCCCATAAAAATCAGACTCAGTACAGCAATAACCCACAACAAGATCAACTTTGGCAGGATAGTCGGTGTGCGTTTGTTTAATTATTAGTCCAGCTTTAGCTGCATTGTGGTGACAGTTACGGAGAAAGTTACGGTGATAATTACGGTCGCAGTTGAGGTTAGCTAGGGGGTTAATGAGGCTCAGGCTGACGCGTTTTCTGCAGGCGGTGTGATAAAACCGCTGAATAAGATTAAGGGGAGGCTGTTTAACAGGCATAAAAAAACCCCGGCAAGCCGGGGTTTTTTACTCTGAAAATTTACTTGGCGAAGTTTTCTGCCGCAAATTCCCAGTTAACCAGAGACCAGAAGGCCTTTACATAGTCAGGACGCACGTTGCGATAGTCGATGTAGTAGGCATGTTCCCACACATCACAGGTCAGCAACGGAGTCGCGTCGCCAGTCAGCGGGCAACCGGCGTTAGAAGTGTTAGCGATAGCCACGGTACCGTCGGCATTCTTCACTAACCACGTCCAGCCTGAACCGAAGTTAGTCACGCAAGACTTGGTGAACTCTTCTTTGAAGGCATCAAATGAACCGAACGCGGCTTTGATGGCGTCAGCCAACGCACCGGTAGGCTCGCCGCCACCGTTTGGCGCCAAGCAATGCCAATAGAAGGTGTGGTTCCAGATTTGTGCTGCGTTGTTGAAGATACCGCCAGCAGAAGTTTTGATGATTTCTTCCAGAGACTTGCCTTCAAACTCAGTACCCGGTACCAAGTTGTTCAGGTTAACAACGTAAGAGTTGTGGTGCTTACCGTAGTGATACTCCAGAGTTTCCTCAGAAATATGTGGCAGCAGGGCGTTTTTTGCGTACGGCAGGGCGGGAAGTTCAAATGCCATTATTATATTCTCCATTTTTTGATGGTGCCAACCTTCAGGTTGGTCTCGACATTGCTACTTGCTTTTATCCGGCGGGCACGACCAACAACAAGAATAGCCGTACACCGCTAATTTGCTACAGCCATTGTAGCAGCTAGCTAGACGGCTAAACAACTATACCTTTTGTAAGGGTAAGGTATTGTCGCTACAGGAGTATTTTTTACTCAGCAATCTAGGTCTAACGGCCAGTGAGTTGTGAGGGATGGGTCGATTTTATGCGTGCGCACTTGTGACCGGTGAGGGATAACGTAGAATAGGCAGTTGAATTGTCATCTTGATGACTTGCCGTTTTTAATAGGTTGCTAACAAGTAGCCGTCTGCTGAGGTGTGCATGGAAACAATTGAGAAAATCAAAACCCAAATCAGTGAGAACCCAATTCTGCTTTATATGAAAGGATCGCCTAAGTTCCCCAGCTGTGGTTTCTCCGCTCAAGCGTCACAAGCGCTGATGAATTGTGGCGAACCTTTTGCGTTTGTGGATATTTTGCAAAATCCAGAAATCCGTGCCGAATTGCCTAAGTACGCCGATTGGCCGACCTTCCCACAGTTGTGGGTTGACGGTGAGCTGGTAGGCGGTTGCGACATCATCATGGAAATGTTTCAACAGGGCGAACTTAAGTCCCTGATCGCCGAAACTGCCGCTAAATACCCGAAAGAAGAAGCAGATAAAAAATAGCGGTAAGCCTTACGTCGTACGCGATACGTTAAGACAAACACCGTCTTTTTACGGATAGCGTACGGCGTATAGCTGCCGTTATAGACACTTTGCAGGCTTAGGCAAGCCGGCCAATTTGGTGGCTTGCTTGGCGGGGCCTTTAGGAAATAAGCGAAACAAATAACGGCTGTTACCTTTATCTGCCCCTAGCTCGTTGGCCATGGCTTTTACCAGCGCACGCATGGCGGGTGAGGTGTTGTACTTAAGATAAAAATCCCGCACAAACTGCACCACTTCCCAGTGCTCACTACTTAAAGTTATGCCTTCTTGCTCGGCTAATAACGGCACCATTTCGGGTTGCCACTCTTGATGCTGCTTAAGGTAGCCTTGGGCGTCGGTTTCTATGGTGCGACCTGCAAATTCAAACATCTTCTTTCCTTCAAACCCGCTTATGTCCGGCGTAATATCAGCTCGGCGTTATATTCGCACCATATTACCTAACTCTGACATCGGGCGCAGCTGTGTCGGAATGCGTGTGCGGAAAATTCTCTGCCAGCTGATACAAGTCGTCAACCAATAGGCCAATGTGGGTGATCAACTGTTGGCTGACGCATTGCCATTCTTGTTGTGCGGTTGCTGGCGTGTCTGCACAGACGGCTGCCGTGCTGGATGCAGCCAAGGGCAGTTCGGTGCACTTGGCACTTTCGCCACTTAAGTGCTGCGGTAAGGGTAGAGGGACATTACAGCGCAATGCGCGGGCTGAGGCGTGTAATTGTTGCACCAAGTAGTGTATTTGTTGTTCTTGGTCGGCTAATAACTGTACGTTTTGACTGCGGTTTGCACCCAAGGCCGATAAATACGACAACAGCGCATGGTTGCGATAGGCAATATCAAAGCACACATTTAGCCAGTATTTAGCCACCGGTTCGACGCGAATATGCTGCCATGCTAACGCCAGTTGATTGTCGGCAAGGTGCGCGTGTTTGCGGGGTAATCGATAGTCGAGGTGGTCAACGCGGCCCTCCGTAAACTGCTTGGCAATGGCGGCCAAATAGTCGGCATTAGCGTCCATGGCCTCGGCCATGAGGCGGGGCAAATGGCGTTGCTGCCAGTCTGGCCAAATACACCACACCGCCACAAAGGCCAGCGCACAGCCCAGTAGTGTGTCAAATAACCTCGGCTGCCAAACAAGCTGACTTGCACCGCCTTGTAAGTTAAACGCTAATAATACAAACAGGGTAACAAAGCCCACCGCCCAGCTGTAATGCACCTTGGTTTGGGTGAAAAATACGAAGGCACACAGTAATAAAATAACGACTTGTGCGCCAACACTGGGAAACACGGCCAATAACGGCACCGCCACCAGTATGCCGCCTAGGGTGCCTAAGGTGCGCTGCACCAGCCGTTGGCGGGTGGCACTAAAGCTGGGCTGGCAGACAAACAGTATGGTTAATAATATCCAATAACCGCGCGTTAGCTCAAAATAACTGATCACCCCATAGCCGAGGGCAAAACAGGCGCACAAGCGAATGCAGTGGCGAAATAATAATGCGTCTGGGTGCAATAGCGCCTTGAGCTTGGGCCAGAATGCTTGGCGTGGCACTTGTGCCAATTCTACCGGGGCATCGCTAAGCGCCGGCTCTGGCAGTGTGAGGGCTTCGCCGCGCAGCAAGGCTTGATGCAGATGGCCGATATTGCGCCCTAAATAGCGCATTGAGCTGACTAATGAGGGGGAATAATGCTGCTGAAGATGACGGTAATCGATTTGATTTTGTAAGGCGCTTAGCTCCCAGCTGATGCGCTTACTGTGCTGATAACGGGAATGACTCAAAATAGCGTAGCCCAAGGTGGCACAAGACTGGCCAAGCTCAGTTAATAGCACTTGATAGCCTTGTAATACGGGGTCTTGATGTAAGTCGTGATTTAATTGCTGATAAGAATAATGACTGGAAGCGGCGCGCTCGTGCATATCTTGTACTAACAAATACAAGGCTAATAAGCGATTGAGCTCAAGATCTGTGTTGGTGCCTTTAAGCCGGCGATTAAGCATGCGCTTGGTGTGCTCCAGCGCGCTGACTAAACTGATGTTTACTTGCGCTAACTGATGGCGTAATGCTTGATGCTGCTCTTCTGGGCTATCGAAGAAGCGGGCTTTTTCGACTAAATAACGCGATAAAGCAAAGTAGCACTGAGCCAATTGCTCATGCACTTGCTTGTAAGGCCAAAATACCAAGATTAACCAAGACAATAAGCCGTACCAAGCCGCGCCCAGCGTTAATAACAGCGGTTGATACCAAAATGAGGGGCTATCTGCATGACCTTGCATGGCATACAAAGACACCAGCAAAATGCCAAAGCCTAAGGTGCCTTTGGTATTGCCCCACGCGGCCATTAGCATCAACACCAAGGTACCTAATACTAACAGCGGGCCAAATGCCCAAGGGTAGGGGATCAGCAGTGTGACCAAGGTGATGGCGATAAAAAAGCAACACAAGCTGACTAATAGATGCCGCAGTCGGCCTTTAGGATTTTGATCCACCTCACTTAACGCGCCGGCCATCACTCCCAGCACCAACGTCACTGCCGCTGACGTGTGATCTACGCTTAAGCCGACCAGCAAGATACTGGCCATGGCCAACAACACTTTCAGGGCCAAAAAGACGTGGCTGTTAGTGACGAATGATTTAAGTCCGCGTATTAAGGCAGATCGGGAGGGAACGCTAGGCATCTTTTGGTGCAACCCTTATGGTCAAACGTGGTGTGGTAAATGCTCTTAGAGCTAACAAAAAATAGCAGTCGCCTTTGATAATACGTTACTTATCAATCATAAACAGTGATGTGCCTTACGCGTTATACTAATCTGGAAAACTAACTGATCAGATTTCTATGTCTTCTGTAGGGTCGATTTCAATCGACCAAAAACCATAGCACGGCCTAAAGAGGTCGAATACTCTTGCAACGATAGCGACCCCACGTCTGTGGTAGGTTGGTATTTACATTTTTTGTGCTTTTTACTCAGGTAAATATTAGCTATTAAAAGCTGACCTTTGCGCCTCTAGCGCTCAATTTCAAAACTGATCACATACTTACTTAGATTGGTATTACGCCATAAATGGAAGATGTAAACCTTAATCAGGACGGGACAAAGCCATAAAAAAAGCCCCTTGCGGGGCTTTGTCGTTAGCTTACTCTTCGCCGGGTGGCGGCTTAGTCACGGCTGAGACCGATCAGGCTCAGCAAGCTTAAGAAGATATTAAAGATAGAGACATACAAGGTCACGGCGGCCGAGATGTAGTTGCGCTCACCGCCATGAATTATGGCGCTGGTCTGCATCAAGATGGCACCGGATGAGAACAAAATAAACAGTGCACTCAAGGCTTGGCTTAAGGCGGGCAGCTGGAAGAAAATATTAGCCACTATCCCTACCAGCAACACCACAAAACCCGCCATCATCATGCCGCCTAAGAAAGACATGTCTTTCTTAGTGGTTAATACATAAGCGGACAAAGATAAGAAGGTAAGCGCGGTGCCGCCTAAGGCCAACATCACGGTTTCGGTACCACTGCTACTACTGAGGTAGTGATTAATGATGGGACCTATGGTGTAACCCGTAAAAGCGGTAAAGGCGAAAATAAACAATAAGCCTAAGCTGCTATCACGATTTTTTTCGGTTAAGTACATCAGGCCATAAAAGCCGACCAAGGTAATAATCAGTCCTGGGCGGGGCAGGCCGAACATGGCACTGATACCGGCCGCTAAAGAGGCCACTACTAGCGTCATGCCGAGCAGCATATAAGTGTTACGTAGTACCTTATTAGTGGCCAACTCACTTGTTTGAGTGTGGGGTATCGAATTTTGGTAGCGCATAAAAGCTCCTTAAGCTCTAACTGACTTATCGGTATGGTTAGCAGTGTAGACCTAATCTACGGCTGTTAAACAAAACCCATAATTATAAAAAAACATGAAAAAAGATATGTAATAAAACCATGAAAGTATATTACTCTATTTGGACATAAGACGAGCGGCTTGTCGAGCCTTCTATATGAACGTTTGATACTGCATTGGCTGCGTACGCAGCAATTTGCGTGCTTTATGCGCACTTACTAATAAATTGTGATTTAGTGGTTTACAAGCGCCGTCTGCTTTGAGTAATATGCACGGCGTCGGAGGGGTGGCAGAGTGGTTGAATGCACCGGTCTTGAAAACCGGCATGGGTTTATAGCCCATCCAGGGTTCAAATCCCTGCTCCTCCGCCATACAACTTAAAAGCCCGCTGCGTTAACACGCAGCGGGCTTTTTGCATTAATAGGTTTTTGAATTTTCTAATTTCAATCGACCCTTTTAGAGACTTAAGCATGGATATACTGCTCAGCACACCGGATTATGTGGTGATCAATAAACCCGCCGGCATTGGCATGCACCAAGAAGCGGATGAGCCCGGTATAGTGCGCTTGCTGAGCGAACAATTGGGTGAGGCTGTGTATCCCGTGCATCGCCTAGATAAAGTCACCACTGGCGTGTTATTGCTGGCGCGCCAACCCCAAGCCAATCGAGAGCTCAGCTTGCAGTTTGCCGAGCGTAAGGTTGGCAAGTGTTACTTGGCGCTCTCGGCGAGTAAGCCCAGTAAAAAGCAGGGCCTGATCAAAGGCGACATGGAAAAAGCCCGCGGTGGCAGCTGGAAGCTCAGCCGTAGCCTGCTTAATCCGGCCATTACTCGTTTTAATAGCTGTTTATTAGGCGATGCTTTGTTGGGTGATCGTTTATTGGCCACTCCCTTGCGCGGTTTCTTACTGCAACCCCTCACCGGTAAGACTCATCAATTGCGCGTGGCACTTAAAAGCCAAGCCAGTCCGATATTAGGCGATGCCCGCTATGGTGGCATGGCCTCTGACCGTGTTTATTTGCATGCTTGGCAGCTACGTTTTAGTTATCAAGGTGAGCAAATCTGCGTACGTGCCCCTTTAAACGTTGGCGAGCATTTTTTGCGCCACGCAGATCAATTAACCCAATGGGCAGAAAGTATGCTCGATACTCCCCGCCCTAGCAGCACTCCCAGCCCTACGATTGCCGCCTAATACTGCTCGCCATCTTTAAGCTAATAGAAACGGCTCAGTCTATGTTTGTTGATGGGCTTACTTATATAGTTATGCGAGGAGAGTAGGGCATGCAGTACTGGATAATGGGTGCGGGTGGTATTGGATGTGCGCTAACCGAAGCGCTTGCAGCGCGGGGCGATGATGTGCTGCTGCTTAGCCGCACGCGGCCCAAGTTGTCGGATTTGGCTTGGCCACAAACGAAGTGGCACGCGGTAGATAATACTAACGCCAGCGCCTTGGCGGAGATCTGCAATCAATATCCTTTGCCCGATACGGTGATCAATACGTTAGGCATGCTGCAGCAAGCAGACCAAACGCCGGAAAAACGCCTCGAGCAAGTGACTGAAACCGCATTCAATAACAGCCTACACATTAATACTTGGCCTACGCTGGCCATGGCGCAATACCTTTCCACGCGTTTAACCCGTACCCATGCGCTGCACTTTGCTGCCTTATCAGCACGGGTGGGCAGTATCAGTGATAATCGTGCCGGCGGATGGTATAGCTATCGCATCAGTAAGGCGGCGCTGAACATGGCCATTAAAACCATCAGCATCGAGTGGCAACGCCGTTTCCCTCACGCTTATATAGTGGGATTGCATCCGGGTACGGTCGCCACCGAGTTATCCGCTCCGTTCAGAGCAGGCTTGAGCGAGGGGCAATTGCACACACCTTTGCAGGCGGCGGCACATTTACTGCAGGTGTTAGATGGCTTAACGGCTGAACAGTCGGGGCGAATATGGGCGTGGGATGGCCAAGAAGTGCTGCCTTAAACAGTACGTCATGGCGAATAAAGATTAAAGAATTTTTGCCACGGAAGAACACGGAACGCACGGAAAAATAGAGATAAGAGCGAAAAAGTTTTGATCGGTGAGTGTAAGGCAATATCGACCTCAGTCGTGATCCTGGCTAAAACCTAATCGGCACGGTTTGATACCGGCCTTAAATTTTTCGACTCAGGCCACCAAATAACGGGGTGGGCTATAACTCTAATATATGTCCAAGGCCGAGTTAACGATACCTTATTACCCACAAAGCTCAGCTATGTTTCAGTAAATTCAGCATCAATGAATTCAATAGGTTACAGAGAGGTGCCGCATCTTCGGCAAGAATATGAGGCTCAGTTTGGTATTTTGACCTTGTAGGGGCCCGTCTCTTCGGCGAAGAGGACTTCGGCCCGGTCTGGTGTTTTGGTTTAAATCTAAACCTCAGTAACAGCCAGCAGAGCTGGCCTGCCGAAGTCCTCTTTATTAAAGAGACGGGGCAGCTACGAAGAACAAACCGAAACAGGGTGCATTATGGCTGAGGTTCATACGTAATCAGGTAACGATATAACTTTCAAAAAAGGCGCAACACCCAAAACTGTGGGTGTTGCGCCTTTTTTAACTTAAGGTCGTTAGTGCCTAATGACTAACTTAATCAGGCTTAACGCTTAACGGCGAACCATTAGTCTTTAAACATATGACCCAGCTTGCCGGCCTTAGTATCTAAATAGTGCTCATTGAAGGGGTTGCGACCTTCTTCTAATGGCACGCGCTCGGTAACCTCAATGCCAAAGCTTTCCAGCGCGGTGACTTTGCGCGGATTATTGGTCATTAATTGCATCTGTTTAACACCTAAATCGTGCAGCATGTCGGCACAAATGGTGTAGTCACGCATGTCCGCGTCAAAGCCAAGCTCAACGTTGGCTTCTACGGTGTCTTTACCTTGGTCTTGCAGATTATAGGCGCTGATTTTATTGAGTAAACCAATACCGCGGCCTTCTTGGCGTACATATAGCAGTACACCACGGCCTTCTTTAGCAATGCGCTCCATGGCAGCTTGCAGCTGAAAGCCACAGTCGCAACGCAGGCTAAACAGCGCATCACCGGTTAAGCATTCTGAATGAATGCGACCCAATACCGGCAGGTTGTCGTCTAGGGTCCCCATAACGAGGGCGGCATGATCTTTACCTGTGCCTTTTTCTTCAAAACCGATCAGGGTAAAGGTGCCCCAGCGGGTCGGCAGCTTTGAGTTTGCCATCCGGGTAACACTGCTCATGGCGTTCCTCTTTAGTTATTAAGATGAAGTTAGTTATCAAGTAACAAAAAAATGGCGTTCATTGTAAAGCGGAAGTGCAGACAGGTATAGGCGCAATGTAGGGCAAGTGCTTGAGCGTATAGATTTTGTGCGGTAAAAAATGGTAATTGCTGCATTTTAACTATCGATTTAGGTATACTGCCGCCCATATAGCACCAGATTAAACGCGTGCTCAAGCCGATGATTTACTGGAGAAAGCCATGACAGAACAAGCACCCGTCATTACCGTGGATGGCCCCGGAGGGGCGGGTAAAGGCACGCTTTGCCAATTGCTGGCTGAAAAAATGCAATGGCAACTGCTCGACTCGGGCGCCATTTATCGGGTGTTGGCATTGGCTGCCCTGCACCATAATGTGGCGCTTGAGGATGAAGCGGGATTAGTACCGCTTGCGGCCTACTTAGATGTGCAATTTCCGGTGTTAGATGGTCATGTAAAAACGATTTTAGAAGGCGAGGACGTGTCTCATGCGATCCGCACCGAACAAATGGGCAGCGCGGCCAGCAAAGTAGCGGCTTTTCCTCGCGTACGTGAGGCTTTACTGCGCCGTCAGCGTGCTTTTCGGGTGGCGCCTGGCTTGATTGCCGATGGCCGAGACATGGGCACTGTGGTTTTTCCTGATGCACAGGTGAAAATTTTTCTTGATGCCAGCGCCGAAGAAAGGGCCCAACGCCGTCTTCTACAGTTGCAAGATAAGGGCTTTGATGTTAGTTTTGACCGTCTTTTAAGCGAAATTCAAGCGCGTGACGATCGAGACCGTAATCGGGCCACTGCGCCTTTGAAAGCGGCAGATGATGCCTTAGTGATTGATTCAACAAATTTATCTATCACGCAAGTGCTGGATAAAGTGCTGAGTCATACTAAAGTTAATATCGTAGGTCTTCAGGTAACGGATTAAACCGTATCGGTTTACTCGCTTAAAATAGATTTGAAAACAATACGTTAAGTCAAGATGGTCTTGACTCTGCCCGTGCCAAGGATGGAACGGGTCTATGCTAATCACCCCTAAGGTGCGGGATTGCCCTTTGGATGTTCAACCTAAAAAGTGTATTCATTAAATATGATTGAATCTTTTGCTCAACTCTTTGAAGAGTCTCTGAAAGAATTGGAAACCCGTCCGGGTTCCATTGTTAAAGGTACTGTAATTGCTATCGAGAACGGTATCGTTCTGGTAGATGCAGGCCTGAAGTCTGAATCCGCTATCCCTGTAGATCAGTTCAAAAACGCTCAGGGCGAGTTGGAAGTCAGCGTTGGTGACGTCGTAGACGTAGCACTGGACGCGGTAGAAGACGGTTTCGGTGAGACTCTGCTTTCCCGCGAAAAGGCAAAACGCCACGAATCTTGGATCCAATTGGAAAAAGCCTACGAAGATCAGGAAACCGTTATCGGTGTGATCAACGGCAAGGTAAAAGGTGGTTTCACCGTAGAAGTGAACACTATCCGTGCTTTCCTGCCAGGTTCATTGGTTGACGTACGTCCAGTACGCGATACCTTGCATTTGGAAGGTAAAGAGCTTGAGTTCAAAGTCATCAAGTTGGATCAAAAGCGCAACAACGTAGTTGTTTCTCGTCGTGCTGTTATCGAAACTGAAAACAGTGTTGAACGTGAGCAGTTGCTTGAGAACCTGCAAGAAGGTCAAGAAGTTAAGGGTATCGTTAAGAACCTGACCGATTACGGTGCTTTCGTTGACTTGGGTGGCGTAGATGGTCTGCTGCACATCACTGATATGGCTTGGAAGCGCGTTAAGCACCCAAGCGAGATCGTGAACGTGGGTGACGAAATCAACGTTAAAGTATTGAAGTTCGACCGTGAGCGCACTCGTGTGTCTCTGGGCCTGAAGCAGTTAGGTGCCGATCCTTGGGTTGATATCGCTAACCGTTACCCAGAAAGCACTCGTCTGTCTGGCCGTGTAACTAACCTGACTGACTACGGCTGCTTCGTGGAAATCGAAGAAGGCGTTGAAGGCCTGGTACACGTGTCTGAAATGGACTGGACCAACAAGAACATCCACCCATCTAAAGTGGTTTCTGTTGGCGACAGCGTAGACGTGATGGTGTTGGATATCGACGAAGAACGTCGTCGTATCTCTCTGGGTCTGAAGCAGTGCAAATCTAACCCATGGCAGCTGTTTGCGGAAACCCACAACAAGGGTGACCGTGTTTCCGGTAAGATCAAGTCAATCACTGACTTCGGTATCTTCATCGGTCTGGACGGCGGCATCGACGGTCTGGTTCACTTGTCAGACATCTCTTGGAGCGCCGGCGAAGAAGCCGTTCGTGAATTCAAGAAAGGCGACGAAATTGACGCCGTGGTTCTGCAAGTTGATCCAGAGCGCGAGCGCATCAGCCTGGGCGTGAAGCAAATCGACGAAGACCCATTTAACAAGTACTTAGCTGATGTTAAGAAAGGTGCTATCGTTAAGGGTACTATCACCGCCGTTGATGCTAAAGGCGCAGTAGTAGAGATGGAAGAAGGCGTGGAAGGTTATGTCCGCGTTGCTGATATCTCTCGCGACCGTATCGAAGACGCATCTACTGTATTAACAGTGGGTGAAGAAATCGAAGCACGCTTTATGGGTGTGGATCGCAAGAACCGTACTTTAAGCTTGTCTATCCGTGCGAAAGACGAAGCTGAAGATAAAGTCGTTCTGGATAACATTAACCAACAACAGCCAGAAGATGTTGGTTTAAGTGCAATGGCTGAAGCCTTCAAGGCAGCCAAAGGCGAATAAGCCTATCCGAATGTAAAAGGGGGCCTTCGCGGCCCCTTTTTGTTGTGTGCTGATCAGGAGAACAGAGAATGACTAAATCCGATCTTATTGAAAGACTGTCTGAGCAATACAGCCATCTTGCTGCTAAAGACGTAGAAAGCGCCATTAAAGAAATTCTTGAACAAATGTCTGCCAGCCTTGAGGGCGGGGATCGCATTGAAATCCGTGGCTTTGGTAGTTTTTCATTACATTACCGAGCACCGCGCCAAGGCCGTAATCCTAAAACCGGCGAAAAGGTGGAGTTAACCGGTAAACATGTGCCGCATTTCAAACCCGGTAAAGAATTACGCGAGCGTGTTAACCCTAGCTAATCGTTGTTTGTTATTTTGGTCGGACGATTGAGTCTGACGGCTTAGCCTATATCAGGCAAGCTTGCTCATTTAACGGTTAAGACAGAGCGCTGTATCACTTTTACAGTAACTCGACTGGCAGGCATACGGTTTTTCCGTGATAATGCGGGTACTAAAATCATAAAGTTGAGAGGGTTACGTGAAGATAATTATTGGCCTCATTATTTTAGCCATATTGTTTGCCGTGGGCATTACACTCGGTACCCAAAACGATCAGCTGGTTCAGGTTAACTACCTGCTAGCACAAGGCGAATATCGTCTTTCTTCATTATTGGCAGTTATTTTTGTTGCGGGCTTTGTTATTGGCTGGCTGGTATTTAGTTTGGTGTTACTGCGCCTTAAGATGAACAACAAAGGTTTGCATAAAAAAGTTGAGCGCCAACAAAGAGAGTTAGCGGAGCTTAGGGCCTTGCCCATTAAGGATTAACAAGCTTTATGCTGGAACTGTTATTTCTGCTTCTACCCGTCGCGGCGGCTTATGGCTGGTACATGGGGCGCAGAGGAGTTCGGCAGGATGCTCAAAAAAAATCCAATCATTTTTCCCGGCAATACGTTGCCGGGTTAAATTTCTTGCTGTCTGATGAACCGGACAAAGCCGTTGACCTTTTTATTCAGCTGTTGCAAGTTGACAGTGAAACCATAGAAACCCACCTTGCCCTCGGTAACCTGTTTCGGTCCCGAGGTGAAGTTGATCGCGCAATTCGCATTCATCAAAACTTAGTGGCACGGCCTAATCTTTTGTGGGAGCAACGCCATTTAGCGATGCTGGAATTAGCGCGCGACTTCTTAGCCGCCGGTTTGTTAGACAGAGCCGAGCATATTTTATTAGAGCTAAAAAGCGACCCAGATTATCAAGAAGAAGCCTTAGACTTGCTGTTAGTTATCTATCAGCAGCTTAAAGATTGGGAACACGCCATTGTCATTGCAGAGCGTTTAAAAAAGCGCCAAGGATTAAAAGCGCTTACGCTGATTGGTCATTTTCATTGTGAACTTGCAGAGCTGCAATGGCGCAAACAAGACGCTAAAGGTGCCATTAGTCAGTTAAAAAAAGCGCTCAAGGCCGACTCCGGATGCGTAAGAGCCAACATACGGCTAGGCGCGCTTTATATGCAGCAGCAACTTTGGTCTCAGGCTCTTGTGCACCTGCTACAAGTCACCGAGCAAGATGCGGGCTTTATGAGTGAGGTATTGCGCCCATTGCAGCAGTGTTATCAGCAATTAGATAATGAAGCCGAGTTTGTGCGCCAGTTGCATTTGTGGGTTGGCGAAGACAGTGGTGCCAGTGCGGTATTAATGCTGTCCGATTATGTAGCAGAGGGCCAAGGCTCCCTCGCGGCGGAGCAAATGGTGTTATCGCAATTACAACGCCATCCGACCATGAAAGGCTTTCATCGCTTAATGTCTTATCAAACCCATAATGCGGAGCAAGGGCGGGCGCGTGAAAGCTTAAATATGCTCAGTAATTTGGTCGCAGAACAAATGAAATTAAAACCCAGCCATCAATGTAGCCAGTGCGGATTTTCAACGCGCTCTTTATTTTGGCAATGCCCATCTTGTAAACAATGGGGCAGCATTAGACCCGTACGTGGTTTAGATGGGGAGTAAGCTGCTAGCTGTAAGCTGTAAGCTGGAAGCTAAAAGAAAACCGATGTTTTTCGTAGTGTCGAATTTATTCGACCGCTGTAGAAAGAGTAGCTGGAAGCGTAAAACACCGTTTTTTGCCGTCTTATCGGACTTGCTCCGGTATCTTTATTCTGTGTTAGCAGTGGCTAAACGCTTATAGCTGATGGTTTACCGCTGCTCGTAGGACTTAATACTTAAAAACTGAAAGGTAACTTGGTATGCAAACTTCCACCCACAACGATCCTAAAATTCTGATTGCCCTCGATTATGCGGATCAATCATCAGCATTAGCGCTAGTTGCACAATTGGATCCTGCTTATTGTCGCCTAAAAGTAGGTAAAGAAATGTTTACCTTATTTGGGCCTGAGTTTGTGCGCACCTTAGTACAGTCAGGGTTTGATGTATTTTTGGATCTTAAATTTCATGATATTCCTAATACAGTCGCAAAAGCCGTAGCGGCGGCGGCTGAGTTAGGCGTGTGGATGGTAAACGTGCATGCCAGTGGCGGTGCGCGCATGATGAGCGCGGCGCGTGACGCCTTATTGCCTTATGGCGATAAGGCTCCTTTGTTAATCGCAGTGACCGTGCTGACCAGCATGACGGATGATGAGCTGACTCAAATAGGCATATTGCGCTCGCCAGCAGAGCAGGTATTGGCCTTGGCACGTTTAACGCGAGATGCCGGCTTAGATGGGGTAGTGTGCTCTGCTCAAGAAGCCAGCTTATTAAAAGCTGAGCTTGGCTCAGACTTTAAGTTGATCACACCCGGTATTCGCCCCGCCGGCAGTGCTGCAGGCGATCAACACCGTATTATGACGCCAGAGCAAGCCTTAGCGGCAGGCAGTGATTATTTGGTGATAGGACGGCCTATTACGCAAGCGGCCGATCCTGCTCAGGTGTTGGCGGCAATAAACGATGCATGTAATTACGGCCAGTCAGAATAAATAGAGTCGTGAACATTGGTTTTAGCATCAGGCGCATATAACGTATGCGCCTTTTTTATGATTAACATGCATAAAGGAATATACGTAGGTGAGCCTGAGCACAACCGAACTATTAACAATTATTAACAAACCCATGCCGTTTGGTAAGCATAGCGGGCAGGCCTTGCTGACCTTACCACTGGGCTATTTATGCTGGCTAGAGCGCCAAGGCTGGCCCAGTGGTGAGATAGGCGCTGAGTTAGCGCTGATCTATGAGTTAAAGCACAATGGTGTGGCTGAGCCTTTGTATCGCTTGTTAGCGCGCCGTTAAACTCAGTCTTTGAGGCTGGTGTATGCTTCACGCGAGTAACTAAGTAATGCTACGGAACTAACGTGGACTTTGTCATTACAGGCTCTTAAAGACTCACCTGATTACCCATAATGTTCAGCCATATCTCAATAATTTTTCATAAATAAATTCAATTGGTTACAGGGTGGTGCATGTCTATTCTCTTGTAGGAGCCAATTTATTCGGCTCGGTTTGATGTTTTGCTTTAAATCTAAACCTCAGTAACAGCCAGCAAAGCTGGCCAGCCGAATGAATTGGCTGCTACAAAACCCTGACCATTTGACCTTGGAGCTAGACTGGCAGCTACAAAAGAACAAACCGAAACAGGGCGCATAATGGCTGAGGTTCATAAGTAGTCAGGAAGACTCAAGGCTTCTTCGCCACTGTATTTGCGCTGGGTTTTGACTTTGTAGGTGCAAATTTATTCAGCACGGTTTGTAATTTGGCTTTAGGTTTGGCTTTAGAACTAACCAGCTACGCTGGCTCGGCGAAGTCCTCTTCGCCGCAGTTTGGAGCTTGGCTATCCACAGCAGTTATGGCGTACTGCTTATGCGTTACGCGCCTAGATTAGGCATTGAGCACCTGTCATCTATTTAATCGAGTCAGATTTTAGATACAAAAAAGGGCCGTAAGGCCCTTTTTAAAACTTAGTAAACAGTCTTATTAGTTTTTAATAAGAAAATCTTCTAATGTTTTGCTGCCATTATCCATGGCGTTTTTAATTGGTGAAGGCTTGCGGCCTTGACCAGTCCACGTTCTGTATTGACCGCTTTCGTCAGTGTATTCGTACTTAGCAGGACGCTTGCTACGCGGTGCACTTACTTTCTTAGCAGGCTCAGCTAATTGTAATAGATCGCTTAAATCAATACCGTCAGCGGCCATTTGTTCCATGTACTCTTTAAGCTTACGATCGCGCTCTTGAGCTGCTGCTTGTTCAGCCGCTTTAGTTTCACGTTGCTCTTCAATAACACTAGACAGTTTAGCTAACGCTTCTTCCATCTGATCCAGAGTCAGTTCACGAGTTGCTGCACGTAAACTACGAATGTTCAGTAGTGTTTTCAAAAATTCAGTCATTGCATCCACCTAATCGGTTATATATTTTTATGGGTTAAATTTACAGCTTAGTTTTAAATGAAGCAAGTTAATTACTAAAATACTTTTTTGTCTTGTTAATAGTAAGCCATTTTCTGCCGCAGTGCGCTTAATATGGCCTTGCATTTTGCGAATGGCATTTGCTAATTAAAATAAACAGTCTACCGTTCGCTTTTATAGAGAAGGTTAGTCCTGTTTTATTGTAGAACCTTATGGCTGTTTTATGCAGACTCAGCTGAGTTAAAAAGTAAAATATATATATCTTTAATAATCCCAATGAAGCAATAGCTGAGCATACTTAAACCTAGATTTAGCGTAACTCAGCCATGCGCAAGGAATAGATAAGCCATGTTTAGACCATGTTATAATATAGTTAAACTTTGCTTATAATAGCGACAAATTTGCGCATTTAATGGCGTAAATTTAGCCTAAAGCGGCTTTTAGGCTAAAAATATTGATTTTTAGCTATCAGCCAGTAAGATCCGCTGGCTGAGTTGCGCTTAGCTGCATAACTCGCCACTAAAATCAGTCCTGCGTTATGCATGGATAAGTTGTGGGTTGACCGAATCAGTGTCGAAAGAACAAGTACTACCATGAATAGTATTAATGGTGCGCTATTGCTGGGAAAAGTAGCTGACACTGGGCTCAGACTTGTGCTGTTGGTCGCTCTGCTAATCCTAGCGGTTATGTTGGTTGTTATATTAAAAATTTAGTTCAGGTGCTGTTGTGGAATCTTCTTTTATTCAAAATTACTGGTCATTATTACCGCCGCTACTTGCTATAGTGTTAGCTGTGCTTACCCGTCGCGTGCTGTTATCTCTGGGGTTAGGGATTATATTGGCCGCGCTATTACTGCAGCATTTTAACCCAGTAGCGACCCTGCAGTTACTGATAAGCAGCGCCGCCTCCCTTTTTTGGTCTGATAACACAGTCAATGAATGGAACGTTAATATCCTGATATTCTTGCTGCTGTTAGGTTGTATTATCAGTATGTTAAGTCGTATTGGTGCTACGCTGGCCTTTGCCGAATGGGCCCAAGTTCGTATTAAAAATAGACGCCAAGCTAAGATGATGACCGGGCTTTTGGTGTTTATATTCTTCATTGACGATTACTTTCATAGTTTATCGGTGGGCACCATTTGCCGCCCAGTCACGGATCGTTTTAATATCTCTCGTGCCAAATTGGCCTATCTATTGGACTCAACCGCAGCGCCTGTTTGTGTGTTAATGCCGGTGTCTTCTTGGGGCGCATATATTATCGCCTTAGTGGGCGGTATTTTAGTCAGCCATGGCATTACCGGTCACAGCGCATTAGGCGCCTTCTTAATGATGGGCAGCATGAACTATTATGCGATATTCACGCTCATTATGGTGTTACTGGTGATCCGTGGCGGCTGGGATCTTGGCCCTATGGCACGCCATGAGGAAGCCGCCCTGGCGGGTGTTTTGTTTGATAGTGCGAAAGGCAAACCACCCGGGGTGGAGGATAACAGCGAGCAAATAGGGCGCGTAATAGACTTATTATTGGCCATTGCTACCTTAACCTTAGTTACCGTGGCCGGCTTGTTGTTCACCGGCGCGCAGGCACTCAGCGAAAGCGGTATTGAGTTTAGCGTGTTAGGCGCATTAGAAAACACCAATGTAGGTCGCTCCTTGGTGGTTGGCGGCTTAGCTGGCTTAGGCGTGTGTGCGGTGGGAATGGTACAACAAAAGGTCTCTGCCGCTAATTGGCTGCAGACCTTGGCGCTGGGTATTAAGGGCATGTTGCCGGCAATTTATATTTTGTTATTGGCGTGGACTATTGCCAGCTTGATCAGCCAATTAGAAACCGGCCAATATCTGGCTTCTTTAGTGCAACAGAGCCTGCCACTCTTTTTATTACCGGCGGTATTATTTTTACTGGCCGGTATGATGGCATTTGCGACCGGCACCAGTTGGGGCACCTTTGGCATTATGCTGCCGATTGCCGCAGATATGACCATGGCCATTGATGTCGCGTTATTGTTACCGGCGATGTCAGCGGTAATGGCAGGCGCGGTATTTGGCGATCACTGCTCACCTATCTCAGACACCACTATTTTGTCGTCTACGGGAGCGGCTTGTCATCACATCGACCATGTATTGACTCAGCTGCCATACGCATTGTCGATAGCATTGGTGAGCCTCGTTGGCTATGTGGCACTGGGTTACAGTGCTTCTGTGATGGTTGGGTTAATAGCCGCAACGATGGCGTTTATCTTGGTATTGGTTTTTTGGCATTGGCAGCAACGCCAACAGGGATAAAAACACAATATTGACTGAAACAAAAAAGCTCAGTGACTTAGTCACTGAGCTTTTTTGTTGATGTTGGTTCTCGCTAAATGGAGCTTAATAAGTGGCGTAGCGCTATTACTAATCGTTAATAATTTGGCTCCATATGATGGCGCTTTCATAAAAACGGCTGCTGTCTTGCTCAGTTAAATTAATAAAATCTAAGCGCTGTTGCAGCATAGACCAGTTAGCTTGCTCGTGATCTTGCATCAAGCCCATTAAGAAGCCTAATTTTCCCTTTTGTTCTAACAAGGCTTGCCGTATGGGATCAGTCACCGAGAGATGGGGCAAGATGTCAGCCATGGGTCTTTCTAATAAGACATCCAGTAAGGAGAATAAGCCACAGAGAAACGCATCTTCTTGTAGGTTAGGGCATACCTTATTGGCGAGTAGCTCACACCACTTAGCTCTTATCATCGACAAACGATACAGCTCAACATTTTTATCTTTGCTGATATAGGCGGCCATCATTATGGCTGCAAAACGCCTCAGTTGTTTTTCACCTAAAAATACGATGGCATTACGCAAATTATCGATACTTTGCAGCCTGTAGCCGGAATTTACGTTGTTTACATAGCGTAATAAATAGTAAGAGAGGGTGAGGTCGCGAGTAAATAGCTCGGTTAATCGATCATAATCAATGATTTCTTCGTTGATAAAAGACAGTAACTCAAAGCCAGCCATTTCGTCTGTGGTGAGCACACGGCGACTGAACACCTGCGGCTGTTGAAAGTAGTAACCCTGAAAAAAGTGAAAGCCGGCGTCTTTGGAATCAGCAAATTCTTGTTGGGTTTCTACTTTCTCAGCAATAAAACGAATGTGCGGATACACGAGACAACGTTCAATCAAGCGACGACAATCGGGCATGGAAACTTGGCGTAGATCCAGTTTGATAAAATCTATATAGGGGAAAAATATATCCCATATTTTATTAGGGATATGGTCATCTAACGCTACTTGCAGACCAAGTTTTTTTATGGATTTAATGCTGTTTAACAACGCTTGGTCTGGGATAGCTGTTTCTAACACTTCAATGACTAGCTGCTGTTGCTGAAAAGATTCAGCTAAACCTTCGCGCAATAACGCATCAGGAAAATTCACAAAGCACAATGAATGAGCCACTAAATCTTCAATTTTTTGACTTAAAAATTGTTCGGCCAGTAGCCTACGAGTAGCCAGCTCCGCATCCACATCGGGAAAACGATTTTCAAGGCTGGTGCGAAATAGCAGCTCATATCCCAGCGGCTTACCATCACTATCTAAGATAGCTTGTTTGGCTACAAAACAATGCATAAGGAATCCAAAAAAGAGAATAACCGACTAAATATACAGTATTGTATTCGGATAAACAAAGCCATGAAAAAGCGCCCACTGCGGGGCGCTAATTATATAATAACCAACAACTTAAATAAGGCCTTAGGCTTAGTGAGCCTACTCAGTTAGCCGGTAACTCTTAAACGTATTGCCTTAAAATACTTGGCCTTGGAAGACCTGAACTTAGAAAGTATAATTCATTTGTACGCCAAATAGATAGGCGTCGCCCCCTGATATAAATTCATAAGGAGTGTTAGGAATCCCACTGTCTTCTCTAACCGTCACCTTTTTACCATCCAGGAAGGCAAAGGAAGCATCCATGCTCAAGTTCTCATTCAGCGCATAAGTAGCGCCTACTGTGTACCAAATGCGGTCTACGTCTGGAATAGAGATAGAACGCGCATTTTCTGGCACCGGTGATTTATCATAGGCAAGGCCGCCACGCAGAGTTAATTGGTCGTTGAGCTGGTGAGTCGCGCCCATGCTCATACGCCAGCTATTTTCAAAGCCTTCTGGCTTGGCAAAGTAAGAGCCACCTTGATTATCTAAGGCGCGCAGCTCTTCAAAGGTACTCCATTCCGTCCACATCAGGCCGTAATGCAATGCCCAATCAGGTTGTACTTGGTGAAAGCCTGATATTTCAGCGATGGCGGGCAAACTTAAATCTAAACTGCCTGGCTTGCTTATGCTACTAGTGCCTACCGGTAATCCAGCGCTTATAGAAGCATTATTAGGCTGTTGAGGCAAGGCGCTGGAGTATTCGCCTTCTAAGGTTAAATCCACTTTAGAGCGGTAGGTTAGTGCCCATCGGTTATATTCATCAGCTTCCAATAACAGACCTATATTCCAGCCGTAGCCCCAGTCATCGCCTTTCAGGCGGACAAATTCAGAGGTTGGCACAAGTGAAGTCGCTCCACCTGTGGCAGCGTTAACATTTCCTGCTGCTATGCCTGAGTGTCTAATTAATTCTGCATCCGCATACACGGCATTAAAACCGGCACCGAGTGACAGATGCTGATTGGCTTTAAACGCAATATTAGGGTTTAAATTTAGCGTTTTGAGTGAGGTGCTGCCCGCCACCGAGCCTGCATAATGATTATTTTGATAGCTAGTTGATAGGCCATAATTGGTAAAAGCGCCAAATCCCATCGCCCATTGTTCGTTAAGTGGTTGTACATAATAGAAGAAGGGTACTACCGCATCATCAGCAATATCTTGGGAACTGGTGGGCAGTCCGTTTGCTTGACCTGCAGTCGCTAGTGCACCTTTACCCTCTACATCTACGTCGGGATTAATGTATATAGCACCGGCTGATAGCGCTGGGCGATCAAACAATGTCATGGCGGCAGGGTTTCGCCCGAGTACGGAAGCATTATCGCCAATGGCACCTTCACCGGCATAGGCGCGACCTAAGCCGGTGGCGTTTTGTTCAGCCAGCTGAAACGCGGCAGAGTGAGCTTGCCCTGTAGCCATGGCCATGGCTGCAGCAACAAGGGACAACTTGAGTATTTGTTTGCTCATGAAGGACTCTCTCATCATTGTGGTATTAGTTAATAACGCACGCTTGGTGCTCTATCCTTTTTTACTTTTACCAAAACTCACTACCTTACCTTTACTAAAATCCAGCATAAGAAAGTGTTAACGAGAAGTAAAACGTTTGTTTAAAAAAAGGAGCCCTTAGGCTCCTTTTGTGAGGCGGCGCAGCTATTTAAGCTTCGAACGCCATTTGGATTAGAGTTCGAACTCCACTTAAAGCTCAGACTCCATGCGTCTAAAATCTAAGACTACCTTTTGACTGGGGGGTGTACCTAAGCGACTAATAAAGATACAAGCCAAAGTGGCAATCACAAAGCCGGGTACGATTTCATACAAGTCAAAAATGCCCAGCGGGCCACCGGTGAGCTGCTTCCAACCAATCACCGTTAAGGCGCCCAACACAATGCCCGCTAAGGCACCATTACGGGTGAGACGCGGCCAATACAGGCTCAAGATAATCACTGGGCCAAAGGCTGCACCAAAGCCTGCCCATGCGTAACTGACTAAATCTAATACGGACGATTTAGGGTTAAGCGCAATAAACATGGCAAAGAGCGCCACCGCTACCACAGCGAATCGACCCACCCACACTAATTCATTATCTTGTGCATGGGGGCGAAACCAGCGTTTATAAAAGTCCTCGGTAATGGCCGACGAACACACCAACAACTGTGAGTCTATGGTACTCATGATGGCGGACAAAATAGCGGCAACCAAAAAGCCTGCTACCCAAGGATTAAACACCGCTTGAGACAGCGCCAAGAACACAGTCTCTGCGTTCTCAAGCGGCACGCCTGCAAAATATACCGCCCCCGCTAGGCCTACGGCCACGGCACCTATTAGTGATAATATCATCCAGCTCATGGCAATACGTCGCGAGAGCGGCACTGATGCTGGCGAGTCTATGGCCATAAAGCGGGCCAAGATATGTGGCTGACCAAAGTAACCTAAGCCCCAGGCCAGTAAGCTTAAACCGCCCAACAAGGAGAAGTCGTGGAAGAAGTCTAACTTAGTGCTGTCCATCTCCTTGAGCGTGCTTAAGGTTTGATCGATGCCACCCAGCTCGTTCATTACCGCCCACGGTAAGATGATTAAGGCTAACAGCATTAAGATACCTTGAAAAAAGTCCGTCCAAGACACGGCCAAAAAGCCGCCCATAAAGGTGTACGCCATGATCACGCCGCCACCCAACAGCAGGGCGGTGACATAAGGCAGGCCAAATACTTTTTCAAATAAAATAGCGCCGCCCACTAGACCGGAGGCGGTATAAAAAATAAAGAATACCAAGATGGTGATGGCAGAAACCACACGGATTAAACCGCTATGATCCGCCAGTCTATTTTCTAAAAAGTCTGGGATGGTCAGTGAGTCATTGGCTTGCTCCGTATACACGCGCAGCCGTTTGGCAACAAATAGCCAATTAAGCCAAGCGCCGATCACTAAGCCAATGCCAATCCATGCTTGGCTAATACCGGATAAGTACACAGCACCGGGCAGGCCTAATAGTAACCAGCCACTCATGTCGGACGCACCGACACTTAAGGCGGCCACACCTGGGCCTAAACGGCGGCCACCCAAAATATAATCACTGAGTGAGCGGGTGGCGCGGTAGGCGATAACACCAATCAGCATGGTGAGGACTAAATAACCGACGAAGGTAATTAGAATGGGATATTCTATGGTCATAGCGTATTCCTGTGGTTCCGAACAGCGTGTTCGCTTCCATGAAAAGGTAAGAGGTCGCCAGTCAAATAGACTCGCTAAACAAGATCTTACCCCATAAAGTCGAATAACTCTCGATTACTCTAACCTTATGCCGCAATTGTATATTTGTCCGTTTATTTTTTAATCGCTCTCGTTTGTTAAGCTGATGAGAGGCGCAAGTTGAACCACAAGTTGAGCAATTAATCGCCCCCACAAAAATAATAGCCTAGGGTCTGTTGACCTTTCGAGATGATTTTTGCAGCTGTTTGTGGCGTCTTTATACAAGGCATCGCTTGTGCCATGGAGTCATTCTCCATCAATAAGCGATAACGCCGTAGAAAGGCGCCACAAATGCTGCCCTTCGGGTTCGGCTAAACGCGTTTTTCTCTTTGTTGAGTGGGCGTTTGCTTAGAATGACTAGGCTACACCCCACTCGCCGCGATAAAAACGTGTTTAACTCGAACAAAACTTAACCGCGAAAGGTCAACAGACCCTAGTCCCCGCGGGCTGATAGCAGCAGCGCTATTCAGTTTTGCTAAATAGCCGACTTGTTAGCGCGGTTTAAATCTGTCTGTCTAATGAAGCTTGAATTTTACGGGCCATGGCATCGAGGTCTTCGTTTTTCTCGCTCACCACCACCAGTTTATTAAACGCCGTGGACAGGATTTCGCCATGATACTGTTGATCAGAAAAGTACTGTTTATCTGAAAAATACTGTTTGTCCGAAAAATCCTGTGCATCCGCAAAGCGATGGGCATCGGCTAACTCGTGATCCGGTGGCAGCACAAACACATGCACTCTTTGGTGCTCACCCTGAATCACCAAATGCGCCGCCGGACCATTGCCAAACAAACAATGATTGGCGTAATACACCTGTCCTACCTCGCTTAAGCTTTGCAGCTGTGTGCCATAAGGCTGCAACTTGGCATTGACGGCGGTGAGAGTGACGTTTTCATTCACAGTTTGAGTGAGCGCCGACTCCGCATGCACATGCGCCATGGCTATTTGACCCATGCTAGTCACGCCTGTGGTGCTGGACTCAGAAAAAGAGATAAAACGCGTCGAAAATCCCAACACAAAGGTAATAGAGGCGGCTATGGCCAAATGGCGCCATCCCAAAGCGGTACTCGGCTGTTGTCTAAGGGGTACTCTTGCCTGAGCCGCTTCGCCGTTCAGCCCCGCTTCGCCAGTGCGCTGCGCGTGCAACTGAGCGGTCTGCAATAAGGTGGCAGCCAAATGTTCGGGTACCGGCTCTTGCAGCGCACGGTTGAGCTTGGCGTCAAAGTGTTGCAGTTGCGCGACTAACGCACCATTACGGTCAGAGCTATGCTGAGCCTGTGAAAATTCAGCGCTAGTGTCGTTGGGGTTGGCATACGCTCGACGCCTAAACTCTAACTCATCCATTGTGTTGGCCTCGTGTTTGCGTGTCTTTATCGAGCGCATCTTTCAATTTATTACGAGCGCGAAAGAGGCGGGTCATGACGGTGTTTTTATTCAAATCTAATATCTCAGCTATTTCTTCACCACTAAAACCACCCAGCACCTGTAGCAGTATAGGCTCGCGGTATTCTTCGGCTAACTCGCTAATGTGGCGGCGCAGCCATTCGTTTTCCATGGCTTGCTCGAGCCCTAAACTCTGTTGATCGGGTACCTGAACTGTGTCTAGGTCCACCAAGTTAAATTGTTTACGCTCAAAACGACGGGCATTTTCCCGGCGTAAGATAGTGATCAGCCAAGCTTTGGCTGCTTTGTCGTCTTTTAAGCTGTCCAGTGACTTCCAGGCGCGCAAAAATGTTTCCTGCACTAAGTCTTCGGCCACCTGACGGTCGTGACACAACCAAAACGCATAGCGAAATAAATCCCCATGCACCGCATAAACCAGCGTTTCATAGCGCTGTTGTTTGATGGCCACAGTGTTAGAGACCGAGTCAGGCCCAGCCCGCTTTCGCCCAAATAAAGAAATCATCTACTCACCGTTGAAATAGGTTGGCTGCTTGAGTTTACGCACTCTTAAAGTTCCATGCGAGTATATAAAAGGCGTGCACCGCAGTATGGCTCAGACTTAGATGGTCCTCGAGCAACAGGCCAGCCTAGAGCGCTGCATTGTTAATAATATGTGACGCAAGGAGTGTGTGGCTGGTTTTATCGCGCTATTTTCTTTGCTAGCATGGCTGGAGGTCAGACCTGTTATTTATATGATGCTCACCATACGGCAGCCGTTATCTAATCTTGTTAGCAATCAATGTGACTAACTAATGTAAGCAGCACTGTCAGCCGCTAATGTTAGTAACTAAGGTTAGTACCTAGGGTTAGTCAATAAGGTTAGTAAACAAGATGAGTGTCGTTTCACTCGCCCGTATTTAGGTAGGGCATCAGTTTCATTATTTACGCTCAACAAGGAGCCTGCATGTCGGCGACAAACCCATTAACGACCCACAAGGGCGATCGTATCGCCATTGTGTCGGGATTAAGAACGCCCTTTGCCCGTCAAGCGAGTGCCTTTCGCGGTATTCCCGCCCTTGAACTGGGCACCATGGTGGTCAATGAACTGTTGGCCCGCACGGCCATGCCTGCCTCTGAGGTGCAGCAACTGGTTTTTGGTCAGGTAGTACAAATGCCCAAGGCGCCCAATATTGCGCGAGAAATTGTGCTGGCCAGCACCTTGCCCGTTAGCACAGATGCTTACAGTGTTACCCGCGCCTGTGCCACTAGCTTTCAAGCGGTGTCGAGCATGGCTGAGTCTATGTTGGCTGGCCAAATTCAAGTAGGCATAGCCGGCGGCGCTGACTCCACTTCAGTGTTGCCGATTGGGGTGTCGGCGCGGTTAGCAGAGGCGTTGCTGGACTTGAGTAAGGCCAAAACTTTTGGCGCAAAGTTTGCCATAGTGCGGCGCCTAACACTTGCCGACTTAGCCCCCGAGCCACCGGCCATCGCCGAATATTCTACTGGGTTAACCATGGGTCAAACCGCAGAGCAAATGGCTAAGAGTCATGGAATTAGCCGTGAAGCGCAAGATGAATTGGCCCATCGCTCTCATCAATTAGCCACTCAAGCTTGGCAAGAAGGCCGACTTAACGATCAAGTGATGGCCACTTATGTGCCGCCTTTTAAAGCCGCCTTTGAGCAAGATAACAATATTCGCACTGATTCTAAATTAGCCGATTACGCCAAATTGAAACCCGCGTTTGACAGGCGTCACGGCACCGTTACTGCCGCCACCAGCACGCCACTTACAGATGGTGCGGCCGCCATTTTGATGATGACCGAAAGCCGCGCCAAAGAGCTAGGCCTTAAGCCATTAGGCTATTTACGCAGTTATGCTTATTCGGCCATTAGTGTGCAACACGACATGCTACTTGGCCCCTCATACGCCACGCCGTTGGCGCTCGATATAGCCGGCTGCACGCTTGCGGACATGGATTTAATTGATATGCATGAAGCCTTTGCCGCACAAACCTTGGCCAACTTAAAGATGTTCGCCAGTCAGCAATTTGCCGAGCAACATCTTAATCGTAGCCAGGCCATTGGTGAGGTAGACATGGCGAAATTTAACGTACTGGGTGGTTCTTTGGCTTATGGCCATCCCTTTGCCGCCACTGGCGCGCGCATGATCACGCAAACCTTGACCGAGCTTAATCGCCGTGGTGGCGGTTTGGCGTTAACCACAGCGTGCGCGGCCGGTGGCCTAGGCGTAGCCATGGTATTGGAGGCAGCTCAATGAATGATGTAATGAACCAAGTTCAACCTGATCTCGCTCTTGATCAAGTTAATATTGATAACACAAGTCAGTCTGCCTTTAGCCTGCAGCTGCAAGACGATATCGGCATTATTACGCTGGACGTACCTGGGCAGCGCATGAACACACTGCGCGAAAGCTTTGTAGACGATATTCGCGCCCTTTTGGCAGAGATTGCCGAAAACCGCCAGATCAAAGGCTTGGTGTTGCGCTCCGGCAAACCGGACTCTTTTATTGCCGGCGCCGACGTTAATATGCTGGCTGCCTGCAGCAGTGTGGAGCAAGCCAAGACACTGTCTGAGGCGGGGCAAAATGTGTTTAATGAACTCGCCGCCTTAGACTTACCCATTATTGCCGCCATTCACGGTGCCTGCTTAGGCGGCGGCCTAGAGCTGGCGCTGGCTTGCCATGGCCGAGTGTGCAGTGACGATACTAAAACTCGCCTTGGGTTACCCGAAGTGCAGTTAGGCTTAATACCCGGCTCTGGCGGTACTCAGCGCTTGCCACAACTGGTGGGCTTAACCACGGCGCTGGACATGATGTTGACCGGTAAACAACTGCGGGCCAAACAAGCGCTTAAATGCGGCTTAGTGGATGATATGGTGCCTGCGAGCATCTTGCTCGACACCGCCATTGCCTTGGCACGTAAAAGCATGGCACGCAAAGGCATGGCGGGTAACGGCAAAACGCGTACTGGTAAATCACCTAGCGGTAAGTCAAATCATGGCAGTAAAAATACACTCAGTCAGTGGGCGCTAGAGGGTAATCCTGTAGGTCGCAAACTGGTGTTTGATAAGGCACAAAGTACCGTTAAAGCTAAAACCGGAGGCCATTATCCGGCGCCATTTAAGTTACTTGAGGTAGTAAAAGTCGGGCTAGAGCAGGGCATAAGCCAAGGCTTAGCCGCCGAAGCGCAAGCCTTTGGTGAATTAGTGATGAGCCCAGAATCAGCAGCACTGCGCCAGCTCTTCTTTGCCACCACCGACATGAAAAAAGAAACCTACTGGCAAGGTGCCGAGCCAGGCGTACTCAGCCACATCGGCGTGCTGGGCGGCGGTTTAATGGGCGGCGGCATTGCTTTTGTTACTGCCACTAAAGCCGAGTTGCCGGTGCGCATTAAAGACATTTCTCATCACGGCATTAATCAGGCCATGCAGAGTGCGCACCGCTTATTAGCGACCAAAGTGCGCAAGAAACATCTGCGCGCCCCCGAGATGCATCAACAATTAAGCCGTATTACTGGCACTCTTAATTACAGCGGCTTTGAGCGCGTTGAGATGGTAGTAGAAGCGGTGTTTGAAGACTTAGAGGTGAAGCGCCAGATGGTGGCAGAGGTCGAAGCGCACTGCGCGCCAAGCACCGTATTTGCCACCAACACCTCTTCTTTGCCGATCCATCAAATTGCTGAAGGTGCAGCGCGCCCCGAGCAAATATTAGGGCTGCACTATTTCAGTCCGGTCGATAAAATGCCATTAGCTGAGATAATTCCCCATGCGGGTACCAGTGCCACGGCGGTGGCCACGGCGCTGAAACTGGCCAGAGCACAGGGCAAAACGCCGATCGTGGTACAAGACAAAGCCGGCTTTTATGTGAACCGCATTTTAGCGCCTTACTTAAATGAAGCGGCGCGGCTGTTGCTGGGCGGCGAGCCGGTGGATGCCATTGACCGCGCGTTGGTAGAGTATGGCTTTCCGGTCGGGCCCATGACCTTGCTGGATGAAGTGGGCATAGATGTAGCCGCCAAAATTTCGCCTATTTTAGCCCGTGAACTGGGTGAGCGTTTTGTGGCGCCCGAGGCCTTTAACAAACTGCTGGAAGATAACCGTAAGGGTAAGAAGAATGGCCGTGGTTTTTATCGCTATGAAGCGAAAAAGCGCACTAAGAAGCACAAGCCGGTGGATGAAAGCGTCTATAAGTTGCTGAAAGTGAAGCCGCTCAGTCAATTACCGGCTCAAGAGTTAGCCGAGCGTTGCGTGTTACTGATGCTTAACGAAGCGGCGCTGGCGCTGGATGAAGGTGTGATTGCCTCGGCACGGGACGGCGATATTGGTGCCATTTTTGGCATCGGTTATCCGCCTTTTACCGGCGGGCCTTTCTTTTATATGCATCAGCTCGGTATTCAAGCAGTGATAGATAAAATGCAAGAATACGTGCGTAAATACGGCGCGCGCTTTACGCCCAGCGAGCCTTTGCTTCGTATGGCGGCAGAGGGCAAGAGTTATTATTGAAATACCGCTTTAAGCGAACAGCTATAAATTAACGACAAATAAGCGCCGAATATCAGCTCGGCGCTTTCTATTATCTGACCGAACCTGCATCGGTATCTCACACTGTAGATACAAATCCTAAAGCGAGATCCTGACGTGCGTCAGGAAGACAGCCAAGTACGTTCTGCGCTTTACTTTTTTATCCCCCCCTTGAAATCCTCCGCACCACCCCCATCTTTTAGCTATAAGCCAAACCCTTACGCATTAACACTTAAGCGAGGAACATCTAGATGTCAGAAGCTGTGCAAACCGAAACTCATGGTTTTCAAACTGAAGTTAAACAACTGCTCAACCTGATGGCCCATAGCCTGTATTCCAATAAAGAAGTCTTCTTGCGCGAGTTGGTCTCTAACGCCGCCGACGCCGCTGACAAGTTGCGATTTAAAGCCTTGTCTAACGGTGAGCTGTACGAAAATGACGGTGAATTGCGAGTTCGGTTAATTCTCGACCAAGAAAAGAAAACGCTGACCATTTCTGATAATGGCATCGGTATGAACCGCGAAGAGATTATCGACCATTTGGGTACCATTGCTAAGTCTGGTACCAAGGCTTTCTTTGGTCAGCTGTCTGGCGATCAAGCCAAAGACTCCCAGCTGATTGGTCAGTTTGGTGTGGGCTTTTATTCTGCCTTTATCGTGGCCGACAAAGTGACGGTATTAAGCCGCGCCGCCGGTCAACCAGCAGAGCAAGGTGTGCAGTGGGAGTCTGACGGTGATGGTAGCTTTACCGTAGCCGAGGTGATAAAGCCTGGCCGTGGTACCGACGTTATCTTGCATCTGCGTGACGCCGAGCAGGAGTTTTTAGACGACTGGCGCCTGCGCAGCATTATCGGTAAATACTCGGATCACATCAGTGTGGCCGTGGAAATGTGGAAAGAAGGCGAAGCTGAGCAAACCGCCGAAGATGGTACTGTGACGGCCGCTGCGACAGAGGGCGAGTGGGAGCAAGTCAACAAAGCCACCGCACTGTGGACACGCTCTAAAAATGACGTGAGTGATGAAGAGTATCAAGAGTTCTACAAGCATATCTCCCACGATTGGCAAGATGCGCTGAGCTGGAGCCACAACAAGGTTGAAGGCAACCAAGAATACACCAGCTTGTTGTACGTACCGGCCAAAGCGCCGTTTGATATGTATAACCGTGAGCAAAGCCACGGCTTAAAGCTGTATGTGCAGCGCGTCTTCATCATGGATGATGCGGAACAATTTATGCCAACATACTTACGTTTCGTGAAAGGTGTGCTCGATACCAACGACTTACCGTTGAACGTATCCCGTGAAATCTTGCAAGACAACAAGATCACTGCGCAACTGCGCAAAGCGTGCAGCAAGCGCGTATTGTCGATGCTGGAAAAAATCGCTAAAGACGACGCCGAGAAGTATCAAGGTTTCTGGTCTGAGTTCGGTAACGTGCTGAAAGAAGGCCCGGCAGAAGATTATAGCAATCGCGAGCAAATCGCCGGTCTGCTGCGCTTTGCCAGCACTCACAATGACTCTGAGGCGCAAACCGTGTCGCTGGCCGATTACGTGGCGCGCATGCCAGAAGGTCAAGATAAGATTTACTATATTACTGCAGATAGCTTTGCCGCCGCTAACCACAGCCCGCACTTAGAAATCTTTCGCAAGAAGGGCATAGAAGTGCTGTTAATGTGGGAGCGCGTTGACGAATGGCTGATGAGCCACCTCAATGAGTTTGACGGCAAGCAATTTGAGTCTGTCACCAAAGGTGAGCTGGACTTAGGCGATCTGGATGACGAAGAAACTAAAAAAGCACAAGAAGAAGCCAAAGAAGCCTTGGCTCCTTTGCTGGAACGCGTAAAAGCCGCTCTGGGTGAAGATATTAAAGAAGTGCGTCTGACACACCGTTTAACCAACACCCCTTCTTGTGTAGTAGCCGGTGAGCACGACATGAGCACCCAGATGATCAAACTGATGCGTTCAGCCGGCCAAGCGGTGCCAGAGCAAAAGTACATTCTGGAGCTTAACCCGGAGCATACGCTGGTGAAGAAGTTAGAAACACTGGAAGCCGGCGAGCAGTTCAACGAATGGTCACAGCTGCTGCTAGAACAAGCACAACTGGCCGAGCAGGGTGGCTTAAAAGACCCCGCCGCCTTCGTCGCCCGCGTTAACCGTCTGTTGTTAGGTTAATCACCGATACAACCTACTAAGCAAGCTAATACCAAACCCGGCCCCGCGCCGGGTTTTTTAATTCACCGGATGCGTATAAGGGTACGGTTTGGGGTTTGTAGGCGACTTATCGTAAATAAAGAGTGTTCTCGCATTACAACCCAGACGTAAATCTTCAAACCCGCCAGCTACGCTGGCCCGCCGAAGTCCTCTTTACCAAAGAGACGGGCGGCTATGGGGTATGGTGTCTTTCGTAGATACTCTGTTGGGGGTCAATAATTTATATCCAGCTACGCTGGTCCGGCAAATAAATTGCCGGCTACTACCTGATTACCCACAAAGCTCAGCTATGTTTCAGTGAACTCAGCACCAAGGAATTCAATAGGTTACAGGGAGGTGCCCGTCTCCTCTCTTGTAGGTGCCAATTTATTCGGCACGGTTTTGGTTTTATTCTTAAACCTCACAAACAGCCAGCGGAGCTGGCCAGCCGAAGTCCTCTTTACCAAAGAGACGGGCTGCTACAAAACCCAGACCATTTGACCTTGGAGCCAACCGGGCAGTGAGAAAGAACAAACCGAAACAGGGTGCATTATGGCTGAGGTTCATACGTAATCAGGGGCTACGAAATGCCTATCTTTTGTCGGTGGCCAAAGAGACGGGCGGCTACAAGTTCAGAAGTCTTTTGTAGGTACCCGTGTCGTAGAGAGAGTATTCAGTCCGGTTTGATTTTGTGGTTTTGGCTCTTAGAGCAGGGCGCTCGGCGTTGATTTATCATCAATAAGTCTAACTTAAGGGCGCTGTTACTTGTCCCGATGACGGTGTCATGACACAATTGTGACCCAAATTTTGAAATTAACTAATCGAGAAGAGGACGCTGTTATGCGCATCGTTTTGTTGGGTGCTCCCGGCGCGGGCAAAGGAACGCAGGCTCAGTTCATCATGGAGAAGTTCGGGATTCCACAAATCTCCACCGGTGACATGCTGCGTGCGGCCATTAAAGCAGGCACTCCGCTTGGTTTAAAAGCGAAAGAAGTGATGGATCAAGGCCAATTGGTATCTGATGATCTCATTATTGGGTTAGTTAAAGAACGTATCGCGCAAGATGACTGCAGCAAAGGCTTTTTGCTCGATGGCTTTCCGCGCACTATTCCTCAGGCTGATGCTATGAAGGAAGCAGGCGTAGTCATTGATAACGTGTTGGAATTTGCCGTGCCAGACGAAGAAATCGTCAAGCGCATGAGCGGTCGTCGCGTGCACTCAGGTTCGGGTCGTGTGTACCACTTGGTATATAACCCACCCAAGGTTGAAGGCAAAGACGACGTTACCGGTGAAGACTTGAGCATTCGGGTGGACGATGAAGAGAGCACGGTACGCAAGCGCTTAAACATCTATCACGAGCAAACAGAGCCCTTGGTCGCGTATTATCAAGCCGCTGCTGCAGCGGGCGAGACCCAGTATAATGCGATAGACGGCACTCAGTCTGTGGACGCTATCGGTAAAGAGTTGGCCAACATTCTTTCTTAATTGGCCAACAAAGCCGAGTGCGATGTGCACTCGGCTTTTTTATAAATTTTGTGCATGTAAGCGTAATAAACGCGTATTTTTAGCTGGCTTTTGATTAGGGTCTGTTGACCTTTCGAGATGATTTTTGCAGCAGTTTGTGGCGACTTTATACAAGGCACTGATTATGCCATGTAGTCACTCTCCACTCTTTCAATAAATACGAGCGATAACGCTGTAGAAAGTCACCACAAGCGATGTCCTTTGGGTTCGGCTAAACGTGTTTTTCTCTTTGTTGAGAGATGCTTGCTTAGAATGACTAAGCTACACACCATACGCTCGATAAAAACGCGTTTAACTCGAACAAAATTTAACCGCGAAAGGTCAACAGACCCTAGCAAACCCTCTATATATTCATCTCTCACGTATTTTACAAATAATGGGTAACAAAGTGAAAACAGGTGTTTTACTGGTTAACCTGGGTACGCCCACGGCACCTACAGCTAAAGCAGTTCGTACCTTTCTTGCGCAATTTTTGCATGATAAGCGCGTCGTTGATTTACCACGTATGCTCTGGTGTCCCATCTTGCACGGCGTTATTTTGCCGTTTCGCTCCCCCAAAGTTGCCAAACTGTATGCTTCTGTATGGTGGGAAGAAGGCTCGCCCTTGATGGTGATCAGTCGTCGCCAGCAAGCGGCGCTAAGCCAGATGTTGCAAGATGCGGGTATCGACATGCCGGTGGCATTAGGCATGAGCTATGGTGAGCCTTCTATTAATACCGCTTGGCAAGAATTGAAAGCCGCGGGCGTAGACAGAGTCATTATACTGCCGCTGTATCCCCAGTATTCAGTGAGCACCTCAGCTTCGGTATTTGATACTTGGGCAAGGTTGATGAAAAAAGAGCGTCGTTTGCCGGCATTTCGTTTTATTCGCGATTATCACGATAACCACGGCTATATTCACGCCTTGGCGGAGTCGGTGCGCGCCAGCTGGCAAGAGCACGGTAAAACGGAATTATTACTGCTTTCGTATCACGGTATTCCAAAGCGCTTTGAAGACCAAGGCGACCCGTATGGTCAGCAGTGTCACCGCACTTCAGAATTGCTTGCCGCCGAACTGGGGCTTGCGCCTCATCAATGGCGCACCACTTTTCAGTCGCGTTTTGGCCGTGAAGAATGGCTGCAGCCTTACACAGATGCAGTAATGGCGAAATTACCGAGCGAAGGTATTAAAAATATCAGTGTCATTTGCCCGGCATTTTCTGCGGACTGCTTAGAAACACTTGAAGAGATCTCCAGTGAAAACAAGGAGTATTTCATGGAGGCAGGCGGCGAGCAGTATCATTATATTCCCGCACTTAACGATAATCCTGCCCATATCCGCATGATGATGGACTTGGTGTGTCGGGAAATAGCTTAAAACGTAGCCGTAAGCTTTAAGCCGTAAGAAAAAGATTATTTAAACATACACACAGCGCTTGAGCCTCCAGCGCTGTGTTTTTAAGAAAAATCCCCCTGTATGCTCTTGAGCGGTATGCTTCTAGCTTCTAGTTAATGCTTCATATCTTCATCTGTAGTTGCATAGCGCTGATGCGACTTATATAAGCTTAAAGTACTGCTGACCACTTGAGATCCTTTCCAGCACACTACGGCGGCAATACTGCTGCTACTCATGGCTTGCGCGAGCAATGTCGCGGAGGCTTTCTTGGCTTCAATAACGCGAGCTGGGTTGATCCCTGCATTGATTAAGGCTTGGCGAGACAAAGGTGCGGGGGCGTTAGCGACCAAGATCCAGCCCTTATTGTCTTGGCTGATCAGCGCTAAATTAATCAGTAAACGAGCTTGTTGCACAGGGCTCCAGTGGTTGATGCTGACTTGAGGAGTTTGCATTTGAGTGGTCATAGCAAGTGATCCCCAAGCCGTAAATGAGCAAGTCTTAGATGGACAAGGCTTTGGACGAGATAGCAGTAAAGTGGCCATAGCAATGTGTGTTCCCTGTGATTAACTACTGTGTATACATACAGTAATGATCCTTTCATCAGAGATCAAGTAAACACTGGTTAAATTCACAGTATTACCATGCAAGCAGTGGGTTGAGTACAGCGTAAAGATTGCATACAGTCAGGGCGATTAATTACGACGTTCAATGCCGCTACTCAAGGTTTATTTGATGATTTTCTTTACAGAGAAGGAGGATTAAAGCATGGATAAATCAGTACTGGAGAGCATGGATAGCCACATGGTGCTCAGCATTTTAAATGAAAAACTGCGCTTAGAATGTGACAGCCTCACCACACTTATCTCACGCTATGATTTGAATACTAACTGGCTAATATCGAGCATGAATCAGATCGGCTTTCACTATGATGCCGTCAGCAATCAATTTAAGCCGATTATCTGACCGCGGGCCTGAGCTCGATAGGCAGGCAGACGCAGTGCTAGTTTACTGTTATTTATTACGGAATAGGTCACGATATTATGGACGCAGAATTTTGGCATCAACGCTGGCAAACCGCGCGCATTGGATTTCATCGCGAGCAGATTAACGCGCAACTTATCGAAGTTTGGCCAACGCTTAAGCTGGCCAAACAGAGCCAAGTGCTAGTGCCCTTATGCGGTAAAAGCAAAGATATGTTGTGGCTCGCCGAGGGGGGCCATGAAGTGAGCGGCTTTGAGTTATCGCCCTTGGCGATAGCGGACTTTTTTGCTGAGGCAAGTCTTACGCCCACCCAAAGCGCCGTCGGCCCTTACCAATGTTGGCAAGCTGAGCAGCTACAAATTTATCAGGGTGACTTTTTTCAGGTAGATAAGTTTCAGGCGCATCAGCTGGGGCAACAGTTTGATGCCGCCTACGATAGGGCAGCCTTGATCGCCTTGCCCAAAGAGATGCGAGCGCAATATGTCGAACTATTAGCGCGCCTACTCAAACCTGGGGCCAGCTTATTGTTAGTCACGGTACATTATGCGCCGGAGCAACAGCAAGTTCCGCCATTTTCCGTTGATGAACAAGCGGTACGGACCTTGTTTACCCCTTACTTCAGCGTAGAAACCCGTGGCCGCACGGTAGAGGGCCAAGCTAACCCCAGAGTGGCCAGCGGTGAACTGAGCTTTTTCGATGAGTTGTGTTTTGTGTTGGTTAGAAATAGTGAAGAGTTTAAATGACCACCCCTTTGTCATTGCGAGGAGCGTAGCGACGCGGCAATCCATGTTTTGGTACTGTGCAGGCGTGCAGAATGGATTGCCGCGCTACGCTCGCAAAGACCACACTACAAATGACACCTGTGACCCGGAAAAATAAACCTGAGCTATAGAGGGCTAAGTTGGGCTTGGCTTAGCGCTGCCTTTTTCCTTGCTTGCTAGGGATTAATGTCGGTTTAACCTTTAGCTTGAGTTTTTTTCGCTGTAAAATAACTATTCATTAAGTTTATCCTTTGGTGGTGATTTATTCACTTCCAAGGTTTTTTATGCTGTCGTGCTTTTCAGAGTGCATCACTCAGCTTTATTATTTTTATTGATGCAAGTGGTACCTGAGTCTTAATTTGGCCTCAATTAGGTACTACTGGCAGGAGTCACCATGGAAAAAACATTGGCTACACCGGCTAAGACCAAACCCCGCAATTTATTGATGTTTGTGCTGCCTTCCCTGCTGGGGGTATTGCTGTTTATGACGCCTGTCAGCTATCAAGGTGATTTCACTATCATGATTGCGGTATTGGCCAAAAGTCTGCAAGCCGCGCTGGCGGATACGCTGCCTTTGATGGCGACAGTGCTGATCAGCCTTTCTGCCATGCTCACCCTGTTGGCGACGCTATTTAAACCAAAAGTAGTGACGCAAAGTTTGTTTTTAAACACCTTATTTAACGTTAGCCCCGTGTGGTTGCTGAGCCGGTTGATTGGTGCGACTTTTGTGTTATTGGTCTACACCCAAACGGGGCCAGAGATCCTCTATAGCGGCGATACGGGTGGCTTGGTGTTGCACGACTTGCTACCAGTGCTGTTTTCGGTGTTTATCTTTGCCGGTTTATTGTTGCCGTTATTGCTGGATTTTGGCTTGTTGGAGTTTGTGGGCACCTTGCTGACCGGTATTATGCGGCCGATTTTTCGCCTACCCGGCCGTTCGGCAGTAGACTGCATGGCCTCTTGGCTGGGGGATGGCAGTGTAGGTATCTTGCTCACCAGCAAACAGTATGAAGGTCATCATTATACCCAGCGCGAAGCCGCCATTATTGGCACTACCTTTTCGGCGGTGTCTATTACTTTTAGTCTGGTGGTATTGGCACAAGTCAAACTTGAGCACATGTTTTTGCCGTTTTACGGTGCCGTGTGTTTAGCAGGCATAGTGGCGGCAATAATAGTGCCGCGTTTGCCACCCTTGTGTTGGAAAAAAGACACCTTTATTAATGGCCAAGCCAGATCTGCTGCTGATGAAGCCACCCCAATAGGTTATTCGCGGTTAAGCCACGGCTATCAGCTGGCGCTGCACCGTGCCAGTCAAGTGACGAGCTTAAAACTAGTGGCGCGCACCGGTGTGCATAATGCACTTGATATGTTGCTTGGTGTGTTGCCGGTGGTGATGGCGTTTGGCACCTTGGCGCTGATCATTGCCGAAACCACGCCGCTGTTTAGCTGGTTAGGGCTGCCCTTTGTGCCTTTGTTGGAATGGTTACAAATACCGGAAGCCGCCGCCGCCTCACAAACCGTGATGGTGGGCTTTGCTGACATGTTTATTCCGGCGATTTTAGCCAGCTCCATTGAAAGCGATCTCACGCGCTTCGTGATTGCCGCCTTGTCGGTGACCCAGCTCATTTATATGTCCGAAGTGGGTGCCTTGCTGCTCGGCAGTAAGATACCGGTCAACGTGCTAGAGTTATTTGTGATCTTTATCCTGCGCACCCTAGTCACCCTGCCGGTGATTGCCCTAGTAGCCCACTGGGTGTTTTAAGCCATAGCGTCCAACTAAAGACAGGCAGTAAAGATTTTTCGCCACGGAAGAACACGGAATCCACGGAAAAATAGTAATAGATACTAAAAGTACCGGTACCGAGCGCTTTTATTAGTAAAAATAAGCACTTCGCACAGCAGCTAGATCTTACTATTAATATTTTTCAGGTTTTATCTCTATTTTTCCGTGTTCTTCCGTGGATTTTGTGGCAAATAAGGGTTTGATCTTAACTGATGGCTGACGGCCAATCTGAAGGGGAATCGTATGGTTGATTCGGTACTGACATTTTGGTTTGAAGAGCTGAAACCTGCTCAGTGGTGGCAAAAAAATACGTCGCTGGATAACAAGATTAGTCGCCGCTTTGGTGAATTTCATGCAGCTGCTGTGGCGGGTGAGTTGTTTGAATGGCGTGACACGCCAGAAGGGCGATTAGCCGAAATTATCGTCTTGGACCAATTTTCACGCAATATTTATCGGGACAAGCCCGAGGCTTTTGCCGCCGATGGCATGGCGTTAATTTTGGCGCAAGAAGCCATCACAGCCGGCGCCGAGCAAGCGCTCAGCCCACAGCAGCGGGTATTTATGTATATGCCGTTTATGCACAGCGAGTCGGCTAAGATCCACGAAGTAGCACAAGTGCTGTTTACCAAAAACACTGACCCAAGTCAGGGCAGCAACAGCGAATTAGTAGGAGCGGTAAGCAGCTTAAAGTACCAAACGGCGCATCGAAAGATTATCCAACGCTTTGGCCGTTACCCACACCGTAATGCGATACTGGGCCGAGCGTCGAGTGAAGAAGAAAAAGCCTTTCTGAAACAGCCGGGTTCGTCGTTTTAATGGTCATAATGTGAGGCGTGAAGGGTGAGGTGTTAGGGAGTAGGACTAACACCAAATCTTCAAATTCGGTGTTAGTCTAATCCTCTTCACACTTTACCCCTCACAGAAACTTATTGCTGCTGAATAGCCCAGATCTGAAAGGCACGCTGGGTGTCTTTATCTGCGGTATTCCACCAGTGCTTTAACATTTCAAGTGAGTCTGCATCTACGGGCGCTGCGCCAAATTTAGCTTCTGCTGCCGCTACGGCTGCGTCGGTGCGGCCACTAAAAGTCTGATTATTTTCTTTTAAATGATCTTGAATGCCACGGGTTAAATCCAAGCCTGCAGGGCGATGAATGGTATAAATTTCCGCTGCTACTGGCTGACCAGTACGCTTATCTATCACAGATATTTGTGAGGTTTGGTCACGTAAAAACTCTCGCGCCTGCTGATAGTTAATCGGCTTTTGGTATTCGAGCGTTAACTCGGCATCAGCTGAGGTATCGACATTAATGACCACAGGGTCACCTTCCATAACTCGAATATTCTGTTTGGTCGAGTAATCTTCCACGTATTCCAGCACAAATTGATGCTTGCCGGCACCCACTTCTGCTGAGTGTACTGAGTTCAGCACGCTGTGCTTGGTCTTTTCACCGTCCACCAATAATAACTGATAAGGCTTAGGCGCATTTATAGTGGCGGCTTGAGCGCCAAAAGACAGACCGGCCAGCGCAAGGGCGGCAAGAGTTAAGCGTGTGTTCATCAAATTGGGCTCCTGAGCCGTGAATATGTTCTTCGTTAAGTAACCGCATTATGCACAAAATAAGATACTAAGTATTTGAGGTTACACCAAGTTAATCGCATAAGTGTGACAATAGCTATATACAAAAGACCCAGACCTCGTCATTGCGAGGAGTGGAACGACGCGGCAATCCATGGTTATGTATCGCGCCGTGGTAGCATAGATTGCCGCGCTACGCTCGCAATGAACTGTGCTTTTTTTCAAGCAAATTCTGGTGAATAGGCTGTTTTTTTAGTTGCCACTGCAAATGCTTGTCTAAGCAGTTTATGTGCGATGGCGATGCTAATGACTTTAGCTGGCTTGCCTAATGCTTGAAGTCGTTCATACAGAGCCACGCAGGATGGATTGCATTTTCTGGCTGTCCAGCTGCATAGATACAGGAGTTGACGTAGCCGGCCTTGCCCCATTTTGGCTATACCACCTCGCCCTCTAACAGAGCTGCCTGATTCGTAAGTCGTTGGGCTTACGCCTACATAAGCGCTGAGCTGTTTAATACTAATAAACTTAGTAAATCCACCCGTAGATATAATCAACTGAGTCGCTGTTTTACTACCGATTGAGGGAATACTGTTGAGTAGCTTATACAACTCAGCAAAATGCTTTTTTACTTGTTTTTCCAAGTGCGCTTCGCACTCAATAATGTCCTGTTTAAGTTGCTCTTTGCGCCTTAAAAACTGCCTGTCTACCATTGCACTTCTGACCACTAAGTAGCTCTGTGCATGCCCACGATTAGACAAGCGTGTCATGTCTTCAGTGAGATCATCTAGCCAGCCTTGCGCGACTTTCAGCTCTTGTAAGTGGTGAGGCTCTGGCTCCCAAAGCATAAATTCTACGTTTTCGCCGTAGCTCAAAATCAAGCTGGCATCAGCGGTGTCTGTTTTAACGCGAGACAGCCTCATTTGCCCATAGCGTTTAATCACTAACGGGTTTATCACCGCCACGTTACGCTGGGTTTCAAAGAGCATGACAGCCAAGCGAGCATGATAAACGCCCGTGGCTTCCATCACGTAAATTGCGTCTGCTGGCGTGGCCTTTATAAGCTGATTTATTCCACTAGCAGTGGAGTCAAAGCGTTGAGTTTTGATACGGCCGTTTTCTTTCCAAGCAATATCAAACCAGTCTTTGCTCACATCTATACCTACAACCACTTTCATTCTGGTTTCTCCTGTTGTAAATACCGGTGCTTAAGCAGTTTCAGCAATCCTAAATACGAGGTCTTGGCCTCAATGAACTGTTCGAAATTTACTTAAACAAGAGAGGGCGGCTATCATTGCGAACAGTCTTCAAAGACTAAAGACAAATAGAGCCTCAGCCCCTCTCTTTTGGTTGTTGGATTATACGTCTATAACCAACAGGGAAAGCATAGGAAGACGAAATAAGGGCGCATACCAACAGAGCGCAGAGCGGCGTAAAGCTAACGCGAAATATTGACGTCCCACAGAATCTCTACACTCGTGGTAGGCTGGTATTTACCATCTTTTTTTGTGCTTTTATGTGGATAAAAATTAGCGTTTCAGTTGCTCCAGCAAGCTGGCGCTGGCATAGCCGTCTGCCACTTGTTGTTTAGACTGCTGATAAGCGCGAATGGCGTTAATGGAGTTAGGGCCAATCACGCCGTCTGAACCTTTGGTATCAAAGCCTTTAGCAGTGAGTATTTTTTGCAATGTCACTTTTTCACTGCGACTTAAGGCGCGCTCTTCTCTTGGCCAACTGGCGACGAATTCACCAGCTCCGTCTAATTTATCAGCTAAATGTCCTACTGCCATCGCATAGGAGGTGGCGTTGTTATAACGACGGATCACCTTAAAGTTCTTAAAGATAGCAAATACCGGGCCATGGGCACCGGCGGGCACTAAAATGGCAGCTTCACCAAAGTCCGGTAACGGCTGGCCGTTAATGGTTTTTACGCCGCGCTCGCGCCAGTATGCTACGGGTTTAAGGTTGCCTTGGTCGGCGGTGGTGTAATCAAATCCTTGGGGCAGTGTAATTTCTACACCCCAAGGTGCCTTATGTTGCCAGCCAAAACGGGCCAAGTAAGCAGCGGTAGAGGCCAGCGCATCTGTGGGATCTTCTGACCAAATGTCCCGTTTGCCATCACCGTTAAAGTCTTGGGCATACTGTAAATAGCTGGTGGGCATAAACTGGGTGTGGCCCATGGCACCGGCCCAAGATCCGCGCATGCGCTCGGGCGTTACATCACCCGCTTGCAAAATTTTCAGTGCGCCTATTAACTCGGCTTCGGCAAAAGTGCGACGTCGGCCTTCAAACGCCAAGGTCGCCAAACCGGCGATGGTGCTGGTATTGCCGCGATAAGAGCCGTAGTTGGTTTCCATGCCCCACACCGATACCACGACTTTAGCGTCCACGTTATAGCGGGCTTCGATGGCGCTTAAGGTTTTTTCTAGTGATTTCCACTTCTCACGACCAGTAGTGACGCGCGTAGTGGAGGTGGCCGTATCCAGATATTCCCAAATTTGACGGGTAAACTCCGCCTGACTGCTATCAAGCTTGATGACTTGGTTGTCCAGTTTCACGCCTTTAAAGGCGGCGTCAAAAGTGGCAGGAGTAATGCCTTTATTGAGTGCTTGTACCCGAAACTGTTGGCGCCAAGTATTAAAGTCAGCCAGCTCAGTGGCGGTAGGCGGGCGAGTATTAGCAGCAGGCGTTGGCGTGCTGGTTTTGTTGGTGCCGTCTTTGGTCGACTCAGGCGTGGTAGGCGCTGTATTGGCATGGCTGGTACAGCCGGTGAGGATAACGCCCAGCACCAAGGCACTGATATAAGATGGTTTTAGCATGAGGTCTCTTTGATCACTCTTTATAGGAAAGTTGGGGTTCGTAAAGTATGTCTGCAGCATATCCCAACGCGATAAAAAGGAAAGAGCTGGCGCGGTTCGCCCCTAAGATATTCAGGCTCTTATTAAAGATGTTTATGTTTAACCCGCACAATTAAGCGTGGCGCTGTTAGTCACTCACCATAAAGCCAACAAAATTAGGTTATGGTTGCAGCCAGTGCGGTCAGGCTTTGTTATGATCACAGAAGGTTATAAGCGCCAAAGTTATGTTAGATAAAACGTAATTCGTCTCTCAAGTTTGTGGTGGTTAGGCCGATAGCGTGACCTAGCCTAAGAAAGTCATCGAACTGAGCTCAAGGTGCCAAGCCATCGCCATTTTTGCCAGCGGGTAAATAATGCGAAATTGCAGCCGCCACCATGGTGCGGGTTGGCAGGTAGAACGAACGCGTGTGACAGCGGCTTACCGCTAACCGTTAAGCAAGGTTGATTTTCTTTCGGAGTGGTTATGTACCTGATTAGGGATTTTAGAGACACCGACCTTAGCAGTCTGGAGTTGATTTTTCATGACGCCGTCATGGCCCAAGGGCGACGTGGCTATAGTGATGAACAGGTTGAATTTTGGGCCGCCTTTCCTTATTTATACGCGGCAGACTTTAGAACCTTAGTGCTCACCGGCTACACCCGCGTGATGGCGTGCAATCAGATCCCCGTGGCCTTTGCTACTTTGCATCCCGACGATCATCTGGCCTTGTTATATGTGCTGGGTGATCACGCCGGGCGTGGCATTGCCGGGCGCCTGTGTGCAGACATTGAACAAGAGGCGAGCCGCCGTGGTGTGGCGTGTCTGCGTACCGATGCCAGCTTGTTATCGCAACCGGTATTTGAACAAAGAGGTTACCAGTTAGTGCAGCAAGAGCGGATTGAAAAAGAAGATATTGAGTTTACGCGTTTTATTATGGAAAAAACCCTGCGCTAGTGTGCTGCGGCGCTGGTATCGAGTGAGGCTTTGCCGCAAAATAGCGCCCCCTGAACAGGGTATTTGATGAATTAGGGGTAGGAGTACCGCTGTGGCCAAGCCGAAGAACACCTATTATCTCACCGCTCATTGTCCTAGTGCCTTAGGCACCATGGATGTGCTGACTCGTTATTTATGCGAGCAGCAATGTTACGTGGTAGAAATGCAGACTTTTGATGATATTGAAAGCGCGCATTTTTTTATTCGCATGGAGTTTCGCCCCCCTGCGGACCACGCTTTTGATGTGGAGCAGTTTCGCCAAGGCCTCACACCCAGAGCTGCTGAGTTTGGCATGCAATGGGAGCTGACGGCGGCGAGTCTGAGGCCGAATGTGGTGGTCATGGTGTCGCGTTTGGATCATTGCTTAAACGACTTATTGTATCGTTATCGCACCGGTCAATTAGCCATTGAAATTCCGGCCATTATTTCTAATCATCCGGACTTACAACGTCTGGCCGATTGGCACCATATTCCGTTTTACTATTTGCCAGTTGACGACAGCAATCGCGGCCTGCAAGAAGCGCAGGTGCTGCAACTGATCAATGAGTGCCAAGCGGATTTAGTGGTGCTGGCGCGTTATATGCAGATGCTGAGCCCTGAGCTGAGTACGGCACTCACAGGTAAAGCCATTAATATTCATCATTCGTTATTACCCGGCTTTAAAGGTGAGCTTCCTTATCATCAGGCTTATGACAAAGGCGTCAAGCTGGTGGGGGCCACAGCGCATTACATTGATAACCACTTGGATGATGGGCCTATTATTAGCCAAGGGGTAGAGGTGGTGGATCACAGTCACTATCCTGAGCAGTTAATTGCCAAGGGGCGCGATATTGAATGTCGAACCTTGGCCCGTGCCGTGCAAGCGCACATTGAAGGGCGCGTATTTCTACACCAGGGTAAAACCGTGGTTTTTAGCAGCTAGTCGGTTATGTGTGCTCTTTATTAGATTTTTAATCTCATTGTATTTTCTTTGCGGAGTGTCTAGTTACATGAATAAAACCCTGATGGCGAGCTTGTTGGCCTTAGCGCTAACCGGTTGTGCCAGCTCACAATCGGATCAGCCTTTTAGCCTGACCTTGGCGCACATTAACGATACCCAATCACATTTTGATGCCAGCGATGTGCGACTCAGCTTTGCTAACAAAGCGGTTTACACCAGAGCGGGTGGCAGTGCACGCGTCTTCAACTACGTTAATCAATTGCGCGAGCAAGCCGACATTAACAATCAGGCGTTTTTATTTTTACACGCCGGTGATGCGTGGCAGGGCAGCGGCTATTTTACTCAGCATAAAGGTGCCATGAATGCGGATATTCTCAGCCGGATGCAGCTTGATGCCATGACCCTTGGCGAGCGTGAATTTGCCCTCGACAACCGCCATCTGGCGGCTTTTATTGAGCAAGTCGACTTTCCAGTGTTGGCGGCCAACATAGATGCCCGCCAAGACGCGGATTTACAAGCGGCAAAAAACCTTCAGCCCTATGTCCTGTATGCCTTTAAAGGCAATAAGAAAAAGCGTGTGGCAAACGTGAAAGACGCGGGCAAATCTCCGGTGGTAGCTGTGCTGGGCTTGGTAAGAGCAGACATGGCGACGGCGGGCAAGCAAGTGGGCCAGCTTAGCTTTGATCAAGAAGTGAGTCGCGCTCAAAGCACGGTTAACGCACTTAAAGAGCAAGGCGTGAGCCACATAGTGGCCCTGACGCACTTAGGGTTGGAACGCGATAATCAGCTGGCGCAAAAAGTGAATGGCATCGACGTGATAGTCGGTGGCCATGCCCAAGGTTTATTGGGTGACTTTACGGCGCTGGGTGGCACTAAAAATGAACCCTATGCCCGCCGCTTTACCAATCCCGATGGCCGTGGCAGCACCTGTGTGGTGCAATCGGGCCAGTTTGGCCAAGCCATGGGCAAGGTAACGGTGACCTTTACCTATGATGGCCGTGTGAGCCAGTGTGAAGGCGGCAATACCTTATTAGTCGACCAGCAGTTTTACTCTGATGTGCGCCGTAATGATAACCAGCGGGTGAGTGAGCAACAGCAAGAAAGCATCCTAGCTGCCATTGCCGATGCCGATAACATTGCCGTAGTAGCAGAAGATAAATCCTTGCAGCAATACATTGCCAAAGAATATCAGCCAGCCTTGCGAGAAGCTTACGGTAAAGTGATTGGCGTTGTGCCCCAGACCTTGGCGCACGCCCAGTTACCGGTAACTGGCAAAGGCTCACAAGTTGCACCTTTGGTGGCGGCCAGCCAGCTGTATTGGCTGAATACACAGGGCGTACAATCTGTGACCGGCCGTCAGGCCGATTTTTCCTTGGTCGCTGCCAGCGCCATTAATCAACGTATCGAAATAGGGGCGATCAAAGCCGGCCAAATTAGCATGGAATTGTTGCCTGGCAATAATCCCATCAGCTTGGTGTCTTTAACCGGTCATCAGGTAGCAGGCTTATTGCTTGAAGCCATTAATGGTGCCATCGCGCCTAACGCCGATGGCGGTAGCTTCCCTTATGTGGCGGGTTTGCGTTATCAATTTAATGAAACCAGTCGTGGCCGTGGTTACTTGAGCCGCATTGAATATGCACGCAATGGTCAGTGGGCGCGTATTGAGCCCAATACCCAGTATCAAGTGGCGCTCACGGGTTTTCACGCTTTGGCTAACGGCGGTGGGCAGACCTTATTTGATGCTCAGCAAGTGCTCACAGATCGTCTCGATCTTGCCTATGTAAACGGCAACTTGGCCGCGTTCCCCGTGGCAAGATTGAGTAAAAGCGCCCAAGGCGCAATTGAGGTGCACTATATTAACCAGCCCCTTAATTGCCAGCAGGCGCAGGTGAGCTGCAATACCTCGGCGTACGCTTTTACTGATTATGTGCGAGATAATAGGCCGGCACTCACGGCCTTAGCGGAGCCAGGCATTAGCTTGAATCGCTTGTAAATAATAAAGAGGCCCGAACTGTTCGGGCCTCTTTATTTGGTGTTATGAGTGGGACTTTTTTGGAGCTTATTTTAACGCCATCACGGCGACGCGTAATCACGGTCACGAATATAGACAAGGTCCTCGATAATAAACCTGCTATGTTTTATATACTCTATCGAGTCTTATTTAGGGGGATCCATGCGAACTAAAAAAACACCGTTGTTGAGGCCAGCGCAATGGCTGTTGGGAGCCGTCTTATGTGGCGTAACGCTCAGCTCTACAGCGGACGATGCACTGGCGGCTGAACCTTTGTCGGCCCCCGAAGGGCGGGTGTTGTTAACCCTTACCGGTAATATTGGGGTGACGAATTCGGGGACTAATAGCGCCATGGGCCAAGCCGATCAGGCCGAGTTTGACTTAGCGCTGCTGGACAGTTTACCCCAGCATGAATTTGATACTGAAACCCCTTGGACTAATGGCGTGCATCGTTTTAGTGGCGTGTTATTACGCGACTTATTACAACGTGTGGACGCGAAAGGCGTGGTGATTAAGGCGGTGGCGTTTAATGAATATTTTTCTATCATTGACACTTCACGCATTGAGCTGAGCGGATTATTATTGGCCACCCGTATGGATGGCGAGCCGATGAGAATTCGCGATAAAGGCCCTTCTTGGTTGATGTTACCCTTGTCAGAGTCGAAACAACTGGATAATAAACGCTTTCACGAACTGCTGATCTGGCAACTAAGAACATTGGATGTGCAATAGGTGAAAAAATTTAAATTGTTGGTCATGACCGCCATAGTGGTGTTGTTCAGTGCCAGCTCCCTTTATAGCTATTACCGCGACTTTGAAGTTGTGCGCTATGTCTCAGCCACCGTTAAGGCGGTGGGCTGGAGCAGCTCAGAGTTAGAAATGGAAGTGGTGAAGTTTGACCAAGCCCTCACCGCGTTAGCGGCCGGCCTAGAAGACAATGAATATTTAGAGCTGCGCTTTGAGGTACTCTGGAGTCGGGTTAATAGCTTATTAGCAGGCAAAGAAAATCGCCCACTGCGTGAGCAGCCCGGCGTGTTGCCCTTGCTTGGCAGCTTATCAGAGCAATTAAGATTGTGGGAAGACGACGTTTATGAGCTTAACGCCGGTGACGTGGTGGCCATAATGACGTTGCGCGAAGAGCTGGCGCACTTTCATCAATTAACCCGAGAAATTAACGTAGAAAACTTTTCTGGCGATAATATTTGGCGCCAGCTAGATGTGCTGCAAGACACGCGGCTACATTCCACGCTATCTTTAGCGGGATTGCTCATCAGTGGTGGCTTAATGCTGCTGCTGTTAGTGCGCGAAAACCGCCGTAATCGACAATTAGCCTATCACGACATTCTGACCGGTTTGCCGAATCGCATGCATTTTTACCAGCTCATTGATCAGGCGATGCAATGGGCGGATCGCCATGACCGAGCCTTGGCGGTGCACATGGTCGATCTTGATGGCTTTAAGGCCATTAATGACAGCTTGGGTCATAAAGTCGGCGATAAAGTATTAAAAGTAGTGGCAGAACGCTTGCAGGCGGCTCTCGGCGAACAAGGCCAAGTGGCGCGTTTGGGCGGCGATGAGTTTGTGATCATTCAGCGTTTACAGGATCCCGATGAGGCGAGCCCTATGGCCACCGCGCTTTGGCAGGCTATCGTGCGAGATGTGGCGTTTACGGATGGCTGTTTGTCCCCGCAAGCCAGCATAGGCACCAGTTTATATCCAGCGCAAGCGGCGAGCGTGACCGAGCTACTCAGTCATGCAGATACGGCCATGTATTACGCCAAGCACAGCCGCACATTCGCCACTCAGTTGTACGAAAGTGGCATGGATGAACGGCGTTTGCGTTGTCAAAAGTTAGCGGTGGCTTTGCAAGCGGCCATTGAGCAAGACGCATTAACGCTGCATTATCAGCCTATCTATAGCTTAGCCACCGGTGAAATTGAGTCTATTGAAGCTCTGTTGCGCTGGCAATCCGTGGAGCACGGCACTGTGAGTCCGCTGGAAATTATAGCCGTAGCCGAGCAACACGGCTTGGCTCATCGCCTTAATGAGTGGGTGTTGCACAGTGCCTGCAGCCAGATGCATTTCTGGCATCAGCGAGGGCATAAGCCGCTGAAAGTGAACGTCAATATTAGCCCTAGCATCTTTATGGACGGTGAGCTGGCCAATACGGTGCGCCGGGTATTGCAGCAAACTCAACTCAGTGCTGCGGCTTTAGTATTAGAAATTACCGAAGACACCAGTGTGTGGGATACAGCGGGCTCTGCCGAGATCCTAGGTCAACTGCGTGCGCTGGGCATTGAGATTGCGCTCGATGACTTTGGTACTGGCTATTCGTCTTTTAGCCATTTGCGCCAATTGCCGCTCAATAAGCTTAAAATTGATAAGTCGTTTGTCGCCGATATGGTGACCGACGTGCGCGCCCTTAATCTGGTTAAAACTATTATCTCACTGGCGCACAGCCTAGACATGAGGGTGGTGGCCGAGGGCATAGAAGATGCAGCACAACAGGCTAAGCTTGCGCAATTAGGCTGCGATCTAGGCCAAGGTTACTGGCTCGCCAGACCTATGCCTGCTGCCGCCATGAGCGAAGAGTTAATGGCCAAAGCGGCGCGCAACCTCAGCGTACTTAAAGCTCAGTGATGTTAAGCGGGCCAGCGTAGCTGGCGGATTTTAAGATTTACACCTGCGGTGTAATGCGCGAATAAATTTACGCCTACAAAAACAAAATGCCTCTTGTTAATGTAAACAGGCCACATACTTACTTAGAATGGTATAAGAAAGAGTCGGTGTTTGTTGTTAGCCGTCTTCCTGACGCACGTCAGGATCTCGTTCTGGGTTTTAAACAAAAGCGAGATACCGAGGCCGTCATGCTGAACTTGATTCAGTATCGGTAGGACGGATGAGGATGAGCAGTGTTTGTTGTGTGCCGTCATCCTGACGCACGTCAGGATCTCGCTATTTTTGTAGCCCGCAACTTGTTCGCGGGTCCTGCGCAGCAGGATAGTTTAAAGATTTACACCTGCGGTATAATGCGCGAATACTCTTACCTAAAAATAAGACGCCTACAAAAGCCAGAGGTCTCTTGTAGCCCGCCGTCTCTTTGGTAAAGAGGACTTCGCGGGGCCAGCGTAGCTGGCGTTTTGTTTAAAACCAAAACATAAGACCGAGCTTAGCCCTTACCCATTAAAAGTCCCTTTTAGATCTGATCTCTATTTTTCTGTGGGTTCCGTGGATTCCGTTGCAAAAATAGCTTTGTGGTGTTTTCAATCGTTCCGCCTGCGGCGTAATGTAAGAGCAAGCGTTCGCCTACAACAGATTTTAAACTCCTCGTCCGACCCCTGTTTTGATACAAAACGTGCTCGACCGTAGCAGATATTTTCCGCGATTTTCCCTCCAGACTTTCCTAACTGTTCTAGTATCTAAACGACTCTATTAGCAAAATGAGGCTGCCTAGCAGCTGCGCTTGCTGTTAGGTGAAACCTTGTATTTAGGTAAACCTTGTCGCTTATGAGAATCGAAGGAGAGGGGCCATGAAGCACAGTTTATTAGCTCGCTTAGCGGCAGTTTCTGCTGGCTCGACGATGCACTCTTCACCATCTGGCCCATTAGTGATAGTGGGTGCCATTAATGCCTATAGCGCCATGCAGGCGGAGCTTGCAGGGCATCAAGCGCTGTATTTATCCGGTGCTGGGGTGGCCAATGCTTCTTATGGCGTGCCCGACTTAGGCATTACCAGCCTCAATGACGTATTAGAAGATGCACGCCGTATTACCGCTGCCAGCGATTTGCCCTTATTAGTGGATGTAGACACCGGCTTTGGCGGCGCTTTTAATATTGCACGTACGGTACGAGAAATGGAGCGCGCCGGTGTCAGTGCCATTCATATTGAAGATCAAGTGGCGCAAAAGCGCTGCGGCCATCGACCTCACAAAGCCATCGTCTCCCTTGATGAAATGGTGGATCGCATTAAAGCGGCGGTGGATGCGCGCACCGATAGCAATTTCACCATAATGGCGCGCACCGATGCGCTAGCTGTAGAAGGGCTAAACGGGGCCATGGAGCGGGCTCAGGCCTGTGTGGCGGCCGGTGCCGATATGATTTTTCCCGAAGCTGTGACCCGCTTGGTGGATTATCAGGCATTTTGTGCCGCCGTGTGTGTGCCGGTGCTGGCCAATATTACCGAGTTTGGTCAAACGCCATTATTTACTCAAGCCCAGCTGGGCGCGGTGGGGGTGGCCATGGTGTTGTATCCGTTGTCGGCCTTTCGTGCCATGAGTCAGGCAGCGGAGCGGGTATATAAAGAGCTGCTTAGCGCCGGCCATCAGCGTGATGTGCTGGATTTAATGCAAACCCGAGAGCAACTTTATCACACCCTTGGCTATCATGAATACGAAGCCAAGTTAGATGCTTTATTTAACGCTGCATCTTCACCTTCAGTTACAGAACACCCTTCGGTCTTAGCTAAAAAAGGAACTCAGCATGACTAACACGCAAGGCTTGCGCGGCCAAAGTGCCGGCGACACTGCCATTAGTTCGGTGCAAGCGACGGGCACGGGTCTGGCTTATCGCGGCTATAACGTGGTGGACTTGGCCAGTAAGGCTCAATTTGAAGAAGTGGCGTTTTTGCTGCTCAAAGGTTATTTGCCCAATAAAGGCGAGCTTGCCGCCTTTCACAGTCGCTTGGCGGCGAATCGAGGCTTACCGGCGGCACTGCGCACGGTGCTGGAGTTAATACCGGCGTCGGCACACCCCATGGACGTATTGCGCACCGGCTGCTCTGTGCTGGGTAACCTAGAAACCGAAACCCACTTTAGTGAACAGCAAGCGGCAGCGGAGCGCATCATTGCTTTGCTGCCCGCCATTATTTGCTATTGGTATCGCTATACCCACGATGGCGTACGCATCGACACCCTACTGGACGATACCAGTGTGGCGGGTCATTTCTTACATATGCTGCGCGGCAGTGCGCCGAACGATCTCGATACCAAAGTGATGAACTGCTCGTTAATTTTGTACGCGGAGCATGAGTTTAATGCCTCTACCTTTACCGCCCGCGTGTGCGCTTCCACGCTCACCGATATGCACTCCGCCGTTACCGCCGCCATCGGCACCTTGCGCGGCCCTTTGCACGGCGGCGCCAACGAGGCAGCCATGGCCATGATTGCCCAGTGGAATACCCCAGATGAAGCCGAACAAGGGCTGTTGGAGATGCTGGCGCAAAAGCAGAAGGTGATGGGCTTTGGTCATGCGGTGTATAAAACTCAAGATCCGCGTAACGCCATTATTAAAACTTGGGCGAAAAAACTCAGTGAGTCGGTCGGCGACCGGCAGATATATCAGATTTCTGAGCGGGTGGAGGACGTGATGGCGCGCGAGAAAAAGCTGTTTGCTAATGCGGATTTTTATCATGCCAGCGCTTATCACTTTATGGGCATTCCAACCCAGATGTTTACGCCTATTTTTGTGCTCAGTCGCGTAACCGGCTGGGCGGCGCACATTATGGAGCAGCGGTCGCATAATCGTATTATCCGACCCACCGCCGACTACATAGGGCCCGAGCCTCAAGCCTGGAAGCCCATCTCTAAGCGTTAACTTGCCACTGAACAAGCCGAAACGTTCAGGCGGCAGGGCTTGGTCTTACCCATTAAAAGTCTGTTGGCTGTTGGTTTGTTTTCCGTGTATTCCGTGGCAAAGAATCCCTTAATCTTTAGGGGCAAACACAACACTGCTTAAGCAAGATGCAAGCACGACTTACGCACGAATCTAGGAGCGCTAATGAGCAAGCATGTGGAACACAATCACCGGCCAGCACCGGATGCCTTGTTAGTCAGCATTGCCGATTATGTGATGGATTATCAGATAACCTCAGATGAGGCATATAACACGGCGCGTCTGTGTTTGATGGACACCTTGGGTTGTGGCTTGTTGGCGCTGCGATTTCCAGAATGCACCAAGCATTTAGGCCCCATAGTGCCGGGCACCACAGTGGCGCACGGAGCGCGGGTGCCCGGCACCTCCCATGTGCTGGATCCAATCACGGCGGCCTTTAATATTGGTTGTATGATCCGTTGGCTGGACTTTAACGACACCTGGCTGGCCGCCGAATGGGGGCATCCCTCTGATAATCTGGGCGCTATCTTGGCGGTGGCGGATTACGTGAGTCGGGTGGCGTTGGCTGAGGGCAGGGCGGGGCTCACCATGCACGCTGTGCTCACCGCCATGATCAAAGCCCATGAAATTCAAGGGGTGCTGGCGCTGGAAAATAGCTTTAACCGCGTAGGGCTGGATCATGTGTTATTAGTGCGCGTGGCCTCCACCGCCGTGGTCACACAGCTATTGGGTGGCACTAAGGCACAGGTGATAGATGCGTTATCCCAAGCGTGGGTTGATGGCTGTGCGCTGCGCACCTATCGCCATGCGCCCAATGCCGGCTCGCGCAAATCCTGGGCGGCAGGGGATGCCACAGCGCGCGCCGTGCGCCTGGCCATGATCACCCTTAAAGGCGAAATGGGCTTGCCGTCTGTGCTCAGTGCGCCGCTATGGGGGTTCAATAAGGTGTTATTTAACGGCCAATCCATCCGCCTAAGCCAGCCCTTTGCCAGCTATGTGATGGAGAATATCTTATTTAAGCTCAGTTTTCCCGCCGAGTTTCACGCCCAAACGGCGGTGGAGTGCGCACTGCAGTTGCACCCACAGCTTAAAGGTCGCATCGAGGACATCGCCCGTATCGAGATCAGCACTCATGAGTCGGCGATCCGCATTATTTCTAAGCGCGGTGAGCTGAATAATCCTGCCGACCGCGATCACTGCCTGCAATACATGGTGGCGGTGCCCTTGTTGTTCGGCGAGCTAGTTGCCGAGCATTACGAAGATGACTTTCACCACGCCCATCCGGCCATCGATGTGCTGCGCGAAAAAATGCAGGTCACGGAAGAGGCCAGCTACAGTGCTGATTATTTGCAAGCGGACAAGCGCGCCATCGCCAATGCCATACAGGTGTTTTTTAAGGACGGCAGCCACACCGCCAAAGTCGAAGTGATGTATCCCATCGGTCACAAACGCCGCCGCACAGAAGGCATGCCAGTATTAGAGCAGAAGTTTGTGCGCAATTTGCAGACCCGCTTTCCGCCAATCCAATGCCAAGCCATTATCGAGGCCTGCCAAAACCAAGCACAGTTAGCTAAGCTGTCGGTTGCCGATTTTATGGGGCTCTGGCTGATAAATTAATACGGCATCATGTGTGCTTTGTACCGCAAGGGTGCAGCATAATAGCGAACACTTGATACTAAAAAGGCCCCGTAATCACGGGGCCTTTTTGTTTTTTGGCGAGTACTTTTTTCCTCACGCCTCACTTTTTACTAATCCGCAAAATACGCCGCGATTAAGCTCAATAGGGCAGGATAAAACTGACTGGCGGTGTCTATTTTTTGGCCTCGGTTAGCCCATTCAGGTAACCAGCTGGCCAGTTCGTCCTGCACAAAGTTGGCGACGGTGGCTTCTGCTGCTGGCGTGGGGTGTTCCGCTAACTGGCGATAACCTTCGGCTAAATAATCCAGCATTATGCTGACATGATCTGCCGGTTCGGTTAACTGTGCACTCACTACCATGCCAATGGCGGCTAAGCGGGCTTGCATGCGCTGCAGGCTGGGGCCACTAAAGCGCCCCTCATCCAGATATAGTGAGGCATAAGGGGCAGGGCTGTGGCGGGCATCGCTTAAAAATAAGCTGGCAAAGTCGGCTGCCAGCTCTAATTTGGGCTGCTCGAGTAGGTGTAGCGTGCTGATGGCTTGGCTTAATTGCTGTACCGGTTTGGCCAGCTCAGAAATACCTTCCAGATCTTCCAGTAAAGGGGCGGCTTCTCCGCTCATATAAGCCTTGAGTGCGGTCTCATCCAGCTCTTTGGCCAGCAGAGTGGCAAACCATTGGCAGATCAGCGCTTGATGTTGGTAATACTCACCCGCCAACTGCTGCTCGGGGCTAAGCTGTGGGGCCGCAGTGGTGTCTGTTGCGTCTTGTAGCGTCATGGGATCCTCAATTTAACTGCTCGAGTCTATCAGTGTGCGGGCGCCATCATGTTGGCGCCCGCTACTCTGCTGCTGTGTTAGCTCTCTGTTTAGCTCATGCCTAGACGATAACTGTTTTAGACAGCAATTGCTTTAAGCTGTAACCACAGTTGGGCCACCAAAAGAGGTCACAGGCGGCACTGTACCGCTAAAGACTTCAATTTCTACCAAGCAAGTATTGGCGCTGGGTGCCTGCGCCAAGCGCGAGGTGCCAATATCCAGCGTCAGTGTATTCGGATCGCCGTAAGTATCGAGCGCACCTATGCTGGCGTCAGTGGGGCCATACCAAGCGCCTTCTTGAATACGAATAACGCCGCTTGGAAACAAGTCCGACACCACGGCACCGGCTAACAGCTGGCCGCGATCATTAAACACCCGCACCAAGTCGCCGTCCTTAATGTTGCGCGCACTGGCGTCTGCTGGGCTTAAGTAAACCGGCTCACGGCCTTGTATCGCGTAGGTAGCGCGATATTCGTCTGACTCGCACATTTGCGAGTGCAGGCGTTTATCTGGATGCACGGATTGTAGCCATAACGGAAACTTATCTGAACCCGGGCCACCGTGAGAACGCTCGGCTTTTTCCATCCAAATCGGGTGCTGCTGGCAGTCGTCATAGCCGTAGCTGCCAATTTTTCGGCTGCTGATTTCAATAAAGCCCGACGGCGTGCCCACGGCATTTACTTCTGGATCTTCTCTGAAGCTTGCATGGCGCACCCAGTTTTTACCCTCGCCAAAGTGCACGTAACCGTCTTCCCAAAACTGGTCAAACTCCGGCATCGGATACTTGTCTTTGTTGGCGTCACGGCAATCGTTATACAGCTCTCTTAGCCACTGAAATTCATCTTTATTTTGCGTGTATTCTTTATGGCGACCATAACGGCGACATAAGTCGGTGAAAATATTAAAATCCGATCGGGAGTGGAATAGCGGATCCACTAATTTGTGCATGGCCAGAATGCCGGTTTTTGAATAGCCGCCGTAAATGTCGATGTCGTTACGCTCAAACTGCGTACAGGCTGGCAGCACTAGGTCTGAGAAGCGACAGGTAGCATTCCAGGAATAATCGATAGTAACCACGGTTTCTAGCTCATAGAAAGCGCGCTTCATGCGGTTGTGATCCTGATGGTGGTGCCACGGATTACAGCCACTGAAAATACACATCTTAATGTCTGGGTAGGTCACCTCACTGCCGTTATATTGCAGCTTGCCACCGGGCTCAAGAATACAGTCAATCCAGCGTGCCACCGGAATAATGGAACTGGCGCCTTTAAAGTCGGTGCTGGGGTGCTCAGGAAATTTACCCGGCTCAAGGTTACGCGGAAAGCCACCGGGCACACTGGCGTCAGTGGGAGGAATGCCAATGCCACTGTAGTGGTGCGCATAGCTGATGCCACCACCGGGCAGGCCAATTTGCCCGAGCATGGCCGCCAATACCGCACCCGCCCAATAAGGTTGCTCGCCATGTTGCTGGCGCTGAATGGCCCAACCAAAAATTAACTGAGTACGACCACCGGCCAACAGTCGCGCAAATTCGCGGGTGCGCTCAGCGTCTACGCCACTGATGGTGGCCGCCCATTCTGGCGTCTTTTCTGTCTTGTCGTCAGCCTTGCCCATTACATAATCAATAAAGGGCTCAAAGCCTAAGGTATAGGTATTGAGAAAGTCTTTGTCGTGCAAGTCTTCCGTATATAAGGTGTGCGCCAAGGCCAGCATAAAGGCCACGTCACTTTGCGGGTTAATATACTGTTGCTCGCAGCCTAAATACTGCTGGGTTTTGCTTTGCACCGGGTCCACGCTAATAACTTTAATGTTACCGGCTGCAATCTTCTCTTTTAACTCGGCCAGATATGCATAAGAGTCGTGGGTTTCACAGTTCCAGCCTACCTGTAGGTTTTTATACAGATCATTGGCCCACAGCACTATGGTGTCGGAATGCTCCAAAATCAGTGGCCAAGAAGTGCCTTGGTCATAAACCTCGGTAGAGCCCATAACGTAGGGCAAGATCACTTGGCCTGCACCGGTGGAGTAGTCACCGACTTTATTCACGAAATTACCGTGCAAGTTAACCGCGCGCTGCATATGGCTACCGCAGCTGTGAAACTGACCGGTTTGGCGCCAACCCGTGGCTCCCGCATACAGGCCTGATGGCCCATAGGTGGTTTGTACGCGCTCTAACTCTTCATGAAACACGTCCAGCGCTTCGTCCCAGGTTAGGCGCACAAAGCGGTTATCGCCGCGCTGTTTGCGGTCACTGTTTTCGCGGTTTTTTAGCCAATCTAGGCGTGCCATGGGGTAGCGAATGCGTGACGGATTATAAATTAAGCCCTTGATACCTTTGAGCATATCGGTGGGGTATTTATCCAGTTTAAAGGGTTTAATTTCTTCGACCACGCCGCCTTTTACCAGCGCATGCATGGCGCCCCAGTGGGAGCCGGCAGTGCGCCACGCGCCTTCAGCGGAAACGCCAGCAGCTTGGCTTGCTGAGTGAGCACTGCGTACTAATAAGCTCTGGCCTATGAGTGCGGCGGCCGAACTGGCCGCTAAGCCTTTTAGAAAATGTCTGCGTGAAATTGTCATATCTTGCCTCGTCAACGTCGTGATCAGTGCGCGCCGCCGGCGTAGTCTGATGAATGTTTTTGTAGGTACTTAAGTACCAGCGCTTGGGTGTCGGCATCCATATTGGTAAAGCCCACCATACCGGCAAACATGCCCGGCCACGTATTGGCATCAAAGTGGCCTTCTGCCGGTTGCGAATGGCACACACTGCAGCCGCTGCGATAGGTATCGCGTGCATAGCTCCACAAGTCATCAGCATCCGGTAGCAGGGCGCCCGACTCGGCCCATAACGCAATATTCACTTGCTCCCAGGGCAGTCCGGTCATGGGGTCTTCTTTTGCCTCACTCGTTACTTCTACTAACTGTTCGTTTTGTGCCACGGCTTTATCCAGCACCATATTGGGAATATTCATGCCGAAGTCTTCATACCACACCCGCCCAAAGCCGCGGGTTTTGCGCCACGATGGCACCGCAACTTGCACGGCTCCGCCTTTGCGTTGCACCAGCGTTACTGGGGCTGCCGCTTCTAGCTCACCGGCTTCTTGAGTGAGGCCTTCGTCTAAGTACAAGGTGATGGCTTTCACCGCGTAATAATGTTCGCCGTCTTTTACTTTTAAACTGTGTGCTCGTTGCTCTAGTTGATCCAGGGCTGGGTCTTTAAACACCATGGTCTCGGGCAGTTGGTGCGCAATACCTTTATGACAGTCCACACAACTTTGGTCGCGCTCGGCGGCGGGCTTCATAAAACGTTGAGCGGTATCGGACATTTTGTCCCAGTCCATGCTGTTGTAGTCATGGCAATTTCGACATTCCAAAGAGCCGTTGGCGGCAAAGCGCGCCCATTCGTGTTGTGCCAGCTCTAAGCGCTTATCGAGAAATTTTTCACGGGTGTCGATAGTGCCAAACACCGTGCCCCACACTTCTTTACTGGCTTGCATCTTGCGGGCAATTTTATTGGTCCAATTGTGTGGCACATGGCAGTCGGGGCAGGTGGCGCGCACGCCTGAGCGGTTAGACCAATGAATGGTGTCTTGTAGCTCTTGGTAAACGTTATTTTCCATCTCGTGGCAACTGATACAAAACTGCTCGGTGTTGGTGACTTCGAGTGCGGTATTAAAGCCGCCCCAAAAGATAACACCGGCCACAAAGCCGCCTATGGTCAGCGCGCCCAAGCTAATGTGTACCGAGGGCCGGCGCAGCGTAGTCCAGAATTTTTTCATAAATGTCAGCATGAGTTCTCGCATCAAGGATTCATAAGTCAGTTGTTATTGTTATTTTTAACCGTGGCCGGGTGGGCCAAACAGCATTTGCAAGAACCAGACACTAAAGCCGTAGCCGGCCACAATAAGTACGCTGAGCAGGGGAATAAGCACCACTGTCAGTAATAAGAAAGTGCGCCACTCTTGGCGACGAGAAGCGGGGGCAGTTGCTGGTTTCATGGCGTTATCCTTGCGGTTTAGGTGTCGCATCCTAGTCGGGTATAGGGGGCATGGCAGTGCATTAAGCGCTGACCGTTAGCCTAATAACCCAGTCCGTTAACTTAATAACCACAATATTGACATGGTTTTATATGGTGAGCATGATGCAATAAAGGATGGCCTAAGGCTAATATATAATACTGTTCAGCAGCTTGATCTCAGTCAATCTAATGTCAAAAAACAAATATTTAGAAATATTCATCTAGGGTGCAACTTCAACAAGGGGCTAATTATTGCCAACGGAGCCTTTTGAGACGATACTTTGCGACAACTTCTATCGTCAGAGTAGGCACTTGCTATGCTAGATAAATATTTTAAGTTACAACAAAAGGGCACTAACGTGCGCCAAGAGGTCGTCGCCGGTATTACGACTTTCTTGACCATGGCCTACATTATTTTTGTGAACCCGTCTATTTTGTCCGAGGCGGGTATGGATTACGGCGCCGTGTTTGTGGCCACCTGTTTGGCCGCTGCTATTGGCTGTTTTATTATGGGATTGTGGGCCAATTACCCCATCGCTTTAGCGCCAGGCATGGGCTTAAACGCCTTTTTCACCTATACCGTCGTGCTGTCTGAGGGCTACAGCTGGGAAAGCGCCTTAGGGGCGGTGTTCTTTTCAGGCTGTATTTTTGTGCTGTTAAGTTTATTTAAAGTGCGCGAGTGGATTATTAACTCCATTCCCGGACCACTAAAAATTGGTATCGCCGCCGGTATTGGTATGTTTTTGGCATTAGTGGGCTTAAAAAACGCCGGCATCATTGTTGATAACCCCGCCACCCTAGTGGGCTTAGGTGACATGGGCAGCTTGCCAGTATTATTGGGCACGTTAGGTTTCTTCTTGATCATTGGCTTGGCGGCGCGCGGCATGCGCGGTGCAGTTATGATTGGCATTCTGATCATTACTGCCTTGGCGGTTATCTTGGGAGATGTGGAGTATCAAGGCTTGGTGTCAACGCCGCCGTCCATCTTGCCGACCTTTATGCAGCTCGATATTGCCGGTGCGTTTAATATCGGCATGCTGTCGGTGATTTTTGCTTTCCTGTTTGTCGACTTATTTGATACCTCCGGCACCCTGATTGCGGTGGCCCAACGCGGCAAGATGCTCGACGAACAAGGTCGCTTACCGCGCCTCGGTCGAGCCTTATTGGCGGACAGTACCGCGTCTATTGCCGGCTCTTTGTTGGGTACTTCTACCACTACGTCTTATGTAGAAAGTACCGCTGGTGTGGCCGCCGGTGGTCGTACCGGCTTAACTGCCGTGGTGACTGGCCTGCTATTTATTGCCGCGCTGTTATTCTCGCCGTTAGCCGGCATGGTGCCCGCCTATGCGACTGCCGGTGCGCTGGTTTATGTTGCCGTGTTAATGATGGGTCAGCTTAGTCATCTGCATTGGGACGACATCACCGAAGCCGTACCCGCGGTAGTGGTGTTAGTGATGATGCCATTCTCGTTTTCAATAGCAAACGGCATCGCCTTTGGCTTTATTAGCTTCGTGGCGGTGAAAGTGTTGGCCGGTCGCCATAAAGAAGTGAGCCCTGTGGTATGGGGACTCGGCGCATTATTCGTGCTGAAGTTTGCGGTAGGGATTTAACTAAAAGCAGCGCCGAGCACCAAGCGAAACTCAATGTCCCTTGTAGCCCGCCGTCTCTTCGGCGAAGAGGACTTCGCGGGGCCAGCGTAGCTGGATGGATTTAAAGATTTACGCCTACGGCGTAATGCGCGAATAAATTTACGCCTACAAAACACATTTAATAACGCTGCTATTTAACCCATAAAAAAACCCCGCGATTGCGGGGTTTTTGCTTGCTAACGCGGGGCCGTTTAATTAAAAATCGGCGTGGCGTGGGGTACGTGGGAAGGGGATAACGTCACGTACGTTGCCCATGCCCGTTACGTACGCCACCAAGCGCTCAAAGCCTAAGCCAAAGCCTGCGTGCGGCACGGTGCCGTAACGGCGCAGATCACGGTACCAACCGTAGTCTGCTGGGTTTAAGCCCATTTCGATCATGCGCGCGTCCAGCACTTCCAGTACTTCTTCACGCTGAGAGCCACCAATAATCTCACCGATGCCAGGCGCTAACACGTCCATGGCGGCCACGGTCTTGCCGTCTGCATTCAGCTTCATATAGAACGACTTAATGTCTTTCGGATAGTTTTTAACGACCACCGGTGCTTTAAAGTGCTCTTCCGCCAAATAACGCTCGTGCTCAGACGACAAGTCGATGCCCCATTCCACGGCAAACTCAAACTTCTTACCGCAGTTAATTAAGATCTCAACGGCTTCGGTGTACTCCACCTGAGCAAAGTCTTTTGCAACAAAATCGTGCAGACGGGTAATGGCATCTTTATCTACGCGCTGGGCGAAGAAGTTCATGTCATCCATACGTTCGGTTAACACGGCATTAAACACATATTTCAGCATATCTTCGGCAAGGCTTGCCGCATCGTCCAAATCGGCAAAAGCCAGTTCTGGCTCAACCATCCAAAACTCGGCCAAGTGGCGGCTGGTATTGGAGTTTTCGGCCCTAAAAGTAGGGCCAAAGGTGTATATCTTGCTCATGGCACAGGCATAGGCTTCGGCGTTTAGCTGGCCAGATACCGTTAAAAAGGTTTCTTTGCCAAAAAAGTCTTCAGAAAAATCCACGCCGCCTTGTTCTGTGCGCGGTAAGTTTTCTAAGTCCAGCGTAGACACGCGGAACATTTCACCGGCGCCTTCGCAGTCTGATGCAGTGATCAAAGGTGTGGCCACCCAAGCATAACCGTTTTCGTGAAAGAAACGGTGTAGAGCTTGTGCCAAGCAGTTGCGTACCCGCGTGACGGCACCCATCATGTTAGTGCGAGGGCGCAAATGGGCATATTCGCGCAAATATTCAATGGAATGGCGTTTGGCAGCCATTGGGTAGCTGTCTGGATCTTCTACCCAACCAATCACCTTAACGTTGGTGGCTTGTAATTCAAAATCTTGGCCTTGGCCTTGAGATGCGTCTACCGTGCCTGTGATTTCAACTGAACAGCCCGTCGTTAAACGCACCACTTCAGACTGATAATTTTCGACGCTATTGGGCACCACGGCCTGCACCGGATTAAAGCAGCTACCATCGTGAATGGCCAAAAACGAAATACCCGCCTTAGAATCACGGCGGGTACGAATCCACCCCTTAACGGTGACGGTGGTGCCAACAGGGTATTTACCCGCTAGCACATCAGTAATAGATGCGTGGGTCATGTGAAATCGCTCTCCAGCGTTAACTAATATCGGCAACCGCCGATAAACTATATAGATAAGACAGCCAATGTTACCCGTGTACACTCAGGACTCAAGCAAAAAATTGCAGCAGGAGGCAAACATGGCAACACCGCCTTTTAATTGGCTGAACAAGCTATTAATAGCAATGACAGTCGGGGGGTGGGCGCTGTATGTGTTGTTATTGCTGATATTTCATTACGGTCGGCCCGAGCAAAACTTTGGCTACCTGAAACATCAACAAATACCGGTACGCGCCGAGTGGCTAAGCTTACATCATTTTTGGTTTCATGCGGGAGTTTGGGGCGCCTTAGGCTTGGCGGTCACCGCTTTTACCTTGGTGCATTTAAAGGGGCGCGCCCATTTACAATATCTAAAAATATACCTAGTACTGCTGGGTGCGGCCGCCATCTTTACCCTGTTGTTGGCCACCTTTTCGCCGCGTTAACCGCCAATATATAGCCTAATGAATCTGTGGCGCATTGTGTTATTCTGGTCGCCCATATTATTGAATGGCCGCCTCTGGCTACAGCAAGGTTTGTTTACTTACATTTATGACGCACACATGGTTATTCAATCACACTAAGCCTCTTCAATCTGCCCTCGCTGATACAGCGACAGATTTACCCATAAAGCGTTTGATCTTTAAGCGATTTTTGCTGTTTTTCTTGTTGTTTTGCAGCTTGGTAGTGGCGTTAGCCGGGCCTATCTATTGGCAATATGCACAAGAGCAGCAAGAGCGCTTATTGGCCCAAGAAGAAACCTCCGTGGTGGCCACCACTCAGATGATTCAAAAAGAGATGTATGAGCAGTTACATCTGTTGGAGCTCTTAAAAAATTCACCCGCCATGGTGGAATACTTAAGCAGTGGTAGTACAAGTGATCGCGCTCGCCTTGAACTGCTGTTCAAAAATGCCGCCACCACTTATAACCGCTTTGACCAAATTCGCCTGCTGGATAATTCCGGACACGAATTAGTGCGCGTCAATATGCCTCAAGGTGCCGCGCAAGCTATCTCTACCGAGCAGCTGCAAGATAAATCACACCGTTATTACTTTAGCGAAGCCCAAACGCTGGCCGCTGATCAGGTATTTGTGTCGCGCATGGACTTAAACGTAGAGCAGGGCGTAATTGAACAACCACACAAGCCCATGCTGCGCTTTGTGACTCCAGTGCTGGATGCGGACGGCGACAGGGCGGGTGTGCTGATACTTAATTTTATGGCGCAAGACATGTTGGAGCGTTTTCGCTTACAAATGTCTCGCCGTATCGATCAGCAAGGTATGTTGCTTGACCCGCAAGGCTTTTGGCTTAGCAACCATAAGCGCAGCAATGAATGGGGCGCTGACTTAGGTAAACCCAGCCATAATTTTGCCACTCTGTATCCCGATGCCTGGCCGAGCGTGGCCGCTCAAGACTCAGGCGTGGTGGAAACCGCACAAGGTCTGTTTCGGTTTCAAAGTATTTACCCTTTTGCGTTTACGCTTCGTCAACACGCGGATTTTCGGGAGCGGCACGGAGCACTATTATCAGACGCAGCCCTTGCCAATACTGCTTGGAAGCTGGTGATATTTTTACCTAAAGAAGTGATCCAAGCGCAGTCTGTGTTGTATCAGCCTTTGGGGCGCGCCGTATTGGCGTTAATACTGCTGAGCTTGGCGGTGGCGGCGTGGTTATTGGCCTATAACAAAGTGCAAAAACAGCTTCGCCGGCGCTATCACCAAGCGGTAACGGCGGAATTGAGCGATCTTTACGAGCATGCGCCCTGTGGTTATCACAGCCTAGATGCTCAGGGTCACTTTATTCGTATCAATCAAACCGAGCTGGAATGGCTGGGTTATGAGCGGGAAGAAGTGGTGGGCCAGCCGTTTGTGGACTTTTTAACGGCCGACAGTCAGCTGCGTTTTACTGAATTTTTTGACTTACTTAAAACCGAGCAAGAAATCGACAATATAGTGCTAGAGATGCAGTGCAAAAATGGCTCGACTTTTTATGTGTCTACCTCTGCGACCTCACTTAAAGACCAAGCTGGGCATTTTGCCATTGCCCGCACCAGTGTGTTTGATATTACCGACCGCATACAGCTAGAAAGAAAGTTAGAACAGTTAGCCAATATTGATGCCCTGACCCATATCAGTAATCGCCGCCACTTTTATGAACGCGGTGAGCTGGAATTTAAACGGGCGGTGCGTTATCAACATGCGCTAGCAATACTGATGTTTGATATTGACTACTTTAAACGGGTTAACGACACCTACGGCCATGACGGCGGCGATGTAGTGCTTAAGCAGCTGGCAAAAACCGTACACGAAAGCTTGCGAGACCTAGATGTATTTGCCCGCTTTGGCGGTGAAGAATTTATTGCCTTGTTGCCGGAATTGTCCGCCGAGCAAGCCACCTTGGTGGCGGAGCGCCTACGCCAAGAAATCGCCGACATGCCAGTAGTCATGCCCTCAGGTGAGACCATGAACATCACAGTGTCTATCGGTTTTGCCATGTTAACGGCACAAGATAAACAACTCGACGCCTTCATTAAAAAAGCCGACTTGGCGTTATATCAAGCCAAAGAACAAGGCCGTAATCGGGTGATTGAATACCAAGGCACAGTGACGACTGAGTAAAAGTCGGTGTTTGTTGTTTGCCGTCATCCTGACGCACGTCAGGATCTCGTTCTAGGTATTAGAAACAAAAGCGAGATACCGGGGCACGCTCGGTATGACGGCTGAGGAAGAATCGGTGTTTGTTGTTTGCCGTCATCCTGACGCACGTCAGGATCTCGCTTTGGGTATTAGAAACAAAAGCGAGATACCGAGGCACGCTCGGTATGACGGCTGAGGAAGAGTCGGTGTTTGTTGTTTGCCGTCATCCTGACGCACGTCAGAATCTTGCTCTAAGTATTAAAAACAAAGCGAGATACCGGGGCAAGCCCGATGTATGGACTCCTTCACCCTCAGAGGAGTACGGTAAGTTTACCACAACCCCGAGTCCTCAATCGGAAGGAGTCCATACATGAAACACGATACTGTCATTGCCCTCGATTTGGCAAAACATTCGTTCCAAGCGTGCACCCTTAAGAATAATAAAACGCAGCGTAACCGCGCTTATACCCGTGCTCAGCTTACTGCCATGCTCAGTAAGCATCCTGCTTGCGTCGTGGCGATGGAGGCGTGTGGCTCTGCACATTATTGGGCTCGCACTGTCGAAGCGATGGGCCATAAGCCGGTGATTATCGCCCCTAAAATCGTGGCTGCATTTCGGCTCGGACATAAAACCGATCATAACGATGCGGAAGCTATCGGTGCGGCACTATCACATCCAGGATTAAAAACCGTCACCCCCAAGTCAACGGAGCAACAAGGGCTGCAAAGCATAGAGCGTATCCGGGAGCACATGCAAGATCAGCGCACGGCGACCAGTAACCTAATCAGAGCCCTGATATTTGAGTTTGGTATCACCATTACTAAAGGTTTCGCGGGTTTGCGTGCGGCGATACCCCTTATTCTGGAAGACGCGGAGAACGAGATCCCGATGCCATTACGCGATGAGCTATCAGAGCTGTGGCAAGCTTACTTATCCTTGACTCAGCGCTTTCAAGCGTTAGAAGCGAGGCGTGATAAGTTAATCAAACAACATCCAAGTTGCGCAAAGTTGATGAAGTTAGAAGGCGTGGGCCCGGTCAATGCGTTGCATCTCTATCTGATGTTAGGTACTAACGGTGGCAACTTCGCCTCCGGTCGGGAAGCGGCGGCCTGCGTGGGTGTCACACCCAAACAGTTTAGTACGGGTGGCAAGGTCGTGATGGGAGGTATTGGTAAACGCCACGGCAAAAGGCAGCAGCGTTCGAACCTTATTCAGGGCGCGCGTTCCGTTTTGCAAAAATTACAGAAAAGAGAACCGGTTAATCAGAAAGAGGCCTGGCTGAAAGCCATGATGCAGCGACGTGGCTTTGGCATCGCTTCAGTGGGGCTGGCCAACAAAACAGTCCGTACCGCCTGGGCAATGTTGCGTCATGGCGAAGAGTATCATCAGCCCACATTATTAGTCAGCGCGTAGCTGAGTCAATCCGTCAACTGAACGAACAACCAAGTTAAATGATAACCAGAAACGAGCGAAGATACAGTTAAGAGGTGAGACCAACCTTCAGAAAGCCTGTTCATGCCAGTGTGCAAACCATGCCGTAAGTCCGCAGAGGCCTGAAGGTGCGAATACATCAAGGGACAGGGGTAGCTCCCCAATGAGAGTCCGAATATACGCCAGCTCCTTACCCATGCTGCTTATTTTATGTTCAAAGACGGTTGTCATACAGAAGGAGTCCATATACGGCATGACGGCTGAGGAAGAATCGGTGTTTGTTGTTTGCAGTCATCCTGACGCACGTCAGGATCTCGCTTTGGGTATTAGAAACAAAAGCGAGATACCGTGGCACGCTCGGCATGACGGGTGAGGAAGAATCGGTGTTTGTTGTTTGCCGTCATCCTGACGCACGTCAGGATCTTGCTCTAGGTATTAAAAACAAAGCGAGATACCGGAGCAAATCCGGTATCACGAAAAAGGGCGGTGTGTGACCTTAACGTATGACGTATAGCGCTAAACGCACCGCTATTTTCTAAGCCTTTTGTCCGTGTATTCCGTGGCAAATAGGGTTTTGGTGTGATGCTTTTCTTTTAGCTCGTCGCTGTTGCACCCTCACACACCACCAACATCGCCCTTGTTAATTGGCTCAGCTGTTTCGGGGTAATAATATAGGGCGGCATAATATACAGCAGCTTACCAAAAGGGCGGATCCATACGCCTAATTCCACCAATTGCGCTTGCACCTTAGCCACATTCAAGGGCTCAAGCAGCTCTATCACACCAATGCCCCCTAATACGCGCACATCTGCCACCGCAGCTAACTCTTTTGCTGCTGCCAGCTCAGTTTTTAGCTGCGCTTCAATAGCGCCAATGCGTGCCTGCCAGGTTGAGCTTAACAGTAATTCAAGACTGGCCAAGGCCACGGCACAGGCCAGCGGATTCGCCATAAAAGTGGGCCCGTGCATCAAGACACCTGCAGGGCCATTACAAATGGTCTCGGCCACATGTTGGGTTGTGATGGTGGCGGCCATCGTCATATAGCCGCCGGTCAGTGCCTTACCAATACACAGTATATCTGGCGTAATGTCCGCCCATTCACAGGCGAATAGTCTTCCGGTGCGGCCAAAGCCGGTGGCTATTTCATCCACAATCAGCAGTACATCATATTGTCTGCACAATTTGCGCGCGCCTTTTAAAAACTCCGGGTGATAAAAGCACATGCCACCGGCACCTTGGACTATGGGCTCTAACACCAGTGCTGCTAATTCATGATGGCGCTCGGCCAACAGCAGCGCTAATGGCGCTAAGTCTTGGGGATCCCAGTCGCCATCAAAGCGGCTGCGCGGGCTTTCGATAAACACATGCTCGGGCAAAAAACCTTGATACAAACTGTGCATGCCGCCATTAGGGTCGCACACGCTCATGGCGCCAAAGGTGTCCCCGTGATAGCCCTTGTTCAGCGCGGCGAACAGGGTTTTGGGTGTGCCTTTGCCGTGCCAGTATTGAATGGCCATTTTTAACGCCACTTCAACCGACACAGATCCTGAGTCTGCTAAGAAAAAGCGATCCAGTCCGCTGGGTAATATCTCGCTTAAGGCGCGACACAGTTTTATCGCCGGTTCATGGGTTAAACCGCCAAACATCACATGAGACATCTTGGCTAATTGTGCGGTGGCGGCGGCATTAAGCTCGGGCACATTATAACCGTGCAAACAGGCCCACCAAGACGACATGCCATCAATCAAACGGCGACCATCGCTGAGTTGCAAATGCACGCCCTCGGCGCTGGCCACTTCATAACAGGGCAGCGGACGGGTGAGCGAGGTATAGGGGTGCCAGATATGTTGGCGGTCAAAATCGCTGTTGCTCAGGTTAGAGATTGAGTCTGAGAGGGAAGCGATGAGCGGAGCGGGGGCGAGCGGGTTATCAAAAACTGGTTTGTTCATAAATTAGCCAAACGTCAACTTGATCAGGTGTTTATGATTGACAGGCTAACATTGGCGCTTACACTAGCCAACCAAAATACTGCTGAATAAAGCAGTGAGCCCTCAGTGTTATCACCATTTTGAACAGATAAGGAACCCGGCCATGAGCCTACCCCAATCGAGCCGTGAGCAAGTTAGCCGTGAGCAGGTGCTTGCCTTGTTTGAGCGTCCGCTGTTTGATCTCTTGTTTGAAGCCCAGCAAGTGCACAGGGCGAACTTTGATGCCAACGAAGTACAAGTCAGCACTCTGTTATCCATTAAAACCGGCGCCTGCCCAGAAGACTGCAAATACTGCCCGCAAAGTGCCCGCTATAACACCGGCCTAGAAGTAGAGCGCTTAATGGAAATGGAAAACGTGTTAGCACGGGCCCAAGAAGCCAAAGCCAATGGCTCTAGCCGTTTTTGCATGGGTGCGGCGTGGCGTAATCCCAAAGAGCGCGATATGCCGTATTTGGTACAGATGGTGCAAGAGGTGAAATCGTTAGGCCTAGAAACCTGCATGACGCTGGGCATGCTCGATGACAGTCAAGCGGGCCGCTTGGCTGATGCAGGGCTCGATTATTACAACCATAACCTAGACACCAGCCCCGAATTCTACGGCGATATTATTACCACACGCACCTATGCGGACCGCTTAGATACGCTGGAAAATGTGCGCAACTCCGGCATGAAAGTCTGCTCCGGTGGCATAGTGGGCTTAGGCGAAAGTGCAGAAGATAGAGCCGGTCTGTTACAAGCCTTAGCGAACCTGCCGCGCCAGCCAGAAAGTGTGCCCATTAATATGTTGGTCAAAGTAAAAGGCACGCCGATGGAAAATCAAGCAGATTTAGACGACTTTGATTTTATTCGCACCATCGCCGTGGCGCGCATCTTAATGCCCCAAAGCCATGTGCGCTTATCTGCGGGGCGCGAAAAAATGAACGACCAAATGCAAGCCATGTGCTTTATGGCCGGCGCTAACTCGATTTTTTACGGCTGCAAATTGCTGACGACGCCCAACCCCGATGAAAGCAGCGACATGCAGTTATTTAAACGCTTAGGCATACGCCCCAGCGGTGTGAGTCAAGTCAGCCAAAAGCCGGACGAGATGACCGAAATTGAGCTGCATGAACAACTCGCCGCCCAAGCCGAGCCGGTTTTGTATTACGAAGCTTAAGGGCAGCGCCCAGCGCCCAGTGCCCAGCACCCAGCTAAAAACAAACACCGATTGGTGTTGGTTTTTGCCGTCATCCTGATGACCATCAGGATGACGGGTTGGTGTTTTAACGCTTTAACTCGGCGCTTGGTGCTGGGCGCAGGGCGCTATTAATTAAATAAGGTTCAAATATGCCCTTTAATCTTTGCCTTGCCGAGCGGGAAGCGTTGGGCTTGCGGCGCCGGTTACCGGCTATCGATAAGGTGACGGGCCGCCAGTTATTTAGTGCAGGTAAGTGCTATTTAAACTTTGCCGGTAACGATTATTTAGGCTTTAGCCAAGCACCCGAATTAATCAAGGCCGCCGATGCGGCGGCCCGCGAATTTGGCGTGGGTGCCGTGGCTTCACCCTTAGTAGTGGGCCATCAGGCCATTCATCGGCAATTAGAAAGCGAGTTGGCCGACTGGCTAGGATTAGACGCTGTGTTGCTGTTTAGCTCGGGCTTTTCCGCCAATCAAGCGTTAATCAAAGCTTTGCTCACTAAAGAGCACCTGCTTTGGCAAGACCGGCTCAATCATGCCTCCTTGCAAGAGGCGGGCATGCTGAGCCCAGCGCGCATGCGCCGCTTCGCCCATAACGACATGGGTGCGCTGGCCAAGCAGCTTAAACCCAAAGCGGGGCTGATTGTCTCCGAGGGCGTGTTTAGCATGGATGGCGACCAAGGCGATTGGCGTGGTTTAAGCGCGCTTGCCGATCAAACCGGTAACTGGCTGATGATAGATGACGCTCATGGCTTGGGCGTGCTGGGTAAACAAGGGCGCGGCACCTTAAGCGAGCAGGACGTAGCACCCGATAAAGTGCACATTCACATGGGCACCTTTGGCAAAGCGCTGGGCGTGAGTGGTGCTTTTATTGGCGGCAGTCAGGCGTTAGTGGATTACTTGCATAATCATGCGCGCAGCTATGTGTACAGCACCCACTTACCGCCCCCCCAAGCGGCGGCCATTTTGGCGGCGGTGCGCTTAGCTCAAACGGCAGACGAGCCACGTGAACAACTGCAAGCGCGCATCCAGCAATTTCGTGACGGGGCGGCAAATCTGCCATTACAGCTGTTGCCCTCTAACACCGCCATTCAGCCCTTATTACTAGGTAAAGAGTTGGTGGGCGATGAGCAAGCGACCTTGAATTTGTCCAACCGCTTGCGCGAACAAGGCTTTTGGGTTGGCGCCATACGCCCACCCACAGTGCCCAAAGGATCATCACGGCTGCGCATTACCCTCAGCGCCGCCCACAGCCAAGCGGATATCGCGGCTTTGTTGGCCGCACTGCAAGAGAGTGTGAAGGGTGAAATCTAAGGCCAACGCTTTTTTGCCACGGAATACACGGACCAATACGGACGAAGAACGAGATCGAGGGGGTTTGTAGGCGAACACTTGTTCTCGCATTACAACTCGGGCGCAACCATTTAGGTCACAACATAAAAAAACTAAAGACTCTTTTGCAACGAAATCCACGGAACCCACAGAAAATAGAGATCAGATCTAAAAGGGACTTTTAATGGGTAAGGGCTAAGGTTTTGTAGGCGTAAATTTATTCGCGCATTACACCGCAGGTGTAAATCTTAAAACCATCCTGCTGCGCAGGACCCGCGAACAAGTTGCGGGCTACAAGTTCGATGTCTTTTGTAGGGTGGCAATTTATTCGCCACGGTCTTGATATTATTTTTAACTGGCAGTAAGCCATTTTGCCACAGAGTCCACATTAATTATGCAATATTACCTATGACCACCCATTTGATGTTGAAAAGTGACTCAATCATAAACAAACAAAAAGTCGCCAGCGCCTTTGGCCGTGCCGCGCACAGCTATGAACAGCATAACGAGCTGCAACGCCGCTCTGGCAATGCTTTGCTGGCACTATTAAACGCCGAGCGGCCACGGTTTGCCAAAGTGGGTCTGGATCTCGGCTGTGGCAGTGGTTGGTTTGTGCCTGCGCTTAAAGCTAAAACCGAGCAGCTGCTGGCGCTGGATTTATCACCGGCCATGCTGCAACAAGCGCGCCTTAAGGCCGATATTATGGCGCTGCGTGCGGACATGGACACGCAACCGCTAGCCGCACACAGCCTCGATTTTATTTTTGCTAATCTGTGCCTGCAATGGAGCAGTGATCCGGCCGCTTGGCTAGCGGGCTGGAGCCAACGGCTAAAGCCCGGCGGCGTGCTGGTGTTTTCCACCTTAATCGAGGGCAGCCTGCAAGCGTTAGCCGACTGTTGGCAGCAACAAAGCCTGCCCAGTCCTATCAATCGCTTTATCAGCACCGCCCAACTGGAGCAGCACTTAGCGAATACAGGCCAGCACTGGCGGTGTGATTACGCCACCGAGCAGCTGAGCTTTGCGGATTTAAAGTCATTATTGCTGTCACTAAAGGGCATAGGTGCTAATCGGGTTAATGCACAACGCCGTACCGGCCTAATGGGCAAACACACTTGGCAGCAGCTTAATCTTACCTATCCTATTAGTACTCAAGGCCACAGCGTGGCCACCTATCAGCTGGCATACGGAGTAATTTATGGCTAACACCTTTTTTGTTACCGGCACCGATACCGAAGTCGGAAAAACCTTTGTCACTCGGGCCTTGATGCAAGCCGCTATTGAGTCTGGCAGAAAAGTACTGGGCTATAAACCCGTGGCCTCGGGCTGTGAACTGCAAAACGGCGAGCTAAAAAACAGTGACGCGCTCACGCTGCAGGCCTGCTCCTCCATTGCCTTGCCCTATGCCATGCATAACCCTTACGCCTTTGCGCCGGCCATAGCGCCGCACATTGCCGCAGCTCAGGCTAATGAGTCCATTAAGGTGGCTCACTTAAGTGAGGGCTTAGCACGGCTTAAGGCCACCGCCGCCGATGTGATTTTTGTAGAGGGCGCGGGGGGCTGGCGTTTACCCATTAACGACCGCCAATATTTGTCCGATTGGGTCAAGACCGAGCATTTGCCGGTTATCTTGGTGGTGGGCGCGCGTTTAGGCTGCATTAACCATGCGCTGCTTACCTTAGAGGCGATCCGCCACGATGGCTTAGTGGTAGCGGGCTGGGTGCTGAATCAAATAGACCCCACCATGAGCCAGTATCAAGCTAACGTCGACACTCTTAAACAGCGCATTAAAACACCATTTTTAGGGGAGATCCCCTGGCTGGCTGAGCAGGCCAATGACAGCGTGCATAACTTTATTGATATTGCACCGTTACTTAAATAAGTAAAATAATACATAATCAGTGACTTGAATTTGGCGTAATCAGCCCGATTATATTGGGTGGTGAAGGGTGAGGCGTAAAGAGTGAAGGGGAACCCGATACTTTGTGCTGACCTTGTTTTGTAGCCTAGGTTTTGCAGCCTAGCAGGTACGCAACACCACTTTTATCGTAATTATTTAAGTACACTTTGATCAAAGGGAACGTATGAAGCGCATTATATTGTTTATCGCTACCAACTTGGCCGTGGTTTTGGTGTTGGGCGTGGTGCTAAACATAGTGTTTTCTATGCTAGGTATCGACCGCAGCAGCATCACAGGCTTGTTGGTATTCTGTGCCGTGTTCGGTTTTGGCGGTGCATTTATCTCACTGCTGATTTCAAAGTGGATGGCTAAGCGCGCCTATAACGTGCAAATTATCGAGCAGCCACGTAACGAAATTGAGCATTGGTTGCTGAGCACTGTTACTCGCCAAGCACAACAAGCGGGCATTGGCATGCCAGAAGTGGGTATTTATGACTCACCGGATATGAACGCCTTTGCCACGGGCGCGAGCCGCAACAGCTCCTTGGTGGCAGTATCCACCGGCCTGATGCGCAGCATGAGCCGCGATGAAGCCGAAGCCGTATTGGCTCACGAAGTTAGCCACATCGCCAATGGCGACATGGTGACCATGACCTTATTGCAAGGTGTGGTGAATACCTTCGTGATGTTCTTCGCGCGCATAGTGGCCAACCTTATCAGTAGCGCCATGAACAAAAACAACGAAGAAGGCGGCGGCTTAGGCGGCATGGCTTACTTTGGCGTGGTGATGGTACTGGAATTAGTGTTTGGCATGTTGGCTTCCATTATCGTGATGTGGTTTAGTCGTTACCGCGAATACCGTGCCGACGAAGGCTCGGCGCGCTTGGTCGGTAAAGACAAAATGATTGCCGCCCTGCAGCGTTTAGGCCAAGGCTCACAAGCCGAACTAGACGGTTCACTGGCCGCCTTTGGTATTAACGGCCGAGGCAAGAGCGAACTGTTTATGAGCCACCCACCGCTCGAAAAACGCATTCAAAGCCTGCGTAACCTTAATTAATAGAAGTGTAAAGGGTGAAGAGCAACACAGCCCTTTGAACTGCGATAAGCTGACGCTATAAGTAAAAAACACCGCCTATCAAGGCGGTGTTTTTATTGGCGCTTACAAAAACATTAAAATATCCCAAGAGGTCCAATGAATTGGACCCTACAAAACACTCGCGTAGATGAACGCGTAGAAGCCGCTTTAGCCGGCTGGTTTAGCGCAGCTAAACGTCTCTGCTTCGTAGCGCAACAAACCAAAAACTAATTGGTATTACAGCACCATTGCGGCTATCCAGCCGAAAATAATTAACGGGATATTAAAGTGAATGAACGTCGGCACCACTGTGTCCCAGATATGGTCGTGTTGTCGGTCAACGGCGAGGCCGGCGGTTGGCCCCAGTGTGGAGTCAGAAACAGGGGAACCGGCATCACCAAGCGCACCCGCAGTGCCGATGAGGGCAATAATAGCCATGGGTGAGAAGTCATAGGCCAGGCCCATAGGTACAAAAATGGCGGCGATAATCGGCACCGTTGAGAACGAAGAGCCAATACCCATGGTGATAATAAGGCCGACGAGCAGCATGGACAAAGCTGCCAGTGCACGGCTTTCACCGATTAACGCAACGGCCTGCTCGACCAGCAAGGGCACATCGCCGGTTGCGCGCATCACCGCTGCAAAGCCCGCTGCAGCCACCATAATGAAGCCCACCATGGCCATCATGCGCATGCCGCTGTCGAAGATTGTATCCTGCTCACTCCACTTCATAACACCACTCAATGCCAGCAGTGAGAAGCCGACCATGCCGCCAAATACCATGGAGCCCGTCATCACCTGCACCACCAACGTGGAAACAATGGCCAGAATAACCAGTGCCTTTTGTATAGGCAACAAGGGCTTTTTTTCAGTTCCCAGATCTTCTGTTTGCAGTGGCACATCGGCATAGACCCGCTTTTTGCGGTAGGTGATAAAAATGGCCACTAACAGCCCAACCAGCATACCAAAGGCCGGAATCAGCAGCGCTTGGGGGGCCATGTCGCGAGTGACGTTAAGGCCCAGACCGACACCGGACTCGTTGATGCTGTGAATCAGAATGTCATTCAAATAGATGGCACCATAACCCACCGGAAAAATCATGTATTTGACGACGATTCCGAAGCAGATAACGCAGCCGATAATGCGACGGTCTAACTGCATTTTGTTAAAAACAAGCAGCAGTGGCGGTACTAGCAGGGGGATAAAAGCAATATGAACAGGAACTATGGTGCCCGAGGCTACACTGATCAGCAGTAACAAAATGTAAATGCCCCACTTGGTTTTCTCGATGTTGCGGTCACTGTCAGACCGGCCCACAAGGGCCAGCATGCGCGCGGAGATATAAGCGGCAACGCCAGTGCGGGACAGGGCAACGGCAAAGGCCCCCAAAGTTGCGAGTGCCAGCGCGATGGGGGCGCCATCACCAAGGCCGTTATTAAACTCGGAAACCACCGTTTCTATGGACAATCCGGAGAAAGCACCGCCGACAATGGCGGATAGAATCAGGGCCAGTACCACAGACACCCTTAACATACTCAGGGTTACCATGAGCCCTACAGACAAAACAATGGAGTTGGTATCGGTGAGAAAAAGCAGGCTAAAAAATATCAATACAGTGACCAGAACGACCAGTGTTGATGTCAGATTCTTCGAGCTAAAAGTGTAGTTTTTCAACGTTATTGTATTCATATCGCTACCTTTTTTGCGTTGTCCCGCAATGTAATTGTTGTGAAAGGTTGAGGATATTCAGTTTGTGATAATGCTTAATTTTGATTTATTGAAATCCCCCACGCCACAATGGCGCGGGGAACGGAAATGTTCTTTTGCACTCAATAACTCGGCAACAGCGTATTGGGCACCAAGCCACTGAGGGTGCGGTTAGACAACAATTCAATGGCCGCCTCTATATCTGGGGAGAAGTACCGGTCCTTGTCGTAGTAAGCGACTCGTTCGCGCAATATCCGACGCGCGGTCTCCAGTAACTCCGTAGTGGACAGGCCCTTGCGATAGTCCAGTCCCTGACAGGCTGCCAGCCATTCGATAGCCACAATACCGCGGACATTTTCGGCCATTTCCCAAAGGCGTTTGCCAGCGGCAGGTGCCATAGAGACATGATCTTCCTGATTGGCAGAAGTCGGTATACTGTCAACGCTGTGTGGATGGGCCAGCGCTTTATTCTCGCTGGCCAGTGCCGCGGCTGATACCTGAGCGATCATGAAACCGGAATTAACGCCGCCCTTGTCGACCAGAAAGGGTGGTAGCTGGGACATGTTCTTGTCCATCATCAACGATATGCGCCGTTCGGCCAGCGAGCCGATTTCGGCGATGGCCAGCGCCAGGTTGTCGGCGGCCATGGCGACAGGCTCGGCGTGAAAGTTACCGCCGGATAGAATGTCACCCTCGTCGGCAAATACCAAGGGGTTATCAGACACCGCATTGGCTTCGACTTCCAGTACGCTTGCGACCTGACGAATCTGGTACAGGCAAGCACCCATAACCTGAGGCTGACAGCGCAAGGAATAGGGATCTTGCACCCGGTCACAGTTAGCGTGAGAAGCACCGATTTCACTACCGTTGCCGAGGAGGTGACGGTAGGTAGCGGCGGCATCAATCTGGCCACGCTGGCCCCGGGCCTCATGAATACGGGCGTCAAAGGGCGAGCGTGAGCCCAGCGTTGCCTCGACCGTCAGCGCGCCACAGACGGTGGCGGCGGCATACAGGTCTTCGGCTTCAAACAGCCCACGCAAGGCATAGGCGGTGGAAACCTGGGTACCGTTAAGCAACGCCAAGCCTTCTTTGGGTGCCAGCGCCATCTGAGTCAAACCGGCTATTTCCAGTGCGTCACGCGCCGGTATCCATTCTCCTTTATAACGGGCGTGACCTTCCCCTAACAGTACCGCGCTCATGTGCGCCAGTGGAGCCAGGTCGCCGGAGGCACCCACGGAGCCTTTTAATGGAATGCGCGGGTAAACTTCGGCATTGATCAGTGAGATCAGTGCGTCCAGCACTTCGCGGCGAATGCCCGAGAAGCCGCGAGCGAGGGCATTGACCTTGAGCACCATAATCAAGCGCACCAGGGCATCGTCCATGGGCGCGCCGATACCGGTGGAGTGGGACAGTACCAGCGAACGCTGCAAATCTTCCAGCTCGTGGTTGGCGATGCGGGTTTGTGCCAGCAGACCGAAACCGGTGTTGATACCGTAAGCCGTGCGCCCCTCTTCCACCACCCGATTCACACAGTCGACGCTGCGCTGAATGGCGGCGTTGGCACTGTCTGGCAGGCTGATCTGAATGGGTGCTGCGAACACCCGACGCATTTGCGCTAGGGTCATGTTACCGGGAGAAATTTCCAAATGAGTCATTATTTGCTCTCTTGTGTAGTGATCATGGGAAGGTCGAGCTCATTTTCTTTGGCAGACTTGATGGCGATGTCGTAACCGGCGTCCGCATGGCGCATCACGCCGGTACCGGGGTCGTTACGCAGTACCCGGCCCAGTCTGACGTGGGCATCATCGGTGCCGTCGGCCACAATGACAACACCGGCGTGCTGAGAGAAGCCCATACCGACACCGCCGCCATGGTGGAGGGAAACCCAGGTTGCTCCGCCGGCGGTGTTCAGCAGGGCGTTGAGCAGCGGCCAGTCAGACACGGCGTCAGAACCGTCTTGCATGGCTTCAGTTTCGCGGTTGGGGCTGGCGACTGAGCCGGAATCCAAATGGTCGCGGCCGATAACGATCGGTGCCTTGAGCTCGCCATTGGCGACCATTTCATTGAAGGCCTGACCAAGGCGGGCGCGGTCTTTGAGACCGACCCAGCAAATACGTGCCGGCAAACCCTGAAATGCGATGCGCTCACGGGCCATGTCGAGCCAGTTGTGCAGGTGCGGGTCGTCTGGGATCAGTTCCTTAACCTTCTGATCCGTTTTGTAGATGTCTTCGGGATCACCAGACAGTGCCACCCAGCGGAACGGACCTATGCCTTGGCAGAATAGTGGACGGATATAGGCCGGCACAAATCCAGGGAAGTCGAACGCGTTGTCGACACCTTCTTCTTTAGCCATCTGGCGAATGTTGTTGCCGTAATCGAAGGTGGGAATGCCCATCTTCTGGAATTCGAGCATGGCACGCACGTGCACTGCCATGGATTTTTTGGCCGCCTTAACCGTCACTCCTGGCTCGGATTTACCGCGCGCCACGTACTCTTCCCAGGTCCAGCCGGACGGCAGATAGCCGTGCAAGGGGTCGTGGGCGCTGGTTTGGTCGGTCACCATATCTGGGCGTACGCCGCGCTTCACCAGTTCCGGTAGAATGTCGGCGGCGTTGCCACACAAGCCAATAGACACAGCGTGGCCTGCAGCGGTGTGACGCTCAATCCTTGCCAGTGCATCGTCGAGATCGGTCGCTTGCTCGTCGAGATAGCGGGTACGCAGGCGGAAATCGATGCTGGATTGCTGACACTCAATGTTCAGCGAGCAAGCACCGGCCAAGGTTGCGGCCAACGGCTGAGCACCGCCCATGCCGCCAAGACCGGCGGTGAGCACCCAGCGGCCTTTAAGGCTACCGCCAAAATGCTGGCGCCCGGCTTCAACAAAGGTTTCGTAGGTGCCTTGAACGATGCCCTGAGAACCGATGTAAATCCACGAGCCCGCGGTCATCTGGCCGTACATCATCAGGCCCTTTTTATCCAACTCGTTGAAATGCTCCCAGTTGGCCCAAGACGGCACCAGGTTGGAGTTGGCGATCAGCACCCGGGGCGCGTCCTTGTGTGTTTCAAACACTCCCACCGGTTTACCGGACTGGACCAGCAGCGTTTGCGTGTCTTCGAGGCGCTGCAGAGTCTCGATAATTTTGTCATAGCACTCCCAATCTCGCGCGGCCCGGCCGATGCCGCCGTAAACCACTAGATCTTCGGGGCGTTCGGCGACGTCTGGGTGCAGGTTGTTCATCAGCATCCGCATCGGTGCTTCCGTCAGCCAGCTTTTGCAGCTGAGTGTGGTGCCGGTAGGTGCGGCGATGTTGCGACTGGAGTCGTGACGCTTGTCTATATTGGACATGTGATTGATTCCTTTTTGTTGACGTTGGCTAGTGATTAATCGTTAACCGTTCAGTGTTAGCAGGTGCACGAGTCGGGCGGCGACTCGTGCTGTCCGATGATCAATATCAAATTTGGGGTTCAGCTCAGCCAGATCAGCCAGTTTGAGCTTGCCGCTGTCACGTATGGTCTCGATTAAGGGTTCCAGCAAAGCAAGGGAGACGCCACGGGCAGCCGGAGCGCTTACGCCAGGGGCTTCTGCCGCAGGCAACACGTCAAGATCAATGGTCAGGTACAGGTAGTCGCACTGTGCCATAAACGCTTTCACGTCTCGCTGCAGTTCAGGGAGCGCGGCCATGTGCATGTCGCGGTCTTCACGAATCATAACGTTCAGGGTTTCGGCACGCTGATACAGCGCCGGTGTGTTGGCACCTCGGCTCACACCGAGACAGGCATAGTGGAAAGGCCAGCCCCGTGTCTGACAGTCCTCTGCAATTTGCGAGAAGGGCGTGCCCGAGGAGCGCACGTGAGCGTGGTCACGCAAATCAAAATGGGCATCAAGGTTGATGATGCCAACTCGCGGGCAGGACTCTTCGCGCGCTAGGTGCGATGCCAGACCACACCAGCTGGCGTAGGCCACTTCGTGCCCACCGCCTAAAACAATGGGTAGATGCCCCGCATTGAGCAGCGGGACGAGGCGCTCTGCTAGGGTTTGTTGTGCGGCTTCGAGTGCATCGCCGTCACAACTGACGTTGCCAGCGTCATAGGCAGGGCTTTGGCGATGCCAGGCTAATGGAGCCAAAGCCTTGCGAATGGCAGTGGGCCCTTCGGCGGCACCGATCCGGCCGCGGTTACGGGCGACGCCGGCATCGCTGGCGAAGCCGATTAGGGCGCAACCAGGAACGGCGTTGTCCGTTAGTGGTTCGATGCGCTGGTGCCAGCGATCACTATTGGGTTCCGGGTCGATGCGCCCTTGCCAGACGGTCCGATCCATTTCAGTGCTCATGGGTCAGCTCCCCGCGAAACAGGCGCTGGATGAGGCGGCCGGATTGTACGGCGTAGGCCAATTCCGCCGGAGTTTCGATGTTCCAGTAGCACAGGTCGGCTGACAGACCCGCTGCGAGGCGACCTGTGTGGGTCAGGCCCAGTGCACGAGCGCCATGGGCGGTCATGCCGGCTAATGCCTCAGTTGGGGTCATGCGAAACAAGGTGCAGGCCAGGTTGAGCATCAGCGTGGGCTGATACAGCGGCGAGGTGCCGGGGTTGGCATCGGTGGCGACCGCCATTGGCACTCCAGCCTGACGCAGAGCCTCGATAGGCGGCTGCTGGGTTTCGCGCAGAGTGTGAAAGGCGCCGGGCAAAATCACCGCGACTGTGCCCGCCTGACGCATGGCTTCGATACCAGCGGCATCGAGATACTCAATGTGGTCCGCGGACAGCGCACCATGGCGGGCAGCCGAAGCGGTACCACCAAGGTTGGACAGTTGTTCAGAATGGGTTTTGACCGGCAGGCCATGGGCCTTGGCAGCCTCGAAGACACGCTCACACTGCGCCACGGAGAAGGCAATTTTTTCGCAGAATACGTCGACCGCATCGGCCAGCCCTTGACGTGCGGCCTCGGGAATCATTTCGCGACAAACCAAATCAATGTAGCCGTCGCTGTTGCCGCTGAATTCCGGTGGCAGGGCATGAGCACCCAGTAAGGTGGTGACAACTCTCACCGGGCGCAATTCACCGAGCCGACGCGCCACACGCAGCATTTTCATTTCATGCTCGACGCTCAGGCCATAGCCGGATTTAATTTCGATGGTGCAAACACCATCGGCAATCATGGCATCCAGTCGTGGCAGCGCGCTTTCAATCAGCGCTTCTTCGCTGGCCTGACGGGTGGCATGGACGGTACTCAAAATACCGCCGCCACGACGGGCTATCTCTTCGTAACTGACACCTTCTAGGCGAGCTTCGAATTCCTCCGCGCGGTGGCCGCCAAATACTAGGTGCGTATGGCAATCCACCAGCCCGGGAGTAATCACACCGCCTGACCCCATGTTCTGGTAGTCGTTGTAGTGCGTGCCCCCTAGCTTTTCCATTGGCAGAATTTCAACAATAGTCTCACCTTCGATGATAACGGCCTGAGGTCCCTTAAGGGTCTGCAGGCCATCGAAGACCACAACGTCGCGCCAAATGCGACAATTTTGAACATGGCTGGCCATAATGACTTTTCCTTGCTCGCCTCAATGTATATACAATTGAGGTTAGCGAAGAAGTTCTGAACGCGCCAGCCCTAATTTCATCTAAATCGATGGGTTGAGGTGAGTAAGTAAGGTGTTTGTGTAGTAACTAGCTGTTTTAAATTATTAATTTGGTTTATATATAATTGAGTTCGATTAAAAATAATTAGACTAAAGTCTAATTATGGGGTCGGTTTTAAAAATCTTTATGTATATACAGGAAGGCGGGTCGTTAGCCTGCAGTACGCAGTGACGAGCGCAGTTTATAGCGATCGCCAGGATGGGTCAGGCGTGCGTAGCTGATCAGCTGGTCTCCGGACCAGGTGCGCCGAATCAGTAGCAGGCAAGGGTCTTGGGTGGTGATGTCCAGAAGCGTTGCGATTGCGCTCTCCGCCAATATCGCTTCGACAACATGTTCAATATCAGTAATCGGGCAGGCGGATACCAAGACTTCATTGGGGGTGTGTTGGTGAAAATCTGTGGTCAGATAATGCGGCACGTGCCGGGGGTTGACGTAGCGGTCTTCGAGCTGAATGGGAATGCCATTTTCGCGGTGTAGAATCAGCGTGTGAAAGATCGGAGTACCCAGTCTCACGCCCAAGCGCATGGAGATTTCATCGTCGGCATTGCGGGCTTCCGCAACCACCACCACGCAATCGTGTTCGTGCCCTCGGCTGCGGATTTCGTCGGCAATGTTGTGTACTTCGACCAGTGACGATTCCGCTTTATGATCCGTCACAAAAGTGCCAACGCCCGCTTGGCGGATCAGATAGCCCTGCTGAACCAGGTCGTGAATCGCCTTGTTGGCGGTCATACGACTAACGCCGAAGTCGCGAGCTAACTGCTCTTCAGGCGGGATTTTATGTTGAGGTAACCACTCACCATTCTGGATTTTCTCCAGCAGGTGCTGTTGAATCTGAAGATAGAGGGGGAGTGTGCTGCTCATGTTGTGTTCGCATCCGTTCTAATTGGTGACCCTTCCAGTTTACGCGTTATGCTGAAAAAGTCACATTTGTCTATACATCTGCTTTGGTTAATTGGTTTCTCTAGCGGCTCTATCTTTGGTTACTTTATGTTTAAAGTCGTCGCGTTCTGCTGATCATACAGTGTGGTGTTCGCACCATTGGGAGAATTACTCACACCAGCCAAGGAGGGGAAATCTTCGACGCGCAAGACAATGATGAGGCGCGGGTGTTTGGCAATAAGAAGGATTAGGGGCTGTTGACGTTTGGGTACAAGTGATTGAATAAAAAGAGCAAGCTCGTAATATTCAGCTTCCGACACCAAAACAAAACGAGCTTGCTATGCCTCGACGTATGCTCACTGATGAACACTGGTCGAAGCTTAAAGGAGTGAGACTTCAAGAAAATATTTATAACAAGCGCGACTTGCGGATGATGATCGAAGGTATGTTTTACTGACTGCGAGTGGGCTGTCCATGGCGGGATTTTCCCCCGTGCTTCGGCCGGTGGAACTCGATTTACAGGAGGTTCACCGAGTTGCCAATCGGGCTGAAGGCCGAGACGGGCTTGAAGCGTTCCAGATTATGCAGCGTCAGGACGAGAGCACAGTGACCACCCGTCGAATGGCCAGAGATAGAACGCTTGTCGCAAGTGGGCTTCTGGGCCATCCCCGGACAGAGTAAAGGCGTCGGTATGGCAGACGCCGGAAGCGATGATACGGACGCGCACTTCGCCTTTCTACGGCGGCATCACGACAATCTCTTATCGAGAGTGGTTAATTGATCGTTGAGAGTTTATACCACTTCCTATTTGGGGTGGCAATCCAGATAAGTAGTTGATTGTTAATAAAAAAACAACAATCACTCCTCAGGGCGCATCTGATGAAGTCCGACCGTAGAACAGCTCCGAAGTAAGGTCGCTCAGGCGCATATTGTCATGCTCTCCGTAGGTAAGTACGGAGTTGATACGCGGTGTTTTACCCTCTACCAGCGTGACCCGGTGCATGGCGCAATTGCCGTGAAAGAAGGCGAGGGTGCCGGGGGCGCTGGACTGGACCTTAATCCGCGAGCGATCGCCCTGAAGCACTTCGCGCACATCGCTATAGCATTCGTCGCTCTTGGTGCGCAGCCCTGGCACGTATTCGAAGTCTCCGCCTTGGTCGGCCTTCTGGTACATCACGGTGATCGAGAATTCGCTGTTGTCGAAGTGCCAACCCAGCTCTTCACCTGGATGGAAGCGAGTGATTTGCAGAGCATCCAAAGGGTCAGCGCTGCGGTAGAGCACCGGTTTTTCCAGCACCGCAGCAATGAAGCGCGTCAGGTCATCGGATTCGTACAACCGCCGTAGCGGGGCGTCTTCTGGGATGCAATCGTAGGCGATGCCATGCTTGGCCGAACGCTCGTGATGGGCCAGAGGGTGATCCGCATCGACCGTTTCATCGAAGGGCGTGAAGTAGACGTTGTGGGTCTTATCGCTGACCCAGGCCTTTTCTTTCAGCTGGCCAGCCAGTTCCACCATTTTGGTGACCGCTGCAGGCTTAATAAAGCGTGCAAGCGTACAGCAGCCATCTTTGGCCAGCTCCTTGCGGCAGCTATCAATCAATGCCTTGCCTTTGTCGCTATCCAGCTCATGAATCGGATACCTGTCTAGATCGACGACATCGGCGTAGACAGGAAGAGTTAAATCAGTTGTGTGAGACATGGTTTTTATCCTTTTTATTGATACCGGGAGATAGTAAATGGTTTATAACTTGTCCTCTTGAGCCATACACAGGGGCCATGCCCTTGAATTGACGTTATGTATATACAATTAAAGTAGCCTAAATTCTCTTTAATGCCAATCCAAGAAAGTGAATTTTTCTGTCAGGCATAGAATTAAAATATAAAACCTTATAAGCAGCTGAATTTATGCTGTTTTCCAGCTTTTCGGAAATGGTTTATCAAGGGATCTTGTACTCAGTTCTAGTCTCTAAGGTAGAGAAGAGCCTACGAGTGGCGCAATGTATGTCTATACATATATTGGCGGGTAGGCTCTATTCTGCGACACAGGGCAGCCACTCGCATGATACAAGGCGGTGTCCCGCTCAAGGAAGTGGCCGATTCACCGCAACATCGACACGCTGAAATTCACAGTGTGATGGCGACGGCACCCAGTCTTGGTGTATGACTATTTATGCCAATATCCTTAAGCATTAGACGGCTCACTGGCCGTCTTTGGCTTTAATGACCAAGGCAAGAGCGAGCTGTTTATGAGCCACCCACCGCTCGAAAAACGCATCCAAAGCCTGCGTAATCTGAATTAATAGCGTGAGGGATAAAGTGTAAAGGGTGAAGAGTGAAGAGCAGCACAGCCCTTTGAACTGCGATAAGTCTGACGCTATAAAAATAAAAACATTAAAATATCCCAAGAGGTCCAATGAATTGGACCCTACAAAACACTCGCACAGATGCACGCGTAGAAGCCGCTTTAGCCGGCTGGTTTAGCGTAGCTAAACGTCTCTGCTTCGTAGCGCAACAAACCAAAAACTAATCCTGATCGTGCCGAAGTCCTCTTACCTAAGAGACGGGCACACTACAAAGATGCCGCCGCCCGAAAGCTAATTTTTCTTTAGCTAGGGGCTGCACCGCTTGTTTACCATTCTTGATTGTGGAGTCATCGGCAAAAAATTAAATAAGTTTGAAATAAAGATCAATTCTTGCTTTAAATGGCGCTCATAAAAAATAAAGCAGCGCACCATGATAAAAACCACACTCGAACGTCGCTTTTGGTTAATTGAATTATTAGCCAATTGGGAAGGCCGTATCACCTGTGGCCACTTGCAGTATTATTTTCGGCTAGGCAGACAACAAGCCAGCAAAGTGATTAACCAATATCAGGATACATACCCTGAGCAATTAATCTATTGCGCCTCAGCAAAAAGTTTTTTGCCCACCCCAGAATTTAAGCCCAAGCACATCAGTTTTGATGTAGCGGAATATCTTAATTGGATAAGCGGCCAAAGTGCGCATCTGCCATTGGCGGATGATAAATATCAGCTGGCGCATGCCATTCTTACCCCTCCTGCGCGTAATGTTAGCCCGCATATTATGCGGCCCTTAGTGCACGCCATGCGCCAGAAAGAGCGGCTAGAAGTTGACTATGGCGCCGTCAGTAATCCTGATAACAGCGGGCGCATTATTGTGCCGATTAACTTCGTGAACACCGGCCGTCGCTGGCACCTGCGTGCCTGGTGCGAAAAAGCTCTAGGTTATCGCGATTTTGTACTGAGCCGCCTGCATGGCATACCCAGCCCTGAGGGTAAAAGCCTGAGTGTCTTGCCACCCGACACTGCGTGGAACACGAACATCGTACTGCGCATTAAGCCTGACCCCCGATTAACTGAGGCACAGCAAGCGGCGCTTATTCACGACTACGGCATGCATAATGGTGAGTTACAGCTGCCCACTCGCGCTGCACTCGCCCATTATTTATTACAAGAAATGCAGATAAATATAAAAATGCTCGACGGTAATCCCGCCGCCCAGCAATTAATTTTAGTCAATCAAGATGAAATAAAGTCCTGGCTGTTTACTTGATCCTCGATAACCTGTCGCATCAGACGACATGTTTATATGTACAGTGTTGGCCAGAGTGCAAGAAAAGAGGAGAGTAGGGCAATGATAAGAGGTAGGAGCCAAACGTGAACGCGAGTTATTTTAATTATTGGGGTAAGGCAAGCCAAAGCAGTGATACGGCCAACGCAGATTATCATCTACTTCCTTACCACGGCTTGGATGTAGCCGCTGTCGGCTGGTTGTTATTGGATGAAGATAAGCCATTAGCTAAAAACTTAGCCGAGTTTTTAGGCATAACTCCTAGCCAGCTAAGGAACATATTCACTTTTACTCTGATGCTGCATGATTTAGGTAAATTTGCTTCGGCATTTCAGCGGCTAGCAAATTTTCCTGACAGCCCTTTAAGCCGTCATCAGCCAAGAAAAAAGTATGACAGCCGCGAAGCTCGCCATGATCGATTAGGTTATTTCTTCTGGCTCCATGCCAGCAGAGGCAAGCGATTGACCGGAACAGATCTCGGACTCATGCAAACGGAAATTGGTCAACCCAGCCGAGCATTAGATGGTCTGAATTGCTTGTTGGATGTGGTGTTTGGTCATCATGGCTACCCAATAAATTGGGGTAGCCAACCTAAAATGATGAAAGACTATTGTCATGAGGAAGATCAAGTCGCCGCCTATGCGTTTATGACCGATTGCGCGACACTGCTTGAAGTGACATGGCCCGAAGCACAGATGGCCGATAAAGACTGGGTCATCCGTTTGCGTCAAGTGAGTTGGCACTTGTCTGGGTTGGCCATTCTCAGTGACTGGATAGGCTCCGATACCGATTATTTTACTTATCACGCCGGCGGTTTAACGCTGGCAGAATATTGGCCACAAGCCAAAGAAAAAGCCCAGCGCGCGCTAGCGGCTGCAGAGCTGAATAAGCCTATTCAGGTACAACCGTTTTTATCAGTTAAGGAGCACTTTGGCTTTTCTCCCACGCCACTCCAAGCGTGGGCCGAATCGGTGCCTCTTACTCCTGGGCCGCAACTGTTTATTCTGGAAGATGTCACGGGGGCGGGGAAAACCGAAGCCGCCTTAGCCTTAACGCACCGATTATTACAGCAGGGTGACGCGGACGGTTTCTATTTTGGTTTACCCACCATGGCTACCTCTAATGCGATGTTTGCGCGCGTTGCGGATCATTATCAACAGATGCTGACGGTGGATGGTAGCCGCCCGAGTATTGTACTGGCGCACGGTGCCAGAGACATGAATGAGCGGTTTCGCGAAGCGTTGTCACCTAAGGAAAAAACAGACAGTGCCTATGCCAGCGGTGATGAGACGGCAAGCTTGTATTGTAACCAGTGGCTCGCAGATTCGCGTAAAAAAGCACTATTAGCTTCCGTGGGCGTAGGCACTATTGATCAGGCGCTGATGGCCGTATTACCGCGCAAGCACCAGCCATTGCGGTTATTAGGCCTGCATCGCAAAATCCTGATTTTTGATGAAGTGCATGCGGCCGACAGCTTTATGTTTGAGTTGTTGGATGACCTATTAAAAGTACACCTTCGCCAAGGTGGTAGCGTTATTTTGCTCACCGCCACACTAGCGCAAAATCAGCGGCAACGCTTATGCCGAGTATGGCAAGAGGCGGCGGGGCAGGAAGTGATCCAGCTACCAGAAAAAATGGACTTTCCGCTGGCAACGAAAGTTAGTTTTGATCGCGGGCTAGAGGAAATACCGTTAGCGAGCCGAGCAGCAGTGAGTCGTCAGTTGGAGGTTGCCTTTGTTCACGCTGAGCAAGATTGCGTGACGCGTATTCTCGCCGCTTATGAGCGAGGCGAGTGTGTGGTGTGGATCCGCAACTCAGTTGATGATGCTATTGCAGCCTACCAATTGCTGGCCGAGCAGTTAGGGTCTACCGCAAAATTAACGCTCTTTCATAGTCGCTTTACGCTGCAAGACCGAAAAGCGATAGAGGATAAGGTGTTAGCTATCTTTGGTAAGTCGAGCGGCCAAGCAGAGCGCGCTGGGCAGATTTTAATATCGACGCAAGTCTTCCAAGAAAGTTTGGATGCAGATGCGGATTTGATGATCTCCGATCTTTGCCCGATTGATGATCTCATTCAACGCGCGGGCCGTTTACACCGCCATATTCGAGATAGAGCAGGTAATCGAATAGATACCGAGCAAGACCAACGACCGGCACCTTTATTGTTAATTCATGCACCCGTTTGGCAGGATGAACCCAGTGAAAACTGGTTATCTGACCATCTTTTAAATACGGAGTATGTTTATCGCTCACCTGGGCGCTTATGGCTAGGCATGCAAGTGCTCAGACAATTGGGAGCTATTCGCATGCCAGCAGAAGCCAGAACACTGATAGAGGCCGTTTATGGTGAAGACGTATATGAACGGATGCCAGAAACCTTAAAGAAAAAAGAAGACGCCCATTATGGTGAATTGCGCAGTCAAGTCGCTAAAGCCAAGAGCCAATTAATTACCTGGCATAAGGGCTACAACCAAACCAGCGCCGACGCTTGGCACGATGACAACATCGAAATTAGCACTCGTTATGTAGACAGAGAAAGCATTCAGGTGCTGGTCTTAAAATGTGATGAACAAGGGCAGCTATGCCTGTGGGCTGACGGTACAGCTCATGCCTTACCAAACAGCGTCGTTAAGCTTGCTAAACACTGCTTTGCTGACCAGCTTGTGCCACTTCCTAGCCGTTTAGAAAGCGCATTTTCCAGTATCTTACAGCGTTACCCTCAGGCCAAGTATTTGCAGCCTTGGTTACCGGAAGAGGACGCTCAGTTTAGTTATTGTTCAGAAAAAGGTGCGATTCAGAATGAATAAATCCCCGCCAAGGCGGGGAACGTGTGCCACTTAACATCGTAGCTTTGCTACATAGTGGTTCATCTCCGAACACCGGAGAACGCTGCATAGAATACGACAGCGTTTGCATGAGCTCCACTTTATATTGACTTGATAATAAGAAGCTTTGCTTCATAGCTTCTTGATTGTTGAAATTAATAGTTTGCTGTGCTTTACTTGAGTCTGACATCGAGGCTTGGTGGGTGGGCGTAGTTGAAGCAGCGTACTGCTAGGCAGTACGGTAAAAAGCCTAGCCAATAAAAGTTTCGGTTAAAAAGTAAGTGCTGGAGGCAGTGCGCTGCCTCCTGTTTACCCTTAATACAAGGAATCAAGATAATGAATTTGATAACCGATCCTTGGCTAAACTATCTCTTTAAAGATGGCAGTGAACAGCAACTGCCATTTTCAGCCATTGTTGACCCGAATATTGTGGACTTTGCCTTACCGAGGGCTGACTTTTATGGTGCTGCTTATCAGTTTGCGATCGGCGTGCTACAAACAGCGATGGCACCCGAAGATACTCATGACTGGCACACACTTTATCAGCAACCACCGAGTAAAGACGCGTTATCAAGCTACACACAACAGGTTGCACACGCCTTTGAATTAACCGGCGATGGGCCGCGCTTTATGCAAGATAGCGACCCTTTAGACGCTGCTAGTCCTAACCCAGTGTCAGGATTGTTAATAGAAGCACCGGGCGCTAATGGCCTTAAGCTGAATACCGATCATTTTATTAAACGGGGTATTGCTGAAGAGTTATCTCAAGAAATGGCTGCGTTGGCATTATTCACCTTACAAGTTAATGCGCCCTCTGGTGGGCAAGGGCACAGAACCGGACTGCGTGGCGGCGGCCCCTTAACCACGCTAGTGCTACCTCATGAAGCTGATTCCAGTCTGTGGAAAAAGCTGTGGCTCAATGTACAAAGCCTTGAGTCTTGGGATTACCCGACGCCGGATTACCACAGTGCAGAGGTGTTTCCTTGGTTGGGGCCTACCCGCATTAGTAACAACAAGGGCAGCGAAATTTATGCTCATGATGTGCATCCACTGGCTATGTTTTGGGCGATGCCGCGTCGTATTCGCTTAATCTTTGAGGAGCAAGCGGGTACTTGCCAACTGAGTATGACGACTTGCTCTCGGCTTTGTCGACAATATCGCGCCAGTAATTACGGTAATAATTATGACGGCACTTGGTCACACCCTTTAACCCATTATCGCTTTAATCCTAAAAATCCGAATGAAGCTTACCTCTCTACCAAAGGTCAGCCCGGTGGTATTCAATATCGGCAGTGGCACAGCTTGAGTTTCGTCGATATTGATGAGGGAAGCTTGCCGGCGAAGGTAGTCCAAGATTTTATGCGGGAAAAATCTCATTTTTTCGACTTTGAGTGGGGAGAAGCGCCCAGATTATGGGCTTTTGGTTTTGATATGGACAATATGAAAGCCAGAGGCTGGTATAATAGCGAGTTTCCATTAATTAGGCTTGAGCCTGAAATAAGAGACACCTTACTGAGCGAAATAAAAGTGCTACAAAACTTGGCTCAGGAAGTGCTCTGGCATTGTCGTACGCAAATTAAAGCGGCGTGGTTTGATAAACCCAAAGACGCCAAAGGCGACACCAGCTTTATTGACTTACAGTTTTGGCAACGCACTCAAGATTTATTTTTCAGCTCGGTACAGGAATTAGTTAGCACCGATGATGGACGATTAACGCCTAACATGGCTAAACGCTGGCTTAACAAGTTGTCTGCACAAGCGATAGATCTCTTCGATGAGCAAGTATTAACTAATTTTCATCCCGATAGAGACATGTATAAAAAAATGCAGGCTCGACAGCATTTAACGGGCTGGTTATTCGGTGGTAAGCAGACTAAAAAATTTAGAAGTGATTATAACGTTGATAGCTTAACTGCTAGTAGTTTAGCTGTTGATAATTCAACCGTTAACAATTAAATCAGGGAGCAAACACTATGACCCAGACCGAACAAGCGTCGGTGACGGCTAATTTTGCCGGAGAAGTCGTGTTAATGCGCTGGTGGCAGGCCATGATGTTATCCGAACAAGAATTAGCCAAGTTAAAAATAAGGCCAGCGCCTACGGTCTTTAGAGCCGAGCTAAAGCGTGCACAAACACCCGAAGCGGTACTCATGACTCAAGGCTTTAGAGCCTTATGGTTAAGTCTGCCCGACTCGGCTCGTGAACGCCGCGAGTCGATGCTGGCTTGGGCTGCATTAGCAGGCATTTTGAGCCACGTTAAACAGCAGGATAATAGCCGTAACTTTGCTGCTGGCTTAGGTCAAGTAGATGATAAGACAGGTAAGCCGAAAGTCAGTGAATTACGTTTTCAGCAGTTACAAGGTGCCAGGACGCCCGAAGAATTTTATCGACGACTGCACCGCTTAATAAAACAAGTTAATGGCCAAAGCCGTGTGTCTTCTTTAGCCAAAGGCGTATTAGATTGGTTTGATGAACATTATGGGCGCGCACCACTGCGGGCAGATAAAAAAGTTGCGGTGCGTTGGGCTATGGATTATTACCAAGCGGCAGCAAAGGGCTTGGTAAAAAATAATAATTAATTTAGGAGATAACTCATGAGTAAATTTATTCAACTGCACTTATTAACATCTTATGCTCCCTCTAACTTAAATCGCGATGATCTGGGTCGGCCCAAAACCGCGCGTATGGGTGGCAGTGAGCGATTGAGAGTGAGCTCACAAAGTCTGAAGCGTAACTGGCGTGTTTCTGACTTATTTGAACAGTCATTAGGCGAAAACATTGGTACACGTACCAAGCGATTAGGTACACAAGTATTTAATCAATTAACCGAGCTGGGCACGGCAGAAAAGCAAGCTAAGGCATGGGCAATAGAAATAGCTGGTGTCTTTGGCAAGGGGAAAAAAGACAGTTTAGACATTGAGCAGCTAGCTCATATCAGCCCAGAAGAAATGCAAGCTGTTACGTCACTGGCGACTACCTTGGCAACAGAGAATCGCGGACCAGATAAGGAAGAGTTGGCTTTGCTACGTCGTAATGCCAGCGCGGTTGATATTGCACTGTTCGGTCGTATGCTCGCATCCTCTCCTGAATTTAATTGCGAGGCGGCCTGCCAAGTGGCTCATGCGATTAGTGTGCATGGCGTCGCGGTAGAGGAAGATTACTTCACGGCCGTTGATGATCTTAATAATGCAGATAGTGATTTAGGTGCCGCTCACATCGGCGAGGCCGCCTTTGCTGCTGCCTTATTTTATAGCTATGTCTGCATCGATAAAGAGCTGTTAGTGAATAACCTAGGTGGCGATTTGGAATTAGCCAACAAGGCAATTGCCGCCTTGGTTGAAGCCGCCGTTAAAGTGTCGCCTAAGGGTAAGCAAAACAGCTTTGCGTCTCGTGCCTATGCGTCGTTTGTGTTGGCCGAGAAGGGTGATCAACAGCCTCGCTCGTTATCGGTCGCTTTTTTAAAACCAATTAGCGGCGAGAATCAAGCAGAAGATGCGGTGCAGGTGTTACAACGTCAGGCGGATAACTTCGATAAAGTCTACGGTGCTTGCGCCGACGGTCGTTACTCCGTGAATGCCACCACCGGTGAAGGCAGCTTCGAACAGCTAAAGACATTTATTGCTGATTAAGGGGGCCGTATGGAATATCTGGTATTTCGCTTATATGGACCATTAGCCAGTTGGGGAGAAGCGGCGGTAGGGGGAGACAGGCCTTCGGGTCTGACTCCCACCCGATCCGCGGTGCTGGGAATGATAGCCGCCGGGCTTGGCATCAAGCGTGAAAATACAGAGCGTTTAAATGCGCTGCGTCTAAGCATCGGCGTCGCCATAAAGTCTTACTCAACGGGTAGCTTAGTCAGGGATTATCATACGGCTCAGGTGCCCTCTCAAGATAAAAAACGTCGTTTTTATACCCGTAAAGATGAGCTTAGTATCGCGAAAGAAAAGTTGAACACGGTATTGTCTAGCCGTGATTATCGTAGTGATGGCTACTGGGTGGTCGCCATTTGGCAACAACCAGACAAAGCGTTCTCTTTAGCTGAGATTAAGAAAGGGCTCGTTAAACCGGCATTTACTCCCTACTTAGGGAGGAAAGCTTGTCCTTTAGCAGCTCCTCTATTTCCTCAATTCATTGAGTCTGATCTGAAGTCTGCTCTAGATTGTGAGTTTCCACCGATATTACAGACAGATGAGCAAGATAAACGCTGGTTAGGAATAGGATCTTATGTGACCTACTTATGGCAAGGACAGGCCGATGCCTTGGGTTGTTATGAAGGAGTGCAAAGCCGTAACGTATGGGATGAACCCATTAGTCGAATGCCGTGGCAGTTTGGTATGCGCCAAGAGCATCAACTGACGATGGTGGAGGAATAACATGTATTTATCCCGTATCAGACTGGGTGACAGCCCAACCGCCAGTAGTGAATTAGTGAGAGCCATGAGCAAAGGGGTGTATGGCAATCATCAATTACTGTGGCGGTTATTTACACAAGCAGAGCAACGTAATTTTTTATTTCGCCATGAACAAAGTGATGGTCGGTTATCCCCTGCGGGCGAACCTATTTTCTACGTGCTCTCCCGTGAAGAGCCGAATAATAGCGAACGGCTGTTCCAGGTAGAAAGCCGTCCCTTCACTCCACAACTGATGGCAGGGCAGCGATTAGAATTTAAAATCCGAGTAAATCCCACCGTATGTCGGCAAGGAAAACGCCATGATGTGCTTATGAATGCACAGCAACAGTGGTTGAATGAGGAGTTAAAGCGCTTATCCGTTGCCGTTTCAGGACCTAAGAAAGACTTGAAGCATCAACTGCTCGACTTAGCCAATGATACTGATGTTGAGCGTTGGCAGACGGTTATCGAAAACGGCGCTTATCGCGATGAGCTAGCCACTCGATTGGGCAGAAAAGCGACGTTAGAGCTGGCAATAAAAACCACATCAGAACAGGCACTAATGGAATGGTGGCAAGCGCGTTGTCAAAAAATAGGCGTTAAAGCCCCAACGGATGCTGAACCATTACAAATAGATGCTTATCTACAACATCGCATTAAAGGAAAACAAGCGGGTGCCGTATTTAGCTCTATTGATCTCAGTGGCACCTTAGAGGTTGACGATCCCGAGTTGTTTTTAAATAACCTCCATCAGGGTATAGGCAGGGCGAAGGCATTTGGCTGCGGCATGATGATGATCCGTCGTATCTAGTCTTTGTTTATTGCAAAGGAGTAGTCATGGCATTTATTCCGCTTAAGCCGATACCGATGAAAGATCGGGTATCCATGATTTTTCTGAGGTATGGGCAAATAGATGTACTCGATGGCGCTTTTGTTTTAATCGATAAAACGGGGGTTCGCACCCATATCCCTGTGGGCTCGGTGGCGTGCATTATGCTTGAGCCCGGCACGCGAGTATCCCATGCGGCAGCCAAGTTGGCAGCAACGGTCGGCACCTTATTGGTCTGGGTGGGCGAAGCTGGAGTTCGGCTTTATGCCTCAGGCCAACCTGGCGGGGCGCGATCCGATAAATTGCTATACCAAGCTAAGTTGGCTTTGGATGATGACTTGCGTTTAAAGGTCGTCCGTAAAATGTTTGAGCTGCGCTTTGGTGAACCCGCACCCAGTCGACGTTCCGTCGACCAGCTTAGAGGAATAGAGGGCAGCCGGGTACGTACGACGTATGGCATATTAGCTAAAGAGTACGGGGTTAAATGGCAAGGGCGGCGCTACGATCCAAAGGATTGGAGTAAAAGCGATAAAATTAATCAATGCATCAGCGCCGCCACCTCTTGCCTCTACGGGATTACCGAAGCCGCAATTTTAGCGGCAGGCTATGCACCGGCCATTGGCTTTCTCCATACCGGAAAACCACTGTCATTTGTTTATGATATTGCCGATATTATTAAGTTTGACACTGTGGTGCCTAAGGCATTTGAAATCGCCAGCAAAAATCCTGCTGAACCAGATAAAGCGGTTCGTATTGCCTGTCGAGATGCATTTCGCAGCGGTAATACGTTAGCGAAACTCATCCCTTTAATAGAAGAAGTGTTAGCCGCAGGTGAGATAACCCCACCACTGCCACCGAAAGATGCACAACCTATCGCCATACCCGAACCTAAGTCATTAGGTGAAGATGGCCACAGGAGTAGCTAAAGATGAGCATGTTAGTTGTGGTGACTGAAAATGTTCCGCCGAGATTAAGGGGGCGGTTAGCGATCTGGTTATTAGAAGTGCGGGCCGGTGTTTATGTGGGCGATGTATCACGCCGGGTTCGTGAAATGATCTGGCTGCAAGTGAGCAAACAAGCAGAGCAGGGTAACGTGGTGATGGCTTGGGCTACTAATACGGAGTCAGGTTTTGAGTTTCAAACTTATGGAGAGAATCGACGCATGCCGGTGGACCTAGATGGCTTACGGCTAGTGTCTTTTTATCCCGTTTAAAATCAACAAGTTAGCGATCTTTAAAAACATGGAAAAGTTGGTGCCTTTTTTAATGCTGGAAAAGGCTAGTTAAATCAGTAATATACGTTTGGTGTGTTCCCCGTGCCCACGGGGATGAACCGCGTTAACACGCTGGCTGGTGTCGCTCGGGGCTGTGTTCCCCGTGCCCACGGGGATGAACCGTTTGGTTATAGCGGCTCGCGTTCTGGTGTGATGTGTTCCCCGTGCCCACGGGGATGAACCGCATTGAACGCCGCGACGTGGGCGTAATCCTTGGTGTTCCCCGTGCCCACGGGGATGAACCGTACCAGCATTAGAATCGACAACCGAGTTAAGCGTGTTCCCCGTGCCCACGGGGATGAACCGTCTTCCTCTGCTCGCTGGGCCATGAGCTTACGTGTGTTCCCCGTGCCCACGGGGATGAACCGGACGTTACAGCCCTTTGTTTGTGCTCGATATGGTGTTCCCCGTGCCCACGGGGATGAACCGTGCTCAACGGTGCGCCCGCCCGTTACTGGCTTGTGTTCCCCGTGCCCACGGGGATGAACCGGTTAGGTCTTCCAGTGGCGGCACTGGGGTGTAGTGTTCCCCGTGCCCACGGGGATGAACCGTTCGACATTAAGGCGGTGATGTCAGCTAAGTCGTGTTCCCCGTGCCCACGGGGATGAACCGCCCAAGCAGAGCAAGCCCAGCGCCAAGCTTTAGTGTTCCCCGTGCCCACGGGGATGAACCGTACACCAACAGTCTTGGCAATCGCTGCCATTGGGTGTTCCCCGTGCCCACGGGGATGAACCGTTTCCCGAGAGCTTCAAATTGAGGCTCTCGGTGTGTTCCCCGTGCCCACGGGGATGAACCGGTGTGGTGGCTGACTTGTACGCCGAGGACACCGGCGTGTTCCCCGTGCCCACGGGGATGAACCGCGACTGTTGTCACTGGGCATTGATATAGCTATGTGTTCCCCGTGCCCACGGGGATGAACCGTTAGACCCTGATAACAAACGTGTTTATTTAGAGTGTTCCCCGTGCCCACGGGGATGAACCGCGCTAGTTCGCCCACCTGAAAAGCTGACAACAGTGTTCCCCGTGCCCACGGGGATGAACCGAGGTGAAGCAAGCAGCTGAGCAAGACGAAAAGGTGTTCCCCGTGCCCACGGGGATGAACCCTCAACGCAAAGCAAGAGCTGTTTTGCCGAGAGGTGTTCCCCGTGCCCACGGGGATGAACCGGAATACCGTACCTACGGTCGATACCGCTCTTAGTGTTCCCCGTGCCCACGGGGATGAACCGCTTGATACAGCGCGGTGCGACTGATGATTTGTTGTGTTCCCCGTGCCCACGGGGATGAACCGTCCACGATTTCGCCAATGTCGGTGTATGTAATGTGTTCCCCGTGCCCACGGGGATGAACCGCTGTCGACCTCGGTGGTTTGTGCATCAAAAGTGTGTTCCCCGTGCCCACGGGGATGAACCGGCTTAAATCAGAACGAGGATGGTAGCTATGAATGTGTTCCCCGTGCCCACGGGGATGAACCGTAACGCCGTCATAGTCGCTACCAACTTCCATTGTGTTCCCCGTGCCCACGGGGATGAACCGGTCCATCAATAACGCATCGGTATCCATTGCCTGTGTTCCCCGTGCCCACGGGGATGAACCGCCGAGTTGCGCGAGTTTGTGCGCTCGATGGATGTGTTCCCCGTGCCCACGGGGATGAACCGTTTAAAGACGGTATCTTGCAGAAGAGCCGCCGGTGTTCCCCGTGCCCACGGGGATGAACCGTAACGCGCCTTGTTCGCAAAGCGTTTATTGACGTGTTCCCCGTGCCCACGGGGATGAACCGGCCACTGGCGTGTGGTTAGTGCGCTTCAACAAGTGTTCCCCGTGCCCACGGGGATGAACCGCTGATATGGGTTGAGTTGCCAAGGACTTAAATGTGTTCCCCGTGCCCACGGGGATGAACCGATGGCAGCAACGCATCAGATCAGATAATTAATGTGTTCCCCGTGCCCACGGGGATGAACCGGCTTGGCGCTTCAATATCATTTCTTCCTGCAACGTGTTCCCCGTGCCCACGGGGATGAACCGCACCGCACAAAGCCAAGGTGAACTGAGCGCTGGTGTTCCCCGTGCCCACGGGGATGAACCGTAGCCGCCCGTCTCGTTACTGCCGTTAATGGCGTGTTCCCCGTGCCCACGGGGATGAACCGCTTACGAGCGCCGCATGCAGGCTGTAATGACCGTGTTCCCCGTGCCCACGGGGATGAACCGGACTATCGGTAATGTTATTAGCTGATCTGGTTGTGTTCCCCGTGCCCACGGGGATGAACCGTCTCATAGACAACTGGGTTAATCTTGGCGCGCGTGTTCCCCGTGCCCACGGGGATGAACCGGTGGCAAACCCATCATGGAGCGCATTCGCCATGTGTTCCCCGTGCCCACGGGGATGAACCGTTCCCCGCCTTCGTTGCAGGCTTCGGATCTGGGTGTTCCCCGTGCCCACGGGGATGAACCGTTACCCAGCCAGGTATCGATACTGCCAAAGGCGTGTTCCCCGTGCCCACGGGGATGAACCGGTGGCTTCGCGGGTCGCGGTCGTCCGCCAAAAGTGTTCCCCGTGCCCACGGGGATGAACCGCACATGACCGGTATTGAGAGGCTGATTAAAGGGTGTTCCCCGTGCCCACGGGGATGAACCGACTCGATCATCTTGATTGAGGGGGCCGAGCAGGTGTTCCCCGTGCCCACGGGGATGAACCGGCAGCTAACGACACGCTGCTGGCACTCGGCAAGTGTTCCCCGTGCCCACGGGGATGAACCGCGAGGATGACGCTAGGGGTATGATTAACAGCGGGTGTTCCCCGTGCCCACGGGGATGAACCGTTATTGTCACCGAGTCGGCCGCCCTGCTTAAAGTGTTCCCCGTGCCCACGGGGATGAACCGCATCAGGTGGCAGACCTACGCCACCTGTCCACGTGTTCCCCGTGCCCACGGGGATGAACCGGTGCGTTAGATTTCGCGGACGCTTGGTTATACGTGTTCCCCGTGCCCACGGGGATGAACCGTCTTCGCCTGGCAAAGAGACTGATATCAAGCGAGTGTTCCCCGTGCCCACGGGGATGAACCGTATAATTAAATAACCTGAACTCGGCATAAGGAAGTGTTCCCCGTGCCCACGGGGATGAACCGTGTCGGATGCGCTAGATCGCTTCGCGGCGGCAGTGTTCCCCGTGCCCACGGGGATGAACCGTCTTCGCCTATACCCGATGCATCAGGCGCTAATGTGTTCCCCGTGCCCACGGGGATGAACCGTGACCAAAGGCCGCGCCCTGCTCTACATGCACGTGTTCCCCGTGCCCACGGGGATGAACCGCCAACACTGACGACTCGCTGAACGTGGTGCTCGTGTTCCCCGTGCCCACGGGGATGAACCGAACACAGCATAGCGCCGATCATTCTCACCAATGTGTTCCCCGTGCCCACGGGGATGAACCGCGGTCGATGCGGCTGGGGTTGCCCGACACTTCGTGTTCCCCGTGCCCACGGGGATGAACCGTAACACCTCCCCTTTGTTCGGACTTCCGAACAGTGTTCCCCGTGCCCACGGGGATGAACCGTTGCTTGCGAACCTAACCGCCGAGGACGGTGAGTGTTCCCCGTGCCCACGGGGATGAACCGCTACTCGCCCCACTGGGGTTAGAGCTACCAGAGTGTTCCCCGTGCCCACGGGGATGAACCGGTTATTTGGCGAGAGCTTGTAGCTCGTCTTCAGTGTTCCCCGTGCCCACGGGGATGAACCGCAATGCCTGTAATATATTTGTCTAGCCTGATGGTGTTCCCCGTGCCCACGGGGATGAACCGCGCTTATCGAGCAAGCTAATCACCTCGCCCTGAGTGTTCCCCGTGCCCACGGGGATGAACCGGCTGGCAGCGCAACGGCAGGCTACGCACTAAGCGTGTTCCCCGTGCCCACGGGGATGAACCGGTGTGATTCTATCCTTGGCATATCCGAGAGCGGTGTTCCCCGTGCCCACGGGGATGAACCGTTTGCTAATTCACGCTTAAGGTTTGGGCACACGTGTTCCCCGTGCCCACGGGGATGAACCGAAATCACGGTGTCACCCGTTTATTAAACGGCTCTGCCTCTATACTCATTTTACGGTGAATGAAATGTGTGGAGCAAGCCGGTAGGGGAATGATCAAGCGGGGTGGCTTGGCAGTTATTCAGCAACTTTTCTCGCAAGGATATTTCGCTACTTTTTAAAGTCGAAAAGGAGAATACCCATGAAAACTACCACTCTATTGTTAGCGGCTACTATGGCGGCATTTACTGCCGGTCCTGTGTTGGCGGCGGATGCGGAGCACGCAATGGATGTTCAACAACAGCAGTCTGCGATGAATATGTTTGGTGGCCCGGTTTACATGGGCGAGCCGGCATTGGACGTAACGGCGGCCTTGGTTAAGGCAGGTGGCGGCGCTGAAAAGTTTAGCTTTGCTACGGCGCTGGTAGCCATGTTGGGTGAGGACACTGTGAATGCTGAGGTGGTGAAACTGACCAAGCAATACGGTGAAGGCGAGGTAAACACTTTCCTGAGTGGCATGGATGCAGCCATAGGCTTTGGTCTTAAGCGCGCGACGGAGGCCGGTATTAGTTTGCCTGAACCTGCCGACCTTTCAGGAACTGAGCTTGCCAAAACACTGGTCAATGCTGGTACTGCGCCAGATAGTACCTTTTGGAGCGGTTACCTGTTTGATAAGGCGCTTTCTAACAAGCTGCATAACCAAGTGATGGCCGATATTAATGCTAAAGCGAGTTATGAAGCAGATAAAGTGACCCATAAGATCTTAAATCAGGCCATGTACGACGTGGCCCAAGCATTGGGCATGAAAGATGTAAAATTGGCTGATTTGCACTAATAAAGTAGATTGCTCGGTATTTACAAGCTAAAGGGCTGCTTGGTCATTCAACGCTAGGCAGCCTTGATGTTTCCTGATTACCCACAAAGTTCAGCTATGTTTCAGTGAATTCAGCACCAATAAATTCAATAGGTTACAGGGAGATGCCCACCTCTTCGGTAAAAATATGAGGCTCAGTTTGGTATTTTGACCTTGTAGGGGCCAATTTATTCGGCCCGGTTTGGTGTTTTGGTTTAAATCTAAACCTCAGTAACAGCCAGCAGAGCTGGCCTGCCGAATAAATTGGGCAGCTACGAAGAACAAACCGAAACAGGGTGCATTTTGGTTGAGGTTCATACGTAATCAGGAATGATTAAGTCTTTCATTCAACATTAAGCATTTAAAATTCAACATTAGTGCAGTAAGCGCTTTATACCGCTGGATTGGGCATGGCTTGGTGTAGTTCTTCTATGGCGGTGCGCAGCACTGGGCTTAGATTGATGTTTACGCTGTCGATGTTTTCTTTGAGCTGTGCAAGCGTGGTGGCGCCAATTAAGTTGCTGGCGACAAAGGGGCGGGTGTTGACGAACGCTTGTGCCAGTTGTGCAGGGCTTAAGCCGTGCTCTTGGGCCAAGTTAGCGTAAGCGGCGCTGGCGCGTTGGGCTTGGGGGTTTAAATAGCGCTTAAAGCGGCTATATAAGCTTAAACGAGCGCCGGCTGGGCGGGCGCCATCTTGGTATTTTCCGGTGAGCATGCCAAAAGCCAAGGGTGAGTAAGCCAGTAAGCCCACTTGCTCGCGTAGGCTAAATTCCGACAAGCCCACTTCAAAGCTGCGATTAAGCAGGTTGTAGGGGTTTTGAATGCTTTGAATGCGCGGCAGCTTGGCTTGCTCGGCCAGCGTTAAATATTGATGCAGGCCCCATGGGGTTTCGTTAGACACGCCAATATGGCGTATTTTTCCGCTGGCCACTATTTCTGCCAGTGCCTGCAGGGTTTCAATAATGGGCACGGCTTCTTCTTCGGGTAGCTCGGTGAGGCCCAGTTTGCCAAAGTAGTTGGCGCTGCGATCGGGCCAGTGCAGTTGATACAGGTCTATATAATCGGTTTGTAAACGGCGCAAGCTGTCGTCTACCGCTTGTATTAGATTGGCGCGATCCAGCTTAGCGTGGCCGTTTCTAAAATAAGAAGGGCGCACCGCATCGCGAGAGGGGCCAACGGCTTTGCTGGCAATAATCAGTTGCTCACGCTGGCCGCGCAGTTTTAGCCAGCGGCCAAGCATGCGCTCGGTATCGCCTTGGGTGTGCTCCCGTGGCGGAATTGGATACACTCGGATGACGGTAAAAAAGTTATATACTCAGCAGAAATATCAGTTTAACTAATTGTATTTTAAAGTGTTATATATATTTTTTTCTTTATATGACATTACATCTTAGCTGGTTTTTGTACTTTTTTTGATGATTTTCCATCAAATATGACCTTTTTTTTACATTTTATAAAGTGAGTACAAAGCAGTTAGACGCAAGTGTGGAGTACGCGGATGAGCCCAAGTCACTCTAGTGCTGCTCCAGGTCTTAGAAACCCCCTCATTTTCATAGCAGGTCACACGTAAGTGTTCACCGATACTACCTTGACGGGGACAATTCTGCCGGAATGGGGTAATCCGTCTTCTCGATACAAGCTCGGATCACGGCGCGCAACCATGTTTGAGGACAGCGGCCCAATCGTTTGGCTGTTTCTACTAAGGAAAGAATTCGCTGACGGAACTGCTCTCCCCGCTGTGACCAGACGCCATAGCTACCTTTACGCCACAATACATAACCGCGTAGCGCACGTTCGGCCTCGTTATTCGTCAGCGCCACTTGGTCGTCTTCCAGAAATCGCCACAGCATGTCGTCATCTTTGAGTAGCCAACGGCATCGACCCCGATAACGCGAGGAGCATAATAGTGTGCCGCGTGTCAGCTGGGCCCGCCAATGTTCTCGACATCGCCGCAACCGCCGTTGGTACTGTGCATGATCTAGCTCGCCATTTTCCCAACGGTGCCGAGTACGGAACACCATACTTGCCAGCAAGACTAACCGTGCGCCAATGGGATGATTAGTCCGTTCGCTGCTGTCGGCAATGGCAGCCACGTTACGGGCCACGTGAGCCCAACATATCTGTCGTTGGGCACTATCAACAAAGCAATACCCCGCATACTGGTCGGTCACCAGTACTGAGGTTTCTGGCACGTCACCCAATAACCGTTTTGCTGCATCTTTCCCACGGCCGTACGCGGTCATGAAGCAGGCTGCCACTTTGCTTAGGGCTAGCCACATCCAGCGCCGTTCTCCTCCGCGTTGGTGGCGGGTCTCATCGGCATGGATATATGAGGCAGTTTGTACCTGCTGTTTAATGGCTTGATAGGTGGGCGTCAGCATGGTGCTGACTCGGCCTTGCGCCTCGCTGATAGCCCCTCGGCTAAAGCGCAGCCCAAAGTGCTGGTGAAGTTGGCTCTGTATTTGGCTGATGCTTTGATGATACTGGCCACTTTGCAGCGCGATATAACTGAGTAGGTTAGTGCCCATCTGGGTATGGCTCACCGTTTCAGGCAAGCAGGCTTCATCGCTGTGAAGGCAACGGGTGCACGTCGCCCGAAACAGCTGATGCTCGGTCATAACATAGCTGACTTCGGGCAAGTCAAAGACTTGGTGTACTCGATGTGGCTTGGCATGAGCCAACATGTCGCCACCACAGCAGGTACAGGTTTCTGCCGGATAATACGGCGAAAGCGTTACCCGTTCATCCTGTGGATGCCGCTCTCGACGGTGCCCCTTATGGCCAGGCTGAGCGCCGCGCTGCTTGCCGGATCGTTGACGTGGGCGAGCCGGCGGTGCGCCTCCCGGTCCATTGCTGGAAGGGGGCTTTGAAGAGTTACCGCTGTTCTGCTTGAGGCGGTCTTCCAGCTCGGAAATACGTTCCAACAGCTTGAAGATGAGCTCGTTTTCCTGTTCCAGCGTCAGTGACGGCACTGTCGGTGTGGTGTTTTTTTTACTCATATTGATAAGCGTGTCTGAACCGAGAGATCGTGCAAGTAGCAAAAGCGGATCAAGAGACGATCATCCCATTATTGAGTGTCAAGGCGGTGCGGGTGAACTGTTACGGTCACACCATGTTAGTTGGCGTTGTTTCCTAAATCAGGGAACTATCCGCTTCTCCCGTGCTCCGATCTTCTGACGAACGGACTCAGGAGCAGAACGATGGATAAAGCACGACAGTTGTTAAAACGAATGAAAGAAAGTTCTTGGGCTTTACGTTCAAGACTAGCCGCATTCATTGGCATCCGAAAACGCTGCTGAAGTTTAAGCAGCAAGTTCGGAAACTCACGAACCGCAACTGGGGTGTGTCGATGAAATACCAATTGTTTAAGGTCAGCCAGTATCTACGTGGTTGGATAAATTACTTTGGTATCGCCGGCTATGTTTGAGTTAATCGTTGAAAGCTATACTTGAATCAGTCACCTCGTGGGAGGCAAAAAGATGAAAAGTACAGGTTTCGCCAAACTTAAACGCCAACTGACTGAACTCCAGCCTCGGCAGCGGCATGAACTGCTGATACTGCTTCAGCAACCAGACTCGTTTCCCGAGCTCATTGCTCGACTAGAAGAACTCACTGCTTCACACCCAACATGCCCTCATTGCCGCGATGATGCTCCCTATAAGTGGGGAAGCATGAATGGTAGACAGCGTTACCGCTGCCGGGCTTGCAAGAAGACATTTACCTCTCTGACCGGCACGCCACTTGCTGGGCTTCGAATGGCTGAGCGGTGGTTGGAATATGCGGAGCAGATGATGGAATCCACAACACTTCGCAAAGCCGCCAAAAAGTGTCAGATAAACTTAGGTACATCATTCAGGTGGCGACACCGCTTTCTGCAACTGGTTGATTATACTAAGTCTTCTGAGCTGGGCGGTATCGTCGAAGCCGATGAAACGTTTATACGTGAATCCTTCAAAGGCAAGCGGGATCTCAGTAAGAGAAAACCTCGCCGCCGTGGTAGCGATAAGAAAAACATTAAGTGGGTCAAAGTGATGGTACTGCGCGACCGCAACCACAACGAAGCCGACTTTGTAATGAAACGCTTTACGCTCAGAAAGCTGGAACGCTGCCTGCTGCCGCGATTACGGTCTGGCGCTGTGCTCTGTAGCGATGGCCATCTTAACTACGAGGCGTTGGCAGCCAAACATCACTTGCTTCACAAGCCGGTTAACAGCAGTGTCGGTCAGCGGGTACGTGAAGAGATATTCCATATCCAGGGTGTGAATGCTTATCACAGTCGACTAAAGCAATGGATAATGCGTTTTCATGGTGTCGCCACCAAGTACCTTCATCGTTACCTTGGTTGGTTCAGGTGGTTTGAGCATACTAGGAAAGCTGATGCTCAACCTATTGATTTTATATGGCAATGTGCGGTTCAGCCGCGTTTTCAACAACTAAAGCGAACATAGCCGTATCGCCAGTGGTTATCAGCACTGTGTTGAACTGGATCATTGGATCCGGCGCATAGTCCGAATGGCCTACTGGCGATAGCCACGCACTAAAGTAAGAAATTTGATGAGATTGGGCGTTCACGTACAAGCCGCAGTTGCCTGCGGTATAACCAGCAAAGACCCATAGCGCAGCTCTAAAACACCGGTAATTAATCAGGCATTATCGAATGCGTATTTAAAATATCAGGGACTGTATGAGTTACGCGATGGTTGGATTAAGCTTCACCATTCTTAGTGAAACGGCCTGTGCGGACCCACATGCAGTGTGTTGTGGGGGCTGAGGGCTAGAAACCCTCGGCTACCCGATTAGGTTCATCTTGCTCAGGATATTGAACACTTACTTTAATAATTGAAATATACGGCAAAGTGCCGAAATCAATTAGATCATCATTTGAGCCATAGGTTTCTGCATTGACCTGGGCGTCTTGCGAAAAGCGCTTGTGAACAGTGAAGGAGAAAATATCTGAAGAATAATGGCGTTTTTGTCTGTCATAACCTTTCATTTCTACGCCTTTATATCTGTTCTCTAGATCTAACACCATTCTTGACCATTCGCACTTAGCCGGTGCAATGATTTCTTTTCCAAGGCTAGAACCGCTATACATCTCTAAGAGCGCTTCCGTTAAGCCTTGCCCAACAACCATCTCATTGGATGTTTCTCTTTTTGGCCACGTTACATGAAAAGGTGAGCAGTTAAAAATAAAGACATGAAACCAGCAGCGCTTCTTTGGCATCAACAAAAATCGAGCACAATCTGAAAGGCCTTCTTTTACGCTTGAGTCTAATAAATATTTTCCAATTATTTTGGAAGTCTTACTCACGCCAACATTTAAAGTTAACTCATCTCTCCTATCAAGCTTCTCAAATAATTCTCGCTCTTTTTTTGTAGAATTACCACTATCAATCTTCCTAGGGTGAATTGTGTTCTTTCCTTGTAGTAATATGCCTTTTCTACAAATTTTATCCCCCTTATAATTTAGCTCTTCAACTATATAAAGTAAGTCTGCCAATTCACACTTGACTTTCTTAGTTCTAGCTTTTGCAGTCGCCTGAGGTGTACCATCAATCCAGATAGAATTTACTTGTACGGAGCATGGTCGACGATGAAGTCTATTAAATTCAACGACTCTTTCGGCGAGCAAATTTAAATAGTCTCTGTGATGCAGATGGCGTAAAGCCCAACGCTCTAAAGAGCGACCTTTCTGTAGTCTTTTAATCCAAAACCAATACTGCCAATCAGAATATTGCACATACTCTCCAGTGAACCTAACGCCACGTTAAGCGGCAAAAAATTGTTGGCTAAAATTTTGAATGAAGCACACCGAATGTTCGACTGGATGCCCAGCTGAGATCTCAAAGATTGAGATTCAGAGCCAAGTACCCTGTTCCGGCTCTCCGACAGACGATGCTGATGTTGCCCGTTTGCACCGCTACTTCGGCTTTCAAAGAACTATGTTAATTGACTCCGAAACTGGCTGACTGCTACTCATAACGCCGCCAACACAGGCGAGCGTAGCGAGTCCAGCCAGCCAGCCAGCCAGCTTGCTGGCGTTTGTGATTGGCCTTGTTAGCTTACTTTTTCCAATGTATAAATAATTCCTTGACGAGGTAATACTCCACCTTCCACTTTGAAATTTTTATGAGTATCACCCTCAGAAATTATTTTTAACTCATTGGATAAAGATGGATAGACAGTAAATCTATAGCCTTTTGGAAATACAGCATTTATATTCAAATCAATTATTGGATACTTGGTGTGTTGACAATCATATACTGTACCAGGGAAGATTGTCGAATACTCAAAAGTTGATTCTATATAATCATTAGATGGAACTGTTACAGTATAATTAACCAACTTCCCACCATTTTCTGTATCTCCAATTGTGATGTTTTTATTATTATCGGTATTCAATGGATCATATTCAATTAAAGCGGTGCCGTCACTCGATAGACACCTAGCCATATTTATAGTTTGATCCCCTGAAGATAGAGGTTCCATAACTATTTTCACAGGATCAGTAACAGGCTCTTTACTAACATTATGTAATTCATAATGTGTTGTAGCCGTCATTTTAATCCCCCCATCAACCTCTTCAAAAACATGCGTCCAATGAGCTTTTTTTCGTATTGCTTTGTTTTCTATTATTTCAGTTTTTACTATTTGGAATATTTCTTTCGGGATAAGGGTTTTGAAAAGAGCATCAAATACATTTACATTTACTGCTTCCCTTAACTTCTCTAACTCCTCTTCATGCTTTTCTTTTTGGTCTTGCTCTAACTTCCTTGCCACAAATATTGTAGCGAACAGAGCTACAGCTAAACCATAGAAAAAATTTGCAATCAACTTATAGCTCTGAACAATAGTTGGAACAACAACTATTGTTTTAGTTTCTGTCTGATTCGGACCCGTAGCCACATTTACACTTTGATAAGTTACAGGGTAGTTGTTCGCTTGGAAGTCAATGGCAACACCAACTATTACTACAGATAAAATGAATAATATCCACCCAAATAATTTTGCATAATATTTTTTTTGACTCATTATCACCTCGGTGGTTATCAAATAGACAATCGGCGAACGCCTCGTTAAGAGGCAAAAAAATTGTTGGCTAAAATGTTGAGGAACGAAAACAGCCAACTGTTTTTTTGTCCTTTTAAACGACTTGTTAGTTTTTGTTTAGCAAAACTATTTTCCTATTTTACCCATAGATTTCATATAACTGTCCAGTTGCCCCATTGAACTTAACATTCTAAATGGGTTACTTCGAGCAGCGTCATCCTCATGAGCTTCAGTTATGCTACACCAAGGACATAAATCGCTCTCTGCTATTAATGGTTCTGAGCAACTATCGCAAGTATTGGACGCAATTAAAATATCGCTATCAGAGAAGGTGAAAACATCATTAGACTCATTTTTCATATATGGTTTCGGGTGGCTTTTACCGATTACTAACTCATACCAAGTCAATTCATTTTCTTTAGCTATTTCCTGCGCTAAGCCAACGCTTTCCTTAGGGTATTTTGAACCAATAATAATACCAGTCACCAAATCACAGGGAATGTATAAAATATAATTCCCTGCTACTTTCTCCGTTACCTTTTTCATATCAACAAACCGGCATTCTTGCTCATATTTCCAGTCATCGTATTTAGCAAAATATGATTCAACAAAAATATATTCTTGTAAGGCATACGAGTGACGTGGTTTTTTTAAAACAGCGGCTCTTTGAAGGATAGGTTGAAGATGCTCACTTGGCGCATCTCTATAAGTAACATCCCAAAGAGGGTTACCTTTAAAATGTTCTTGCAACTTCTCTAACTCAAACTCTAATACGAAACCTGTATGGTTATTTGCATAATGCGCCCACATAGGGGCAACAATCGGAGACTTAGAAAAACATGTTGTAGGACTTTGTGGAATATCAGAAATAATATCATTGTAAAAAGCAAGTTGATCCGCAGGAGTGTTTAAATCCATACCAAGAAAAAGCTCATAGGGATCATTATAATCCTGTGGTAAAGAGCATTTTACACCACAAAATCCTTCTTTTTGGAAAACGAGTTGGATTACATCATTTGAAAAGTATTTATATATTTTTGACATTTGAATCGATCATCCATGTACGAGAAAAACTAACGCCTCATTAAGAGGCTAAATATAGTGGGCTATAATTGAGCGGAGCGAGAGCCCACTGTATTTAGTCCAGCTTGAATGATTTGTTATGTACTCCATTGATAACACCATGTGCCAGCTTATCTAGATACCCTTTTGCTATGCTCGCTACGAATGAATGCGCTTCTGACAGCTCCATACTTGGGGTTTTATTTTCTTTGACTGCTTGCTTAAATCCATGCCTAGAATCCAAACCTGATAAGGTATAGTTGTTAGCCGTATTCGTAAAAGCTTTCCTTAACTTCTTATCTACCGTAATTTCCACACCTGATTTTTTTGACAACACTTCTAGCGTCTCAAGAGTTTTATAATAGTTTATATAACTACCTTCAACAGCGAAGTATTTTAATATCAAATAAGCGTCTTCGCGCTCGGTGGCTAAGTTCATCATAAAAAAACGAACATCTAATTCTTTTACTTTTTCAAACTCTTTTTTATATAGATAGTCTGAAATATTTGGTTTCCCTAAAAGAGCTACTATATTTCTTTTGGGAGGTTTACCAACCCTAACTCCATCATGCAATAGCTCGGCTAATTCAAGCTTTCGCACATATTTAGATAATATTGACGAAATCCCATTGTATAAACTAGCCAACTCGTATCCTACTTGCCATACAACTTCAGGATCGTCTTCGTCATTAAAATATACAGATGAAAGGCGAAAATCATCATTCATGCAGTCATTGTGGTGGTCAACCCCACCAGAAATATCAAAGTATAAATTCTGACGCCCTTCAGAGTAACCTCTAAAATATCGAGAGTCCCCGTCTAAATAGAACTCCCATTTTATCGCATCGGTCAAAACTATCTCCTAATATATAACGCCGCGCTCTGCGGCAAATTTGGAGCGCAGCGGAAAATTTGTCCGGCAGCAGCGCTTTGTTAAACGTTTGATATGACGAATTTGATACCATATCCATTAAATCTATGGTTAGGCCAATACTCTACAATCAATGAGATTTTTTTATCCTCAAATTTTTCAGAATAAGGCTCACAACTTGAAATAGCATTTTTCATTTCTTCAGACAAAGGCTGACTTAAGCTAGAGATGCTTAACGCTTCTGCCTTCTCCTTTAACATGTCACACGCCTGCTGAGATCTCGCAGCATCATTCACGTTAACTTCAAGCTTTAGTACGTTTGAAACTTCTTCAGAACCTTCAACATAGTAAGCGATATTGTCCGCAAAAAAGCCCTCGCCAAACTCTTTCATTGGAGATAATGCAGACCATTCCTCTTCGAACAGCCTATTATAGAAACCTGTATTAATTCCTTCGCTTACAAGGAAGTCTTTCGCCTGATAAGGACTCCAGCCTTGATCTTTCGAAACTTCCTTTGGGTTTCTCTCAGATGATCTCACTTTAAATATATGTTTAAAGGTGCCCACCAAATCAGAGTGTGTGGCTATATTTTCTCTGGCGACTTGATATGACCATCGCTCGAGCAGGCTTACACGAACATTGAACAATACAAAAGCGTAGAGCTTGGCAGCATACCTAAGAAATCTATCTTTTATCGAGAATTTAAGACGAATAAAGGCCTGCTCATATGTTGAATAAACCAACATAAAAAACAAAAAAGGCAAGTAAGAAAAAGTCAACAAAGGAGGAACAAAGAAGTCATACGTGGTTTTTTCTTTGCCAAACTCACCAAAATTGGTCGTCAGCATGTACAAAGTATATGCAATTATGACTACCCCGAAAAAAGATAAGAAATATTCTAGCAGAACCTTTACTTGATGATATTTCTTGTCAGACTCAGCTATTGCTAGCATTGTGCCGATTAATGCCAAAACCGGGACTAGAAGAACCTCGACCAAAAGAGGGAATGTATATACGCCAACGACAAATTGAAGAATTGCCAGTAGTTTCAAACTATCTATAACTGAGTGTTTAAAGAAGCTGTTATCTTCTTTGATCTGTTCAAGCTTAAATAGCGACATAAACCCAACAGAAACACACCAAAAAACAGTGTTTTTTAATTGTTCAGCATTCCATAGCTCTAACTCGGAAAGCCAATAAATGACAACCGCCATGTAGGCAATCATCAAACAAAGGGCGAACATTATTTGTCTTGCAAAGAAAGCTGTCAAAACGCCTTTAAAGGCTTTTCTGACCTCAGCCATTTTTGAGGATGAAAGAATATAAAACGAAATTGCCAGCAGCCACAACGCAATTGCAATTTCTCGATTATTTAAAATATCCACGAGCTTCCTTGTGCATTTAACGCCTTGCTAAGAGGCAAAAAATTGTTTGCTAAAATGTTTGAGGAACGAAAAACAGCAAACTGTTTTTTGTCCTTTTGAGCAACTTGTTAGGGCTACTCTTCTGCACACTCTGCAATCATTTTTTCCATAATTTCAAGCAAGTCACTTGAAATTAGTTTTTTATTCTTTTTTACAAGATCTGTATAGAAGTCAAACACGTCATCATCACTAAAAATCCATTTAACCTGATCGTTTTCTAAACATGCTTCTATTAACTGCTTCACCTGTGTTGTACTAAAGTCATCAAATTTTGAAAGTCTATCGATTACACCATGTGTACGTACAAAGTTTGAACTTTGATATAATGCTTTTATTTCAATTTCTTTTTCAAATTCACTAGCCAATTTAATATCTGGATAATTTGCTTTAAAAAACTGTGACAAACGGCGATAAAAAATAATCTCAGATTCTTTTTTATGAGACCACTCTTTTACTAAAAAATCTTTTGGCAAGTTTTCATCCAACACCGAATAATAATCTTTATCATCGGCAACGAAGTGTAATTCTTCTTTTTCTGGAAGAGTTAAGATTAAAGCGTCCCAATTGATAGCATCCCCAATAGAACCATTTTTTCCTGGAGGGTTACCAACATCTAATCTCAATCTTGCATATTTCAATACCTCTTTCGAAGTCTCAATGCGCTTTGCAGCGTTGAATAACTCGGTAATTTTTTCATCTGCTTTGAACTTGCTAGATAAAGCATCTTTTGTAATTTTTTTTAATAACTTTGAATGTACCTTTCCATATGCTGACTGTAATTCTTTCAACACACCGTATTCATCATAATCTTTACAGAATTGGGGAAATGCCCCTTTAATTTTATGTTCTTTTAGTTTTTTAATTGCATCATGGACTTTTACTTCTCTATTTCTAGAAAACTCATCTACCACTTGCTCTGTGAGCCAAAGTCTAATCTCTTTCTGTTTGATTAAGACTGCAAGTTTATGAATCTCTTCAAGATCATCGTTACTCAAATGGTAAAAAGATAAAAATACATTTGTATCAATAAATAAATTTTTCAACGATAACTCCTATAGTTATGAATGTAGCCCTAACGCTTGGCTTTGCGGCGTGCCGGAGCGCAGCGTAGGTTCGTCCGCCAACAGCCACTGGTTATGTGATGGTAGCTCAATCTAGTAGCCCCTCGAACGCTGGCACTTTCTCTAACTCCCCATCCCAGACAGCTTTGCTGGATGAAAAGATATGGGCTGTTGGCGCCATAGATATTTCAGTGTCCAAGCATCCTGCGGGAACGACGAGCAAGCCTGGGATCTGAGTGTTTGGCAATGCTGAGCCACACAGTTTACAAAAGCTTTTGGTATGACGAGTGCCTGGAAGCGTAAAGGAAGTCACAGCACCTGCACCCGACCGCCAGAGCAATTTAGCTGACTGTGAGAATAGGCTTGCCGCATGAGCCGAACCCGTATCTTTTTGGCAATGCTGACAATGACACAGGTAAAAGCTATCGAAGTCACCTTTTACCTCAAAGCTCACAGTGCCACACAGACAAGAACCGAAGTAATCAGTCATCAAAATCCCTACCATGGCCTGTGGATGAAATACACATAACAGCTAATTCAACGACAAATGACATCTATACAAAAAGCACTTATTTCGCTGAGGCATAAATCTCATCATAAAAATTTTATTTTCTATCAAAAGCTTAAGACACAATAAAGTGATGCCTCGGGGAATAAGCGTCAAATGTCGTTTTCCACGTAAGTTGTCTGTTTGCTTATCCATTTTACACTCACACCAACTATTCTATATTTTTCAGTGCTTTGTAAGCTTTGTAGATCCAAAATCATACCGTTCTGCGACAACTGTCGTATAGTTCCGCTTTCATCAAAATGTAATTATCACAGCCAGGCTCGAAAATACTATTTTTTCACCAGGCCACAATCAGCAGCATTTTCCTGTAACAGGCACGATACCGCGCGAGCCTTGTGGGCGACCTTGCCTCTTATCTTCTCTGTTTTGAGGCTAATCTATGTCATCCAACTAGAATCATATGAAACCGCTCTATTATGACGCTGTAGGCTGCCTAATGGAAGAAGAGCCCCAGTGTGAACAACTAAATGCCGCAGCTGAAATATGTAAATAAAGGCAAGGTCAGTGGAGATAAGGCCGATTTTTATCTCATTTAACGAGAGTGTTGTGGGAGAGTAATAAAGCTGCATACTCGAACCGCTCAGTGCGTTAAGCTTGGCGGAACTTGCCCCGTATAATTAAGCGTCGAGCGAGGTGCGCCTATAGCTCGAACTATCTCAAAGCTCAATCGTATATTGGGGACTAGTAACCCTAGATGACACCTCTCATTCTGACTTCCCGATTTTTTTTACATTAGAGGAGGGGAGGGAAGCTTCTTCAGCAAAGCTCTCAACCATCAACCGGATGTCACGTGGTGTATTCAAGAATACATCAAGTTCATCAATCTGTTGTGCTCGAACTTCTTCTAACTCTTCCCTTAATGCCATGTTTTTGGCCTCAAGCTCAGCAATCCGCTTCCGTAGTAACGAACGGTGGGCATTACTATACTTAGGTAAAGAATCATTACTTAACCGTTTTTGAACGCTCTTTGCCTCTTTAAAGGCTTCTGCAATGATCTTTCTACCATTCCACTCTTTTTGACTAAGCATTTGTCTGTTAAACCCGTGACCAAAACGTTTCTTACTGTGAGCCATAACACTAGCCCAAGTAACGGGAATATCAGAGTCTGGAAATAATTCGATCATTTTGGCAACCTTTCGTGCAAGTTGCTCTGTTAAAATTTCTTTCCTTCCCAACATTGTCAGAAATTTTCCTCGTCTTCATCTGATTCAATCAGATGTCTCTCGTCCTTGAGCTCTTCAGCTACAGGAGCAAATATTGGATGCTTAGCAATCAGTGTGGCCTCGTCTTCCAGGATTTTAGTACGTCCGCCGTGTTTTTCTAGTGCGATCTCCGTTAAGGGTTGAGAGTGCCTTGCTGGATTATGGTATTTGATGAGGGCTCCGTTTGCGATATCTTGATCATCCAATCGTTGTACAACCCCGCGCGCCACGAAAGCTTGTTCCAGTCGGTTGGCTAGCTGGCGGTCTTTGAGAAGGTCTTTGATCTCGTGAAAGTTGTTGATGAGGTGACCGGCCAGTTGCTCCAGTTGACTACGGTTGAGCCCTTTTTCGACAAGCATGACCATATGTTCACCAAGTGCCGCAGGATCGTCTGCCACATTCCTGTTGTGGGTTCGTGCCAGGTTCTCTAAGTGGCTAATGATGCTTGCAAAGAGCTTCTGGGCAAGATTACGGGTCTCATCGTTGGTCGGTATGTGCCCTTTGACGTGCACTGCCTCATTGCAGGTCATGCATGAGGCAGATAGATCATTACTGTAGTTACGGCATGGTGTCTCGTGGTGCTGATGTAGGCACGCTCCAAAACGTTGGGGATAGATGATAATGATTCCACGGCTGGACTTTGCAATGGGTCTGTCCTCTATGGCTTGGCTAATTGCCTCCATTGAAGTTACGGCAATTCCCGCATTCTGAGCAGTAACAATTGCAGTCTGAAGTCCGAATTTTTCCTCTAGCTTTTCAATATCATCAAGCCCATTCGATAAGTCAGAAAGCTGTGTTAATTGCTGTGACTCCGGCATAGATGATGCCTCAGCCATCACTTCAGCCGTTCTGAAATCGTAAGCCTTGAGTTGTGTGAGGCTACAGCGGTTTGCCCATTTATTGATTAATACATCAGACAGGTTCTCTCCATGCTTTAGTGCTTGGGTGGATAGCCATCGACGCGGGTCGTGAAGAGATAAATGTGCGAATTCAACCTTACCATTAACTGGCATAGTGATATTTAGTTTTTCAAAAATTGTAGCTGGGCTTTCGTAGCCCGCTATGCTGCTGGTCGTGCGTTTTAGCCTTCTACGTATGTATTGGTAGTTCAAGGAATTGGGTAAAAACGGCAGGGTGAGAGCGTGAACATATTGTTCTTAGCATACTAAGTTAGTCGTGTATAAAAAATAATCAATTTTGTATAGTGAGGTCATCTTTGTTTATTTTTTGCCCAACACAGTAAATCCAGCAACTAATATTTTATCCAAGTAAGCACAACTCATACTCGCCATTTTTTGCTTTCGACGAACACTGGCTTTCCTTGATGTCTCAGAGCGTATCATGTTGAGTGCTAAGTGACGGATGCTCGCCAGCACTTCAGCCCCATTCTCACGGTAAATGGGGCAGGCATCTTCTTTCATTGACACATCCAACACCCAATGCAGGCTATTTTCGATACCCCAATGCCCACGGACTGCCTTGCCGAAACGGATACTATCGAGCTCTGCTGAGCTGATATAGTAACGATACTCAAGCGAGGATTTACCTGATTTTTCACGACGATAGCCAATAGCCACCCCGATAGTTTTTAGGCCTTTCCAGTCAGGAAACTGGTGCGCTAAATCGCCTGCTGGCAATACATGATATTCTCGGATCTCAGTACGACCGTGCCCCTGCTCAATGTTGATCTTATCGGGGTTTGTGGAGACAGCTATGCTCGCTGATAGGGTTGTTCGCACCGCTTTAAACAACAACTCTTGATTACCTTTTACTGCCAGTAAATAGTCGCCACCTTGGTTGATAATAGTCTTGGCAATGTTGGTCTGACAGCCCATGGCATCAATAGAAATCAAGCATCCCTTGATATCCAACAACTTGAGCAGCGCTGGAATAGCGGTAATTTCGTTCGACTTGGCATTGGTTTTTAATTGGCCCATGACCACGCCATTAGCGGAGGAAAAAGCGCTGACCATATGGATGGTCGATTGTCTATTCTCTCTATCGTAAGAGCCGCGTAGTACCTTGCCATCAATGGCGATAAGCTCACCATCAGTACGGTGTGTTATCGACTGAACCCAGCGAATAAAGCATTGCTGAAACTGAACGGGATCGAGGCGGGAAATCACCCTAGCGATAGTATCGTGAACTGGCACTCCCTCTGGAAATAAGCCCTTTTTTTGAAACCAATTCAGGTGAGCACTCCCAAAGTCTTCGATGTCTTCCCAACCCTCAGCACCAGCGATGACAGCACAAATGGTGAGGAACAATACATCGAATAGCGGATAGATAATTTTGGCTGGTTGGCGAGGGTCGTCTATCTCACCAAAATACTGTGTAAAAGCATCCGTGTTCATCTAGGCTCTCCCAAAAGAGAGTATAAGATCACACTGAGGCGAGCAGGTCAAATATAGCTGAGTTGGCTAAAAAACGTTCGAGATCTTGCCCTGGTAAAAACGGCGAATCATCACTATCAAAAAGAAACAACATTTTCGACAAGTCGCCGATGTAATCATTCACTTTCGTTACTTGATAACAAGCGCGTATCGCTTTTTTTACTCGTGAGAGTAAGTATTCTTCAGCGTCAGTCCAACTCACACTTGAGATTGTTTTACGAGGATTAGTCCCGCCTCTATAAGTGAGAGAGTTGGGGTTGGAAACCTGAAAACTTTTTCCTTTTAATGCTGCAATAGCCTTCGCCCCTGCTTGAATCGTTGACTTACTTGGTTCACCAGACTCAAGACAAATTATTCTTCCCAGGTCATATTGATTAAGAGCCTGACCGCGCAGATACTCAATCTTAGCAGGGAGATATAATTTGTTTGGATACATCTGATACCATTCGATTAGCATTCTCGAACGAGCGCCATATTTCTTGACTTTTTCAATACAATAATGAAAAACATCAATCATAAATTGGAGAACTGGTTTTGCTCCCCACTCAGCACCTTTGCTTCCTTTCTGGGTGATTATCAGCATCTGGTGAACTTTGCTTAGAGCTACAGTTACCTTTTCATCTACGTGAGCACCTACATAATCTTCTACGGTGATATAGTCATCAATACTCATCAACAAAACTTCATTGATCCGTGATGGTGCACAAAGGCTAATGGCAACTACACAGATTGCGAGCTCATCACCGGCGGTCAGTACAGGGGTTCCGTCTTGGTAAGACATATTACCGATCATGGCGTTAAAAGCCTCATTGAAAGCTTCTATCTGATGATCAAGTATCTCTGCTTTGGCATTACTGAGTTCTATGTGTCTCGCATTAATAATAGCGGAAAGTTCAGCTTTAAATTGTGCTTTTCGGAAAAAACCTAAAGTCGTGGTCACTCCTTTTCGGGATAGTAAATGGACGGTCTTTTCTAGTGAGGCTGCATAACGCATAGCACCAGAGGCCCTAACTGGGTTATTTTTAACCATATCGAGCAAGATTTGCTCAAATTGTGCTAGATCTCGGATACCTAGATTAAAGATAGGTTGCGAAAATTCTTTAGCGAATACTCTAAAAGACATGCAAGGGCCATGCATAATTTTAGGCTTCCCAGCCAACACGTACTCAGCTACTAGGCAACGGAAAGTTTCTCGATAGCTCCTATCACAGTTTACTAAATCTGCGAGATGCTCTTTGAAATAGAAGTCGTTCTGAGCGGTTCCATAAAGCTTTTTGATCTGCCACGAATCTGAGTTAAATCTGACCTTCGGAAATCGGAAAGCCATTCGTTTTTTGCAATCATCGAGCCACTCATTGAGTGCCTTGCGCCTTTGAAAACTATCGATCGCGATCAGCGTGTTCATGTCTGCTCCCCTGTATTCATCACTTCTCGATATCGATCAATGGCATTCATCACAACAACGATATGGTTTTTAGCTATCTTTGCTCTCTCAACCATGTGTTGGAATGGTTTGCCGAGCTTACTCATATATTCAATTTCTTGCTCAACGAATCGCAAGTTGATGCCGTGATCAGCGTCCCAGCAGGGATTAAATCTAAAGCAGCTGTAGCATACAATAGGGGCGTTTTCGCAGACAATTTCTTTACCGCATTCGCCAACATCTTCCCACTGATTGCTTTTTGTATCTTCCGTCGTTATGCGCTTCTCTATTATGACTGAATCTGACTTAGACCTAAAATTTAGAAAAGTTGGAAGATGCTCTGTAAAAGCGGGTTGCATCGCTTCTGACAACTCAAACATTAAGCCGTGAAAAGCGATGTCAACATAGTGCTTGCACGTCGTATCGGTTGCGTGTTTAAGCACTGCTTGAATGGTTTTGGCGGAAGCTCCGGTTTGAGCTAGCAGTGTCCCCAGCGTGTGTCTGAGAGTAAAGTTGCCTAAAGTTATCCTACCTCCTAATTTTTTGGCAATTGCCGCCCCATAACCTTGGCCGAATTGTACGGCTCCTCTGTACATGCCAAAATTCTCAATAGCGTATGTATGTCTCCAACTTCCATCTTTATTAAGCTGACGGGCAGGAAAGAGAGCCATTTTTTCCGTATCTCCTTCGGCAACGAGATAACTGTATTTTTCTATCACATGCTGCCGCTGTTTGACTAGCAGCAAGCCCACAGTATCGCTGAGTTTATATCGCGCTTTGTTCGGAATATACTGTCTCGTTTTAGCTGTAACGATATCAATAAAATACTGCTGATGAGTCTCATCAAACTTTAGGTCACTGAGAGTTATCTGACGGTAACTTTCATTACGAGCAAACACCGAAAACGCAAGGTTTACAAACGAGTAGTGCCCGATATCTATCTTCCCCTCTGCATAAGCTGTGTCTAAGCAGTCGAGAGTGTAAGCAACTGCCGCACGATTCATTGCTTTACTTAATATTCGATCAGTGGCCTCTCCATTGCGTCCTTTTTTTGGTCTATGAGTTGGAAAGTCGTCTCTATGCAACCCTCTTGCAAAAATTGGTGAAAAGGGGTTTGAATTAAACATTTGCTTGAGATACCGCAAATGTAAAGTTGAAACCTGTCCTTTAACAGCAGAAAGACAGAGCAAAAACGTTTCGTCGATGATTCCAATTTTGGACTCGAAGTCTGCAGTTTCCATTACTTGTCGGAGACACTTCTGGACACTCCTAGCTTCCGTAGGGATCGTAATTATCTTTACTTGGTTGCAACGTTCAATAATGAAATCTCTCAAATTTATCAAGAAATTATCTGTGTAGCCGCTTGTTAGTTCACTGAAGTCGACATAGGCAGATGTTTTCTTTCGATTTTTAGCTGGGCCTGTCTCACCATGGAAAGTAACTCTAAGGGGGACCTCGGGATCCCACTCAACGACAGTGTTACCGATAATTCTATGCATCATGTTGTCGGTTCGCTTTTTTCTGTTTTAGCTTATCAACTTCGTCCATCAGGCTTTGATGAAACTCAGAAAGCACAACTTGAGCATGATCAGACAACGCTCTGGCGGCATATAGCTCAGGCATATTGCTGTTCATAGTCCACCCAAAACGAAGCTTCATCAGATCCTTGATACGATCGGGTACTTCCATGTATTGACTCGGTTTACTAGCACCACGCTCTTGGGCAAACTCCGAACATTTCTGTGCAAGAAAAAAACTAGCTGCAGAGTGACGCAGAACATATGAGTAAAAGTCGTACTTAGGCTGGTCATGAAAGTATGGGTCGTCATCGACATCTAGTAAGCCCTGCAATGCCAATCGTTTGCCCAGTTTGTTAAAATTTTCTGTAATAGTTGAGCGGTGTTTGATCGGTTCCCCTGTTTGATTGATAAACAAAAAACCTAAGCTCTTATTGGCTAAGCCTTTTATCAAAATCTCCGAACGTTCAGTGTTAATGTAATCCTGAATTGCGCGCACAGTGAAAGGCCACAGTGAAATCATTGTTTCACTAGCGTGGTTGACTTGTGTGCTGGCACCCATTTTTAGCTTCGGTGTGCTGGTGTTTATGCGCTCTGTTCGCTTGTTTCTATTATCTTTGATAACAAGGTGGCCTGAATTCTGTCGGAAGTCAGAAAGCACAATGTTCCCCAATGCACCTGGTCGCAGTCCCTCACATGAAAGCAGAGTCATAGCGCGATCTCTCATAATTGTTCTGGAAGTTTTTCCCTTTTCACTTTGAAAAAGCATCTCAGGGTTAACAAAAACGGCCTCGATAATTTTGAGGTATTTCTCTGTTGGAAGACTTTTAATGGCTAAATGATGATTCTGCTTAGTTCCCCGAACGGCTTTTCTAAGTTGATTAGCTATTTTTTGGTATTCGTATCTCAACTGGTCACGCAAAGCACTCGAGCACACATTTGGATCAAGGAATACCTCAAAGTAGAAGATGAGGTAATTAGCTATATTGTTGAGCCGTTTCTGCGCAGTATTAGGTTCAACCGAATTAGGTAACTCGCTTGGACCTTTTCCAATTTTGGAACTTGAAATAAAAACCAGCTTTTTATTCGTCATAGACTCGATTTCACCAAGGGGTCGGAAACTGAGGTCTATGAGACTCCTGACTTCTCTGTATGTGAGAGCTCTCCCCTCAATTGCTCGGCTGAGCAACTCAATTTTATGTGCAATACAAAATCGATAGAGTATTCGCAGCCCTTGAGCCACTAACTCTCTTGTGTGTGGGTTCGAAAAACAATCAGTCAGATATCTAGTGAACGGATAATGAATAGTCCCGTCATCATGGATTAGAACATAGCTTTTTTTGGCTAAGACAGATCGCATAAAGCACCATAAATGCAAACACCTGAAACCAGTATTAACCACATTTTAAAAAATACAATTTTAAAAATGATAAATTTTAAACTTTCTTAATTAACAAATACTTATGTTATAAAGAGACATTTAGGGGGTAAATGACGTCATTCCATTTCGTATCTATTAAGTTAATTCCATGATCTACGGCCATATCCAGCTGTGCATGGGCATCCGCTTCGGTATTTTGTTCGCCCCAGGTCATGGTGCCTAAGCCAATCAGGCTGACTTTGAGGTCGGTTTGGCCCAGCGGTCGATATTGCATAATGAGTCCTTGTGAGTAAGTAATATTGCATAGTTTATCTGAATTGCGTTGCAAGTTTATCCTTAGAGATTCAAGAATTTTTGCCACGCAAGAACACAGAACCCACGGAAAAATAGTGATCAGATCTGAAAGTTAAGGGCAGCGCCGAGCGCCCGGCGCCCAGCACCAAGCTAAACAAAGAGCGGTGTTTATCTTTATGTCGTCATCCTGACGCACGTCAGGATCTCGATTTAGGTCTTAGTAACTAAAACTCATTAGCAACGGAAGAACACGGAAAAATAGTGATCAGAACTGAAAGTGAAGGGCATAAACACCAAGCTGAACAAAAGGCGGCGTTTATATGTTAGCTCGGCGCTTAGCGCTGTTATTGCTTGTCGCACGTGAACTGCGCCCGTGACTCTCGTAAACAAAGAGTGCTTTTTTCCGTAGCAAAAAAAGTTCTGTTCCACATCAGTTATACCGTTCTACTTAAGAGCTAATTGTATGGTGTGTGCACCTCCCCATTCCCCATTCCCTTTGCCTTATTGCTCTGCGTCCGTGTATTCCGTGGCAAAAATAGGTTTAGGTTAAGAAGTTATGCTTGCTGCCGATACCTTAATAAGCGCAGCTTTAGGCTGCTCACACTTTTTTATGATAGATCACTTCAGATAGGAGTTGGATCATGGCAGTACTTCCCATTACTGGTAGTCAGGCGTCGGCAGCGGTGCGTGTGGATGCTAAGCAAGTGCAGGCCAAAGACAAGCCAGAGCAGAAAGAGCAAAAAGCTGAGTTCACGGCGTCTCGTAGTGAGATGAAAGCGCAATCGAATAAAAATATAGTGGAAGCTATGTTTGGTGGCGGCAAGCAGGGCGATGATAAAGCCATGAATATTCTCTATAGCGAGATCATGAGCACCATTAACGCCGAGTTAGGTGCAGAGCACGCCATTACGCCTAATAAAGTTGCCGGCCAGAGTGATGATTATTGGTCACCAGAAAATACCGCAGGGCGAATTGTGGACGGCGCCTTAGGCTTTTTTGAGACTTTTCAGCGACAAAACAGCAGCATGGGTGAGGAAGAGCAGGTAGAGAAGTTTCTATCGGTGATCACCAAGTCGATTGATAAAGGTTACGGCGAAGCCACCAAGGTATTGGATGGGTTAAAGATATTTGATGGCAGCATTAAAGATAATGCCGAGGCCACCCGCAGCTTAATTGATGACAAGCTAGCGGCCTTTCGTGAAGCCAAGTTAGGCAAAGCAGAGGCTGAGTAAGTAAGACAGGTGAGGGTGAGGCGTAAAGAGTAATAGCGCTAAGCGCCCTGCGCCCAGCTAAAAGGAAACACCGAGATCCTGATGTTCATTAGGAAGACGGCTTAAAAGCAGTGAAGGGTGAAAAATGAGTGGTTAGATTTATCCCTTCACCCTTCACTCTTCACCTTTAGCGTCAGGTGCCGATTATGCCGCCGTCTTGGCGGGTGATCACCATCACGCTGGAGCGGGGCGTATGGCTGCCACCGAGCGGAAAGTGTGAGCCTGCTAAGTCTTCACCTGGGTGTTGTACGCCGACAAATAACGTTTTTTGATCCGGGGTAAAGGCAAGGCCTGTGATCTCACAGGCGATGGGCCCAGTTAAAAAACGCCGCACTTCGCCTGTGGTGGGGTCTGCACATAGCATTTGGTTATTGCCTTGGCCGACAAAATCCCCTTCATTGGAATAATTACCGTCGGTCTGGATCCACAAGCGTCCTGCTTTATCAAAGCCAATGCCATCTGGACTATTAAACATATTGTCGGCGTTAATATTGGCGGAGCCCGCATACAAGTTATCTTGATGAAGAGTCGGGTTGCCGGCCAGCAAGAACAGATCCCAATTAAAGGTGTCATCCGTATGTTGGCCTGAGGTTGGTTGCCAGCGCACAATTTGGCCGTAATGATTTTCGGCTCTGGGGTTAGGGCCGTTGAGTGCTTGATTATCGGCTACGCCGCGATTTTTATTGTTGGTGAGCGTACAAAAAACCATGGGCTCGGTGGGATGCACCGCCACCCATTCTGGTCGGTCCATGGTGGTTGCACCCACTTGGGTGGCCGCTAAACGGGCATGAATTAACACCTCGGCTTGGCTGGTAAAACCGTTTTCGGGCGTAAGACCATGTTCGCCAAAAATAAGCGGTAGCCACTCGCCATCGCCTGCCAGCTCGCCATCTTTATTTTCGCCGCTGTTAAAGCGTGCTACGTATAAGGTGCCTTCATCCAGTAGGTGACGGTTAGCCGCTGCATCATCAGGATTGTATTTATCGCGGCTCACAAAGCGATAGATATGCTCACCGCGTTCGTCATCGCCTAAATACACCACTACATGACCACTTTTATCTATCACCAGCTCGGCGTTTTCGTGTTTGAAACGGCCCAAGGCGGTGCGCTTGACTGGCGTTGAAGTGGGGTCATTAGGGTCAATCTCAACTACCCAACCAAAGCGGTGACACTCGTTAGGGTGTTTGGCGAGATCGAAGCGATCGTCAAACTGATGCCATTGCCAGCCGGCGTCTTTTAGGCCTATACCATAGCGCGCTTGGGCGGGCGTGACAGTGGTGGATGCTGTGCTGCCAAAATAGCCGTTAAAGTTTTCTTCACAGGTTAAATAAGTGCCCCAGGGGGTGAGGCCATTGGCGCAGTTATTAAAGGTGCCGAGCACGCGCTCGCCCTTAGGGTCGGCCTCTGTTTTTAACAGAGCATGGCCTTTGGCGGGGCCATTAATGGCCATGGGCGTATTGGCATGAATGCGGCGATTATATTGGCCGTCTTTTTCAAACTGCCAGCCTTTAGCGCTGTTCTTCAAGGTGAGCACAGAGACGCCTTGTGCCGCTTGGGCTTTTTGTACATCAAGGGCCGTCATCTGTTTGCCAAGGTGTTCAAACATCAATTCGTAATTACAGTATTCGTTATTAACGGCGAGCAGGGCGGTATTTTCGTCAATCGGGAAAAAGCTCATGCCATCGTTATTATCGCCAAACTGACCCAGCTGCTCGGCGGCGCTATTACCACCGCCATCAATAAACTCCGCGACGTTAGAAAACAAAGGATCACCCCAAGAGATCAAGCGCTCAGCTTGATAACCACTGGGCACCACAAAGGTATCGGCGGTGCTGGCTGCCACGGCGCTAAAGCCTAACAAGGGGCTGCTACCGGTCGCGGCGGCGATAGCACGAGACACAGGGGAGACACTAAAGAAGGCGGCGGCACTTAAGGCCGCGGCACCACCTAAAAAGCGGCGGCGACTGAGACTTTTCTCCACCATTTTAGTGAACTCAGGTACCTGTGGCCGAGGGTGGTTTTGTTCATCCTGGTGTTCAAATTGACTCATGATTAATTATCCTTACTGTGCCTGTAAACAGCGTTGAAGTTGTGTACAGGCTAGTCAGCCTTCATGGCAGTTTAATCTCAATTTGATGACAGTTATTTGAAGGTGGTCGTCTCTTAGGTAAAACGTATAAGGCAGGGTTTGGTGTTTTTGTAGTGTGCCCACTTGTTCGGCACGGTCTTGCTGTTGATTTTGATAATTTAAAAATATCCAGCTACGCTGGCCCGGCGAAGTCCTCTTTACCAAAGAGACGGCCGGCTACAGAGACTATTTAGCCTTGGGTTTTGTAGTGTTCGCCTATTGTAGGCAAAGAGTATTCGCCACGGTTTTGATATAGAGCTACATCAGCCACGATAAAACCGCCATAAAAAAGCCCACCCCAACAGTGTTGGGGTGGGCTGGTTAGCTTGAGCTAAGAGGGGATTAATCGTCCCAGTCGTGCTTGCGCCAATGTTTATTACGGTGCTTTTTGTGGTGTTTACGGTCGTAATTACGTTTGTCATGACCATCACCCGTGCGCGCGCCTATGGCCGCACCTGCGCCGCCACCCACACCTGCACCAATTAACTGACCGGTGTGGCCACCCACTTCTTTACCTAGGGCTGCGCCACCTAAGGCACCCACGGCACCGCCTAGCGCGGATTCGTTTTTATTGCCACGATTGGCAGTAGCAGCACCACCCGCAGCACCGCCTAAAGCAGCACCCACTAAGGCACCGGTATCGCCGCCCATTTGGCGACCAATTAAGGTGCCGGCTGCACCGCCCGCACCGCCACCTAAAATGGTGTTTAAATCTTCACCGGCAAATACTGGTGTGGTAGCCAATATAAACGGCAATAAGCCAAAGCTGATAATTTTTTTGTTTAACATAATTCAGTCTCTCTCAGGCTGTTTAACTACCCTCACTATACAAACAGAGTGCGTACTAAAGAAAGCGAATTAAGTGAATGTGCTCTCTCTTTAATGCGAGGTGTTTCTAGTTAAATAATTGTTTTGTATGTGTTTAATGTTGTTTTTAACTGGTTTGGCCACTGTTTCTCACCGTCAGAATTTGACCGCAGCTCATCACTTAATCGCCGACGGCAAATAGTGAGTGCAAATAAGGCGAGATAGGGCTGAGATTTTTACCCCAAAAGCAGCACCTTGGTTTATGTGATGATCCACAAAACTCAGCTATGTTTCAGTGATTTTGGTGTCAATAAATGCAATGAGTTATAGAGCAGGTGGTATTTTAACTACTTATATTGAGGTAAAAACCAGTCTTGCTTTGGTTGCCCATCGCGTAGTACCTACTAGGGTCTGCATAATGGTTGAGGTTCATAAGTAATCAGGAAACCCTAAAATGAGATCCTGACTTTCGTCAGGATGACGGCGTAAAGATAAACGCCAGCCCCGTCCTTACTATAAAAAGTACTTTCAGATCTGATTACTATTTTCCGTGGGTTTCGTGGGTTTCGCGGGTTTCGTTGCAAAAGGCCTTGATCAGTTAGTTTTCCAGATTGGTATAAGCAAAGCAGGAAATGTGGCACAGATTAGCAGCAAGGGCAGGAGAGGTAATCGTAGAATCAATAGCAGTTAGCTTGAGTAAGGTGGGAGTAAGAGCCGTGAACAAATTGAGCTGGGCTAGAAGAGTCGTCCCTGACTCCTGCATGTGGGCGCGATTCGCTTAATCATCCCAGCGTTCGTGGCGCTTTACCCAGTTTTGGCGGCGTTTATGTTCTTGTTTGCGCAAGCGTTGTTGATGCTTAATTTCTTGTTTGCGCATTTTATAATAGTGCTTGCGCTCCGCTTCTCTGCGCTTTCGGTCGTATTTACTTTCGTAACGGTCGTTGTAATAGCGATCGTCATAACGGTCATCATAATCTCGGTCGTTATAACGATCGTAATTCACGTTCTGGCTTTTATGAGTATCACCGGTTCTAGCACCTAAGGCAGAGCCTGCGCCACCGCCCACACCCGCGCCAATCAGCTGACCATTTTGGCCACCCACTTCTTTACCAAGAGCTGCACCACTGATGGCACCCACTGCACCGCCTAACGCGGCTTCATTTTTATTGCCGCGGTTGGCTGTGGCACCGCCGCCTGCAGCGCCACCTATAGCTGCACCTACTAAGGCGCCGGTATCACCGCCCATTTGGCGACCAATAAGGGCACCCGCTGCACCGCCGGCACCGCCACCTAAGATGGTTTTAAGGTCTTCGCCAGCCATTACCGGAGTAGTGGCTAATAGGAAGGGCAATAATGCATAACCAATAATACGTTTTTTCATAATGACAGTCTCTCGGCTGTGTATCTTGAATTCACTATACGAAATTTGGGGGGCAAAGAAAGGGAGAGCCGCCGCTGTAAGCCGACCTGAGAAGCGTCGTTAATCACTAAGTGTTTGATCTTTATAGAACTCAGACTCTATTTAGGCTGTTTTTTATGCGATTAAGCCCGACAGATGCTGACCGTTGCTGAGCGACTTTGCTCAAAACAGTGCCACAGGTAGCGCCTTGCAGCGGTGCCGATATCTCATATTGCAGCAAAGCTATTGCTTTGCGGTAGTCGCGCGCTTTGAGCGCGAAAACCTGCAGAGCAGGTTCTGGTGCACAAGTTCAACCCGATGCGATTCTCTCATTTCTACGTTCAGCGGCCATCAGTGCCGCTGCGCAGCACCAACCAGCTAAAGCAGATTTCTACAAAAGAGGGGAATTTTGTTGAACTTAGAGTTTCCCTCGTTCCCATGCGCAGCAACGCAATGCAGATCCGGTCGCTCTGCGGCGAAGGCTTTAAAAGACAGCTTTTTGTAACTGAAAACCTATCACTTAAATCTTGAACACCCACACTAATGCGCGCAATCCCTGACGGCCATAGCGGGCTAAACGGTCAAAACGGCTTCGCTCTATCGGTAAATATTGTTTATCGACCGCACTTTCGCCGGTGGCTTCGTCAATATCCGGATCGTGAATATAGACAAACTCTTTATCGATGGCGCACACCAATACCCAGTGGGGCGCTTTGCGGCCATCAAGGTGATAGGTACTGATCAGCACCAAGGGTAGGCCACCTTGGTGCAAGCCTTGCTCCAGCTGTTTAAGCGTAAAGTGGTCATAGTTCAGTTCGATATCGGCTTTGGCTATTTGTGCCAAAAACTGCTGATGCACCCGTTCTAAAATCAGTTTCTTTTCGGGGGTGCGTACGCTGTCCACAAACAAGGGGCTGGTTTGATTGAGGATCAATCGTGCTTTAAAGCCGCGCCTAAATGCGGCCAGCGCCAAACCATGGGGGCCACAGCCACCGTGGCCACTGGTCATAAAGATAGTGGTGGCCTCGCGCCACAGCTGCAGCTCTTCGTCTATTTCTGGCTCATAGTCGGGGTTAAGGGCACTAATGGCCATCATTAAGGAGGCGGGGCCACAGCTAAAGTCGGTGGTTTGTCGGTAATAAGGGACACCTTTAGTGCCACTCGCCGGATGATACAGATGCACCCTTTTTTGATAACGCAGGGCCACTTGCAAGTCTTCGTAATAGTTGTGATAAACGCCAAACTGGCGATAGCCCAAGCGCTGATACAGATTTTGCGCCCAAATATTATCGGCTCGCACCTCTAGGCGCATAAACACCGCCCCTTGCTCTTGTGCCGCCAGCTCTGCGGCCTCTACCAGCGCTTGGCCTAAGCCTAAACCACGGGCGTGGGGCGACACGGCAATGGAATAAATACGCGCTAAGCGGGTGTTGCGCCGAAACAGCACTAAAATATAGCCGAGTAATTGCTGGTCTTGCTCGGCGACGAGTAGCTTGTCTTGGGGATGCTCAATAAAGCGTTGAAAACTGCGTCGGCTCATGCGGTCATGCTCAAAGCACAGCTCTTCGAGAGCCACGAGCTCATTGAGTTCGGTTTTTAGTGCGGGGCGGATCTGGGTTGCAGGCATAAGCGCAGACATAAGGCACTCAAAGCATGTGGCGAGTAATTTAAGGTACGATAATTTAGCCTTGTCCGCGAGAATATTTCACTGTGCGGGCAGATATTTATCTATAAAGTCAATTGTTGTTACTTGCGGCATGACGATCAGCCAGCGGCATAGCTTGTGCGGCATAACTAGCGGATGGAATAATGGCTCAACTTATTTTGGTGGTCGATGATGTTAGCGCCTGGGCGCCGTATTTCCCCAGCGAAAATCTGCTGGATTTTGAAAGCTATCTTAAGCAAGCGCCCTTGAAAAATGCACCGCGCACGCGGGTCATTAATCTCTGTAAAAATAACAAGTATTTATCCAATGGTTACTACTGCTCGCTGCTCGCCGAGGCGCGCGATCAAACCGTGATCCCCTCGGTGGCCACCTTAAATAACCTGCGTAACAGCGCGCTGTTTGCCTTTGGCTTTGATGGCGTAAGTGAAGCGCTGTCGGCATTTACCGCAGAGAATGGAAGTAAAAGTGAAGGTAAGAATAAAGGTGAGGGCGAAGGTAAGGATGAGCCGAAAAAGCTGAAGTTTAAAAGCTACTTTGGCCGCAGTCCGTTGCCGGAGTTAGAAGCCTTATGCCGAGAGTTATTTGAACGCCTGCCGTGCCCGGTGCTAGAGCTGACCTTTAAAAAGCGCAGCCGGTGGGAACTGACGGGGCTGGCGACCTTGTCACCCCGCGAGCTAAGTGGCGAGGAAGAAGACCGCTTTGCCGAGGCGCTAGAAGCCTATTCGCGCATTATGTGGCGCAAGCCTAAATCCGTGAAGCGCTATCGCTATGACTTAGCCATGTTAGTGAACCCAGACGAGGCACTGCCGCCCTCAGATGCCAAAGCATTGGCGCGGTTTGTGAAAGCCGGCGAACGATTAGACGTGAATGTGGAGCTTATTACCCGCAAAGATTATCAGCGCTTAGCCGAATACGACGGCCTATTTATTCGCGAAACTACCGCCATCGATCATCATACTTTTCGCTTTGCCCAAAAAGCCGAGCATGAAGGCTTAGTGGTGATGGACTCGCCTACATCGATTCTACGCTGTGCCAATAAAGTATTTTTGGCCGAAAGCTTTACCAAACATGGGGTGCCCATCCCTAAAACGCTGATGGTGAACCCTAAAAATAAAGAGACACCGGCCTTGCTGGAACAAGAATTAGGCTATCCGTTAGTGCTTAAAATACCGGACGGCGCTTTTTCGCGCGGTATTTATAAGGTAGCGGACCGAGCGGCACTCATTGATACCTTGGCTATCTTACGCAATGCTTCGGCCTTGGTATTGGCGCAAGAATTCTTTTTTACCGAGTTTGATTGGCGCATTGGCGTGCTTAACCATCAGGCCATTTTCGCTTGTAAGTATTTTATGGTTAAAGGTCACTGGCAGATTTATCGCCATCACGACAGTGGCAAAGAAGCAGACTCGGGCGGCTTTGTCACCCTGCCCACCTACGAAGCACCCAAGGCAGTATTGAACGCGGCGCTAAAGGCGGTGAAACCCATCGGCGACGGCTTATATGGGGTAGACATTAAAGAAGGCAACGGCCGGGTGGCGGTAATAGAGGTGAACGATAACCCCAATATCGATCACGGCGTAGAAGACGTATTTTTAAAAGATAAGCTCTACGACATCGTTATCGCCGACTTTGTGCGCCGCTTTGAGGCGAGGTGAGGGAAAACAGACGCCTTACGCCGACCGTCTAGTTGTTTGTCGTCCAGCGTTTTAGCCACGAGTCCCGTCCTAGTGAGATTACTTAAATCACCTTGCCATGTTTCATAAAAAAAGCGCCGACTTGCAAAGGTCGGCGCTTTTTATACGTACGGCGTATGGCTTAAAGCGTACGGCTAACCCGCAGGGTTACAAACACTCCCGCTCGCCCCTTTGTAGGGGATCGGGTTTGGTGTCACCTAACTCACAAAAATCCAGCGAGGCGGAATTTAAGCAATAGCGCAAGCCGGTGGGGGCGGGTCCATCGGGGAACACGTGGCCCATGTGGCTGTTGCAGCGCTGGCAGCAAATTTCAACGCGGCGCATGCCGTGGGTCACATCCGTGTACTCGACGATATGATCCGGGTGATAAGGCGCATAAAAGCTGGGCCAGCCGGTGCCGGACTCAAACTTACAGGCCGAAGAAAACAACGGCAAGGCGCACAATTTACACAGATAACTGCCGTCTTTTTCATTGTCGAGCAGGCCACCACAAAAGGGCGCTTCTGTGCCGTGCTGGCGCAAAATACGTTGCTCATCTGGGCTTAATGCGGCAGTGAGTGTGGCAACTTGCTCATCGCTAGGTGGGCTTAAGTCATAAGGGCTTGGAATAATGGCCATGATTACAGATCCTTTTTCAGCCGATGTTTAAAATAATGCTGTACCTTGGCCACTTTTGGCTGGGCAACGGCGGCAATGTAGGGCTGATTTGGGTTTGCCGCTGCATAGTTTTGATGAATGTGCTCGGCCAGATAAAATACAGATAAAGGCTCAAGGCAGGTCACGATAGGGGCACGCACCACGCCGTTGTCTTCCAGCAAGCGAATATAATCCGCAACTAACTGCTGCTCGGCACCACTTTGATAAAATACCGCCGAGCGATACTGGCGGCCCATATCATTGCCTTGCCGATTGAGCTGGGTGGGATCGTGGGCGATACCAAAAAAGACTTTTAATAAGGTGCCTGGGCCTATGATATTACTGTCGTATTTAATGCTGATGGCTTCTGCATGGTCGGTAGCACCACTGCATACCGCATCATAGTTGGCAGTATCTGGGCTACCACCTGCGTAACCGGCGGTGACCTCCAGTACACCTTTGAGCTGGCGATACACGGCTTCTGTGCACCAAAAACAGCCACCGGCTAACACCAAGGTTTGCGGGCCCAAGTTTAAAAATGCGCCATCTTCCGCATCCGGAAAATCATTAGGTAATAGGTTTAGTACCGGATCCGTCATCACATTTCTCCTCATCAAAGTTTAACTACGTTAACATAGCCGCCGCTAGGTCTAAATGGCCTTAAGCCAGAAGCCGCCTGATATTAATAAAGACCGCCTGATGAGCGGCTAAGTTCAGCTTAAGATAAATCGCACTATAAGCAGGCCATGCAAAGACGCTATTTATTGGCTGAAAATAGGGCTTTTGACTGCAAGTTAATTGTTTTGTGAGGCGCATCGGCTGGTCGGTGGCAGTTTATCTGTTTCAAACGGCTCTCTGCTGCTAGGCTAGGCGCATTTTATGCTAAGGATATAAACGTAATGGAACTAGAAATCACCACCTTAGCGCTGCTGGCCGTGGCGGCGCTGTTAGCGGGCTTTATTGATGCGATTGCTGGCGGCGGCGGCTTAATTACCGTACCCGCCTTATTGGCCACCGGCATGCCGCCCACCATGGCACTGGCCACCAATAAACTGCAAAGCTGCTTTGGCTCGTTTTCGGCCACCTTTTATTATTTTCGACGCGGCTTGCTAGATTGGCGCACCATGAAATGGGCGATTGTCTGTACCTTTATTGGCAGCGTGCTGGGCACCATAGGGGTGCAATTGATTGATGCCTCCATTTTACAAAAAGTGCTGCCCTTTTTATTAGGGGCCTTTGCCTTGTACTTTTTGTGCTCGCCAAGGGTAGGGGATGAAGATCGTCAGCAGCGCTTGAGCATAATCCCGTTTGCCTTATTAATCGGCACCGGCATTGGCTTTTATGATGGTTTTTTTGGGCCCGGTACCGGCTCGTTTTTTGCGCTGGCCTTTGTGGCACTGGCCGGATTTAGCCTGAGCAAGGCCACGGCGCACACCAAGTTATTAAATTTCACCTCTAATATTGCCTCGTTATTGTTTTTTATCTTAGGCGGACAAGTGGTGTGGGTGGCCGGTTTATCCATGGCTCTCGGGCAATTTATTGGCGCACGCTTAGGCTCAAAAATGGTGGTGACCCAAGGTACGCGCATTATTAAACCCATGCTGGTGACCGTGTCTTTAGTAATGTCGGTGCACTTGTTATGGCAGCAATACCCTGCTTGGTTTAGCTGGATTAATTTTTAAGCCGTTATTTAGACGTTCATTTTTACATTCATACTTAGGTTCATACATAAGCACTGATATTGAGAGGTCATAAGGGTGACAAATGCTGGCAGCATTAATTAAGCAGCAAAAACGTAAATATCATCTTTGGCTATTCGCGCTCACGGTGGCGCTATTAGGCGCGATTTTACTGAGCCTGCAGCTGGGCGCGGTGGGCGTGGGCATAGAGGCGCTATGGCGACCGGTATCGGCATTGGAGCAACAAGTATTTTGGCAACTCAGACTGCCGCGCACCTTATTGGCGGTGTTAGTGGGCGCCAGTTTGGCGCTGTGCGGTGCTGTGCTGCAGGTGTTACTGCATAATCCTTTGGCGGAGCCGGGCTTAATTGGTATCTCCAGTGGGGCCAGTCTGGCGGCGGTATTAACGCTGTCGTTGTCGGCCTCAATGGGCGTTAGCTTGCCTTATTGGAGCCTATCGCTGGCGGCCTTTGTTGGTGCTTTAATCGTAACTATGTTGCTACTGGCGCTAGCAAGGCGGCGCTTAGGGCCGGGCGCGTTATTATTATTTGGCGTGGCGATTGGTATTTTGGCCAATGCGATCCTGACTTGGCTGTTGTATTTGGCCGACGATGCCTCACTGCGCAGTTTTTTATTTTGGATGATGGGCAGTTTAGGCCATGGCCAGCCGTTATCTTGGTTGTGGTGGTTGCCGGCCATCGGCACCTTGTTGTGGTTAGTGCGCCAAGGTCGGCATTTAGATTTATTGGCGCTGGGTGAGCACAGGGCGCGCTTGTTGGGCTTAAATGTGCGCCGCTTGCAGCCTAAGTTGGTGTTGGCGGTGTGCTTGCTGACCGCTTTTAGCGTAGCCATGGCCGGGCCCATTGGTTTTGTGGGCTTAGTTGTGCCGCATTTATTACGCCTATTGGCGGGTGGCAAACAAGACTTCTTATTACCGGCTTCCATGTTGGCGGGCGCGACTGTGTTGACCTTGGCCGATGTATTGGCGCGCAATCTATTGAGTGTGGGCGAAGTGCCCATAGGGGCGGTGACGGCGACCTTAGGGGCGCCGATTTTTATTTGGTTATTGGTGCGTCGTTATGCTGCTCATTGAACAATTTTCACTGCCCAATCGCGTCGGGCCCATTAGCGGCGAATTTAGCCCTGGGCGCCTAACACTGTTAATTGGCCCCAATGGCAGTGGTAAGTCGAGCTTGCTCGGCGCCATGGCCGGTTTATATCAAGGCGCGGGCGAGATAACACTGGAAGGTGAGCGCTTAAGTGACGTTAGCATTCATGAATTGGCGCGCTATCGCGCCATGTTGGCCCAAGATACGGTATTGCCCCACGGCTTGCTGGGCTATGAGTTATTAGCGCTCGGTGCTGAGCCGGTCGGGGGCGTGACCGAGGCAGTGTGTCTTGTGCTGGCCAAATTAGCCGTGCCGCTGGGCTTAAACAGTTTGTATCAACGCCAATTGAATACGCTGTCTGGCGGTGAGCAACAGCGCTTGCTGATTGCCAGCACCTTATTGCAAGTAGACCCCAGCGTTAATCCCGAGGGCAAGTTGCTGTTATTGGATGAGCCGCTCGCCGGATTAGACTGGCACCATCAGCTGGCGACGTTGCGCTTATTGCGTGAATACGCAGCGCTGGGGCTAACGGTGGTGGCCTCCATTCACGACATAAATCTCGCCTGCCAATATGCGGATGATATTTGGTGTTTGCACCAAGGAACATTAGCGGCACAGGGCGTGCCCGAGGTGATCACCCCAGAGCTGATTGCACAGGTTTTTGAGGTAAAAGTGCGCTTGATAGAGCAAGAGGGCTATCGGTTGCTTTTGGCAGAATAAACTCTCCGTATAATTCTCTGTTTAACAACAGTGGCAGCTACCCAAGACCAAGCTTTTGCAGTCTGCCGCTGTGCTATTCCATCGTTTCATACAGTTTGGCCAGCAGCAGTTGCGTATCAGACCAGCCGAGGCAGGCGTCGGTAATACTTTGACCAAACATCGGCGCTTTACCCTTAACCACGGCTTGTTGGCCGGCTTCGATAAAACTTTCCACCATGATACCGGCAATATGACGGCTACCCGCGCGTAATTGCTGGCAAATATCGTCCACTACTAACAGCTGGCGCTGATGCTGCTTTAGGCTGTTACCATGGCTTACATCCACCACCAAGCGCGCCGGTTTATCGATGTTGGTGAGCGCTTGTGCCGCGTGGGCTAAGCTTGCTGCATCATAATTAGGCGTTTTTCCACCGCGTAAAATTACATGGCCAAAAGGGTTACCGGCGGTTTGATAAATGGTCATTTGGCCGTTTTTATCGGGAGAATAAAAAATATGCCGGTGACTGGCGGCGCGCACCGCATCTAAGGCAATTTGAATATTACCGTCAGTGCCGTTTTTAAATCCTACCGGGCAGGATAAAGCAGACGCCATTTCGCGGTGTATCTGCGATTCGGTAGTGCGCGCGCCAATGGCGCCCCAGCTTATTAAGTCGGCAATATACTGGCCGGTCACCATATCTAAAAACTCGGTGGCAGCGGGCAGCCCCAGCGCGTTAATGTCGCACAATAGCTGGCGCGCCAGTTTAAGGCCGGCATTAACATCAAAGCTGCCATTAAGATGTGGATCGTTGATCAGGCCTTTCCAGCCCACTATGGTGCGCGGCTTTTCAAAGTAGGTGCGCATCACTATGCATAATTTATCGGCGTAGCGTTCGCGCAAGGGCGCCAATTTTTGGGCATAGGCGAGGCCGGCCGCGGGGTCGTGAATAGAGCATGGGCCAATGATCACCAGCAGCTTAGCGCTATCACCGGTTAAAATGGCGGCGATTTCCGTGCGGGCATTAAGCACCGTTTGTGCCATGGCGTCGGTTAGCGGGCAGGCTTGATTGAGCTGTTGTGGGGTGATGAGGGTTGCTAACGCTTGGCTTCTTAGCTCATCGGTCACGGAGGCATTAGGTAAAGGAGTAGGTAAGGACATAGTCTGCTCTGCTGCAAAGTGGGGTGCGTAAGCACTATGTTCTTAACATAACGCAAAGCCGCGGTGCGTTACACCACGGCTTTGCAAAAATTAAGGTCTTGTTGACCTCAAGTCTCTATCCCATTAAGGGTTAGTAAAGCGCTGGCCGGAAATATCAGGGTGATAAATTGGCTGGATAACGTTACCTGCAGGATCCGTAATGTGGAAGCTGCGCGCGCCATCACCGTGGTCGTGGGGGCGGTCCAGCATGGTCACGCCTTGGCTTTTTAGATACAAAAACCACTGCTCCAGCTGCTCTTTGGTGTCGACGATAAAGCCAAAATGATCCAAGCTCTGCACACCACTGGCGGGCACGTCTGAACGGCCTAAAGATAAGTTATCGTTACCACAGGTGAGGTATACCAAGTCTGCGTGGGCGCGGCGCAGCAGCTGCATGCCCATAATGTCGGTATAAAAACGCTCACACTCTTCGAGATTGGGCATGGTGAAAGCGATATGACGCATGCCGTTAAAAGGGCTGGGTCTTTCCATGGCGGGGCTCCTTGTGAGTCAGCTTATGATGGCTGACTTGTCTATTACGGGAAGGTTTGTGTACTATTTGTTGAAATTAAATCACCGAACGGAGTTTACAATGTATTCAATTATTGTCAAAACCAAGCTGAAGCCGGGCAAAACCGATGAATTCTTAGCTGCCATGTTACCCAACGCCGCCGCCTCAGTGCGTGACGAACCCGGCTGTCATACCTTTGATGTGCTGCAAGACCGAGAAGATCCTGAGCTGTTTTGGCTGTATGAAATCTATCAAGACGAAGCCGCACTCGCCGAGCACAAGCTCACTCCGCATTACAAAGCCAGCCGCGCCGTGGTCACCGACCTCATTGCCGAGCAATCTGTGATCCGCGCCGATGTACTAGCGGTAAATCCAAAGCGCTAGGTAAGTGGTGAGGACGTTTAATGTAGAGGCCGCTTGAGCCGGCCGGTTTTGCATAGCAAAACGTCTTAAAAGGTTGCGCCGAAAACCAAACCGAAATTAAATTTAAGTGCCGCTTCGCGCCACCAGCCAGCGGTCGCGGCTTCTACAAATTACCAAGCTTGTAGGTTTGGTTACTTCACTTAACTAATTCCGCCAGCAGGCTTAGACTGTGGTGACGGGCGTTTTGCTCGTAGACATCTGTTACTACCATTAGCTCGTTGGCGCCGGTTTGGGCTAATAGAGCGTTAAGTTTAGCTTTAACTTGTTCTGGCGCACCGATGGCGGCGGCAGATAAAAACTGCTCTACGCCTTGTTGCTCATGGGGCAACCAATGGCCGTCCATGCTAGTGACCGGCGGCACCAAGCTTAAAGACTGGCCTCTAAACAGCGCCAAAATTTTCTGCTGACCGGAAGTGGCTAACAGCTGGGCTTCTTGCTCGGTGTCGGCCACCACTACCGGTACGCCAATAATCACATACGGCTCGGCCAATGTAGCAGAAGGGCGGAAGTTGTTTTTATACAAGTTCACAGCTTCAAGCATCATGCGCGGTGCAAAGTGGGAAGCAAAGGCATAGGGCAGGCCCATTTGTGCGGCCAGTTGGGCGCTAAACAAGCTCGAACCCAGTAGCCAAATGGGCACATTGGTGTCGGCACCGGGAATGGCTTTGAGCTTTTGACCGTGCTGCATGGGCCCCAATAATTGCTGCAGTTGTTCGACTTGCTGAGGAAAGTCTTCTGCATCTTCGGGGCGGCGGTGTAGGGCGCGCATGGTGGCTTGATCACTGCCCGGTGCTCGGCCTAGGCCTAAGTCGATGCGATCTGGATACATAGTGGCCAAGGTGCCAAACTGTTCGGCCACCACTAACGGCGGATGGTTGGGCAACATGATGCCGCCTGAGCCGACTCGAATACTCTGGGTATGACCGGCAATATGGCCGATTAATACCGCAGTGGCAGAGCTGGCAATACCTTCAATATTATGATGTTCGGCCAGCCAAAAGCGCTCAAAACCCAGTTGCTCCACATGTTGCGCCACCGCCACCGATTCACGAATGGCGTCTGCGGTGCTGTATCCTGTGCGGGTGGGCACTAAATCCAACATGGATAACTTGATACCAGAAAGTAAAGATGTACCAGAGAGTAAAGACGGGGTGGGTAAAGACTCAGTAGATGACATGCTAGCCTCGTGTTTGTGCTTATTGGTGATAGTCGATGTTAAGATAGCTACATGTTAGATAACAACATGTTTGACTGCACTTGGCCAATATTGATTGTCTAATATACTGCTGGTATAAAGTAAGGTGCATCTAATATACGGTCTTGCTGATTTTAAAGAGAATAAAAACCATGGATATACTAGCGCAGTTAGCGAGTTGGCAGATAACGCCACCCTTGATTGAACACCCACCTTTATTTACCTGCGATGAAGCGGATAATCTGTTACTGGAACGCCCGGGTACTCGCCTTAAAAATCTATTTTTACGCGATAATTACGGTCGTCGTCATGCGCTTTTATTAACCACACCGCATAAGCAAGTAGACTTAAAAGCGTTATCAAAGCAGCTGGGTTGGTCGCGCATTGGCTTTGCTTCCGCTGAACGTCTAGACAAGTATTTAGGCGTGGAGCCGGGCCATGTGTCTGTGCTGGCCTTAGTGAACGATGCGGGTAATCAAGACGTAGAGCTGTGGTTAGATAATGACTTGGTTGAAGGCGATGACTTTCATTGTCATCCACTGCGCAACACCGCTACCGTTTTGCTCAGTAAAACCGATCTCGCGCACTTTGCCGCGCAAACCGGCCACACGCCGCAGTGGATTGAGGTGCCAGAAAGAGACGAGCGATAGCGTTAAGTTTAACGAGCTCTCGCTCCCGGCTCAGCTGGGAGCGTGTTGAGCGGCTTCATGTTTACCTACCAGACACGTACCTACCAGACACAGGCTTCTCGCAACGGTTTAATGGCTTCGTCTAACCCTGCAATATTAAAAACGGCGGTAGAGGGTTTTTGATTAAAAGGCGTGATCTGAGCCACCATTTTATCCGTCGTTAGCATGGCTTTTAGGGTGTTGATGGGTGACTTGTTAAACGACTTTTGTCTATCAGAGGAGAGGGTCCACTTTGATTTTTTTGCATCATCGTCGCCGATTCTAAGCGTTACCTTGGCTTCGCTGCCTAGGTATATTTGCCAGTCTATGAACATTTCTGTTTTTTCTGAATCGCAGCGTGCCACCAACATGATGGGTTTGCCAAATCGAGAGTTGCCAGAGTCTGCTATCAAAAATATATTGACCGTTTTTGTGTCGTCAATAGGGTCTGTTTTTTTCTCAACCGTCCATTGTCCTATGCCGCCCATTTGAGCTTGATCTGGGTGCGAGCCGCTAAGGTTGTGCGTCTTGGCTAGTTGGTCATAGCATTTGAGTCGGGCGAGATTGCTTTCAATCACTGCGCACTGCTCAATGGCGCTTGAGGGTATTTGCTGGGCCATTGCTGGCGCTGATATGGTGAGTGCTAGCGCGGTCAATATTAGTTTTTTCACTATGTGACTCCTTTTCGTTAAAATTCAGCAGTTTAGAATTTAAGAGTATCACTTCTGTCTAATCGTCACAGCATCACACCTGACAAGCAAGAATAACCGCAGCACATAATGCAACTTAGCGCCGAGCAGCTTACGGCTTTAAACTTAACGCTGCCTACAAGGCCCTTATTTACGCCTGCGGCGTAATGCGAGAACAAGTGTTCGCCTACAAAACTCAACCTGAGATCCTGACGTACGTCAGGATGACGGCTTAACCGCGCGCTCTAATCCTGATTTTACCCATAATGTTTTTTCAGAACTGCGCACTGTTTTTCCGTGTATTCTGCGTTCTTCCGTTGCAAAATAGGGTTGGCCTTATCTCGTTAATTCCCCTCGTAAGTTTTTACCCATTAGGCTGCGTACTTCATCAGGCGTGAGGTTTTTACTGAGTAAATAATGCAGCTTGGTGAGGGCGGCTTCTGTGGTCATATCAAAACCGGACACCACACCGGCGGCTGCCAGTGCTCGGCCAGGGGCATACTCGTGCATATTCACGCTGCCGCGCTGGCACTGAGTAAGGTTAACAATAATCACGCCGCGCGCGCTAGCTTCGGACAATAACTTGAGCATGGCGGGATTTTGGGGGGCATTGCCCACGCCGTAAGACAACAGCAGCAGCGCTTTTACCGGCGGCTGCAATTGGTTGGCCAGCACTTGCGGGCTGATGCCCGGATACAAGGTAACCATAGTGATGGGTTGGTGGGTGATCGCGCTCACGGTCAGAGGTTTGCCGCCGGCTTGGCCCAGTTTTCCGGCCTCTAAGCTGATATTAATACCGGCGTTAAGTAAGGGCGGGAAGTTGGGGGAGTCAAAAGCCTCAAAGCCGTCTGCATGCTCTTTGCTGGCGCGATTGCCGCGGTATAAGCGGTTATTAAAAAATAATCCCACTTCGTTAATGGGAAAGTGTGCCGCTATATAGAGTGCATTTAATAAGTTAGGGCGACCGTCTGTTCTGAGCTTCACCAGCGGAATTTGTGAGCCCGTTACGATCACCGGTTTATCCAAGTCTTCGAGCATAAAAGACAGCGCAGAGGCGGTGAAGGCCATGGTATCTGTGCCATGTAACACCACGAAGCCGTCGTAATCTTGATAGTTGGTTTGAATGTCGTCAGCAATGTGTTGCCAATCGGCGGGAGTCATGTCGGCGGAGTCCATCAGTGGCTGGTATTCGTGCACATGAAAGGCCGGCATTTCTTGATAATGAAACTCGGGCATAGCAGCCAAGCGCTTGGCCATAAAACCCGCCACCGGCGCATAGCCTCTAGGGGATTGTTGCATGCCAATAGTACCGCCAGTGTAGGCGATATAGATGTTCTTTTTCGCCATTAACGTTTACCTCAAGACTAAAGGCTTTTCTGCCACGACTATTTATTATAAGCACGGAAGAACACGAGCGAAGAGCGATGAAAACAGTCAAGGATGAAGAGGACGAAACAAGCCTTAAAAATAGACATGTTTCAGCCCTTATCAATAACATCCCTGTTAGATTTGATTTCTGTTTCCGTGCTGCTCGTAAATAGGTTTAGGGTGAGGGTTTATCTCGTTCTCTTCACCCTAAACCCTTCACCCATTACGACTCGCACCTCACGCTTAGAATCCCTGACACGGCACGCACAATACATACTGACCGCGCACATCGCTAAATTGCCCTAAGCTGCTGACTTCTTGTTGTACAAGCAGGGCTGCTGGGCGCAACGCTTGCGGCAGGGCGGCCATGGCGATGTCGCTAAGAACGGTGGAATCACCCATAAATTGCGCCAGTAACTTGTCTTTCGCAGACATGGGTAGCTTCACCGGCTTAACGTCAAACTCGCCTAAGTTAGCCAGTAATGCGGCCCCCACTAGCGCATCGTCTATACTACCGAGCTCATCTACTAAGCCGAGCTCTAAGGCCATTTGGCCGGTCCACACGTGGCCTTGGGCGACGCGCTCAACTTCGGCTGGCTGCATATCCCGACCCTTGGCCACTATGCTGACAAACTGGCCATAAGTATGCTCAACGCTCATTTGAATCATGTCTTTCACGTGATCCGGCAAGCCGGTGGTGATGCCCGCGCCCACAAAGTCGGTGGTGCCCACACCGTCGGTATTCAGGCCCACTTTTTGCAGTGCTTCTTCAAAGGTTAAAAATAAGCCAAATACGCCAATGGAGCCGGTCAGCGTGGTGGGCGAGGCGTAAATTTTGTCGGCGTCCGCCGCTATCCAATAGCCTCCAGACGCGGCTGTGCTGCCCATAGAAATAACCAGCGGTTTACCGCTTGCTTTAAAGTTAAGCAGGGAGCTGCGAATTTGCTCCGCGGCAAAGGCGCTGCCACCTGGGCTGTCTATGCGCAGCACTAAGGCCTTAATTTGGTCGTCTAAGCGCGCTTCATTAATGAGCTGAGTTAAATGCTCATCATTAATGCTATTGGGCGTGGCAGTCTCCGCAGACATAATGGCGCCGCTGGCGGTGATAATGCCCACCGCAGGAATGGTGCTCGCGGTTTGTTTGGTCGAGATCTGGTGATGATTCAAATAGCTGAGCACGTCTAAGCTCATATATTGATTGGTTTGCTTGTTCCAACCCACTTGCTCGGCCACGGTTTGCAGCATGTCGGAGCGGGTGGCTAAGCGGTCGACCAAACCTTGCTCAAGTGCATATTGTGCAGGATCGCCGTTAACCTTGGCGAAGCGGCTCAGCATTTGCTCTTTGGTAGGGCTAATGTGATCGGTGGGAATATTACGCAGCTTGGCGATATTATCTTGATAATGCTGCCATAGCTGGCCGAGCCATAATTGGGTGTCTTCGCGGCTTTCTTCCGACATATCATCACGAATATAAGGCTCAACAAACGACTTATAAGTGCCAACGCGAAATACATGGGGGGTAATATTAAAGCGCTCAAAGGCGGACTTGTAATGCAGGCGATAGACACCTAAGCCTTGAATAGACACACCACCGGCGGGATTAAGTAAAATCTCATCCGCATGGGCGGCTAAATAATATTGACCTTGAGTGTAGTAATCACCAAGGGCATATACGGTTTTGCCGGAGGTTTTAAATTTTTGTATGGCCGCACCGACTTCATCGAGTTTTGTAATGCTCGACTCCGTCATATTTTGTAATTGCAGCACCAGTGCTTGGATGCGGTCGTCGGTGCGGGCCATATCGAGCGCGGTTTTAATTTGGCTTAAGGTCATGGGCGGGGGAGTGTTATCGCCAGACAGCCATTTTTCAGCCATACGTTTAGGAGAGGCTTGGGCTTCTTGCTCTAGCACAGGTCCGGATAAGGCAAGTGTTAGCGCGGCTTTATCGGGTAAGGGCTGAGTGTTTTCATCGGAGCCAAACAGTATGAATCCAAAGCTGACGATGATTAACAGTAATAAGGTGGTAATCAGTACTCGGATCACATTGAACACTTTGACCAGTGCTCGGAACAGCCATTTAATTTTAGCCCACATAATAATGCCCTAAACGGAATGTTATTTAATTTCAACCATTATGACGGCTGCAGCGCCACAATACTATGCACAAACGCACGCACTACGTACGTACTAAAAGCGCCGCGAATTGGCAATAGCTCTGAGAGTCAGGCGCTATTTTGACGTTTATGGCTCATTTAAAACAAATGTTTGAAAGGCGCGCGGCGATGCATTAGCCTCAAAGAGCCAAATCGGTGCTAGCAGCGGAGGCCGCATGAGTCAGTATCCCCATTTATTAGCTCCCTTAGAGTTAGGTTTTACTCGCCTAAAAAATCGCGTGATCATGGGCTCAATGCACACCGGTCTTGAAGAAGAAAAGGGCGGTTTTCAAAAGTTGGCGGCATTTTATCGGGAACGAGCCCAAGGCGGCGTAGGGCTCATTATTACCGGCGGCATTGCGCCTAATTTTCGTGGCCGCTTAGCGCCTAAAGCCAGCCAACTCAGTTTTAGCTGGCAAGTGAAACGCCACCGCCTATTAACGCAAGCGGTACAGGAAGCGGGCGGTAAAATTGCGCTGCAAATCTTGCATGCGGGGCGCTATGCTTTTCATCCGTTTTCGGTGGCACCCAGCGCCGTCGCTTCTCCCATTACCCCGTTTGCGCCCAGTGCCATGAGTGAACGCCAAATTCGCGGCTGCATTAAAGACTTTGCTCACACTGCTAAATTGGCTCAACAAGCCGGCTACGATGGCGTGGAGATCATGGGCTCTGAAGGTTATCTGATTAACCAATTTATTTGTAACCGAACCAACCAGCGCCCTGATGTTTGGGGCGGCGACAACGAAGGTCGCCAGCGGTTTGCCCTTGAGATAGTGCGCGCAGTGCGAGCCAAGGTGGGGGAGCGGTTTATTATTATCTTTCGTCTATCGATGCTGGATTTAGTGGAAAACGGCTCTACGTTGGATGAAGTGATAATGCTGGGCCAAGCCCTAGAAAAAGCCGGCGTGACCATTATTAATACCGGCATTGGTTGGCATGAATCGCGCATTCCCACCATTGCCACTAGCGTGCCACGCGGCGCCTTTAGTTGGGTGACCGAGCGGGTGAAGCAATCGCTTAGCGTGCCTGTGGTGGCCACGAACCGTATTAATACACCAGAGGTGGCTGAGCATATTTTGTCCTCCGGCCAAGCAGACTTAGTGTGTATGGCGCGGCCTTTTTTAGCGGATGCTGAGTTTGTTAACAAAGCAGCCGTAAACCAAAGCGAGCTGATTAATACCTGTATTGCCTGTAATCAGGCCTGTTTAGACCATGTATTTGCCCAAAAACGCGCCACTTGCTTAGTGAACCCCAGAGCCTGTTATGAAACCGAGTTGGTGGTCACGCCTACTCCTGCGGCCAAGCGCTTAGCGGTAGTGGGGGCGGGCATGGCGGGCTTAAGCTTTGCTTGCCAAGCCGCTGAGCGTGGCCATCAGGTGACCTTGTTTGAGCGAGGGACTGAGATTGGCGGCCAGTTTAATTACGCCAAACAAATCCCCGGTAAAGAAGAATTTGGCGAAACGCTGCGCTATTTTCGCCATCGACTAGCTCAAGCGGGCGTGGAGTTGCGGCTAAATTGCGCGGCAGAGGCTAAAGATTTAACCGACTTTGATGAAGTGATCTTGGCCGCCGGCATAGTGCCGCGCACGCCCAATATTGAAGGCATTGAGCACCCTAAGGTGTTGAGCTATTTGGATGTGTTATGGAGCCAGGCTGCTGTAGGCGATACGGTGGTAGGAAAAAAGATTTTAGGTGAAAAAGTGGCCATTATTGGCGCCGGCGGCATTGGCTTTGATGTGGCGGAGTTTTTAGTGGCCAAGCCAGCATACGAGCAAAAGCAAGAGCAATCACAAGGTTTGCCGCAATGGCTGGCCGAGTGGGGTATAGATACCGATTATCGTAATGCAGGCGGCTTAATGGCACCGCACACTATTACCCCCAGCCGTGAAGTCTGGTTATTACAACGCAAGGCAGATAAACCGGGCAAAGGTTTGGGCAAAACCACCGGTTGGATCCACAGAGCCAGCTTACGGCACCACGGCGTGCATGTGTGGGCAGGCGTTAACTATCTGCGCATCGACGATACGGGCTTGCATATAGAGCGCGATGGCCAAGTACTGTGTTTACCGGTAGATAATGTGATTATTTGTGCCGGTCAGCAGTCTAATCGTGAGCTATTAGGTCCGCTTGAGGCGCTGGGTAAAAAGGTGCATATCATAGGTGGCGCAGACGTCGCCGTAGAGCTAGATGCCAAACGCGCCATTCGCCAAGGCATGGAGTTGGCGTTGGTGATTTAAGTGCGGCTAGCATTAATTTTTGTGTTGTCTTTTGTAGGCGTAAATTTATTCGCGCATTACGCCGCAGGCGTAAATCTTTAAACCCGCCAGCTATGCTGGCCCGCCGAAGTCCTCTTTACCAAAGAGACGGGCGGCTACATAAGACACCAAGTCGAATACTCTTTGTTAAATATGGCGGCTACAAGGGGCGGTGTTTTGCTGAGTGCTTGGCGCTCGGTGCTCGGCGCTGTTATGGTATTGCCTTCAATAATTTTGCTTAAATTTCAAAAGGTGTACACATGGATGCTTTGCAACTGCTATTAAACCGCCACTCTAATCCACGCTTGAATGCACCCGCGCCGGCAGGTGAGCAGTTAGAAAACATATTTAAGGCGGGCCTTCGCGCGCCGGATCATGCGGGTTTAACACCCTGGGAATTTATCGTGTTTGAGGGCGAGCAACGTGCCTTGTTGGGCGAGATTTTAGCCGCCGCCACTCAAGCCAAGGGCGAAGATGCAGACACCATCGACAATGCCCGCCAAGCGCCACTGCGCGCACCCATGGTGATTACCGTGGTGGCCAAAGTGAAACCCCACGATAAGGTGCCGGCGTTAGAGCAACACTTGTCGGCGGGCTGTGCGCTTATGGCCATGCAAATGGCGGCCCAGGCTACGGGCTTTAATGGTGTGTGGCGCACTGGCTGGTTTGCTTTTGATCGCGGCGTACATACGGCGCTGGGGTTGAGCGAGCAAGACCAAATTGTCGGCTTCTTATACTTAGGCACGCCGCAAGTGGCGGTGCGTAAGGTACCTGAGCGCGAAACAGCGCCCTTTGTGCGTTATTTTGGCCAGTAATTAATTGTGAAGGGTGAAAAGTAAATGGTTAAGGGGTAAACATAACACTGAGATGAGATCTTAAAGACTAAAGATTTCTTCGCCACGGAATACACAGCATTCACTGAAAAAACTCGTGAGAGCAATCAACTTAGCTGATGGTTGAGGGCTTCCAAAAAAGATGTGATTTTTCACTCTTATCTTGTCGCTCTACTTCCGTGTATTCCGTGGCAAAAATAGGTTCAGGGTTTGGTGCTCTGTCGTCCTCTTCGCTCTTCACAGGGCTTTTTCTTACTTATGGCTTACTGCTGTCAGTTCCCGCTTATCCCAATAGATAAAAGCGTAGGCTCCCGTCATGCCAAACAGTACGCCTAATAGGCTGCTGGCCAAGATATCGATGGGCCAATGCAAACCTAACAGCAAGCGCGAATAGCATACACCCACCGCCCACACGCTTAAACCGGCAATTAACCACCGAGAGCGGCGGCGATAGGCGAAGAGCAGGCAATAAAAGCTGGCAATGGTCATGGCGGCAATGGAATGACCAGAGGGAAAGGAGTAACTGATTTCATCTTGCCAGTGTAATTTCAACCAATTAGGTATTTCTTCTTCTGAAAAGTCACTCAAACTGTCGGACAGCCACTGTTCACGCGTTAAAGGTAACAGGGCATAAAAACTCTTGCTGTCGGTCAAGCGGCCTTGTTCGGCTAACCAAATCACATAGGGTCGTGGCTCTTTAAAGTATTGCTTAGCCACAGATTTAGTGACGAAGGCACTGCCGAGGGCGGCCATTAAGCAAAAAAAGAACACCACATATTGCCCAGATCGTGGGCGCCAGCCGTATAACGCCACCACGCTTAAGGCGCACAAAATAATGGCAATGCCAATTTTATCGAGGGATAAAGTCATCAGGTAGGCTAACAAAGCCGGAGCTTCATCTAAGTCGAGTAACGGAAACCAATGCCAGTGCCATTGATAACCGAGACTAGCGATAGCCACTGGCAAGATTAATAGCAGCGGTACCAAAAGTAATAAGCGGGGATTCATAAAGTGATTACTACGAAAAAGATTAAGAAGGTTCGGCGATACTAACAAAACCGCGGGGCAATGATAGCTGAAACTTATTTCATTAACGGCTAAAATACCGAGAAAACACCCCGTCACCGAAGAGGACGTCTATGAAATTGCTTGCCGATGAGAATATGCCTTATGTGCAAGAATTGTTTGGTGATTGGGCAGACATTACTACCTGCCCAGGTCGAGACTTGAGCCCTGAACAGTTAATCGATGTGGACGTGTTGTTAGTGCGCTCCATTACGCAGGTAAAAAAGGCGCTGCTGGCCAAAGCGAATCGACTGCGCTTTGTGGGCACCGCTACTATCGGTTGTGACCATATAGACACTGAATTCTTGACGGAGCGCGGCATTGCCTTTGCCAGTGCGCCGGGCTGTAACAAGGTGGCGGTGGGCGATTATGTGTTGGCCGCCTTACTCAAAGTGGCGGCGCATAAAAACTGGCAGCTTAAAGATAAAACGCTGGCGGTGGTGGGCGTGGGCAATACTGGCTCGCAAGTAGTACAGCGAGCGAGAGCGCTGGGTATGAAAGTGCTGTTGTGCGACCCATTTAAAGCGCTGCGCTGTGCTCAAAGCAGTCCGACAGATTTTGTCGATTTGAATCAAGCACTCACCGCCGACATCGTCAGTTTTCATGTGCCGATCACCCGTGGTGGTGCGCATCCCACTTGGCACCTGTTAGATAAAACCCACATTGCCGAGCTTAAGGGCGAGCAAGTGCTGATTAACGCATGTCGCGGCGAAGTGTGGGATAATGCTGCGCTGTTAACTCGCCAGCTGAGTAATGCGCCATTAACGCTGGTGATGGATGTGTGGGAAGATGAGCCAAACGTACTGGCGCCTTTAGTGCCTCATGTGTTGTTGGCCACGCCACATATCGCCGGTTACAGCTTAGAGGGCAAGGCGCGGGGTACTTTTGCCTTATATCAGGCCTTGGCTGAGCTTGAACAGTTAACGCCGACACATTCGTTGTCGCAATTACTGCCAGTACCCGCGTTTACACGCGTTGAGCTAGCAGCCTGCTTGGATCAGTCTTTGCTGGCGCGTTTGGTGGGGCTGGTATACGACATTAGCGTAGATGACGCGGCATTTCGGTCAGCCCTCGGTCAGCCCGGCTTTTTTGACCGCTTGCGTAAGCAGTATCCGGAGCGCCGTGAGTTGGCCTCATTACAATTAGTCTCAGATTCTAAAACCGCAGACACGGCACAGGCGCAGGGATTAGGTTTTAAAGTATAAACGCCTCTAAAGTATAAAAATCGTTAGCGGATCGCGTAAGCTTGAGCATTCAAGCAGTAAATGGCTGAGGCTCTGTTCCTCTTGGCACTGTTTTTTCTACACTCGTTAATATACGTAGGCCATGATGACCCTTAAAGGTGCGGGCACAGCGTCAGGACAAAGGACATAATAAACGTGATAAAACGACTTAAACCCTATCTTGGTGTTGGCTTGGCGGCTTGGGTAGCCAGTAGCGCCGTGTTGGCTCAAGGCGACTTTTATATTGAGCTGCGCGGGCCTGAGTCTGCAGACAGCGCGCAAACCCGTGAGCCGGATCGTCCTGCCGCCGTACCACAAGCCAGCCCGGCTCAGCAAACTCGCCCTATTCAACAAATTGGCACTATACCCGCCCCGGCTGCCACAGCGGCGGGCCAATATGGGCCGGTGCGCAGTACAGATACGCTGTGGACCATAGCCGAAAAATATACGCGCTCGCCGGTAACGGTGCAGCAAACCATGGTGGCCTTGTATCACCTTAATCCGCGCGCCTTTGTGCGTGGTAATATCAATAACTTACAGCGCGGCGTGCAATTACGTCTGCCCACCGCGAGTCAAGCACGCCAGCGTTCGGCCGGCGAAGCGCAAACAGAATTTAGCCGTTTAACGCGCCAAGGCAATCGCCGCGTCGTGCAAGGGGCTACAGCACCAGCCAGACCTCAAGTTGCCGTGGCACAAGTTAGCTCTGTGACGCCTAAACCAGCACCTAAACCGACAGTTCAGCCAGCAGCGCAACCGATAGCCAGTACTAACACGGCGGCACCCACGGCCGCGCGGCCTCCGGTGACTGAGCCCACGCCTGCTGCTAATGGCTTAACTGAGCCTAAGGCGGCGACCAATGGCTTAACTGCGCCCAAAGCGGCACCGATAATCGCCGCAAACAATACCCCCGCCACGCCTGAACAAGCAGAAGATATGGCGTTAAATCGTCTACAGCTGCAATTGATGGACGAGCTGCGTGAGCAGGTGTCCATGTCTAATGAGCAGTTAGCCAGTTTGGCGGATAATAATCAGGCGTTACGCCAACATTTGGCGCAATTAAGCGCCGAAGTGGCCGCGCTTAAAGCCAATACCGATGAGCGATCGAGTCAAGATGTGGCCCCAGAGGCCGAGCCTAAAGGTTGGTTACAAGAGTTGCTGAATAACCCCATTAACTTGGCGCTGATCCTCATCTTACCGGCCTTGTTGTTGCTGGCCTTGTTTACCTTGTGGTGGCGCAATCGTGAGCGTCGCGATCTCGCCGCCCAAGAGCAAGCATTAACTGAAAACAGCATGATAATGGACGATGAGCGGGATGAGTTTGACGACTTGTTTGCCACGGCTGATGACAGTCTCGACGATGAAGCCGATGCCTTTGCCAGCCCTGAGCCCATTGCTGAGCAAGACATAGATGAAGATGCGTTTGCGCGCTTCTTAGAAGAACAGCAACAATTAGAAGAAGCGGAAGCCGGTCGGCAAGTAGAGGTCGAGGCACCACAGCCGGTTGTTGAACCTGAACTCATTCCTGAGCCAGAGCTAACCCCCGAGCTTGAGCCTGAAGTGGATGAAGATCCGTTATTCGAAGATACCTTGTTTGAAGATGAGCAGTTTGAAGATCAAGAATTCGAAGACGAGCCGTTGGAAGATGACATACCTAAAGATATACCGCTTGAAGATCAGCTCTTTGAAGACGAAATACCATTAACGACCACCACTGACTCGCTCAGTAATGAAGAGCTGGACGATTTATTTAATCCGCCCACGACTGCCGAAGCAGCCCCACTAACGGCAGACGTTGCGGAGCAAGCGCCAATTGAGCAGGATGAGCCGCCGGCCCGTTTGGTTGACGACTGGCCCGCTGAATCAATCGCCGACATGGAATCTGAGCTTGAGTCAGCGCCGGATCCTGAACCTTATGTGTCTGTCGACGAGCTGATGGCCGATGCGGAGCGGGGCGAAGGCCCAGATCCAGATCGCGAGCGTAAATTAGATCTGGAGCTAGACGATTATGCCAGCGTGATTGGTCAAGGGCAGGGCGTAGACATTGATATTGATGAAGGTGGCATGAGCGGCCAACTCGACTTGGCCCGCGCTTATCTGGAAATTGACGATATCGACAGCGCCCGTGACCTGCTTAATGAAGCGCTTGAACGCGGCAACGCTGAGCAACAGCGTGATGCGAAGAAGCTATTACAGCGGCTCGATAAACGCGGTTGATGCTCACCGACCCCATTTATGGGGTCGGTATTCAATTTTGTAGATTAACGAGTATAATCGCTCCCTTTAATCCCCTTGGAACTAATTTATGCGCATTGCCCTTGGCATCGAGTATGACGGCAGTCAGTATTTTGGCTGGCAACGGCAACGAGACGTGACCAGTGTGCAAGCTGAGGTAGAAAAAGCCCTATCTAAAGTTGCTAATCATCCAGTGTTGGTACAATGCGCGGGCCGTACCGATACCGGCGTGCATGGCCTCGGCCAAGTGGTGCATTTTGACACCCATGCGGATCGCCAAGCCAGTGCTTGGACCTTAGGCATGAATGCCAATTTACCCAAAGACATTGCCGTGCGCTGGGCTAAGCCCATGCCTGATGATTTTCATGCGCGCTTCAGTGCTACCGCGCGCCGTTATCGCTACATTATTTATAACCACAATATGCGGCCTGCCATTTTGCACAGTGGCGTCAGCCATTATGTGGGCGAGTTAGATGCAGACAAAATGCACGCTGCGGGCCAGTGTTTAGTGGGTGAACACGACTTTACCTCGTTTCGTGCCCTGCAATGCCAATCGCACAGCCCGCACCGCACCATTTTGCATTTAAATGTGCAGCGTTATGGGCATTACGTGGTGTTAGATGTGAAAGCCAATGCGTTTGTACACCATATGGTACGTAACATTGCCGGCACCTTAATTAAGGTGGGCTTAGGTGATGCAGACGAGGCGTGGGTGGGTGAAGTATTGGCGGTGCGCGATCGTAGATTGGCGGGGCACACGGCTAAGGCCGGCGGTTTATATATGGTGGCTGTGGATTATCCTGATGCCTTTGAGGTGCCTAAGCCTGCAGCTGGGCCCTTATGGCTACCAGAGTCCTTGCGCTAAGGCGCAGGGCTTAAGTAGCAGGCCAAGTACACTCAGGGCAAAGGGTACAGTGACACGCGAACAAAACAATTGAGCGGTATAGAGAGCCAAGCTGAGTCGTATAGAAAACTAAACAGCGTCTCTAACCGTCTTCGAAGTGAACTTTTTTACTCACCTTTTTATCAACCTAAAGGCTGATATATGGTTTAATGCCCGCCATCAGATGGTGGGCAGTTGCTGGGAATAAGAAACGCCGGCAACAGTAAGCCAACAGCCTATAGATTAATGATGCAATCAAGCTAAGGATTTCCATGAGCTGGCTAGACAAAATTCTTCCTAAGAATAAAAACATTGGTATTCGTCGTCAGAGCGTCCCAGAAGGGGTGTGGAGCAAATGTGGCAGCTGTGAGCAAGTTTTATACCGTGCCGAGCTCGAACGCCAATTAGAAGTGTGCCCTAAGTGTAATCACCACATGCGCATTGGCGCGCGTTTACGCTTGGATAAATTCCTCGATGCGCAGAACCGCGTAGAATTGGGCGTGGAGTTTGAGCCACAAGATATCTTGAAGTTTAAAGACTCTAAGCGCTATAAAGACCGCATTAGTGCGGCCCAAAAAGCCAGCAATGAAAAAGACGCACTGGTTGCCATGACGGGTACCTTAAAAGGCCTGCCTGTAGCCGTGTGTGCTTTTGAATTCTCCTTTATGGGTGGATCCATGGCATCGGTGGTGGGTGCTCGCTTTATTGAAGCGGTAAATGCCTGTATCGAAGATCGCCGCGCCTTGGTGTGCTTCTCTTCATCTGGCGGCGCGCGCATGCAAGAAGCCTTGTTCTCCTTGATGCAAATGGCCAAAACCAGTGCTGCCTTAAATCGTTTATCAGCAGCAGGTTTGCCATTTATTTCCGTATTAACCGACCCGACCATGGGCGGCGTGTCCGCCAGTTTGGCCATGCTAGGCGACATTAATATTGGCGAGCCTAAAGCGTTAATCGGTTTTGCCGGCCCGCGGGTAATTGAGCAAACCGTACGTGAAAAATTGCCTGAAGGCTTCCAGCGCAGTGAGTTCTTGCTGGAGCACGGTGCCATCGACATGATTGTGGATCGTCGTGAAATGCGCGATACCGTGGCCGGTTTAGTGGGTAAACTGATGAATCTTGAGGCTGCTGAAAGCAAGCCATTAGATCATGAGGCGGTAAAAGTCTAATGAGCCGCATGGTTGAGCCTGAGTCTGTATCTAAGCTTGAGCAGCAGCGCACCTTAGCGGACTGGTTAGTGGTGCTGGAAGGGCTCAATATGGCTCATATTGAGCTGGGTTTAGCGCGCATGTCATTGCTGGCTGAGCGCTTAAACTTGCTCAGTTTGCCAAGCCATGTGATAACCGTTGGTGGCACCAATGGCAAAGGCACCACCTGTGCCTTGCTGGAGTCCATGCTGCGTGCGGGTGGCGTGAGTGTGGGCGTATATTCCTCGCCTCACTTAGTCGATTATCGTGAGCGGGTGCGCATTAACGGTAACAGCCCTGCAGCCGCGGATTTTTGTGACGCCTTTGCAGCGGTAGAAGCAGCGCGGCTTGATGATGAGGGTCGTGAAACGGCACTCACGTATTTTGAGTTCACGACACTGGCGGCACTGTGGCTATTTCGCGCCGCTGCACCCAAGGTGGTGTTATTAGAGGTCGGCTTAGGCGGGCGGTTAGATGCCACTAATGTGGTGGCCTCTGAACAAGCCGTGGTCACCACTATTTCTTTGGATCACACAGACTGGCTAGGCGATGACCGCGAGAGTGTCGGTTTTGAAAAAGCCGGCATTTTTCGACGCGCGAAACCGGCAGTGTGCGGCGATGCCAATCCACCGGCCTCGTTGTTGGCCCATGCGGCCAGCCTTGATACGCCACTGTTTTGCACTGGGCGTGACTACACTTGGTCGTTAGCAGACAAACAGGGGCAAGTTGCCGGCACGACTTGGTCGTTTCATGGCTTAGGCTTGGCATTGGACGATTTGCCCACACCTGCGCTACCGGTGATGAATGCGGCCACCGCTCTTGCGGCGCTGGCCTTATCGCCGTTTGTACTGAGCGAGCAAGCTATTCGTAACGGCTTGATGCAGGCCCAATTAACTGGGCGTTTACAGCAACTTAGCGCACAGTTGTGGGTAGATGTGGCCCATAATCCTGAGTCTGCTGAGTATCTTGCGAGCCAACTCAGCCGCATTAGAAAGTCTGGGCGTTTATTAGGCGTGGTAGGTATGCTTAAAGATAAAGACATTGAACACAGCTTAGCGCCGTTAGCGGACCAACTTGATGGCTGGTATTTAGCCAGCTTGGGGGGGCCACGCGGCGCCAGTGCGGCTGAATTAGCGCAGTGGCAAGCCGGTGCCTGTTTTGATTCTGTGGCTGAGGCTTTGGCTGCGGCAGAAATCGATGCTAATGAGCAAGATGTGATTATTGCGTTCGGCTCTTTTTTTACGGTTGCCGACATTTTGGCGAGCAAAGAGTGGCAATGAAAACGTCAGCAAATAATTAGTTAGCAAACCATGAGTTAGAAATAAGTCAGTTAGTAAAAAAATCGGTGGCAAACAAGCCATAAATTATGCCGGTAGCGGCGTTTAGTGAAGGAGCGGGCTTTGGCCACACAGTTTCAGCAGCGATTAATCGGTACCGTGATCATAGTGGCCATTGGGGTAATTTTTTTACCGGACTTACTGAGCGGTAAAAAACAGCTCGTGCCTGACGAAGCCGTAACCATACCGCTGCGCCCGCAGCTTGATGCGCCTTTGCAAGCCATTACTCCACCGCCTCGCCCAGGCACAGAAGCGGCCGGTAGAGCGGCAGAAGCTGCGCAACAAGTGGCAGCGGCAGCGGAGCAACTGGCGGCTCAGCAAGCGGCTGCACAACAGGCGGGTTTACAGCAATCTGCCCCACAGCAAGCAGCGCCAGCTCAGCCGGTCGCTGAAGTGTGGACCATAGAGCAAACGCAAGAAGCGCCGCCGGTCGCGCCTAAACCCGCACCGCAACCTCAAGCTGTGGTTCAGGCACCGGCACCGCAGCCTAAACCTGCGCCTGTCCCGCAGCCAGCGCCACAGCCAGTGACTAAGCCTGCCCCGCAGCCAGTAGCTCAGCCACGGCTGGTAGCAGGGCAAATACAGCAAATTGAGCCCAGAGTCGTGACGCCACAGCCACAAACTCAACAAGCGGCGCCTCAAGCTCCCGCACAGCCAGCTGGTGCTGCACAAGGTCAATTTGTGGTGCAACTGGGTGCGTTTCGTAATGCGGCAAACGTGAACGCCTTAGTGCAGAAGCTAAGAGCGGCGGGCTATAACGCACAAACTACGCCCAGTACCCCCCGCGAAGGCGAGCTAAACCGCGTTTGGGTGGGTCCTGCGAGTAAGGCTAGCTTAGACCAACAACTGCCCGCATTGCAGCGCCTCACTGGCCTCAATGGCAGTGTAAGGCCTAAGTAGCCAACAGCGCCGAGCGCCAAGCACCAAGAAAAATAAAACCCGAGTCTGTGACACAGACTCGGGTTTTTTGTTTCTGTCGACCAGCGTAGCTGGATGAGTTTAAATATTTACTACAGAAGGACGATATTTTGTAGCCGCCCGTCTCTTTGGTAAAGAGGACTTCGGCGGGCCAGCGTAGCTGGATGTGTTGAAACAACGAGCAAGACAGTGGCGAATACTCTTTAAATAAAACAGGGCCACACTACAAGCTATTTATCTATAACAGGGCACCGATAAAGCGGTGCCTGTCTTTAGCTTGGTGCTAGGCGCTCGGTGTACTTTTAGGGATCTGCTGAGTGATGCAGTGGATATTACCGCCGCCGAGTAAAATCTCGCGCGCTGCTATACCCACGACTTCAAGCTCGGGGAAGATAGTTTCCAGCATGGCTTGGGCTGCACCGTCCGTCTTAGGGTCGAGCAACGGAAAGATTAACCGCTGATTGGTGATTAAAAAATTCACGTAAGAGCCGGCCATGCGCTCACCGGCCACCCTGGGTATGGCGGATCCAGTTTGCACACCGGCGGCTTCTTGCTCTGTGATGTACAAGGGGCCTGGCTGGGGAAGCTTCCAGATTTTAAGCGCACGGCCCTGCGCATCTCGTGCTTCACTCAGCACTTTATACGCGGCTTGTGAACGGGCGTATTGCGGGTCGGCGGCATCGTCCGTCCAGTGCAGTATCACTTCACCGGGGCGGGCAAAGCAGGCCATGTTATCGATGTGACCGTCGGTTTCATCCAGATGCACTCCTAATGGCAGCCAGATAAAATGGGTCACGCCCAAAGACTCAGCCAATACTTGCTCGATGTCGGCTTGGCTTAAATCCGGATTACGGTTTTGATTGAGTAAGCACTCAGCCGTGGTGAGCAGGGTGCCTTCACCGTCCACATGAATCGAGCCGCCTTCTAAGATCAAGGCGTTATCTTGTTGGGTGATGCCAAGCTCACGCAACATGGCACTGGCCATGAGTTGGTCTTGGTCCCATGACTCATACAAGCCTTCTTGCTCGCCACCCCAAGCGTTAAACACCCAGCTAATGCCAGCACGCTCGCCTTGGTTATTCAGCACCACGGTGGGGCCTGTATCCCGAGCCCAAGCATCATCACTGTCGATGGCCACGAGTTTGACGTGTGCGGGCATTATCGCCTTGGCCTTAGGCATGTCTTGCTCAGGCACTGCCATATACACAGGTGTCGCGACCGCTATGGCCTCAGCCAATTTGGCAAAGGTGGCCTGTGCGGGTGCGGCTTGCTCACGCCAGTTATCGGGGCGATGGGGCCAAATCATCCACACCGCCTCTTGTGCTGCCCATTCGCCGGGCATGTAAAAGTTAGCCATTATCGGCCACCTTCGCGTTTGCCGTCTGAGGTCTGCACAGTGTGATACATAGCAGGGCGACGGTCGCGGAACAATCCCCAACTGGCGCGGGTATTCGCAATCTGCTCTAAGTCGAAGCTGTGGACGATAACGCCGCTAGTGGTTTTATCGGCTTGTTGCACCAAGGCGCCTAGTTCGTCGGTAATAAAGGAGGAGCCGTAAAAGGTGGTTTCAAGGCCCTCGATAAACTTACTGTGCTCGGTGCCAATGCGGTTGGACGCTATTACCGGCACCAAATTGGCGGCGGCGTGGCCTTGTTGAGTACGCGTCCAATGCGGCTGGCTGTCGATACTGGCATCTTGGGGCTCGGTGCCAATAGCGGTGGGGAAGAACATTAGTTCTGCACCCATTAACGCCATACTGCGGGCAGTTTCAGGAAACCACTGATCCCAACAAATGGCCACGCCAATTTTGGCATAACGGGTTTGCCAAACTTTAAAGCCGGTGTCGCCGGGCGTGAAAAACTGCTTTTCTTGATAGCCAGGGCCATTCGGAATATGCGTTTTTCGATACAGATCCAACACGCTGCCATCAGCATCGATCACCACCAGTGAGTTATAAAAGGCGGTACCGGCGCGCTCAAAAAAGCTCAATGGCAACACCACGGCCAGCTCTTTAGCCAGCGCTTGAAAATGGCGGATCAGCGGGCTGTTATCCACTTCTTGGGCCAGCGCAAAATGCTCTGGACTTTGGTCGATACAAAAGTAGGGTGCGGCAAAGAGCTCTTGAATAAGAATAATCTGTGCGCCTTGAGCGGCGGCGTCGCGCACTAACTGTTCGGCACGCGCGATATTGTCATCTTGATCCCAGCTACAAGCCATCTGGGTGGCGGCGACACTAACCATTGCCATGTTTAATTCCTCAACGTAATAAATGTGGGCGAGTCGACAAGGAACTTGAAGGCGTTATCACTCCCACCATGGGCGGCCAAGCCATTCCTTTTATTACAACTCAATTTTAAGGCCGCAGTGTGCCTTTAAGGTTGGCATCTCGCAATTAGATAATGCGATTTTTTTGAGTTCAATGGCGAACCAAACCCTCAACATCAAGAAAAAACATCGAACCTAAAGCAGCGTATAGTTTTGCTATTGGGTAAAGGCCGCTTCAGTTGGCCGATCTTGCGTCGCAGAACTAAGAACCTAAAAACAACACTGATATTAAACTTGGTGTTGGTTGATGGTTTCTTGTGCCGCTGCGCGCCACCGGCCAGCTAAAGCGGCCTCTACGGTGCACCAGCGCTCCCCAGTGCTATGCCTTTCTCTAACCAAAAAAGCCGCCAACCCCATGTGGGTTGACGGCTTTTTATATTTTATGTTTAACGGATAGCGTAAAACGTAAAACGTAAGGCGTACAGCTAGCAGTTAAAGCACCATAGCCGCAAACCAACCAAAGGCAATTAAGGGAATGTTGTAATGAATAAAGGTCGGTACGACTGAATCCCAAATATGGTCGTGTTGGCCATCGGCGTTTAAGCCAGAGGTGGGGCCGAGCGTGGAGTCAGAGGCCGGAGAGCCTGCATCGCCCAGCGCGCCTGCCGTGCCAATAATGGCCAATGCCGCCAAGGGCGAAAAGCCCAGCGCCAGACACAAAGGTGCATAAATAGGCGCAATGATGGGAATGGTCGAAAACGAAGAGCCAATGCCCATGGTGATCAGCAAGCCTACGATCAGCATCATTAACGCGGCCAACGGCTTATTGTCGCCCATACTCATTTCCACGGCTTGCACCAAGCTGCCAATACCATCGGTTTCTTTAATCACGGCGGAAAAGCCGGCGGCGGCAATCATAATAAAGCCGATCAACGACATCATCTTCACGCCTTGGGTGAAGGCATCTTGGCTTTCTTTGTATTTAACGACGCCGCCTAGGGTGAATATCACAAAGCCAACCATGGCACCTAAGATAATGGAGTTACTATAAAGCTGTAGGCTCAGGGCACTTAAGATGGCAATGGCGGCCACGAATAAGTGCGGCACGTGAATTTGGATATGCTCTGGTTCGACGGCAACAATTTTGCTTTCGTCGTAGTGGCGTGGTTTGCGGTAGGTAAAAAACAAGGCCACTAACAGGCCTAAAAACATGCCAAATACCGGGATGCCCATGGCAATCGGCAGCATGGACTTAGTCACTTCTACGCCATTTTCCAGCATGTTGGCTAACAATACGGTGTGCAGAAAAATACCGCCAAAGCCCACCGGCAACATCATATAAGTAGCGGTTAAACCAAAGGTCAGCACACAGGCTACGGCGCGGCGGTCAAGCTTGAGCTTCGCCATTACATGCAGCAGCGGCGGGATCAAAATCGGAATAAAGGCGATATGAACCGGCACCAAGTTTTGCGAGGAAACTGCGACCAAGAGTATGGTCGCCAATAGCAAGGCTTTGATCCACAGCATGCGGCCCGCACTGGCGTTTTGACCGAGCGCTTTGATAATTTTAAAGGCCAGCAAGTCGGTAATGCCGGAGCGCGCAATGGCCACGGCAAAAGCGCCCAACATGGCATAGCTCAGGGCGATAGTGGCGCCCCCGCCTAAGCCACCGGCAAAGATATTGGCGGACTCTGTGAGTGATAAACCGCCCACCATGCCGCCGACGATGGCACTTAAGGTAATGGCGATTACCACGTTGATGCGCAGCAAGCTGAGGACCAGCATCAAGCTAACGGCGATAACAACAGGATTCATTGTTTATCCTTAGGGTTTTGTAATTAAAAAGAGATTTAGGGAGCTAGTTTGCGAATTTAGCACTGAATGTCGAGCTTTTTACGCATTTATTGCTTAAATTCGGTGAGAGCCTGTTTAATAGCCGCGTTAACCGTCTAGTTTGTTCGTATTTATGTCCCAATAAGGCTAACCAAATCTCAACACGCACTTTGTTAATGGTACTTTCCTGAAGTGCAGGTATAGCGACATGCTTAGCTTAACGTGCAGCTATGGATCAGTAAATTGCTGATATATTGTGCAAACAAACACTTGTCGTGACTTCTCGTCGTCTCTGCCCTTGGGTTTTGCGTACCGCGCCCATATATTAACTAGTTGAACGACGAGGTTTGTGGCAACTCTATTGCGGCAAATCCATAAGTATATGTACTCACCAAGGAGATAGACATGAGCGTATTGGTAGGCCGTCAGGCCCCTGACTTTACCGCTGCAGCTGTACTGGGCAATGGCGAAATCGTAGAAAACTTCAACCTGAAAGAATTCACCAAAGGCAAAGCGGCGGTATTGTTTTTCTACCCGCTGGACTTTACCTTTGTGTGCCCTTCAGAACTGATCGCCTTTGACGATCGTTTTGAAGAGTTCCAAAAGCGCGGTGTTGAAGTGATCGGCGTGTCCATTGACTCTCAGTTCAGCCACAACGCATGGCGTAACACCAGCGTTGAAAACGGCGGTATTGGCCAGGTTAAATACCCACTGGTTGCCGACATTAAGCACGAAATCTGTAAGGCTTACGACGTTGAGCACCCAGAAGCAGGCGTGGCTTTCCGTGGTTCTTTCTTGATCGATAACAATGGCCAGGTTCGTCACCAAGTAGTGAACGATCTGCCACTGGGTCGTAACATCGACGAAATGCTGCGCATGGTTGACGCACTGCAGTTCCACGAAGAGCACGGCGAAGTGTGCCCGGCACAGTGGGAAAAAGGCAAGCAAGGTATGGAAGCATCTACCGAAGGTGTTGCTAAGTACCTGAGCCAGCACTCGGCTGATCTTAAGCGTTAATTAACGCTTAATGAGCAAGTTTGCTCATTATAAAAAATAAAAATGCCGGCAATGAATTGCCGGCATTTTTGTGTCCGTTATTCAGTTAGTTATTCTTTCCCGCCTCACTAAGCCATTGCTGGCGCGCGCAGCAGCGTCAACAAAGACTGTGCATGCAGGCAAGCATCACGGCCTAGGTCGGTTAAATAGCCGCCGTCATTTAAGGTAATTAAGCCTTTGTCATATAAAGATTTCGCGGCAGCCACCACAGTAGGCTCCGCATCTTTATGCACCTTAATACCCTGTTGTGTGGTGTCTAAGTCAAAATTCAGCAACAAATTAAGTTCGTGTAATGATGAAGACTCATAGCGCATAGGGCATCCCTTAATTTAAGAAAGATTACACCTTAACGTTAGCCTGTTCTTATGGTGACGGCTGCGCTCTGGCTCACAGTTAGCCGTTTATCACTTTCTTTCTCCTGTGACTTGCATCACAGGCTAGAGATGTTGATGATAGGATTTTTCTTTAAACTGACCGAAAAGGACGTTTGTCTTCTATGACCGCTATTTCTAATGCCGCTATTTGTATTGATAGTGCCGAGTTTGCTATTAGTGACCAGCATCAATTGACTATTTCTCAGCTCGAGGTGCAGTCAGGCCAATGTTGGAGCTTTGTGGGGGCGAATGGCAGCGGTAAAACCGCCTTGGCGCGCGCCTTGGCTGGTGAACTCACCTTGCTCAATGGAACGCTGCACAATAGTTTTAACGCCATAGAATGGGTGTCGTTTGAACAGTTGCAAGCCTTGGCGGACAGAGAGCGCGAGCAAGATGAAAGTGACTTGCTGGATTATCAAGACCCTGGGCACACGGCGCGCCAAATAATGCAAGAGCTGGGTGGTGATGCCGAGCAATTAAACACACTGGCCGCGCGCTTTGGTATTAGCGACTTGTTAGATCGCAGCTTTCGACTACTCTCGACCGGCGAAACCCGTAAAGTGCTGTTGTGCCGCGCTTTGTTACAAAACCCGGAGTTGCTGATTTTAGATGAACCCTTCGACGGCTTAGACGTGGACGCCCACGCCGGTTTAATGAGCTTGTTGCAAGAGTTAGTCAGCGCAGGCCAGACCTTGGTACTGATTGTAAACCGCTTAGAAGAGCTGCCGGACTTTAGCGATCAGCTCGGCATTCTCACCGAGTGCGATCTCAGCGTCACGGGCCCACGCACTGAAGTTAGTGCCTCCTTAGAGCTCAGCCAATTGCGCCATTTGGCAAGCCTAGAGGCGACCCAGCAAGCATTGCCACCGGCAGATCCCGATGCAGTACGCCGCCAGCTAGATGCAGACACGCCGCGGATCCAGATGCGAAATATGCAAGTCAGCTATGGGGATAAGCAGATTTTAACCGGCTTAAACTGGCAGGTAGACCCCGGCCAACACTGGCAAGTAATTGGCCCGAACGGCGCCGGTAAATCCACGTTGCTGAGTTTGGTGACCGGCGACCATCCGCAAGGTTACAGCAACGATTTGACCTTATTTGGCCGTCGGCGCGGCAGTGGCGAAAGCATCTGGGACATTAAGCAGCACATCGGTTATGTCAGCACCAGTATGCAGCAAGATTACCGCGTTACGGCCACCCCCAAGGCGGTGATTTTATCCGGATTTTTTGACTCCATTGGCGTGTATCAACAGCCCGTCAGCACTCAATTAGCACTGGCCGAACAATGGCTTAATTTGCTCGGCATGAGACATTTAGCCAATGAGCCGTTTCGCCATCTCTCATATGGCCAGCAGCGCTTGTTATTGATTGCGCGCGCCATGGTAAAGCACCCGCCGATTTTAATTTTGGATGAGCCATTGCAAGGCTTAGACAGCTTTAATCGCCATTGGGTAAAGCGCTGGATTGATTTACTGGTAGCTGAAGGTGGCACTCAACTGTTGTTTGTCTCTCACCATCAGCAAGATGCGCCCAGCTGCATCAGCCATCGTCTCACCTTCGTGCCCGACGGCGACGGTTATCGGTATGATATTACCGAAGCGTAAAGCCGTAAGCGACAAAACCATCAACATCTAAAACTACTTTTTGCCACGGAATACACGGAACGCACGGAACGCACGGAAAAATAGAGATAATAGCGAAAGAGACTAAAAGGTAAGGTTAAAGGTCATTGCTCTTGAGCTGGCTCTCGTAGCAAAAAGTGGTGTGGCAAGGGAGCCTTTAGTTTCGGTTTTGTTATTAGCTGATCGCTTGGTGCTGGGCGCCGAGCGCTGCTTTTCAGGCTTGACCCACAGGCGCGGGCAGGGGAGTATGAGCCACCCTCGTCTGTCGGGACATGAACCGATGTTAAATATGAATTTCTTAGAATCCCTTTCCCTGCCTTATCACGCCGATCACTGGCAACCTTCGCCGGCGAACGGTGTGTGGCGTTATCCCCTTGAGCGAGAGCAAGCTGAAAGTGGCCATGTCACCAGCCTAGTACGCTTTGAGGCCGGCGCGCGCTTTCCTGAGCACCTGCATCCTTTGGGTGAAGAGTTTTGGGTGTTAGAGGGCGTGTTTTCCGACGAAAATGGCGATTATCCAGCCGGCACTTATGCGCGCCATCCACCGGGCAGTCGCCATGGCTCCTTTACAGAGCATGGCTGTACCATTTTTGTCAAACTCAATCAGTTTGCTATTGATGATAACAAGTGGCTAACAGTGTTACCGGAGCAGCAGTTATGGATCAGCGGTTCTGCCGGTTATCGGCGTTTACCGCTCCATCACTATAATGGCGTGCATACCAGCGTGCTGCACTTTCCAGAAGGCGGCACCTTTCCGGCTTGTTGTTATAAAGGTGGATTAGAGCTATTAGTATTAACGGGGAGCCTGACCAACACTGCGTTAGCTGTAAGTGATACGCAAGACTGCACTGAAACCAGTCTTGAAGCTAGCACTGAAAAAAATGACACTTACGAGCGCTTAAGCTGGCTGCGCTTTGCGCCCGGCAGTCAACCGCACTTACAAGTAGCGGCGGATACCCAATTGTGGGTAAGAACGGGGCATCTTTCGCCCGACTAACGTGCTTGGATACAAGGAGCGTGCTCGGCTGAGCCAGCAATAGCTAACAAGATACTTGCAGTTAACCATATACCGAGCATAAAAAAGCCGCAGATTCCTATTGAGTGTGCGGCTTTTTCTTTAACATACTTTTCTGTTGCCTGCTGAGCAGGGCTTATGGCATGCCGTGCTTAGCAAGAGTCTACAGCGACTCGTTATCTTGAGCCGCCGCGGCTGTTGGCGGTTGCGTTACTGCTTCTGCTTCTGTTACTTCAGCGCCGACGGTATCGGTTTCTATGGGGGCCAATGGCCAGCCGCCAAGGGCTTTCCAGCGGTTGACGATTAAGCAAAATAACTCAGTGGTTTTTTGCGTGTCATAGAGTGCGCTGTGTGCTTCTTTACCATCAAATTTCATGCCCGCCGCTTTACAGGCTTTCGCCAGTACGGTTTGTCCCAGAGCCAAACCTGCCAGAGCAGCAGTGTCAAAAGTGGCAAAAGGGTGAAAAGGATTGCGCTTTATATCAGCACGCTCGGCGGCCGCCATCACAAAACCATGATCAAAAGAGGCGTTGTGCGCCACCATAATGGCGCGCTGGCAATTATTGGCTTTTAAACCTTTGCGAATCCCTTTAAAAATTTGATCCAGTGCTTCACGCTCACTCACAGCACCGCGTAGTGCACTGTGCGGATCTATGCCGGTAAAGGCGAGGGCGGCGGGCTCTAGGTTGGCACCTTCAAAGGGAGCTACATGAAAATGAAACGTTTGATCCGGCACTAACCAGCCATTTTTATCCATTTTTAGGGTAATAGCGGCAATTTCAAGCAAGGCATCGGTTTTGGCGTTAAAGCCACCGGTTTCCACGTCGATCACTACCGGGTAGTAGCCACGAAAGCGTTCGTTAAGCTGCGTTAAAGTTGCTGTTGCCGTCATTATTGTCCTAATTCGCCTTAAAACTGGGCCGCTATTATGCCAGATTCGGTGACCATCGTCGCCTATCTCGCCTTAAGTACCCGACTATTAGCGCTAAAATAGCCAAAGTGATGGATAAGTGCGCAAACGATTCACTTTCATTAAAAAAAGATTGCACCCAGCGCGTCGCTTGCCTACTATACGCCTCGCTGAACGGGCAAAGCTTGTTACAGCAGGATTATGAAGAGTGAACATAACACTCTTAAATAAAAATGAGTTATCAGTAAACGATGAGTGAACATGACACTCTTAAATAAAATATGAAATAAAAATTTGGTGAGGTGTCCGAGTGGCTGAAGGAGCTCGCCTGGAAAGCGTGTATACGGCAACGTATCGTGGGTTCGAATCCCACCCTCACCGCCAAATTTATCGAGAAAGCCCCTGTTAGCTAACAGGGGCTTTTTTGTGCCCGCTATTCGCCAATACCCCATTTAAATGACGAGATTGGCAGTAGGTTATTAGGCTGAATATTCGCGTTCAGCGTTATCCGGCGCGCGTGAGCTGGCGACATAGCTGCGTAATAAGGTCACAAACTCCCCGGCTTCGCGATCCAGTGATGACTCGTGGATTAATAAGTCATAACCGTACAAGTCCCGTAAATGGCCCATGCGATGGCCGAGCATGGCGGTAACGCCTTGGTAGTGTTGGCCGTTAAGCGAGCGATACTGACTGTCTTCGATTAACCAATCTTGCAGTTCATGGCGCTCAATGGCGCCATAACGCAGTGCCATCGATAATAAAGGCCGTTGTTCGGTGAGTAAGTGCACCGCTAAGCGGGGCGTCATCAAGGGCAAAAACTCATCATAATCACGAATTTTAAGGCCGATATAAGGCAAGTCGACTAAGTCCAGCCCGCGTGACAGCCTAGGTTGATCAACGCGTACTACATTACTCCAATGTAGGCTCCAACCGCCCACTTTATGATGAAAATGCAGATGCTCCGAGCTCAATGAAAAACTAAATTCGGGCTCGCGCAATTTCAGCACCCCCAGTAAAGCCATGATCATGCCGGCTAAAAACAAAAACACCATCACCAATTGCGCGCGACCATCCAGCCAATAGCCCACGGCCAGCACCGAGGGCATTAACACTAACCCCGCAGCCGTTAACGCCACGCCATTATGTCGAGACATGGGTGCTATGTGTTGCGTTTCACGCCCCTGTTTTGCCACTCGTTCTTCCATCCGCTGTGTTATTAAACTCATGATACACAAGGCTAAGCATATACATAGGCCCTGTGATGGGGAATCTCTGGGCTGCGTGATGATAGTGGAGCTTATGTGAATTAGGGCTTAAGAGATGGGGGGTTGGCAACGACGGCCAGCGCATAACAGTAAGGAGAGTTAAGGCGCTACATTAAGGCTCGGTAGGATTTTTATCGGACAGCTTGATCACTAAGAGATCACAGCCGTCTATGTCGAGAAAACCACTAGAATTAGAAAACAGATGGCCGAAAAAAGGGCGTTCTTGCTGTCGTCCACAAATTAATAAGTCGGCCCCTTGCTGTTTAACGGCGTTTTGTACGGCTTGGCGAATATCGCCATTGGGCAGAGAAATGCTGCTAGCGTTAAACGCCTCTTTTTTCAGCATCTGCATGATCTCATAGCCATTTTCAAGGCGAAGCTTATTTTTAAGCTGGCGTAAGTCCAAGCTTAAACTGCCGGTATAAATGCTGCCAAGCTCGGGCGAGACATGAATAATGTGCAGCTTAGCCTGATGACTTTCGGCCAGTTCTAGCGCCCGCTTTAACAGCGGCTTTTCGCGGGCGTTAAGCTCCAGTGCCAGCAATATATTACGATAGGGCATCATGACCTCCTTGGTTTGGGCGGTCATGTGACCACCGGCTTATAACCAGGTTGTTGCTAACAGAATCACTATTAGGCCTGTCACCATTAAATGCAAGAACAGTATTGCCCCAACACCATGTGTTTCCAGCCTACAGATTTTAATTCACTTAAGTGGCTGCTTAAACCAAAGCCGCTATGGCCAGTGGGCTAATAACACTAAGCGACGCTAGCATCATCACGCGGGTGAGCTTAGTGATCACCGCATTTTGCGCCACTTAGGAGTATGGTCGCGCCCGTATAAATGCCCCTAGCTTCTGGACTGAGGCACCAATTTTTTTGATTAAGATGGTAGATGATAGCGCTGAACTCAGCATAAAAACCGTGTTAATATTGGCCAATATTGGAGACTATTTTATGATTTTCATGCTAATCCTCGCCGGCTTAACGTGTGGCGGGCTCTGTTATGTAGGCGCACTTTACAGTGCATTACCGCCACGGCGTTGGGCGTTATTGGGCGCGGTATTTGGTCCAACTATTTTTCCGCTATTGATGGCTAAGCGGCGCTGGTCACTGGTGAGTGTCCGGGGCTTGAATGACGACTTATTTCTTGCGTAATTTACGCTTGAAGTTCTAAGCACAGTAGCCTTAAGCACTCGTAGTCTTAGGTATGAATGCGTTGAGTTAATACGTGCTTCGCAAATATTGGGGTAGCTGGCGGATGGAAATAGTACAAGAAGTCTTCTGGGAATTACTGGGCGATTTGGCCACTCCCGCACTGTTTGTGGCAGGCTTTATCGGCTTGGCAGTGGTGAGCTGTGTGGTGCTGATGAAGCTTGAAAAAAAGCGCCATAACTAATTTGATCTTCGCATTCTTTGATTGAGATCATAAAACTAGCCAAGTAAAGGGCGTAGGCTGAACTTGCTTTGCGATGGTTCAGCGTCGCTGACGGTGTTTTCAGCTAGGCCGCTGTATTTTTAATTAAGTATCGGGCTGAGCCTTAAACAGTTTTATGTTATGCACCTAATATGAGTTTTTAACTGGCCGCTTGGCCAGTTTTTTTTGCTTTATTTCTTGCTGCGCGACTAAGTCGTAACCAAATCGAAACCCAAGAGTCACCAAAGCGTCACATCACTATTCTAGAATATTGTTCCCCTTTACGCAGACGAGTCTGGCTATACTGCTAACTATACTAAAGAGTCACTGAAGCTTGTCATGCACCCTTGATGTCGCTGTGGGCTTTGGCATAGCGAGCTTTGGCATAATGAACTTATTTCGTTAGGTCGATAAATTTTTTTGTAGTGTTTTTTCAGTGTTTTTTGCAGCAATTTCGGGAGCTTGGCCGCCAGAGCAGACTCAATGAGCCGCAAACCGTGAGCCAGCTCCTTGAGCCAAACCCGATGCGGGGGTATGATGCCCGCCGTTGAAAAGGCGGGTTCGCCGGAAAGTGAGGTGGAGATGAATATCTTTGTCATGCGCCATGGTCAAGCAGCGCCAGAAGCATCTACTGATGCGTTACGATCGCTGACCGAGCAAGGAAGAGACGAAGTTAGTTTAATGGCGCACTGGTTAGCGCCCCAAGTCACACTGTTCGATCTGGTACTGGTCAGTCCTTATGTGCGTGCCCAGCAAACGTGGCTGCAGTTATCGAAAGACATACCGAGCTTGCACGTAGAAACCTGCGACCAGCTGACACCCAGTTGCGACGCGGACTTGGCTGCTAGCCTAATACTGGCTTACGGTGACAGGTATCCAAACGGCAATATCTTGATCGTCAGCCATATGCCCTTGGTGGGGTATTTAGTCGAAAGCCTGTGCAGTGGCATAATGGCGCCTATTTTCGTGACCTCAGGCATCGCCAAAGTGACGGTAAATAAAGGTGCGGGCGGCATGCTGGCGTGGCTAGAAGGCCCACACAATATTCAGGCTCATTACAGGCCCACTTTTCAAGCATTGAGATCATTAGGATAGCCGCAGGATTAGCGGTAGCAGACACCTCATCGCAACAGCAAGGAGTGCTAAATGCGTATATTTCAGAAGTATCAGCCGTTATTAGTGGCGAAACATGTAAAGGGATTTTTCAGCGGGCGGGTATATATTCAGGGCCGCGGCGATTTTAGTTACGCCAAAGGCATGCTCATTATGCCGGACGACGCTAAGCCAGAGCACCAAGACACGGTGCAGGAAATCAACCAGCTGATCGCCGAACTGCAAGCCAACGCCATGGCAGCTTAGCCCCAGCGTTACGCCGTACGCGATAGACTGAAGCCGTTAACACCAAACACCAAACACCGAGCCTGAGCTCGGTGTTTTTGTATCTGTACGCCACAAATCAATACGTCATAAATAAAAACGAACAGGATTAAGGGCGAGATCCTGACGTGCGTCAGGAAGACAGCGGGAAAGAAAGTTTTACGTAGCAAAACTAAAACAAGCTGCCGTGCCTTAATCTCTCTATCTTAAACACGGGCATCTACAAACATAGCCTAAATCAGAGCCGCTACGCGCCACCAGCCAGCTAAAGCGGCTTCTACAAAAAACAGCGCCTGTGTTTAGGTTGCCGAGCCTGCATAATTGGATGATTTAACGCACTACATGAGAAAGTGGCGTATTTTATCTTATTCTTGGCGCTTAATTGTTAAATCTCTATCCTTAACAGCACCAGCAAAGCGGCATCGCCGCCCCAGGCGCGGGTGGCTTGGTGAAACGCCAATACTTGCGGGTGCTGCACCAACCACATGGGCAGGCGTTGTTTTAAAATATTCTTACCGTGGCCATGCATGATGGACACACACTGCACGTGCTGGCGCTTAGCAGCCAACAATAGCGCTGATAACTCGTTTTTGGCTTGTTCTTGCGTTAAGCCGTGTAAGTCTAAAAAAAACTCAGGCACATAGTCGCCTCGGCGCAGTTTTTTTAGCTCATAGGCTGAGGTATCGGGCTCGCGATAGCGCGTGGGGCCTTCTTGATCTAAATAAGGTTCATAAACATCAGAAAAAGGGTGCGCTTGCGCCCTGTCTTTGCGTACCATTTGTCGCTGGGCTTTTACCTTGACCGGTGCCCGATGCGGAATTATGGTATCCTGCTTTATTTTGCGGACACCCTGCACCGCTGCTTTAAAGAGCGCTTGATCGTCGTCTTCTGGGAAAGGAGAGGGGGTCATGGTAATTGGTTCCGTGGTCTCTGAATATTTAAAAATAGCTATCTTAGCGAGGCGGAGGGGTTTTGGACACGCTTATTAATGAAGAAGCGCTCATAGAGCTGCATACAATAGGGGACTGGCTACGTTTTTCCGTCAGCCATTTTCAACAAGCCGGCTTGTTTTATGGCCACGGCACCGACAACGATTGGGACGAAGCCGTACAGCTGATACTGCCTTTGTTGCACCTGCCACAAGGTTGCCCGCCACAAATCCAAAATGCCCGCTTACTGACCAGTGAGCGCAAACTACTGCTGGACGCACTAAAAGTGCGAGTCGAGCAGCGCATTCCTACGCCTTATATTACCCATACCGCTTGGTTTGCAGGTTTCGAGTTTTATGTGGATGAGCGGGTGTTGATCCCTCGCTCGCCCATTGCAGAACTGATCGATGGCCGTTTTGCGCCTTGGTTGGCCCTAGAGCCTAAGCGTATTTTAGATATGTGTACCGGCTCTGGCTGTATTGCCATCGCCTTGGCGCACAGTTTCCCGGATGCAGAAGTGGATGCACTGGATATTTCTCGCGATGCACTGGATGTGGCGGAAATCAATATCCAAAACCACGGCCTTGAGCAGCAAGTGACGCCTATTGAGTCCGACATTTTCTCGGCACTGCCTAAAGGCGATAAATACGACTTGATGGTGGTGAATCCGCCCTACGTCGACGAAGAAGACATGAGCGACTTGCCGGAAGAGTTTCAGCATGAGCCGGAATTGGCGTTGGCCTCTGGCTTTGATGGTTTGGACTTTACTCGCCGTTTATTGGCCGAGGCCTGCGACTTCTTATCAGAAGATGGCCTGCTCGTGCTGGAAGTGGGCAACAGCCAAATCCATATGGAAGAGGCGTATCCTGAGTTGCCGCTCACCTGGATAGAGTTTGAAAAGGGTGGCCATGGCGTGTGCGTGATCAGCCGCCGCGATCTGGTGCCTTTTCAAGCGCAGTTTTAATAATTATTAAAGGAAATCACTATGGCAGGGAACAGTATTGGTACTCTTTTTCGCGTTTCAACCTTTGGTGAAAGCCACGGGATTGCCTTAGGCGCAGTCGTGGACGGTGTACCGCCCGGTATTGAACTATGCGAAGCGGACTTACAGCAAGATCTCGACCGTCGTAAGCCCGGCACCTCGCGCTTTACCACCCAAAGACGTGAAGCCGACGAAGTGCGCATTTTAAGCGGCGTATTTGAAGGCAAAACCACCGGCACTTCGATTGGCCTCTTGATTGAAAATACCGATCAGCGCTCTAAAGATTATTCCGATATTAAAGACCTGTTTCGCCCGGGGCACGCGGACTATACCTATCACCAAAAATACGGCATTCGTGATTATCGCGGTGGCGGTCGCTCCTCGGCTCGCGAAACCGCGATGCGCGTGGCGGCCGGTGCTATCGCTAAAAAGGTGTTGGCGAAATACGGCGTGTCCATTTTTGGTCATCTTACGCAGCTCGGCCCGATTAACGCCGAAGCCTTCGATAAAAGCGTGATTGAAACTAATCCGTTCTTTTTTGCCGATGCGGGCAAACTGGAAGAGCTAGATCAGTACATGCGCGACTTGAAAAAAGAAGGCAACTCCATTGGTGCCAAAATTCAGGTGGTGGCGCAAGGCGTACCCGTTGGGTTAGGCGAGCCGGTATTTGACCGCTTAGATGCAGACATTGCCCATGCGTTAATGAGCATTAACGCGGTAAAAGGCGTCGAAATTGGGGATGGTTTTGCAGTAGTCGAGCAAAAAGGCTCTGAGCACCGTGACGAAATGCAGCCCGATGGTTTTGCTAGCAACCATGCCGGCGGCATCTTGGGTGGCATTTCTAGCGGCCAAGACATAGTGGCCAGCATAGCGCTGAAACCCACTTCCAGCATTATGGTGCCCGGCAATACCATTAACACTACCGGCGAAGCGGCCGAATTAGTGACCCGTGGCCGCCACGATCCGTGTGTGGGTATTCGTGCGGTACCTATCGCCGAAGCCATGTTGGCCATCGTATTACTGGATCATCTGTTGATGCACCGCGGCCAAAACGCCGAAGTGTTTACACTGACGCCTAAGCTCACTTAAAACAGACGCCCAAGCTCACTTAAAACAAGAGTGAACTTAGTGAGTGTCATCCGTTATCAACGGAGCTAGATTGGCTTAACCCAAGCGGCAGGGTAGAATAACGGTCCTTAATTGAGGGCCGTTTTTTTTATGTCATTTTGCTACTCTGATCTCATTTCCCTGTTTAACCAATGTTTTGCCGCCAGTTACAATACGCGCCTTGAGTTGAGCGACGGCGAGCCTATTTATTTGCCAGCCGACAGCCAGATTGATCATCACCGCATCTTGTTTGCTCATGGCTTTTTTGCCAGTGCGCTGCATGAAGTAGCGCACTGGCTGTTAGCCGGTGACGCACGTCGCTTACAAGAAGATTATGGCTACTGGTATTGCCCCGATGGTCGAGATGGCGAGCAACAAAGCCAGTTTGAAGGCGTAGAAGTGAAGCCCCAAGCCATTGAATGGGCATTATCACTGTGTTGCGGCTTTAATTTTAATGTCAGCTGCGACAACTTAAACGGCAGCGTTGAGCCAGACCGCCATGCCTTTAAAGTGCGAGTGCAAGAGCAAGCGCTGCATTATGTAAAGCTGGGCTTTCCCGAGCGCGTCCAGACCTTAATGCAGGCATTAGCGAAGCACTATGGTCAAGCTTTACCAACGGCGGCCAGTTTTAGCTTGTGAGTGGTGGGTAAAGACGGGAACAGATTGGAATGGGGTACTCCTCACATCTTACTCTTCACCCCTCACGTTTAGTTTTCAACGAGGCATATGTTCAAAATTGGCTTGATTATCAATCCGCTGGCGGGGCTCGGCGGCAGTGTTGGCCTTAAGGGCAGCGACGACTTGGCCGCTCAAGCGCTCGCTTTGGGTGCCGAGCCGCGGGCCTTGCAACGCACAGCGTTGGCGCTGGCCGAGCTCGCGGCAGTGCATGAACACTTTACGGTGTTAACCGCAGCCGGCGACATGGGCGAAACCGTCTGCCAGGCGCTGAATTTATCCTATCAAGTGTGTTATCACCCCGAAAGCGGACTTACTACGGCAAACGATACAAAAGCGGCCGTGAACCAGCTAGTTGCGCAGGACATAGATTTATTGTTGTTTGCCGGAGGAGATGGCACGGCACGGGATGTGTGTGCCGTAGTACCTAAAAATCTGTGCGTGTTAGGCATACCGGCAGGTGTTAAAATTCACTCCGGTGTGTATGGCGTGACGCCGGCGGCCACCGGTCGCTTACTGGCCAAGCTTATTGCGGGCGAACCGGTGAGCTTACGGTCCGCTGAGGTGATGGACATAGACGAAACGGCGTTTCGAGCAGGTCTAGTGCAGGCCAAACGCTACGGTGACATGCTGGTACCCAATGATTTAAGCTATGTGCAGGCGGTAAAAGCGTCGGGCGTGGAGTCTGATGAACTGGTGCTGCTTGATATTGCCGATGACATTGTCGAGCGTATGCAAGAAGCGCCGGACCATTACTATATTATGGGCTCAGGCAGCACGGTGGCGGCAGTGATGGCTCGACTTGGGCTACCTAATACCTTGCTTGGTGTGGATCTCGTGCATCAGCAGCAGGTAGTGGCGAGTGATTTGGATGCACAGCGTTTATATCAACTGATCCATGATAAGCCTACTAAATTGGTGATCACCTTAATTGGAGGTCAGGGTCATATTTTTGGCCGAGGCAATCAACAGCTTAGCCCACAGGTGATACGTGCCGTAGGGCAAGAGAATATCTGGCTATTGGCGACTAAACGTAAGCTTAATGCGCTGCAAGGTCGCCCGTTGCGAGTAGACACGAACGATCCACAATTAGACCAAGCATTGAGCGGGTTAATGCGTGTGATCACAGGCTTTAATGATGAAGTTTTGGTGCGGGTGGCAAACCCGGAATTTGAGGCGTAATAAATGAATATTTTTGAATTTGAACGACAGCTGTTAGCTGAAATTGACGACAATATCGCCACCGCAACCGACGATCAGCTGTTTGCCGGCGGTTACTTGCGCGGCCACATTACCTTATCGGTGGCTGAGTGTGACATTGACGGTCGCACCCATTTGCGTGACGTTAAAGCGCGCGTAAATCGCAGCCTGCATGATGCCATCATGGCCGGCGAGCTGAATGAACAAGATCAAGCGCTGGTAGAAGGATTTTGGGCGGATCTTATCAGCAAAGTTGAAACGACCAGCATGGCGCAATAATCGCCTTCGGGTAGTGTAGACTGATCAGCTATCAAAAAAGCACCGGACCATTAGGCTCGGTGCTTTTTTTGTTTTTCTGTGTGGCTTTAGCGGCCCTCATGTTTCCACGTGAATTTTAAAGAAATCCTGCTTCGCTAACAATAAAAAGGAGCCCTTCGGCTCCTTTGTCTTTTACGGTTCAGGGCTGATATTACTTAGCCGTGAATAATGCCACGCTTACGTAACTCGCTGATGACTAAGTCTGCTGCTGCGTCAGCACTCAGATTAGCTGCATCCAAGTGGATTTCTGGCGCTGCTGGGCGCTCATAAGCGGAGTCGATGCCGGTGAAGTTCTTTAACTCGCCGCTACGGGCTTTCTTATACAAGCCTTTCACGTCGCGCTCTTCAGCCACGGCTAACGGGGTATCGACAAACACTTCGATAAACTCGCCTTCCGCCAACTGCTCACGCGCCATACGGCGCTCGGCGGTAAAGGGCGAGATAAAGGCGGTGAGTACGATTAAGCCTGCATCCACCATCAACTTAGACACTTCGCCAATACGGCGAATGTTCTCTACGCGATCTGCATCGGTAAAGCCCAAGTCTTTGTTTAAGCCGTGACGCACGTTATCGCCGTCCAGCAGGTAGGTGTGACTACCCAGAGCATGCAGCTTTTTCTCTACCAAGTTGGCAATGGTCGACTTGCCGGCACCGGATAAACCGGTAAACCACAACACACTCGGCGTTTGGCCTTTGGCCTGCGCACGCACTGCTTTATTCACATCCACATGCTGATAGTGAATGTTTTGGCTGCGGCGCAGTGCAAAGTGCAGCATGCCGGCGGCCACGGTGGTGTTGTTTAAGCGGTCGATTAAGATAAAACCGCCGGTGTCTTTGTTGGTCTGGTAATCATCAAAGGCAATGGCGCGGTCTAAGTTGATATTACAGACCGCAATGCCGTTCAGCTCCAGCTGCTTGGCCGCCGTGTGCTCCAGGGTATTGACGTTGACCTGATATTTGATATCGGTCACGCTGGCGGTCACGGTTTGGGTGCCAATTTTCAGCAGGTAAGGGCGGCCCGGTAGCAGGGCGTCTTCACTCATCCACACTATGGTGCTTTCAAACTGATCGGCAGTCTCGGCTGGTGCCTCGGCGATGGAGATCACGTCGCCGCGCGAGATATCAATTTCATCTTTTAGCGTTAAGGTAATGGACTGGCCGGCGACGGCTTGCTCAAGATCGCCAGAATAAGTCACGATACGTGTCACTTCACTTTCTTTGCCCGAAGGCTGCACCCGAATACGATCACCCGGCTTAACGACGCCACTGGTAATGGTGCCGGAGAAACCGCGAAAGTCTAAGTTAGGGCGGTTTACCCACTGCACGGGTAAGCGAAACGGTGCCTGTTGCATACGGGTGTCATCAATTTCGACCGTCTCTAAGAAATTCATTAGAGACTCACCATGATACTGAGGCTTAGCGTACCAAGTCATGCGTGGGCTGGCTTCAACTATGTTATCGCCTTTAAACGCTGACAACGGAATATAGGTGACGTTCTGCAAGCCCAGTTGCTCAGCAAAAGCGGCGTATTCGGCTTGGATCTCATCAAAGCGTGCTTGAGAATAATCCACCAAGTCCATCTTGTTGATGGCGACGATAATATGGCGAATACCCAAAAGCGACATCAAATAACTGTGACGGCGGGTTTGCGTCAAAATGCCTTTACGGGCATCGACCATTAGAATGGCGGCGTCTGCGGTAGACGCGCCGGTCACCATGTTACGGGTGTATTGCTCGTGGCCGGGGGTATCAGCGACGATAAACTTACGCTTATCGGTGGAGAAGAAGCGATACGCCACGTCTATGGTAATGCCTTGCTCACGCTCGGCGGCTAAGCCATCCACTAACAGTGCGAAGTCGATGTCTTCGCCTTGGGTACCCCATTTCTTGGAGTCCGCTTCCATGGCCGCTAACTGGTCTTCAAACAGCATCTTGGATTCAAACAGCAAGCGCCCAATCAGGGTACTCTTACCGTCGTCCACACTGCCGCAGGTGATAAAGCGCAACAAACTCTTTTGCTCGTGCGCCTTCAAATATTCTTCAATATCCGTTTCAATCAGAGATGATAAATTCATGTTTTTTCCTTCGGAGCGGTACGCTGTACGCCGTAAGCCGACCGTTTTAAAAGCTAACTGTCGGTGCTCTGTTCATTGTCTAAACTCGTAATTAGACCGTGTAACATGGCCGAAATATCACGAGTTTCTTGTAACCATTGCCGGCCTGATAGCTCGTTGATGTACCCAACATCTATACCTATATAAATTTGGGTGCGCAATTCGGCGCATGAGCCACGAGCTATTACCAGAAAATGGCGTTTGTCTTTATATGAGAAGCGAGACATCCCTTCCGCAATATTACTGGGTATGGAGAGTCCAGAACGGGTTATTTGGCTATGAAAACCAAAGTCCTTCAATTCTCTTAATCCCTTATATAGCTCTGCCGATAATCGCGCAGAAAGCTTCCATACTCGTAACTTCTCAAAATTCATACTGTTCTCCCGAACTGCTTTACGTATAGCGTAAAGCGTAGGGCTTACAGCGGGTTATTTCGTGTTTAGAAATAACCTTCTTGTTTTTTCTTCTCCATGGACGCAGCAGAGTCGTGATCTATCATGCGGCCTTGGCGCTCTGAGGTTTTAGTCAGTAGCATTTCTTGAATAATTTCCGGCAAGGTGGTGGCTTCTGACTCCACAGCTCCCGTTAACGGATAACAGCCTAGGGTTCTAAAGCGCACATTCTTGATCATGGGCACTTCGCCTTCTTTTAACGGCATGCGCTCGTCATCAACCATGATCAAGGTACCGTCGCGCTCTACTACCGGGCGGGGGGCCGCAAGGTACAAAGGCACAATCGGAATGTTTTCTAAATGGATGTACTGCCAGATGTCCAGCTCGGTCCAGTTTGAAATTGGGAATACGCGAATCGACTCACCTTTGTGCTTACGCGCGTTATAGAGCTTCCACAATTCAGGGCGCTGATTTTTCGGATCCCAACGATGTTGCTCGGTACGGAATGAGAAAATACGCTCTTTAGCACGAGATTTTTCTTCATCACGGCGTGCACCACCAAAGGCGGCATCAAAACCATACTGATCTAACGCCTGCTTTAAGCCTTCGGTTTTGGTGATATCCGTATGGATAGCCGAGCCGTGGGTGAAAGGGTTAATGTCTTTCTCAATCGCTTCTGGGTTGATGTGCGTCAGCAACTCAAGGCCGAGCTTCTCTACCATTTGGTCACGAAAGGTATACATTTCGCGAAACTTCCAGCGCGTATCCACATGTAGCAAAGGAAAAGGCGGCAAAGAAGGATAAAAGGCTTTCATCGCCAAGTGCAGCATAACGGCGCTGTCTTTGCCGATGGAATACAACATTACAGGATTGTCGGCCTCAGCCACCACTTCCCGCATAATGTGAATACTTTCGGCTTCAAGCCGTTGTAGGTGCGTTAGATTCATTAGTGATTCCGCTCTCAATTATGGATTATGCTAATAACCAAATGTTATAGATGATCTATGTATCAAGTTTATTTGATATATAGGTACAATGATAGCCCTGCTAAAGAGCGAGTGGTTATATATGACAGCATATTGGGTATTAGCATCGATTGGCGTGCTGTTGGCTTTGCTGATCCAAGGTCGCGTGGCGCCTGCAGTCTTGTTTACATCGTGGGCGGTCGGTTTCGTACTGCTCGGCATTACCGAGCAGCAAGCCTTGCTTAATAGTTTCTCGAATTCCGCACTCATGACCTTAGTGGTATTGATGCTGGTGTCTTTGGCGCTGGAGCGCTCGCCGCTGCTAGACCGACTTTCTGATGCCTTATTAAAAGGCCGCGAGTCCATGGCCAGCCTGCGCTTAATGGGTGTGACCGCTTTTATGTCGGCGTTTTTAAATAACACCGCAGTGGTGGGCTCTTTGCTGGGCGTGATCTCTCGCCAGCGCTATATCCCTGCTTCACGCTTACTGATCCCGCTCTCTTATGCGTCTATTCTTGGCGGCATTACTACTTTGGTGGGCACCTCCACTAATTTGGTAGTGAATTCCTTTGTGATCAACGCTGGATTGCCGCCATTGGGCATGTTCCAGTTTACGTTAGTCGGACTGCCGGTGGCGCTAATTTGTATTGTTGGGTTGATGTTTAGCGCGCGTTTATTACCGAAGAACCGGGTGCTGGATCAAGAGATAGCGCAGTCTTACTTTCTAGAAGCACAGGTGATGGCAGGCTCGTCATTGATTGGCAATAGTATTGAAGATAACCAACTGCGTAACTTGGATGGCTTGTTCTTGCTGGAAATCGTGCGTCACGACCGCTTATTAAGCCCTGTCACCCCAGAAGAAGTGATTGAAGAGAATGATGTGCTGGTGTTTACCGGTGAAGTAGAAAAGGTACAAACGCTGCAGCGATTTTCCGGTCTGCAACTGTTTGGTACTCAAGCCGACCGTTTACTGGCATCAAACTTAGTGGAAGTGGTAATAAGCCATGAGTCGGAGTTGCCAAAACGGACCTTGCGGGAAGTGGACTTTAGAACCTTGTTTAATGCCGGTGTGGTGGGCATTCGTCGTGGTAAGCGCCGCTTAACCGGTCAATTGGGTCACATACCGCTGCGCGTGGGTGATAGCTTATTATTAGCCGTGGGCCCTGATTTTAAAGAACAGCGCAACATAGACCGTAACTTTCACATCCTCAGTGGCAGCTTACAAAGACCTAAGCTCGCCATCCAACAAAGCTTATTGGCTTTTATTGGTTTTGGCGCTGTGATTGCATTATCAGCCTTCAATCTAGTGCCGTTACTAAATGGCCTGCTGATGCTGCTGGCGCTATTACTGGTGACTAAAGTGCTGACGCTCAGCGAGTTACGCCGGCGCTTTCCGTTTGAATTGTGGCTGATTATTGGCTCGGCGCTCACCGTGGCCAAGGCATTAGAAAGTTCAGGCGGAGCGCAATTGGTGGCCGATGCGGTGCGCAGTGTGTGCAGTGGCTATGGAGTGTACGGTGCTTTTATTGGCGTGTTTTTTATCACCCTTATTTTAACGGAAGTGGTGACCAATAATGCGGCGGCGGCCTTGGTGTTTCCTATCGGCTTATCCACCGCAACCGCCTTTGGTGCCGATCCCATGCCCTTTATTATGGCGGTGGCCTTTGGTGCCAGCGCCTGTTTTATTATTCCGATTGGTTATCAAACACACTTGATGGTGTATTCACCTGGGCGTTACCGTATGGTAGATTACTTTAAAGTCGGCTTGCCGGTGAGCATCTTGTACTCAGCGAGTGTGCTTACGCTGGTGCCCATGGTATTCCCGTTCTAATGCTTAAATGTGCCCATGAGACCGGTATTTGGTCTCATTATTTGCTGGTTGATTAATAAAGCCGCAATCAGTTTACAGGGCATTGCAATCAGGCCCAGCTTTGGTAAACTGGCTTTTCTATGGTGACCCCGTTGGTCCTCTCGCATCAGAATCTTGTTTACTAGGCCAGGCCCGGAAGGGAGCAACCAAAGCAGGAACCTCCGAGTGCCGGGATGTGGCTGGCGGGCGTCACCACCCAAATTTAGTTTTTTTTGTCGCTTTCACCATAAGTTGACATATCTTCAGTAATATCTGACATAAATTGCATCATAAGCTGACATAGCCTACCTTTGTAGTAACAAAACTACATCCAAGGTGGTTTTTATGTATCGGCGTCGATTGAAGCACTCACGAGTCAAAAATCTTTTTCGCTTCGCAAGCGGCTATGTTTGAGTTAATCGTTGAAAGCTATACTTGAATCAGTCACCTCGTGGGAGGCAAAAAGATGAAAAGTACAGGTTTCGCCAAACTTAAACGCCAACTGACTGAACTCCAGCCTCGGCAGCGGCATGAACTGCTGATACTGCTTCAGCAACCAGACTCGTTTCCCGAGCTCATTGCTCGACTAGAAGAACTCACTGCTTCACACCCAACATGCCCTCATTGCCGCGATGATGCTCCCTATAAGTGGGGAAGCATGAATGGTAGACAGCGTTACCGCTGCCGGGCTTGCAAGAAGACATTTACCTCTCTGACCGGCACGCCACTTGCTGGGCTTCGAATGGCTGAGCGGTGGTTGGAATATGCGGAGCAGATGATGGAATCCACAACACTTCGCAAAGCCGCCAAAAAGTGTCAGATAAACTTAGGTACATCATTCAGGTGGCGACACCGCTTTCTGCAACTGGTTGATTATACTAAGTCTTCTGAGCTGGGCGGTATCGTCGAAGCCGATGAAACGTTTATACGTGAATCCTTCAAAGGCAAGCGGGATCTCAGTAAGAGAAAACCTCGCCGCCGTGGTAGCGATAAGAAAAACATTAAGTGGGTCAAAGTGATGGTACTGCGCGACCGCAACCACAACGAAGCCGACTTTGTAATGAAACGCTTTACGCTCAGAAAGCTGGAACGCTGCCTGCTGCCGCGATTACGGTCTGGCGCTGTGCTCTGTAGCGATGGCCATCTTAACTACGAGGCGTTGGCAGCCAAACATCACTTGCTTCACAAGCCGGTTAACAGCAGTGTCGGTCAGCGGGTACGTGAAGAGATATTCCATATCCAGGGTGTGAATGCTTATCACAGTCGACTAAAGCAATGGATAATGCGTTTTCATGGTGTCGCCACCAAGTACCTTCATCGTTACCTTGGTTGGTTCAGGTGGTTTGAGCATACTAGGAAAGCTGATGCTCAACCTATTGATTTTATATGGCAATGTGCGGTTCAGCCGCGTTTTCAACAACTAAAGCGAACATAGCCGGATAGGCAGCTGAGAAAACGAAGAGTGCCTGATAGAAAGTAGGCGTTAAGTGTACTGCCGGATAGGCAGCTGAGAAATTAGTATCGGTCAATACTGGCACTGAAAACCCGTGTACTGCCGGATAGGCAGCTGAGAAATTAACCGGAAAGTGGAGTACCCGAGTCATAACGTGTACTGCCGAATAGGCAGTTGAGATTAGGTCAGGAAGAGAACAACCAAAACAAGAAGTAAAACTCTGCCGAAAAAGGCAGTCGCCCCTAAAGAGTCCAGTTTGAATTGGATTCTTTAGGGGCTTTTTTATGAAGTAAAATATTCTATCACTTGATGTACTGTAGTATATCTACACTGCAACATCACAACTTAAAAATTATATCTGCTAGAAACAATGCGTTACTCAGTGTATTTTTCTGGTTTGTGTGTACGTGCATTCTGTGGATGACATGACGCAACTTCCTATTAAAATGAGGAATTCTCTAAGATAAAAAACATGATGATTCTGCTTTCTGAGTTAATCTTCGTGTCGCGATTCGCGCCAACCAGAACGATAAATTGGATAGTACTGCTCGCCAAAAATCCGAGAAAATGTCTTGTTTGTCGCTACCATTTCTGATTTTGCATTCATTAACAAGTGCGTGGGTTAGTCTTGTTTAATACCACAATATGCATAATTTGTTTTACTTGGCCACCAAACATCGTCACGGTGGTTACGGCATCTTTTGCCGCACATCCTCAATTGCTTGAACATTGAAGAGATTACGAGCTGCATTTGAATTTTTTCACTGGCTTTTTTTCGATATGCTCTTAAGAAGCTCATCTTTATATTTTTTTCATCCCATTGAAATTATACTGAATGTCCCCATATATCGTAATCGATTCTGTGGAGGCACTATGGGCGACTCTAAAAAACAATTCAAAATATTATCTCTAAACGGTGGTGGGGTCCGAGGTTTATTTTCGGTTACCATTCTAGCGGAATTGGAGCGAGTTCTGGCTGAACGGCACAATAATCCAGATTTAGCCATCGGTAACTACTTTGACATGATCACCGGTGTCTCAATTGGAGGGATAATTGCTGTTGCTTTGGCTGATGGTCAGAAGGCGAGAGACTTGCAAATCAAGTTCCACAATGCAGCTCCAAATATTTTTCCGCGCCGGAGTTGGGTACCTAATTATGCTCGCAGCATATACCAGTTAGGTAGATTATTGCTGAAGCCCCTCTACAAGGCTAACGACCTAGAAAACGCAGTAGCTGATATCGTTGGAACCGGTAAGACGGTGAGGTCGCTAAAGCGACGGCTACTCATCCCGACGGTTAATCTGAGTACAGGTCGTCCTTTGTTCATCAAAACCTGCCATAACTCCCAGTTCACCCGTGATGATCGATTCACTTTGATAGATGTAGCCATGGCTACATCTGCTGCCCCTACCTACTTCTTGCCTCATTACATTGAGTGGCAAAGTGCTTACTTTGCCGATGGTGGCTTATTGGCAAACAACCCATCATTCGTCGCCTACCATGAAGCGCTGAACTATCTTGATGACGAGGAGTTTAAGGACATAACACCAAGTGATATCAAAATCCTTAATATAGGAACTCTCTCCAACGATTTTTGTGTTAATCCCAATAATATTTCTAGATGGTTCCCTGGATATTTTGGCCTGTGGGGGGGCGGGAAAGCGCTCATTGAGACCGTGATGTCTTCCTCGCAGAAAATGCATGGATTCATGGCTAGTAAAGCGCTGAATCGCGAAGGCATGCGTCCCTGTTATTTCTCGCTAGATGAAACCGTGCCAGATCAACAGGCACGAGTCATCTCGCTAGACAATGCTAGCGAAGAGTCATTGAAAGCACTTGTCGCTTGGGGAAATTCTGTGGCCACTACTGCTACCGGTAACAAAACTCTTATCGATACCTTCTTTAGTATGGAGGCTCCAGCCTTCATTCACCCTGCCGACAGTAAGGAAGCGTTAGAATGAAATGGTCAGCACATTTATATCTTACTAATACCAATGATGGGCTCATGAAAAGGTTGGAGCCTACTCGTACCGACAATAGCTCTCTCGAGAAGTTTAAGACGATGATCAGAATGCGGACAAAGGCCGTATTTACAGAAGCACAAGAGATCGTCAAAACGCTGAGCAGTAGTTCTCGGAGTTCTATGAGTATCCAATTCGTAGAAAGTGAAGTTAGGAAAACCCGCCTGAGCTACCTTGACAGTGAGGATGTCCAGCGAATAGTGACACTGCTCTTTGACATGAGTGATGACGCACGCAGAGCTTTCTTAGATACAGAGCCAAGGTTTTGGGTTCAAGGAAGCTATAAGTATAAGACACTAAATAAGCCATACCATACGCCTCCACAGCAGATGGATATTGATGACGGCACATACATGCCTATGGAAATGTTCAAAGAACAACCGCTAGTCGGCCATGAACTTCTCTTGCTGCTGGTCGATGCATCATTAGCATCTTTGGCAGGAGAAAATTCCGGGTGGAAAGCATTGAAGAAGCCTACTTGTGGCCGCATTGTCATTGAAGAAATGAATTTGCACGTAGACGTTCCTATGTATGCGATTCCAAAAGAGAAATTTTTAACACGCGAAGTGGCGAAAAGTTTAACAATGGACTCTGTGGTTGGGATTGAAAGTATTTTCACAGAGTCAGCCAAACAGGAACTTGATGATGATAGCGTCTACTTAGCTGTCAGAGGGAACGATAAATGGATGAAATCAGACCCAGAAACCGTTGCACATTGGTTTAAGCTCGCGGTAAAACGGCACAAGGAACCGATGCGGCAGATCTGTCGCTACCTGAAGGCGTGGAGAGATGTGCAGTGGAAATCCCCTGAGTTATCCTCCATTGCTCTTATGAAATGTGTTGTTGACATCTTTGATAATACGGCCATGCCGGACACAGAAGATCATGGGGAGTTTTTGTTGACGGTTACAGAACAGTTGGCCACTAAGTTGAAGGAAGGAATCGCGAGTCCTGACACCTCCGATCAGGGGCGCTTGCTGTTTCCTAAAGAGAACATGGATAAAGACACTGTTCAGAACATTATCGCGACAGCAGATAACCTGCATAAAGATTTCGATCGAGCTCTTAAAAGGGCTTCTACAAAGAGTGAAGTACTGAAAATTCTAAACGGACTTTTCGGTGACAGCGTTGTGAGTGAGGATCTTATTAAGCCTTGGGTTTCTATGCCGGCATACCAAAAACCACGGCAGCTGCAACGGGAAATTCAAATGAATGATTCAATGACGAGTGCTTGACTGTGTCTATCCATAATTTGTTACTACGCAGCGGCTTTCGATATGTCGAGAGCCGCTACATTACAGGCTTGCCTATTACCCTGCCGAAAGAATGTACTGTCTATACCAAGACTTACAAGACACAGGCCGGTGCATTTGATATTGCCGTTGTAGGGCCAGGAGAGGATCTCAGCTGTTTGCCGGAGACGTACGTTATCAAGCGACCTGTACACTTGATCGGCTTAGCCCTACCTCACATCAGTAGTTTTCAAAGGTTATGCTTAGTGAACCAAGACACTGCCGATTGGGATCCTCAATATCCACCCGCAGTGATTTCCTTGTTAGACAGCCTTATCCAGAAAGCATTAGACAATGCTGTAACCGTTGGTTATCAACGACAAGCAGAGTTTCAGACCGAGTTTGTGAATTACTGGAGTGGAGCCGTAGATGCTTATATCTATGCCGATGCCGGCGGGCTTCTAGGGTCAAAACTCTCATACAGGTTGCTGAAAGCGGTAACTTCGGCTGATGGACGAACAGATAACGAATATGTGGTCTTTAGCGATGTTACACAAAGGGATAACTGGTTTAGGCTACGAGGGGAAGACCCAGCTTTGGGGAGCGATGGCGATGTTACCATTGTCAGAGTTAATAACACTAAGATAGCACCAAATAAATGGCCACCTCAATCTCTTAGTGAGGTCTTTGACTGGTTAAAATCTGCAGATCTCCCTGCTCATGACTCGTTGGCCAAGGGAATACTCACCAACCTCACCAAGGACAGGCAAATGGTGTTGTTCGATATATCGAACGAAGGCATCATCGGCTTTGAAGTCCGCTTTAGCTCAGTCACCAAGAAGGCTTTGAAACACCATGCTATAAAACGCCCCAATTCTGGGGGAAGTAAACACAAGCAGAAGCAGAAGCAGAAGCTTAGTTCTACACTCCCGATGCTAAGATCAAAATCCGCAACGACTGCATTCTTCCGTTTTAACGTCAGCTCGATAAGTAACCAAGAGCTTCAACGACGTAACCGGCCTGTTTCCATTGATCTTGAGAACAAGAAAATCTTAATAATTGGCTGCGGTACCGTAGGTGGCTTTGCCTCTCAGTTGCTTATTAAGGCAGGTGCAGGGCGTGGTAATATCGGTAGGCTAGTTTTCTGTGACGGTGATTTTCTGTCGCCAAGCAATCTGAGTCGGCATGCTCTCCCGGCTACCTATATCGGCTGGAACAAAGCCGAGGCTTTAAGCGACCTAATAAAACGTGACTGTTTGGACAGCCCAAAGATTGATGTCAAACCATATCGTTTAGAAATGAATGAAGGTAATATTTGTGGTTATGATATTGTGATTGACGCTACTGGTCATGCACCAACAGGCAAAATGCTCAGTTACTTGGCGCGGGCCTCGACTCAACGTCCTCCTTTCATTATCCACGGCTATAACGATGCTTATGGGCAGGCATCTGTTGTTATGATCGATAACGGGCTAGCCTGCTATGAATGCGCTAAGCGCCTCGTGACTCTGAACGAAACCGATAGACCTATCGCTCCCCATCGTATTTCGTGCGGTAGCATTTTTACCCCCTATGATGCTAGCGTCAGCATGATTACAGCCGCACTCATTCAAGAGGCAGCACTGAGTACACTTCAGGAAAGACTCCCTTGGACCTATGCTCAGCACTCGACAGGTAATGCCATACATCATAAGCGCCGAAGGCTTAGTAAATTTGGAGAATGTCGTGTTTGTACCTGACGCCAAGGCAGAATTGATCTTGAGCAATCCAGCCGGTGGATTAATTGTCGTTGAGACTGCCGTACTCCAAACCTTACATAAATACCGGCAATTACACCATAGACAGTCTGAACAAGGAGGAGTGTTTGTTGGAGAGGTGCGGTCACCTCACATTATAATAACTCATGTTTCTGAACCAGGTCCCTACGACCGAGCATCGCGCTTTGGCTTCGTTCGTAAGAAGCAACATCACCAAACCATGGTTGACCAACTTTGGCGAACATCAGGAGGCTATCTTACCTATTTAGGTGAGTGGCACACCCATCCTGAATCTAATCCTTTGCCTTCTGCCACAGACCTTTCAAGTTGGCACAAGGGCTTATCTCATACCAGACCCTCCATTGTAGCTATCATTGGTCAGAATACTGACTGGTGGGGCTACTGTGAAAATGGCTGCTGTGAAGCATTGAAGAGCGAATCACTTTAAGGGAAGGAGTGGTATCTAAAAAATGATTTAGTTTTAGTGGGCGTTGTTTCCTAAATAAGGGAACTATCTGACTCTCCCGTGATCCGATCTCTCAAGAGACGGACTCAGGAGCAGACAGATGGGTAAGGCGCGACACAACATCAGCAATTGGCGGCAGTACAATCGGGCCTTAATTAATCGTGGCTCACTCACTTTTTGGGTGGATGAACAGGCCATCCAGCAGTGGTATAGCGAACATCATGGCCGTCGAGGCCGCAGTTTCCACTACAGCGACAGCGCTATCGAAACTGCGTTAATGCTCAAAACCTTCTTTGGCTTGCCGTTTCGAGCACTAGAAGGCTTTATCAATTCCATTTTTCAGTTGATGGATGTCCCGCTCACCTCGCCAGGATACAGCTGTCTTTGCAAGCGAGCGCAAACCGTGGAGATACACTATCGCTTACCGAGCAAAGGGGCCGTCACGCATCTGGTCATCGACTCGACTGGCCTCAAAGTCTGTGGTGAAGGCGAATGGAAACAGCGCAAGCATGGCAAGAGTCAACGCCGTATCTGGCGTAAGTTACACCTCGCGGTCGATGCGCATACTCACGAAATCATTGCCGCCGAAGTGAGTCTGGAAAGTGTGGCTGATAGCGAAGTACTGCCCACCTTACTCAATCCACTGCGTCGCCGTTTACATCAAGTGTCTGCCGATGGTGCTTATGACACGCGTAATTGCCATCGATTTCTGCTCAGAAAAGGCAGCATTGCCACCATTCCACCGCGTAAAAATGCCGGTTACTGGGAGGATGGTCATCCAAGAAATGATGCCGTTGCTGCGCTGAAATCAGGTCAACTGGCGGAGTGGAAAGCGGCATCAGGCTACCATCAACGTTCATTATCAGAGACAGCGATGTCTCGATACAAACAGCTACTGAGCCCGACCCTGAGCCTACGTAAATACAACGGCCAAGTCGGTGAGGTCTTGGCCGGAGTCAAGGTAATGAACAAAGTCATCGGGCTAGGTATGCCTGTTCGTCAGCCCCTCAGTTAAAGCAGCGAAGCCTTGGGAGAGTAGTTACCTTTACTCTGATTTAGGAAACAACGCCGTTTCAGTGCCAACTCTAGTGGACCTGCAGAGCCAATTTGGTGCTCCTGTAATAGAATACTATCTGTACAGATTGGCAAAAGTTAACTTTATACTGATACATTATGTCAGCTTATGCTGTAATTCTATGTCACTTTATGCTGAAAAGTCCTCTGTAACTTACTAATTTTTGGATCTACTTTATGTCAACTTATGGTGAAAGCGACATTTTTCGGCTCTGCCTGGGAAAAGCTCTGCAATATCAATTAGTTACCATCTTTTTAAAAAGCATCCCTAGTTTATGCAAGCGATAGCAACTCAAGCTATACCCTAACGCTCGTTCTATAAAAATCTTGATATGTTATCCCGACCAGCACCACTCTTCTAATATACATGCGCTCACTCGCGATAACGGGAGCAGTGCTAAAATCTCAACACTTCTCCCTGTTTACTGCAGACTATCAGCTCGCAGCACAGTCACATCCAGCATGACTGCAGCCTTTGCCTTCGGAGCACTCTTGACAACAAAATATGCCGGTTGCTGTTTTGAAATGGGTTTCATCATCGGCAACTTTGCAGTTGCATCCTTCAGCTGCGCACTGATAGGTGCCATCGGCACTGACATTAGCCATATTTGTTACTCCGCTTGTTTGTAAATCGTAAGTTGCAACCTATGATATGAGCAGCGTCATACTGTTTTTATAGCGACAGCAAACTTATCGATTAAATAACTAACTTAAAATGAGTCTCTAAAAAGGCCCAGTAGGGCCTTTTAGTTTTACAGGGGCGAGCTACCACTTATATTTATGGGTCTTTTCCCAGTCGGAAACTTGCTTTTCAGCTTCATCTTGAGCAATGCCAACACGCTCTTGTACTTTGCCTACCAGCTGTTCGCGTTTTCCGTCAATGACATCAATGTCATCATCGGTTAGTTTTCCCCATTGCTCTTTCACTTTTCCTTTAAACTGCTTCCAGTTGCCTTTAGCGATGTCTTCGTTCATAACAAGATCCTCTGAAAGGGGAGTGAGTGCCGTAGCACAGATAAAAGTATAGTTATGTTTCTGGGAAAAACATTGCCGTATTAAATCTCTTCATCAAGGTGGCTGCAGACCCGCATCCGGAACCCACATCCAAGCGCATTCCTTGCGCACTACTAAAAACTCAAACCCTCTCCAATGGTTATGCCATAGGCTAGATGTTGCTCGCTCAACGTTTTTTCGTCACTTCCTCAGTGATGCAGGCAACTCCCGTCGCGGCGGTCAGCGCTGTTCTTGAATTTCATCCTTTCTTCTACTTGAATACAGATAAACGATGCGCTGTTTTAGGGCTGTAGTCAGTTTTAGAGGTGCGAGCTGACTCGGATTTCTACATTAGAATCAATGATGATTAGGTCATGCAGAATAAAATGTACGCGTTCGTGAGGTGAGTCTAAACTTAAATTATTTTAGTATATGGCTGATCATTGTTAGGGAGGAGAAGACATACAGGTACTCATTTACACCTTAGGTAATAGGAAATATTAGCAAGAGGTTAATTTCTTTGATAAGAATTATCTTATGTTAAAAAGGAGACTACCATGCGCTCAATTCTTCTCTGGTTAATCGGAATTCCGATCCCCATCATTATTCTTTTAGCGATATTTCTGAATTAAGTGGGATGTGTACCTAACATCCTGATGCCTAAAAAACAAACTAACAACGGAGCTTGCCATGCTTAAAAGCGAACTTGTATCAGACAACACTTTACAGCCTCATCTGATTGGGGAGTCACCGCGCTCGGCAGTATCTTGGGGTGCAATTATAGCCGGGACTCTGATTGGGGCAGCGTTAACCATAACACTCGTCACTGGAGGTACAGGTTTAGGTCTCTTATCCATATCACCTTGGAAAAACGATGGGGCATCAGGCAGTGCTCTCGCCATAAGCACCATTATCTGGCTGCTTGTTACGCAAGTTATCGCTTACGGCGTTGCCGGCTATGTGACAGGGCGCTTAAGAACGAAGTGGACCAATGTGATAGGTGATGAGGTTTATTTTAGAGATACGGCGCATGGATTCACGATGTGGGCACTAAGCTCGGTGGTGGGCTTTGTGTTATTAAGCTCCGCTGCCGCTTCTCTCGTTTCTGGTACCGCACAAACGGGTGCCACATTAGCGGGGGCAGGCGCAGGCGCCGCCACTGCAGTAGCGGGAGCGGCGGCGAATAACAATGATGACATGTTATCTTTAGACTATTTTACCGACACTTTGTTACGACCTAAAGAGCCCGCGTTGTCTTACAGTCAAAACGATAACCGTAAAGAAATCACTACCATCTTGACCCGTAGCTTTGCGCAAGGCGAGATGACAACGGATGATGAAAACTACGTAGTGGGTGTTATTGCACAGCGTGCTGGCATCAGTGAAATGGAGGCCAGAGAGCGCTTACAGCAAGTAACAGAAAATGCTAAACAAGCGGCAGCAGAGCTAGAAGCTCAAGTGCGTGAAGCGGCCGATGAAGCACGAAAAGCCGCTGCAATATTTTCACTGTGGGCCTTTGCTTCTCTGTTATTGGGAGCCTTTGTCGCCAGCTACGCAGCGACCCTTGGCGGTAGATCAAGATACTGATAAGTTAAACCTTACTAAAATACGAGAATCTTGATTAAACGCTGCTTATGAAATAAGCAGCGTTTTTTTTGGTTAAGGTAGCTGTAGTTGGATGTTCTTACCGTGCAGTACAGCTTGAATAACACTTTAGTGTTAACCATTTAGTAACCTCTTGCCGTCACCATTGATAACAGGTTTGCCAGAATAGATGAGGCGCTCGCTGGCGCACCTAATCCTGCCCCTGATCCTTATGAAACGAGCTACCTATGTAGCTGCCTAAATTATCTAAGTAACTAAGCGTCCGTGATGCTCTGCAGGCAGAGTTGTAGGGCTATGGCTGTGTCTTCGGCCTAGAAATGACGGTATTTGCTTCGGAAAGGGTTAGCTAGCACGTTCCTAATCGGAGGTAATAGTTGCTGGAATAAATGCTACCCAAGTCACACTTCTCACCATCAAGACAAACACTTAGCTAACAAGCCGTTGACATGGTTAGGCCGTTTCTCTATAAATGTTACCTAACATGTTAGTTGGCATGTTTGATTGTGTGGTGTTTAGTTACTCCGAATTTAACACTCGAATTTAACAAGGAATGGTCATATGAAGCACATCAATAAAGCTATTTTTACAATCTCTGCCCTTGCTGTTTCAGTGTCTGCTCACTCTTTAGAGTTGCGCCTAGGACATACCGGAGCGCCGACGCATCATTATCAAACGATAAGTGAAGAGTTCGCAAAAGAAGTGAATGATAAAACGAATGGAGAGCTCACCGTAGTTGTATATCCATCAGATCAATTAGGGAATCAATTGGAGTCAACCGAAGGTGTGATGATCGGAACACACGATATGGTGCTGTCTTCAGATACAGTGCTTTCTAACTGGTTCCCTGATATGGCGGTTTTGAATCTGCCATTTCTACTTAATTCAGGCTCTGATTACCTCAAGGTTGTTAATAGTGAAGTAGGGAAGCATCTAGAAAGCCAAGTAGAAACTCAGGGTGCAGTGGTTCTTGGTTGGTGGGAAAATGGCATCCGTCATGTAACAAACTCTAAAAAGCCAATTGAAAAGCCTGAAGATTTAAAAGGTCTTAAGATCCGAGTTCCAGAAGGTGAGATCTATGTTGATACCTTTAAAGCATTAGGTGCGGGTCCTACTGTCCTATCTTTTGGTGAGCTTTATTCGGCACTGCAATTAAAAACTGTAGATGGTCAAGAGAACCCGGTTGCGCATATCGTTACGCAAAATTTTAATGAAGTACAAGATTATGCTTCTAAAACTGGGCATATTCATATGGGCTCTCCATTGCTTATCAATAAAGGTCTGTTAGAGAGAATACCTGAAGAACACAGAAATACACTTGTTGAAGTCGCCCGTAGTTTTGGCCAAAAACACGTAACACTCGTAGAAGAACTTGAAGCTAAGCAGTGGAAAGAGCTTGAAGAGAAAGGCATGAAAATTAATGAAGTTGATACCGCTCCTTTTAGAATGAGTGTGCAAAGTGTATATGACAAAACAGAAAGTAAAGTTACGCCTGGTCTAATCAGTAAAGTTGAAGCGTTACTCGGTAATTAAATTTACTAAGGCTGCTCGTTGTGCAGCCTTACTTTTACATGGAAGCTTATTATGTCAAAGCGCAACGTTGTAGATATTTTTTTTGAATGGGTGACTATACTCGCCATTGCTTTAGTTATGTTTTTAGTGTTACTACAGGTTTTTTACCGCTATGCATTAAATGATCCTATCGGTTGGACGCAAGAAATATCCGTGTTTTGTACCATGATTGTGGTTATGCTGGGTGCGGCAATCGCATTCAAGCGCGGCGATCATATATCAATTTCATTTTTCGTAGAGCTGTTTCCTGTTAAAGTTCAAAAAGTAATAACAATCATCGCTAATTTGATAACAATTATATTCTTAGGAACCTTGTCCTATCAAAGTTGGTTGTTATCTAAAAGAGCCATGATGCAAGTTTCACCGACCTCAGGCATACCTCTGGGATATATTATCCTTTTCGTTACTGTTGGCACTGCTTTATCTGCCTTTTATTTGATACCTCAATTGTTTAATCCGAAGTTACATAGAACAGAAGATGAAGCCTTGTCTGAAATTAATATAGAAAAGTAAATATATATAAAATAAGGGTATTTATATGCTAACAATACTAGGCTTGAGTCTGTTAGGGTTTTTGTTAATTGGGGTTCCGGTTGCAATTGCATTGGGTGCTTCTTCAATGCTGGCGGTTGCGTTGGCAAGTCATGTACCGCTGCTAGTTATCGCTCAAAAAGTATTCCAAGGAATGAATAACTTTTCATTTTTAGCTATACCGTTGTTTTTACTTGCGGGAAGCTTAATGTCTGAAGCTAAAATTTCAGAACGATTAGTCGCATTAGCAAACTTGATGCTTGGGCGCTATCCCGGAGGGCTTGCAAACGTAGCGACCACTTCATCTGCTTTTTTTGGTTCTATTTCTGGCTCGGCCCCCGCTACTACAGCGGCGGTTGGCTCAGTAATGATCCCATCAATGGTCAAACGTGGTTATCGGCCAGAAGATGCGGCCGCAACGGTAGCTGCATCAGGGGCGTTAGGTTTAATAATACCCCCAAGCTTAACCATGGTTATTTATGGAGTAATATCAGGCGTCTCCATTGGTCAGTTGTTTATTAATGGCATACTGCCTGGCATCATGCTTACTTGTGCATTGATGAGCTTAAACTACTTCTTAGCTAAGCGTAAGCATCGTAAAAACAATACCGTACAGGAAGTGGTTGAAGACAAAGGGAAAGCTAAAGAAATTATACGCAGCAGTTTATTGGCTTTGTTAATGCCAGTAATTATTGTGGTAGGTATTTACTCTGGGGTCTTTACAGCAACTGAATCTGCTGCAGTTGCATGTTTGTATGGTCTGTTATTAGGTGTGTTTGTTTATCGCACCTTATCTTGGAAAGGCTTGTTCAAAGCATTTAAAAGCACAGTAACTAATACGGCTGTTATTATGTTCTTAATGGCTTGTGCTAATGCACTGGCTTACGTTATTACTGCTGAAAGAGTGCCACAACAATTTGCAATGTGGATAGTAGGCGTGACGGATAACCCTGCTTATGTAATGTTACTTATGCTGTGTTTGTTATTGGTCGTGGGTACCTTTTTAGACAACGTATCAGCACTTGTGCTGCTAGTGCCGACACTGATGAGTATCACAGCTGCGGTTAATATAGATCCGTTATACTTTGGTGTATTTGCAATTATCGCGTTAGCGGTAGGTCAGTTTACGCCCCCGGTAGGACTAAATTTATTTATAGCCGCTAATATAGCGAAACAAAAAGTTGAAACAGTCTCCATAGCCGTTTTACCTTACTTGTTTGTCTATATCGCCATGCTGTTACTGTTTGTTTTTGTACCTAGTCTACTTGTATTTACACAATGGTTTTAAAGGTGATTTATGACGAATAATATAAAGTTACTCTCAACAGGTGGAACGATAGCGAGTACCCAATCTGAGGACAACAGAAGTAAATCTGGCGAGTTAACAGGGCAAGACTTAGTCGGTAAGCTATGTTTGCCAAGCACTATCAATGTGCATACGGAATCTGTGTTTCAAAAGCCAAGTAATGCTTTGACCTTTAATGATATATTGTCGTTAAGAGAAAAAATAATAGCGATAGATAAAGATAAGAAGCATACAGGTATAGTGATCACACATGGTACAGATACTCTAGAAGATACGGCTTTTTTTCTACAAGCGAGTTTGCCACCTTTAGATACGGTTGTGGTCATTACCGGCTCACAAAGAGCACCACAATTAGAAGGAACGGATGCCTATAAGAACTTAATGGCAGCTATTATCGCTGCCTCATCAGAAAAGTTAAAAAAGCTAGGTGTGTTGGTTGTATTTAATGACTCCATATACAGCGCTAATCATATTAGAAAGGTGAATAGTTTTCAGGTGAATGGCTTTGATAGTCCTGGCTTTGGTCATTTAGGCTACGTGAGTGAAAATAATGTGCACTTATTACAACGCCCTGAATTACCGAAGCCGTTTACACCCGTAACCGCATTACCGAGGGTCGATATTATAGTTGGTTGCCTAGAAGCCAGTCCTCAGCAGCTGATCAGCTCAGCTGAGTCTGGAGCTAGCGGAATAATTTTAGAGGGTATAGGTAAAGGTCACGTACCTCCTAGCTGGATCCCGGTAGTTGAGAAGCTTGTTAAAGAGGGAATAAAGTTTGTTGTGGTAACAGGATCATTAATGGGCTCTTTAGAGCCAACCTATGATTTTGATGGTTGCCTCAAAGACTTACTCGATTTAGGCGTGATCCCTGTATCAGACATGTCAGCTCGAAAAGCACGGATAAGATTAATGTTAGCGCTAGCATCAGAAGATGTGGAGCAATCACTATTAACCATGGAAATAAGTCGCTAATAAGACTAAGTGATCACTGTAAAATTAGAACGTTAATTTTAGGGAGTGCATATTTTTAATACTATGATCGGGAATAAGGTGAACCCTAACTGGTTCCTGATCATAGTAAACCTGCGGATGTAAAGTTTATTATTTAACCATGCACATGAACAGCAAATTAATGCAGAGCTATTTTTGATAGTTAAACATCTCATTGCTTAGTTATTTGGCATCTTCTCTCAATATTTTTATAATCTCATTTGTGTAAAAGATGCACGATAAATCTGACCTTGAGTACAGATTTTTTGATTGTTGATACTACGGATGATCAGCTTCTCAATTTGTGAGTCAGAGTACATGAAAAAGGTACGGCAAAGTTTTTCATTATGCTATGATCCTAAGTCTGATGTTACAGTTTAGGGTGAAGATAAAGCTAAGTATGATTTGGCTTGTCAATATATTATGAAAATAACCGCTGCTACTTCTTTAAATGGATTTAAAACGGTAAATGAGCCTGATACGATTAGTTTATTTCGGTATCGGCCAACTGTTGAGATGGCTCCTATTCTTATCGAGTTTTTGATGGTTTATCACTATGACTGAAAAACCTACCTCACTTGCTGATCAGGCCTTTAATTCCATCCGAGAATTATTGCGCGATAATATCATTAAAGCTGGTCAACTTATCTCCATGTCATTCTTGTCTGAATTGATTGGCCTTCCTTTAGCTCCAGTACGAGAAGCGGTACAAAAGGCCTCTGCACTAGGGTTAATGAAATCAATCCCTAAAAGAGGGGTTCTTATCATAGATGCCGATAGTGATCATGTTGTAGAGTGCCTAGTTATTAGACAGATTTGGGATAAAGAAGGTGCCAGAGTCTTAACTCGAACACCAGATAAAGAGTATATAAAAAAACTTATTGTTAGGCATCAAGCTGTTATAGAGCAAGCGATTAATTCTGAAATAAGTTTAGCGTTACAAAAAGAAGCGACATCTCTTGATTGGGAGATGCATGAGCTTCTATCCTCTAGTATTAATAATGCTGAAATAGACAGGCTCTATGCGATCAATAGAGATAGAATTACCATAATGTTCAATGCAAAGCCGATACACCCAGTACGCTTGGTCCCTGCTTTTAATGAGCATATAGCCATAATGTTAGCGATAATAGAAGAAGATGAACAAAAGGTAATGGACCTACTGGATTACCATTACCAACAAATATTCAGATGGCTTGAAATATAATATTTCTGTATTAATACTGTGCAGTTTTAAGTTTGAGATATGTTTGTATAAAGTAGGAGCAGTATCAAGGTGCAGGGAGCGATAAAGAATAAGGGCTGCTTTTTATCCACTGTGTTATTCATTAATAAACCATTGCGTTGTGCTTGGCTGGTCGGCGCTGTTATTTTATTAACCGGCTGTGCCAGCATGAGCAAGCAAGAGTGTTTAACGGCCAACTGGCTAGACCAAGGTTTTCGTGATGGCCGCAGCGGCCAGCCTTTAACTCGCATTGTTGATCATCGCCAAGCTTGCACCAAAGTCGGCGTAATACCCAAGGATACGCTTTATTTTCAGGGTCGTGACCAAGGCATTGTACATTATTGTACGTCTGAAAATGGGCTAGCAGTAGGGCGCCAAGGTCACCCTTATCGCAATGCTTGTCCTGCCGCATTAGAGCACAAATTTTTAGTCTCTTATAAGCAAGGAAAGCAACTTTATGAGGCAGAGCAGCGTATAGAAGCACTCAGCCAAGACACGCATCAGTTAGAGCTGTTATTAAGAGATGAAGACGACCGAGAGCAGCGTCGCTACTTACGCCATCATATCCGAGGTCTGGACTGGGAACTGCAACGCGCCCGTGATGAGCAGCGCTATCTTGAGCGAAACTTAGAGAGGGACGTAGACAGCAACCTAGAACGAAATGTGGGTTACTGAATCAGTAGGGCGCCTGTGGGCGCTGTTGCAGTTCTTGAGCGTGAGGGCTAGATTGTCTACAATAGTTCACTTTTTACTTATGGCAGATCAAACATGAACGACACTACCTCGCTCCCCGCTTTACCGGATCGTCTTTCGGGTAACCCTCGTAGCCCACACCATGTGGCAGAGATTTTTGAGCACAACATCGGTATTCGGATCAACGGCAAAGAGCGTACGGATGTCGAAGAATATTGCATCAGTGAAGGCTGGGTCAAAATATCTTCGTCTAAAGCATTAGACCGTCGCGGCCAACCTTTGTTGATAACGTTAAAAGGCACGGTTGAAGCTTATTATCTTTAAGCTGTCTTAATGATTATTGCTGCTTAGCGAGGGACAGCCTACTGCCGAATTGGTGTATGATTTGGCGTATGAGCTGTCGCATGAGTTAGTGTAATAGTTGAATAATTTCAACGCAATTCACGCCCTCTCCCTAAAAAATAAAGCTCAACAGGGTCTAGATAAATCTAGGCCGGTATCGGTTTCTGACCAAAAGTTGATGTTAAATTGAGCATCATCACTTAACTCTACACGGTGCCAATATTGGGGCGGACTAACAGCAAACTGCCCCGCGTGGATCACCACCGTTTTTTCGGGCGCTGTGGTGGCTTCATTGGCGAATCCGTAAAAGGTGACCGTGCCTTGCATCACACAAATTTGACCAAACACGCATTGGTATCAATGAACCCAATACTGATTGATGATGAGTTTGTATTCTGCACCGTGCCAGGCAGTTTGGCTCAGTATTTGGAGTTAGCCCCAGTGGCGAGCTTTGTTGAAGCTGAAGGACTCACGCTGGTGGTTAGCAAAGCTGCTGCGCTAAAAGCGGATTTAAGCTTTGACAGCTCGTTTCGCCAAATTACGCTCACGGTGCACTCCAGTTTAGCTGCGGTGGGGCTAACGGCTGCGGTATCTACCCAACTCGCATCTAAGGGCATCAGTGCCAATGTGATAGCGGCCTTTTATCACGATCATATCTTTGTTCCCGCCGCGAGCGCAGAGGCGGCGTTGTCAGCAATCCAAGAGCTCAGCGCCTAGCTATTTTTCATCAGGCGAAAATAAGCTCCAAATGAGTTATTTAGTTATTGCTTCGAGCGCCGAGCTTGAACCTGAGTTGTTATTGGCGACAGAAAACCACTGAAATTGGCAGTTATCTTGCTGCTAACCATGTAGAATGCGCCGTTCAATGATCATTCAGCCGTTGAGTGCTGAATGCAGCGTTATAGCAAATCCCAGTAGGAACTCCATGAAAAAGACATTCGCTTTAGCTCACCCTAAATTACCACTTGCGCGCAGGGTAGACTCTATTAAGCATGAAATAAAAAAATACCTTAAGAGAGAGCGTAACAAGACCCTGCCTAGCGGCATGAACTACTGGGCGTTTGATTGCCGTTTTGGTGCATCAGCTGAGACTGCGACTGATGTTTTCCCTTCTGAAATCAATAAGCACATTGATACAGTAGTGGCGCAAGAGTTGCCTGAGTTCTATGTAGAGATACTGGCCAGAGCCTGTAAGCATGACCCTCGCTCGATTGCGACCTCTGCGGATGACCAAGCGTAAGTAGCAGGCTCATGCCTGATTACGTCATGCTTAGTGAGTTAATGCTTGAGCAAGGCTGAGTGTGACTGCTTGTGAACGGTGTAAAACGGCGTAAGAAGAGCTCTGTTTCTCTTTCGCCGTTTTTGCTCACTGCTTGCCGTGAGTGATTGAATATCCTTGACCTGCAATTTTATCCCCCCACGGCGGTTTTCAACCCAGTTAAATCTTTATACAGCTAAAAATAGCATTGCCAGAAGACCTATCCCACGGCACTATTTTTTCATAATCATGCTCAAAAATATGAACCTCGAAGTATGGCGTTAATAGTGCGGTTAGCTCATCGAAGCTCACGGCTACCATGGGGTGCTCGTTATGCCACACTTGCGCTTCTTCGCCGGTGGTTTTGCCAATGCTAAGCTGCAGTGATTGTTTGTCGCCAGTTCCGGGATAATGCCACCCCGAACGAAACGTAAAGACACTGGTGTCTTGGGTTGCTGTGTGACTTACAAAGAGTTCGTTATCAATTTTGTGCTTGTCGACCACGTTAAAGCAGAATACGCCCTGTGTTTTTAACGCGCTATGTACACTGGCTATGCATTGTTTGAGTTTATTAATACCATCGTTGTAATGAATGGAATATAAGAAGCAGGTAATCAGGTCTACCGGCTCCGCAATCTTAAACTCACTCATGTTTTGCAAAGAAAATTGTGCTTCAGGGCAGCGCAGTTGTGCGATATCTAACATAGGTTGGTTAAGGTCAAGACCATTGCTTTGATAACCAAAATCAATGAAATGCCGCACGTGTGGGCCCGTACCACAAGCTAAATCCAGATGGGTGTTACCCCCGTTGCCAAAAATTTGCTGCAGCCGATTAATGCTGCTGCTTTGTGCCCGATAATCGATATCGAGACACATTAAATCGTAATAACCTGACAAGTCGGTATAGAGTGCGTTGGCGGACATCTTGGCCTATTTTTTGCAAAGATATTTTGGGGTGGCGCATAGTAAACTAATCGGCCTGCTTTGCAAGATACATAGGGGCTGGCGCAAGTTTTGAAGATGAGGAAACAGATGCGTTTAAGATCAAAGGCATCGCTGACATCATTGATGTGTGGGATCCTTATTAAGTGGCATAAAGGTCAACAGACTCTAGGCCGAATGGCGAGGTTGAAGGTTCGCAGTTGAGTCATCACTGCCCTTAATCGTCAAAAGTGATATCCTGTTTCACACAAATACCAGATACAGACAGAGCGTACTCGTAAAAATTATGATTGATAACCAACACTACTTAGCAGGTAGCCTGTGAAGACACCCAAACGCCTACAACCTCTCGTTGAAGAGGGGTTGATCGATGAAGTTATTAGCCGCCTCATGAGCGGCAAAGAAGCCGATGTGTTCGTGGTCCGCTGTGGTGAGCATATTCGCTGTGCGAAAGTGTATAAAGATGCGATAAAGCGCAGCTTTAAAAAAGCGGCGCAATACCAAGAAGGGCGCCAAGTGCGCAGCGGCCGTGAAGCCCGCGCTATGGCCAAGCGTTCAAAATTTGGCCGTGAGCAAGAAGAAAAGATTTGGCAAAATGCCGAAGTGGATGCGCTGTCTCGTTTAGCCCGCGCCGGTGTGCGCGTACCTGAAACCTTTGGCTGCATCGATGGCGTCTTGCTGATGGAGCTGGTGACCGACGACACCGGCGATGTGGCACCACGGCTTAATGACGTGAGCATGTCACAAGAGCAAGCGATGGAAGATCACGGCGTTATGATGCACTACATCAAGCTAATGCTGTGTGAGGGCATTATTCACGGTGATTTGTCAGAATTTAATGTGCTGGTGGATGCCTATGGTCCGGTAGTCATTGACTTACCCCAGGCGGTGAATGCGGCCGCCAATAACAGTGCCAAAGCCATGTTTTTGCGGGATGTGAATAACATGCGCCGCTATTACGGAGACTTTGTACCCGCCTTAATGCATACCCAATATGGCAAAGAGATGTGGGCGCTGTATGAAGAGGGTAATTTAACGCCTAACTCAACGCTGAGTGGCGAATTTGAAGACTCAGGTGATGATGCGGACGTGGGCTCAGTGCTTGATGAAATCAATGCGGCCATGGAAGAGGAGTTTGAGCGCCGTGATCGGGTACGAGACGCTGAACAAGGCGACTAGTGAGTCCAAGTTAAAATGCTTAAGTTACAAATGCTTAAGTTAAGGCGCTCAAGATAAGATGCGTCTGGCTGGGCCTTAATCGTACCCAGCCATAGGGCATAACGTTAAATCATGTCACTGATGAGTCACTATGTTTAATGAGTTCAGGTTTAAAAGAGTCTTGCTTGGCGCCATGGCCATCTTCGCGTTAGCGGCCTGTAAAGAGCCGGCCGCAGCCAAAGAGCAGGCTATTAACATCGACCAAGAGCAGCTTTGCGAAGTGCAGAACTGGCAGAAAGACGCCACGGCTTTAGCCTGTAAAGCGGGCCAAAAAGTCCTGTTTCTGCCTTCCACCTTCGGTAATGAACAACTGCCGGTCTTGTTTGCAGCGGTCAATTGCGACCATCGCTTTAGCATTGCCCTGACTCAGGGCGGCGTTGCTTGTATTTATACCCCGCTCAAGATGACGGCAGCAGAAGCGCGAGACGCCATCGGTAAAGATGAAATTATTAAATAAGTGCTTGTCCGAAACATATTTTATTTAACGCGCCTTATTTTTAATAAGTAATGCTGCGGAACTAACGTGGATTTTGTCGTTACAGGCTCTTAAAGATTCAATACTCCTTGGCCACTGTCTTAGCGCTTGGTTTTGACCTTGTAGATACTCTGTTGGGCGTCAATAATTTATATCCAGCTACGCTGGTCCGGCAAATAAATTTCCGACTACTAAGTGCCTATCTTTTGTAGGGTGGCCGTCTCTTCGGCGAAGAGGACTTCGCCACGGTTTTCTATGTGCCCTTAAAACATCCTGCTTCGCAGGACCGGCGAATAAATTCCCGGCTACAAAGTGCCTATCTTTTGTAGGTGCAAATTTATTCAGCACGGTTTGTATTATCCCTAAACCTTAAAAATAACCAGCTACGCTGGCCCGGCGAAGTCCTCTTTACCAAAGAGACGGCCGGCTATAAGGTCTGCCGAAGGGCTAAGTTACAGATTTTTCGTTTTAATAATGTAGTGATTGCGTTGGTGTCTGGGCACCTGTGAACTGGGCAGCGCCGTGGGGCTAACGGTAATGCCAAGTTGCTGCATTTTTTGACGCGAGCCTGCCAATAACGGATGCCAACTCGCTAATGGCTCGCCTTTATGCAGGCGGCGATAGGCGCAGGAGTCGGGTAGCCAACTATATTCAGCAACATTTTCTGCGGTTAGCGGATGACAGTGGGGCACTTTGCTAAGGCGATGCTCATAATCACTGCAACGACTGCTGCTGACATCCAACAATTCACAGCTGATATTAAAGACAGTCACTTGATGCTCATCCACGTGGCGCACTAAGCAGCACTGACCGCAGCCATCGCATAAGGCTTCCCATTCTTTAGTGTTTAATTCAGCTAGCTTATAGCGCTCCCAAAACTTTTCCCGCACGTTTTGACTCTTTTATCTGCTTAATGGTTCGCCTATTAAACGATACTTGGCGAAGTTAAGCCAATTTTCGGGAGTTACCGCCATTTTTACGGCCGTTTGGCGATGTTCTCTCCGAAAGATGTGCAAATGCCTCACTTATTCGAAGACATTAACGCTCAGTGCCTTCATGGCTTTCTGCACTTACCTGTTGGCTAGGGATGGCGGGCTTAACCCCTGGGAAGCGTGCTGATGCATAACGCACCACGAGCACGGCGATGGCTAATAATAAAATAGCGCCAGAGATATATACCACACCCATATCGGGGGCATCGTGGTGTGAAATATCTGAAATCATCATTCTTGTTAAGGCGGTAATGGCCACGTAAATCAAAAAACGCACTGGCATATGGTTGGTTTTAAAGTAAATGCCTACCATGGCGCCTAACTCAAGATAGATAAACAGTAATAAAATATCATCGATGGAGGCGGATCCTTTAGCCAGCATATCGAGAGCGGCCAGCGTACCGGCCCATGCTGTCATGCCGCCGATGGCAAATAGCGCCAGATAGTGAAAAATTTCAACCAAGAGGTTGCCTGTTGACTCGGCATGCTGGTGTATATTGCTGCGCCATCTATTCGCTTGGCTTTGTTTCATGGTAAAAAGTCCTAAAGGTATGTGCTGCGTCTTTTAGCGGCGCGTACTGGCTGCCATTATTGGGTTGTCCACTATGAGATTTTACGAGAGTGTCACTGCTTTATATTTAAGCGCTAATGTTATCACTCTTACCACCTTTAATTGCGTTGGAGCTGAAACAGATTGAAGATAAGTCACCGTCATTATTAAGTATTCACAGGTTTAGAGAAAGGAACAAGCCAATGAACAGCAGCAAACGAGTAACAATGGCCGGGGCACTGCTGGCGCTAACGCTCACTGCCTGTGGCCACCCACCCACGGCAGAAGAGCAATTGGCGGTGGCCCTTGCGGAGTTTACCGAGCAAGCTGATCTTGAATATCAGCATGCCTTTATGGACTTAAATCATGATGGTGTAGAGGATGCGCTGGTGTTATTAGCGGGCAGTGACTGGTGTGGCTCAGGGGGATGCGCGCTGTTGGTGTTAAAGGGCCAAGTGCTGGGACAACAAGCCGAAGGGTCAAGCTTTGAAGTTATCTCGAGAAGCACGGTGACGCGCCCACCCATTCGTGTTGGAAAATCCGAAAGTGAAGGCTGGCAGAACTTAATCGTGCACAGTGACGGCGCCGAAAAATTACTGCAGTTTGATGGCAATCGTTATCCGCCCAATCCGTCGATGCAGCCGAGTGCTACTCCCGAACAACTGGATGGCGCTAATATTCTATTGCCGTAAACAGGTAGTGCCGTAAATATGCGCTGCCGCAAATGTGTATTATTAGATGGCAGCCAGTGAGCAGTCAGCTAGATGCGCTTTTTACAAGGATGAATAATAAATGAACACCACCGCTTTGCTTAATAAAGACACAGCTAGTACAGATGCCGTATTAAGGGCCATCGCGCATATGCCCACCGCCAGTCTTGAAGTCTTAATGGATAACGAGTTTGCGCGCAGCTTAACTGATGCAGACTTTATGCGCATTGCCGTGTTTTTGGCACAAAAAAGCCTGCTGGAAGGCGGCTGCCCAATAGGTGCGGTAATAGTCAATAATGCGACCAAGCAGATAGTTGGCAAAGGGCACAATACCTTGGTGCAAGACAACCACCCCTATAACCACGGTGAAACGGCCGCGATCAAAGATGCGGGGCGCCTCGATTTTAGCCAGACTACGCTCTACACCAGCCTAAGCCCTTGTGTGGTGTGTGCGACCTTGCTTTATATGCGTGGCTTTAGCCGCGTGGTGGTGGGCGACATGACCAATGCCTCGGGTACGGAAACCGTGTTGCAAGAAAAAGGCGTGAAAGTAGAGGTATTAGAAGACGCTGACGGGGTGGCCCAATACGCGCGCTTTCGCCAAGAGAATCCCGAGCAAGACTTAGAAGACTGGCAAGGGCTGAGTGCGGTGCCACACCTTCCTTAGTTTTCAAGACACTGATGAGTAATCGGCTACAGTCTTAGCTAAGGGCTGTGGCTTATTATTGACGATAAAGCTCTTTGCCCATCCGCGCTATTGACTCTAGAAGCGAATGACTTATGGCCAGCGAAGAAGCTAAGTTTACCGTGCTGCTCAAATATGGCAGTTTTGAGGTACGCGAGTATGCACCGCATGTGGTGGCAAAAACATGGGTTGAGGGCGAATTCAGTAATATCGGCAGGCAAGCCTTTGGCCGCTTATTTAAGTATATTTCTGGCCATAATCACTACTTGCAAAAAATTCCCATGACCTCGCCAGTGGTCCAGCAAGCAGAAAACCAGCACTCAGAAAGCCAGCCAGTAAATGGCATTTGGCAGGTGAGCTTTATGATGCCTGCGGGTTCGCGCCTCGACACTTTGCCAGTACCGAAAGATCATCACGTTCTCTTACAGCCAGTCTCGGCACAAAAAATGGCTGCGGTGCGCTATTCGGGCTCTTGGTCTGAACAAGCCTATCTTGAGCATAAACAGTCGTTACAAGCATGGTTGCAAACGCAAGTCTACCAAACAACGGGTGAGGCCATGTGGGCCCGTTATAACCCACCTTTTACGCTGTGGTTTTTGCGCCGCAACGAAGTGTTAATCCCCATTACTCGACTCTGTGAATAAGCTCGCGATTCTGTTTTCATTCAGATGGGCTTAAACCATGACCTGCACGTCAGCCGAGTTTGGCATAAAGAGTTGGCCGTTAACCATGACCTACACTGGTACAGAGCTATGCATTGCCGATGTTATTTTCTATTCCCGATAGAGATGATGCTGTAGCAATAACCACACTTTTAACAATGCACGCTGGGTAGAGCAGAAGAGCGGTTGACGAACTGCTACTGGGTAAGGAGCTCCGTTGTTGGTCATGGGCTGAATATAAAATGGAATTTATTAAAGCGAGGTATGCCATGAAATTAATATGCAGTTGGCTGTTATCCACGTCAATCGCACTCTCCAGCAGCCTAGCTTGGGCAGAGGGTAAAACCATGATAGTGCTGGATGCGTCTGGCTCTATGTGGGGCCAAATTAACGGCCAGCCTAAGTTGCAGATTGCCCGTGATGCTTTGGCCATCGTGCTCGGTGATGTGCCTGCTGATATGGAATTGGGCTTAATCCCCTACGGCCACCGAGAAAAAGGCAACTGTAACGATATTGAAGTGGTAGTCAAGCCTGCTGCAGGAACGGGGCCGGCCATTAATCTGGCTGCGGCTAACATGAAGTTTCTTGGTAAAACACCCTTGTCTGCGGCGGTGCTCAAAGCGGCAGAAGAGCTAGCTTACACCGAAGAAAAAGCCACCGTGATCTTGATTACCGATGGCCTAGAAAATTGCCAAGCCGACCCCTGTGCCGTGGGCGCCGAGTTAGCCAAGCAAGGCATTGATTTTACCGCACACGTGGTGGGATTTGATTTAACCGATGCCCAAGGTAAGCAGGTGGCGTGTTTAGCAGAAAATACCGGTGGTCGATATTTCGCTGCCACTAATGCAGATGAGCTACGCGATGCACTGTTAAATACCGTCGTGGTCACGCCCGAAAAAACAGCCGAGGTAGCGCCGCTGGTATTACCGGAGGCAAGCTTGGATCCTGATAAGAGCGTGGCCATAGGGGCAGATATCACTGTGAGTTGGACAGGGCCCAATGGCGAGCATGATTATATTGACTTGGTGCCACTGGATTATAAAAAGACCCACGGTGAACTGGCATATACCTATACCAAAGCAGGCTCGCCGCTCACCGTGCGCGCGGCGGGTAAACCGGGCGCTTATCAAGTGCGCTATCTTTGGCGGGGCGTTGATAATCAACGCCATGTGTTGGCAACCGAAACCCTTGAGCTTACCGATACGGATGTGGCCTTAATTGCGCCAGATAACGTGCAAGCCGGTGGCAGTATTCCTATCCAATGGAAGGGGCCTGCGCATAAAGATGATTACCTCGATTTGGTACCGGATGGTGTCACGCGCACCAGCGGTGAGCTTGCTTATGTGTATGTTACCGCTGAATCTGAGCCAGAGCTTGAGTTACGCGCGCCTACCAAACCTGGCGTTTATCACATTCGCTATATCCTCAAAGGCTCAGATAAAAAACGGGTCTTGCACAGTATTCCCATTACCGTGCTGCCCGCCCAGGCGAGCGTCTCGGCGCCGAAGCAGGTAACTGCGGGCTCGATATTGCCGATTTTTTGGACCGGGCCTGCCGGTAAAGATGACTATGTAGATATAGTCGCGAGTGATCATAAGCGTATAGGCGGCGAGATCACCTATTTTTATACCCGAGACTCAGCAGATGGTGAGTCTCATGAGCTTAAGGTGCCGACCAAAGCGGGTGATTATTTAGTGCGTTATATCTTGCGCGGTGCGGGTGCCGACAGTGTGTTGGCCAAGCAACCCTTTAGTGTGACAGCCGCTGAGGCCAAAGTGTCAGTGCCCTTAAGCGTGGCCGCAGGCTCAGTCATAGCCGTGGACTGGGCCGGGCCCGCCGGTAAAGATGACTATGTAGACATAGTACCGAGCGATCATAAGCGTATAGGCGGGGAGCTGACGTATTTTTATACGCGGGATGCAGTAGATGATGAGCCGAGTGAGCTTAAGGCGCCGTCTAAAGCCGGAGAGTATCAAGTGCGCTATATTTTGCGTGGCTCCGGCAGCGGCGTGGTACTGGCCAAACAAGCTTTTAGCGTTACTAAGCCAGACGCGACTGTGGCCGTATCCCGCAGTGTACTTGCGGGTTCTACTCTTGACGTGACATGGACCGGCCCTGCTGGCCATGACGATTATGTAGATATAGTGGCCATTGACCATAAACGCATTGGCGGAGAATTGGCGTATTTTTATACACGAGATGCGGTGGATGATGAGCCGGGCCAGCTTAAAGCCCCAGCTAAAGCGGGAGAGTACCAAGTGCGTTATATCTTACGCGGATCCGGCAGTGGTGTGGTACTGGCCAAGCAAGCGTTTACGGTGGTAGATAACTGATTCGTTCCTGATTACCCACAAAGCTCAGCCATGTTTCAGTGAATTCAGTACCAATGAACTCAATAGGTTACAGGGAGATACCCGTCTCTTCGGCGAAGAGGGCTTCGGCACGGCTTTGGTTTTATTCCTAAACCACACAAACAGCCAGCGGAGCTGGCCAGCCGAATAAATTGGCTGCTACAAGTGCCAGACCCTTGGCCTTGGAGCCAACCGGGCAGTGAGAAACGAACAAACCGAAACAGGGTGCATTATGGCTGAGGTTCATACGTAATCAGGTATTCGTTTGAGGGGTGCTTTGCGTTGTTGAGGGTAACAAACTTATTTGTTTGAACTTAAGCATTAAAAAAGGGGCAGCCAAGTGGCTGCCCCTGTTCATTATCTACTGATTTAAATCTGGATATAAGCTTACTGTTTCTGGACCAGCGCCGTACCCACGCCGTGGCGCTTAGACTCACTGACTGCGGTTACAGTACCGTCAGCGTTAAAGACGATGCCATTGGCGGCGCCTATTTGGTCGGTCTCGGTAAATTTATGGCCCTTGGCTGCTAGCGCCTTGGCTTGCTCGCTATTAGGAAAGGCCAACATAGTTTCTACCAAAGTAGTGTCGCCATTGCGCTGGCTTAAGCGCGGCGCGTCTACGGCTTCACTCAGTGACATGCCTAAATCAATGTGATTGACCATGGTTTGCAGCACGGTAGTGATAATAGTGGAGCCACCGGGTGAGCCGATGGTAAAGGCGGGTTTGTTGTCTTTCAGCACTATAGTGGGGCTCATGCTGGAGCGAGGGCGCTTAAAGGCTTCTGCCACGTTAGGGTGGGGCGCACTAAAGTCAAAGTCGGTCATCTCGTTATTCAGCAAGAAGCCGCGTCCGGGCACCACTATGCCGCTGCCACCCCAATCTTCGATGGTAAAGGTATAGGCCACCACATTACCCTCGCGGTCTGAAACAGCTAAGTGTGTGGTATGCAAGGTCTCTGGGCTTAAAGTGGCGCTCGCTGGGCGCAGTGGCACAGAGGGGTCTTCTTGATACACAAAAGGATCCCCGGGCTCGCTCTTGTTCAGCGCTTGACCGCTCATCAACTTGGCGCGGTGCTTGGCATAGTCTTTAGACAGCAAACCTAGGGTAGGTACATCCGTATATTCACTGTCGGCGACATACGCATTGCGATCCGCAAAGGCGAGGCGAGAGGCTTGTAAATATAAGTGCTCCACCTCTGCCCGTGGCAGGTTAGCTAAATCAAAGGTCTCCAGCATATTAAGCGCTTGGGCGATGGCAATACCCCCACTGGAGGGCGGCGCCATACCGTACACATCATAACCGCGGTAGGTGGAGTGAATGGGTTGGCGGATCCGCACTTCGTAATCTTTAAGATCGTTCAAGCTCATTTTGCCTGAGAGCACTTGCGTACCCTCGGTCACCGGCGGTTGATTAACGGCGGCTACTATCTCTTGGGCTATATCCCCTTCATAAAATGCCTTAGCGCCGCCCTTGGTCAGTAGTCGATAAGTATTGGCTAAGTCTGGGTTACTGAAGTGGGTGCCAACGGCATGGGCTTTACCGTCAGTTAAATACAGCTTTTTGGCGCTCTCAAAGCGAGCAAATTTTTTCTCGTTAATTTGGCTGATGCGGTGAAAGTTTTCGCTGACGGCAAAGCCGTCGTTGGCCACCTTGATGGCGGGTGCTAATAGCTGCTCAAAATTCATGGTGCCATAGCGAGTGAGGGCTTCTTGCCAGCCTAATACTGTGCCGGGCACGCCCACTGAAATGCCATTGGGCACTGCTGCTTCCCATTCCAGCGCCACACCATCGGCTAAAAATACCGAAGGGTTAAAGTAGGCGGGCGCGGTTTCTCGGTGATCGATGCTGATCACCTTGTCGTCTTTAGCGGAGTAAATCAGCATAAAGCCGCCACCGCCGATGCCGCAACTAAAGGGGTCGGTAACGCCCAGTGTGGCGGCTGCTGCCACTGCTGCATCGATGGCGTTGCCACCTTTATCTAAAATCTGCAGTGCGGCCTGGCTGGCTTGTTCCGATACGGTGGCCACAGCACCGCCATGGCCGGTACTCACGGCGGGGGCGGCATATAACTGAAAACAACTGAGTAACAAAGCCGTTGCGAGGGCGGGTCGAAAGTCCTTTTTCATGTTTAACTCTCCTTGAACTATCAGCTGAACGCACACCTTTGCATGCGCTACATGAGTCATAACGTGTCACGCGTCTATCAGCGCCAAGCCTAATAATGAGTGGTTAATAGCAACAGATTAACCGTGACTGCTTAACAGTGAGCAGCTCACACTGCCCAAGCGCTGGCGGTGACCGAACAAAAAGCAGTGTAATGGTTATTGTTCGCCGCTTGCTGAGTCAGAGTGCAAAAGTGTGGCTAACCTCTCGCATTGGTCGTTGTACATCTGGCCAAGGTGCGCTCAAGCTTGCATGATAAGACTAATAAACATCGAATAGCAGCGGGAGTTGATGATGCAAATAAAAATAGGGCTGTTAGTAGTCGCGGCACTCGCTTTAGTCGGCTGCTTTGATAATAGCGGCGGGCCGCAAGTAAGCCAAAACGAGGAAGCGGGCTTAGCGAACCCTGCAGTCACTGCCGAGTTTCCGGGTTGCTCAAATGACTGGTACCAGCAAGTAGACAGCCAGGTTGTTACGGGTGATGGGCAAGGTCATGGGCCCGACTTAGGCTCCAGTGAATGGCGCTCTGTGGTGGAATTTAAGTTGGGTATTCGCGGCGACAGTGCTTTAGCGGACTTGAACAGTGAAGAGTGGTGTCATTATATTGATACCCATTATATTCACGATGGTGATTGATAGAGTCAGACGCTGAGGTTCTCCGATGCACAATATGTTCGAAAATATCCCGGCCGATTTAACTCACGAGCACTTTTTAGACTTGCTCAATACACCAAATGTACGCATTGAGCGGATCCTGTCTAAAGGGCATAGCTCACCTGAGCAGGGTTGGTATGACCAAGAGCAAGATGAGTGGGTGTTGGTGCTGCAAGGCGAGGGCAGTTTAGTGTTTGCCGATGGCCAAGTTGTGACGCTTAACGTCGGCGATTTTTTGCATATTCCTGCTCATACCTTGCATAAAGTTACCCATCCTAAGCCTGATGATCTTACCGTGTGGCTGGCTATTTTCTTTCAACATGCCGATAGTTCTTAGAACATACAGCAGTGCTGGCCGCTAAAAAGGAAAATTTACGGCCTATTTACGGCCTAATAGTCATAAAGTATGCAATATACTGAAACCAGTAACACAACATGAAAGGAAGCGTGAATGGAGTTACTGTTTCTGGGTACGTCTGCGGGCACGCCCACTAAAAGCCGTAATGTAACAGGGTTGGCGTTAAGAAAGGTCGACGCTAAACCTTGGATATTAGTGGATTGCGGGGAAGCGACGCAGCATCGTATTCTGCGTGCACCTATATCATTACATCGCTTACAAGCAATTTGTATTACCCATTTACATGGCGATCACTGCTACGGCTTGCCGGGGTTGTTGGCCAGTGCCAGCCTAATGGGGCGCACGGCACCACTCACCATTATTGGGCCTAAAGAGTTACCAGAATGGTTGCGAATTACGCTGCAGCTTACTCAGGTTACCTTGGGTTATGAGCTGGATTTTATTGATGTGGCCAGTTTAACGGCCCCAGTGGCGCTGGACGATTTTTTGGTTTCAGCGATACCACTGTCGCATCGGGTGGCGTGCTTTGCTTATCAGTTTGTAGAAACGGTTGTGTTGCGCAAACTTGATAAGGCTAAGTTATTGGCGGACGACATTGAATCAGGCGAGGTCTGGGGGCAGTTGCTGCGCGGTGAAACCGCCACTTTGCCTGATGGGCGCATTATTAACGGTGAGCGTAGTAGTGATGAATATCTGTTGCCGACACGCCCCCCCTATACAGTGATTATTGCTGGCGATAATGATAATCCCGCTTTGCTGGCACACTGCGCACAATCGGCGCAGCTGCTGGTTCATGAAGCCACCTATACCCAAGATATTGCCGATAAAGTGGGCGCCGAAGCGCAGCATAGCTCGGCGAAAATGATTGCCGAATTTGCCCAAGCGGTGGCCTTGCCTAACTTAATACTCACGCACTTTAGCCCTCGTTATAGAAATGGCGGTAAAGGACATACCATTAATGAAATCGAGCAAGAAGCGAGGCAGTACTACAGCGGCACCTTGTTTTTGGCTCAAGATCTCGCGCTGTATCACTTGGATAATTCAGGCAAGCTGAGTAAACGCGACGCTAGCGGCTAGCGAACCAAGGTGACTTAATCGGCATAGGTTAATGGTGGATACGGATATGGCAGATTCTTTCTTAACGCAACTGGGTATTCAATATCCGATTATTCAAGCGCCTATGGCGGGTACGGCGACGGTGGCGTTAGCGGCGGCGGTGTCTAATGCGGGGGGGCTTGGCTCCTTAGGCTTAGGCGCAAGCGATGTAGGGCAAGCGCGCCAGCAAATCCGTGAGCTTAAGCAGGCCACGGCTGGGCCTTTTAATGTGAACTTTTTCTGTCATCAAGCACCTCTCGACGACCCTGCTCGCAATCAACAGTGGTTGAACGTGCTGGCGCCTTACTTTACTGAGTTTGGTGCGCATGTGCCTACTGACATAGCGCCTGCATACCCGAGCTTTAATGATAATCCCGACCTGCTCGCCATGCTGTTGAGTGAACGGCCTGCGGTAGTGAGCTTTCATTTTGGTTTGCCGAGTCAAGCCAGTATTGAGGCGCTGCAAACGGCGGGCATAAAATTGTTAGGCTGTGCGACTAATGTCGATGAAGCACACGCCATTATTGAGGCTGGGCTTGATGGCATTATTGCTCAAGGCATTGAAGCGGGCGGCCATAGAGGCGTCTTTGATTCGGCACAAGATCCAGAGCTGGGCCTGTTCGGTTTATTACAGTTATTAACACCCCAGTGTTCGCTGCCCATTATTGCCGCCGGCGGCATTATGAATGGGCAGGGTATTAGGCAGGTATTAAACTTAGGCGCCAGTGCTGCGCAATTAGGCACGGCTTTCATCTTATGTCCAGAGTCGAATGCCAGTCAGGATTATCGTGCCCATTTGGGCAGTGCCAAGGCGTACCATACGGGTATTACGACGATGATTTCTGGACGACCGGCGCGGGGGCTCGCTAATCGCTGGCATCAAGAGCTTGGCGTGTATGGTGCCAAATTGGCCGCTTATCCGACGGCCTACAGCGCGGCAAAAGCCTTACATCTGGCGGCCAGCCAACGGGGTTGCCATGACTTTTCTGCCTATTGGGCCGGACAAGGGGCGCCGTTAGCCCGCGCCTTACCCGCAGCTGAATTAATGAAAGCTTTAATCGTAGAGTTAGCGCGCGGCGAATAAGAGAAGCGGTAGCAGATTGAAAGTTGAGGCTTTTAAGCGAGCGTAAAGGGATAGGTGCCTAGCACTAGGTAGAGCAGGCTGCTTTGAATAATTTATACCAATCGAAGTAAAAATATGTTCTATCTCGTCCTTTTGGTAAAGAGGACTTCAGCACGTTTTTTGTTTTTACTTTGTAGCCGTCAACTTGTTCGACGGGCCAGCTTCGCTGGCTATTTTAAAACATAAAACCGTGGCGAATAAATTGCCACACTACAAAAAACAGTCTTGCGAAGCAGGATGGTATGATCAGTTAGATTTCCAGAATGGTATTAGATAGTTCTTGCTAGCCAGCAATCAGCAACGAAAGATTGCACTCTTTAGCTGTGCTAAAGAGTGCAATAAAAGGAGCAGTAAAGTCGTCTCGTTAAGCTGAGTTAACGGCAACCTAGCTCAAAGCCCGCTGCCTCTACTTAGCCAAGGTGATTACTCTGCCGGTTCGCTCACGATATGAGTACCTGCCTGGCCGCCTAATAATGCCAAGGCTTCAGACAAACGACCAATGGCACTAAAACCGCCAGACTCGGCAAAACTGCACGCGGCCTTGATTTTTGGCCCCATGGATCCTGCAGGAAGGTTGAGCGCTATGCTCTCAGCCACCGTGAGTGTGCTTAACGGCTTAGCGTCTGGGGTACCAAAGCCATGGTATACGGCTTCAACATCCGTCAGTAGCAAGAGCGCATCGGCGCCAAGCTGCTTAGCTAAAAATGCCGTAGAGAGGTCTTTATCAATCACAGCTTCAATGCCTTGCAAGCCGTTATTGGCATCACGCACCACCGGAATACCGCCGCCGCCGTTGCAGATGACCACTACGTTTTTTTCCACCAACAATTGAATTACGCCTAAATCAGGAATATCCAAGGGTTGAGGAGAGGCCACCACACGACGCCATTTATTGCCATCTTGGGCAATCTGCCAGCCGGCTTTAGCGGCGCGTTCTTCGGCTTCTTCTTGGCTGTATACGGGACCAATAAACTTAGTGGGCGTTAAAAAAGCGGGGTCTGCGGCATCCACTACCACTTGCGTCAGCAAGGTGGCAATCGGGCGGCTGTTCTGCAAGGCATTTTCTAGCTCTTGTTCAACCAAGTAGCCAATCATGCCTGCAGTTTGTGCACCCAACACATCAAGTGGATAGCTTTCTGCGGCGTTATAGGCTTCTGCTTGCAAGGACAACAAGCCCACTTGTGGGCCATTACCATGAGTGATCACCAGCTGATGGCCGGCTTTAACAATTTGGGCCAAAGCAAGCGCGGCCACTTTTACGTTCTCGCGCTGTACTTGAGCCGTCAGCGGCTCACCGCGCTGTAATAAGGCATTACCGCCTAGTGCTGCTACAACTAACATAATTAAGGTCTTAAATTTGGCCACATCAGGAATGCTGATGTGGATAGGACTTTTTGCTTGAGAAGTCACCGGCCTAAGCCTGCGCTCAAACAGCTCTAATAATGATGCGCATCACGGATCGAGTCAGTGAGGGCTGGCTGTTTTACTACCCAAGTCGGTTCGAGATAACCCAAACGGCTTGGATGCCGCCGCGCATTCTACTCATTTAGCTCAATAAAAGCAGCAAATTCTGCCTTTTGTAATGAAGAGTAAAGCCAAAAAAGACAGGGTATGGGTGCTTGCTAGCCAGAGGCGGAAATGGTTGCACATTTTTTGAATGCCGAGTGCGTATTTTGCGCCAGAATTCCGCCCCACTAGGGTTTTCATTTCCCTAAAGATCGTAACAACTAACGCTCATTTTCATTTACCTTACATAAATTTCAAATAACTCATTATTAAGTGTGTTTTTTATCTTCGGGTGAAGGTTGTTTCGGTGTGCTTGGAGTCTTTTGTAATGATCTTGTGAATGGACGTAATCGGCAACGAAAGAGCAGGGCGCGGTGGCAGAGCACATTAATGACTCGGCGCACTTGATTTTAGACAGTGTCGCCAGTATTTACCATAATGCAGAGTAACAACTGGAAGCGATCAAGGTGCAGCAGACGCGCGCCGAGCAGTTACGCAGTTTGGTGACGCAATTTAAGGTGTAATACTTTCAGTGACCCTAATGGGTGAGGGGTAAGGCGAGAGGTAAAAAAACGCCAAGCCTTCGGCGAGTACCCAAACACCTTCACACCTTGTGTGAGGGTGTTTTTTGTTTGAAGACGTCGTTATTTTTAGAGTGGGGCAGGCGGCAGGTTTTTTGGCGCGTTTAATCAAAAGTTGCGGATGTGCTAATATAGCGGGCTGTCAGCCAGACTGACGTGGCTAATTGATATGAGGAGATGGGCTTGTTTAGCGAATTTATTCTTAATGATGGTGCTGAATTTAACTCAGATCTCAATGTACCTTTTGTGCCCTCTGATGAGCTTATCGTCGAGAGTATGCTCGACTTAGCGGGAGTAACGAGCCACGATTTTCTCTACGATTTAGGCTCGGGAGACGGCCGTATTGTGGTGTCCGCCGCCATGGGACGAGATACGCGCGGCGTGGGTATCGATATGGATCCGCTGCGCTTAGACGAAGCTCGTGAGTTTGCCGCCTCCATGGGCATGGATCACTTGGTCGAGTTTATTGAAGACGATTTTTTTAACGCCGACATCAGTCGTGCCACCGTGGTCACTATGTATTTGCTGCAAAGCATTAACCTTTTGTTGCGACCCAAGCTCTTAACCGAGCTAAAGCCCGGCACGCGCATCGTATCGAATTCGTTTGATATGGGTGAATGGGAGCCAGACGACCGCTGCTTTGCGGCGGGTTCACATATTTATAAGTGGGTGATACCGGCTAACGTAGCGGGAGTTTGGCAATGGCACACCCAAGATAATCAACAATACAAAATCGCACTCAGTCAGACGTTTCAGCGCATTAGCGCTAAAGCGTGGATGAATGGAGAGCCAGTTGAGGTTATCGCTACGGACTTGTGTGGTAGCCGTTTAATGCTGACATTAGGCGATGCAGATAACGCACGCACTTTTTATTGGCGCTTAGTGGGCGAACAGTTGCAAGCACGAGCGGGCGAAACCGGATATGTGAGTGCCACACTTATCTAACGGAGGTTTTTGCTCGGCCAAGCGTCACTAATGCCACGCCGCTGCCAATTAATAACGCGCCCAGTAATAACCCTTGAGGTGGCGCCTCACCTTGCAATAACACGGCAATAGGCACACCTACGACTGCCCCCACCGCACCCAGCAAACTCAAGAGCACGGGGCCACCGATTTTTTGTAGCGTAAATAACAACAAAAATTGGCCAGAAAAGACCAAGGCTTGAGCGCCAATCAAGGCTAAGGGCAGGGCTTTTTCTTGCGGTAAGCGCAAAGGTAAGTCAGTTAATAAACCGGTCGCCAATAGCATGATGGCTGCCGCAAGCAACATGCCGGGCGCTAACGCCGCGGCCGCCACCCCCGGCGGCCAGCGCAAAGTACGATAAAGATTACCAATGGCCAGTAACACCGGACCCAGCAACGCCACTAAAATCCAAAAATTGTCCGCATTAGATGCGCTTAGCTTATTGATGGCTAATACGCCCGCACCCGCTAAGGCGGCCACCACTCCAGTGGCCCGCAAAATATTAAAGCGCTCCATCCCTAATGCCAACGCGCCCACATAAGTGAGTAAGGGCGGCAGGGCAATAATGAGTGCCACAAAGCCAGCACCCACGTGAGGCACGGCAGAAAAGAAAATAAAGTTAGAGCCTGCCACTCCCACCAACGCCGATACGCCATAGTATTCTAAGGTGCGTCGGGTAAAGGGCGGTAGGGTATTGCGCAGGGTGGCGATACCCAACAAAATAATGGCGGCAGCACTAATGGACCAGGTTAAAAACGCCAAGGGTGCCAGTGCCAATTCTCCGGCCAATTTGGCCAAGTTAGTCGACAAACCCAGCAAAGCACCACCACATAACAAGCATAATAAAGGAGTTAACCAAGCTTTCTGTGCAGTGTGAGAGATCGTAATCTCAGGGGGCATGCGCTTCCTTATTAAAAGTTCCCGGTAGCAAGTTAAGGTAATAAAAACATTACCTTAATATTAAATCAACCTATGTGTTGAGCTCGGGTGTTGAGTACGAGAGTTGAGTACGAGTGTAGAGCTCGAATAATAAACCCGAGAGTGAGCAGTAAGCCGCTCGTGGCATGCCACTGAAGCCTGTGCAGTACTGAGCCGTTCACAGGCCTACCATACAAGACTCAATGAGTAGTGTTACTGAGCCGCGCTCACCACCTGCTGCTCGGCTAACAGATCGGTAAACACCAAACCATCACGCGTCACCACCTCCCCGACTTGCACCCGAAGTTTATGTTTGAACAGGGGGCCGTCAAACACAAAGGTATGGTACTCACCGTTTTCGCCGCAGGGGTCGACGCCCTCGGGTAGGGCAGCTAAGACGGCAGTGCTGAGCTCTGCACCGGCAAAGTGCGGCGGTACTTTTTTAGGATCCAAGCAGGTGATTAAGGCGCGTAAGCCGGCATTAAACATATCTTGCGGTAATAGGTGTGTGGCCAGCCCCCACAGTGGGAATATCGCTTCCATTCCCGCCTCTGTTAGCTGCTTTTCCCGAAAGTTTCGTACATCTTCCAGCAGTATGTCGCCGAAGGCCATGGCGGTAATGCCTTGCGCTTTAGCGTCATCCACAAAGGTTTGCATCAATTGGCTATATTGCTCATTGGTACAAGGGTTAGGCAGGCGAATAATGTCTAGCGGTAAGCCCAGACTGTGTGCTTGTTGCTGTACTAATTCAACCCGCACCCCGTGCATGCTCACTCGCTCAAACTCATCATTAACAGTGGTAAATAATCCCACTACTTCAAACGCAGGGTTTTGTTGCAAACAATACAAGGCCCACGCGCTGTCTTTGCCACTGCTCCAAGACATTAATATTTTCTTTCCTATACGTTCCTTCTTTTATTGGTGGCCCGCACAGTGAAATTCACATTGGCTGGCCCTCTTTAGGGCGTTTGTTGAGGCGGCTATCGCTTCCTTGAACAGTCGCCTCATTGAACAAGGTCGTTGCGAGTCTGCATGTTCACTTAGCATTGTCACTTATTTTACTTTGCAGCAGGAGAGAAAATTTAAGCTTGACTAGGCTTTACTTGCAGTATTAAAGACCACGCAGGGTTTCTTGAACTTCTCAGTAAAGAAACCATACTCAAAAACGTAATATGCATCCAACATGAAACAATAGGATTCATTATGACGCCTACCATAGCAGTCTTGCTGATCATTACATTTTTGCTGTCCACTGTGGGTTTGCTGCTATTGATTTGGTCAATTGCCACCAATCAATTTAGTCAAAGCCAAGCGGCAGCGCGGACCATTTTTACCCCCGGAGAAGAAGGACACAGTGAAGACCCCGCGTTAGAAAGTACGCCGGCTTTTTTGGGCGACAATCAAGAACAACACCAAGCGGTAACATCGCGCTGGATAGCCGACCATTCATCCAAAACGGCGGTGCTCACTTGGCTAACCTCGGCTGTGGTGTGGTTATTAATAGGCTCCTTATATGGCCTCTTCTCCTCTATCAAGATGCATTATCCTGAATTTTTAGCCGATAGCCCATGGTGGACCTTTGGCCGTATCCGACCGATGCACTTGAACGCCGTGACTTATGGTTGGGCGTCGATGGCGGGCATTGGAGTGGTATTATTTTTAATCCCCAGACTATTCAAAACTTCTTTGCATGGGGCTAAGTATGCGGTGACGGGCGCCGTTATCTGGAACATCGGCATGATTTTAGGAATTGGCGCCATTAATATGGGGCTCTCCGATGGTCAAGAGTGGCTGGAGTTTCCTTGGCAAATCGATATCTTGTTCGTGATTGCCGGCGGGCTTTGTGCCGTTCCCTTATTGGTGACCTGTGCTCGGCGAAAGGTTCAACATCTGTATGTGACCAGCTGGTATTTTCTCGCAGCTTTAGTGTGGTTCCCCTTCTTATTTTTGATTGCTAATGCGCCTTATTTATTCCCCGGTGCGACCGGTGCCACCGTTAACTGGTGGTTTGCTCATAACGTACTGGGTTTATGGGTGACGCCGTTAGGCCTAGGCACCGCGTATTACCTGATCCCTAAAATTTTGGGGCGTCCGATTTATTCCTACAAATTGTCGCTGATTGGTTTTTGGTCTTTGGCGTTATTTTACAGCCAAGTGGGAATTCATCACCTGATTGGCGGGCCTATCCCCACTTGGTTGGTGACCTTGTCTATTGTGCACAGTGTCATGATGTCGATTCCGGTCATTACCGTGGCCATTAACCACCACGGCACCATGTGGGGGCATTTTTCACGACTTAAAGATTCGCCTACATTGCGCTTTGTCTGGATAGGTGCACTTATGTATACCTTCTCTTCCTTGCAAGGCTCTATGGAAGCGCTACGCAGCATCAACGTTATTACCCACTTTACCCATTACACGGTGGCGCATGCGCACTTAGGTATGTATGCATTTTTAAGCTTTATCTTGTTTGGCGCTGTGTATTTCATTATGCCCCGGTTAACCGATTGGGAATGGCCATGGCGACGCATGATCAGCTTGCATTTCTGGCTAGTGGCCATCGGGTTCTTGATCTACTTTGTGGCACTAACTGCGGCCGGTTGGTTGCAAGGGGTGGCTTTATTAGATGCTAAAACGCCGTTCCTGGAAATTGTACAGATGACGATTCCTTACCTACAAGGCCGTACCGTGGGCGGTACTATGATGGTCTTGGGTCATGTGGTGTTTGCCGTACACTTCTTTGCGATGCTGAAACACCGCGGTAGCGTTAAAAATGAGCCGACTCTGTTCCGCGTTAATGCCAAGGAGGTCTCATCATGAAACGTGCTCTCGCAATCATGATAGGGGCGGCCTTTATTTTACTGCTAGCCACCTTAACCTTAGTGGTGCTGCCCTATATCCAAATGTCGACTGAGGCAGTGCCGCCAGATCTAAAACCTTATACGGAGCAAGAGCTGGTGGGTCGTCAGTCTTATATCGCCAATGGCTGTGTGTATTGCCATAGCCAACAGCCCCGAGATCCCAGCTTTGCAACCGGTGACCGAGACCGCGGCTGGGGGCGTCCAGGTGTGCCGGGGGATTATACGTACGACAGACCGCATTTGCTGGGTACCATGCGTACCGGTCCGGATTTATTTAACATCGCGGCCCGCCAACCCAGTGAAGACTGGCACCTGATCCATTTGTATAACCCACAAGCGGTGATGAAGGGCAGTATTATGCCTCCCTATCGCTTCTTGTTCCTCCAAGTAGATAAAGCGCGACCTGAGGATAAAGTTGTGAATATGCCGCCGCCTTATGGTCCAGAGTCGGGTCAAATAGTGGCCACCGATGAAGCCATGGCATTAGTAGCTTATCTACTGTCGCTAGACCATACCTATCCGGCTCCCACTTTGCCACAACCTGCACCGCAGCCATTAGAGCCAGCCTCCGAGCAAGCTACAGAGCAAACCCAGACAGATAAGGAGTAGATGATGAGTCAAAAAGAACATCGCGCGCAACGCCGTGAAGCTCCCGAGCCAGAAGAAGGCGATCGCGGAGTCCCTAAAATCGTCATCGCTTGGATAGTGGTACTGCTTTTCTGGGGGGTGGGCTATTACGTTTGGCAAATTGGTAAGCCCATGTTGGGCGGTGATAGCCGCAGTGTCCCTGTACAAGTGGTGGCCAATACCGAAGGAGGAGCAAGCAGCATTGATGGCGGGGCTATTTACAGTGCTCAGTGCAGTGCTTGTCACCAAGCCAGTGGGCTGGGTATTCCGGGTGCCTTCCCGCCGTTAGCGGGCAGTGAGTGGCTGTTGGCGGATCCGGCCATTGCAGTGTCTATCGTACATGATGGTTTACAAGGTGCAATTGAAGTGGCCGGTGTGAGCTACGCGGGTGTGATGCCGCCCTTTGGCGCTACCTTGTCTAGCGCTGACATTGCGGCGGTATTAACCCATGTCAGAAGCGAGTGGGGCAATGCGGCAACCCCAGTAGAGGCTTTGCTAGTGGATGAGCACGTGGAGCGCTTTGGTGAGCGCGGGCCTTGGTCAGAAGAGGAGCTAATAGACGTCTTTGGAAAACCCTAACCTGATGGCTGCCACGGCGTATTTATCGGTCGACGTAGCAAGCGATACCCAGCAAGCACATACTCAACCAAGTATGATCTTGATGGTAGAAGGCATGCGCTGTGCAAGCTGCGCCATCGCGGTGGAAGCCCGATTAAAGAAACAGCTTAATGTAAGCGACGCGGCGGTTAACTTTTCCGCAGACATCGCCATGATCAGCTGGCAGGGTGATAAACCAGATATCAAGCTGCTCAAGCGCGCCGTGGCACGTTTGGGTTATCAATTACATACCTCTCTTTGCCCGGAACGTAGTGCGCTGCAAGCCGAAAAAATGCGCAAGCAATTGCAGCTGCGCCTTGCGGTGGCGGTGGTATTTGGTATGTGGAGCATGATGCCGGCCATCTTGCTTTATCTCGCGCCAATGGGCGCAGTTGAACCCGAATTAATGTGGCCGCTGGCCTTAGCCAGCGGCTTGTTTGCCGTTCCTGTGTTGCTCTATTCGGGCAGCCATTTTTATCGGGTGGGTTGGCGTACGCTAATAGCGGGCTCGCCGGGGCTAGACAGCCTGATCACCTTAGCGGTGTGGGCGGCGGTGCTGATTTCAGTGTGGCAACTTTACCAAGGTTCAGCACACGTTTATTTTGATGCGGCTGTGATGCTTATTACCTTTCAGTTAGTGGCGCGCTTGCTCGATACCAGCGTGCGCCGTCGCGCCTCTGAAGTGGTTCGCCGTTACTTTCAAGATATGCCTGACAAGGTAGCGGTGCTGGATGACGCGGGTAATAGTAATCAGCAGCCAGCCAGCAGTGTGCGCTTAGGCCAGCGCATTATATTAATGAGCGGCGAGCAGCTGGCGCTGGATGGCGTGGTACAAAGCGGCGCCGGTCAGGCGGATTTATCACTTCTCACCGGTGAGCACGAACCGCAAACGCTGATTGCGGGTGATGAGTTGCTGGCGGGCTGCAACCTGATAGAAGGTGAGCTTACGTTAATCGTCACCGCTACGGTGGGGGAGCGGCGTATTGACCGCCTCTCGCATTCCATCAGCAAGGTATTAAGCCGTAAGCCGGCGCTGCAACAATTAACGGATCGTATCGCGCGATTATTAATCCCCATTATATTAGTGGCCGCTGGCTTGGCGGTGCTACTGGCCTGGTTTCAAGGAGCAGATCTTACCTCGGCCATTGGCCGTGGAGTGGCGGTGCTCATCGTCAGTTGCCCCTGCGCCTTGAGTTTGGCCATTCCCTTGGTGATCACCATGGGCCATGCACGCATGATTAATACCGGCATTATCTTACGGGATCCGGCGGCATTAGAGACGGCCGCCGACGTGAAAGTAGTGGTGTTTGATAAAACCGGCACCTTAACCACGGACACCCCCAGCATTAAACAGCTATTGCCTGCCTCAGGTTGGAGCGAACAAGACTTGCTGCAATTGGGGCTGAATATTTTGTATCAAGGCGCGCATCCCGTCGCCAAAGGGTTGTTTGCAAGCCTGTCCGAAACAGCCATGGCCGAGCAAGTCACGCCTAATACGCAGGGTGAGAGGGAAACTATTGTTGGCCAAGGTACCTGCTGGTGCGGTGATCACGGCACCGCCTTGGCGGGACGTGCTACTTGGCTGGCCGCACAAGGTATTAGCATGCCTGAGCTGATTGATTCGGGCATGCAGGTGCACTTGGCTTTTCAAGGTCAATATGCGGGCAGCATCAGTTTTCAAGAAACCCTGCGGCTAGAGGCTTTGCCCACCATCACCGCCTTGCAGCAGCAAGGCTATACCATCTATTTGCTCAGCGGTGACACCAAACAAGCCTGTCATGACTTGGCCTCAAGGCTGGGTATTGCCGCCGCACATGTCTTGTATGAGCGCAGCCCTGAGCAAAAGCATTGCTTTATTGAGGCGCTCGAGCGCAAAGCCAAGGTGGCATTTGTAGGGGATGGCCTCAATGATGGGCTGGCATTGGCCGGTGCTGGATTGGGAATTGCTGTGGGGCAGGCTAACTCGGCCACCGGCATGGCGGCCGCCGTGTACTTACCAGATGGCGTGCAACAGGTGCCTACTACGCTAAAGTTGGCTAAGCGAGCGCAAAAATTGATGTATGAGAACTTATTTTGGGCGTTAGCGTACAACAGCTGCGTGATCCCACTGGCGATTTTTGGCTGGATCCATCCGGTGATTGCCGCCGTCGCCATGTCGTTGAGCAGCTTATGTGTGCTACTCAACAGCGTGCGCATGCAAGGCAAAGCACCCTTTAAAACAGAACATACAAGGGTGAAGAGTGAGACGTAAAATCGACCGTTATTTTTTATATAAGAGTGTTCGGCGTGCCAGCGTAGCTGGAGAGTTTAAGTCATAACTAAAACCGTGCTGAATTATCATTACACTATTTTGTAAAATAAATTGGTCAGATTAATCAACTTTTTGGAGGTCATGTGTGTTGTGATTAGGAGAATCCAACACCTAGACCCAACTTGCGAATTTTTTTGTAGTGTGTCGCTTTAGCTGGCACTCCCGTCTCAGCGGGAATTTTAAAGTATCCTGCTTCGCAGGACCCACAGCTAAAGCGTGGGACTACAAGTACTGTGTCTATCTTTGTAACTCGTGGCAATTTCCGCTCGCTTTCCGTTTGAACAGGCCGCTTTTTTTATTTGGATTGGTATTACATCAAAGCTAACATGTTTGTTTCTAGCTGAACGCAGAGCAGGGCACGAACCCTTATCTCAAATGTCAGAAAGCAAACAGCCAGCGCTATGGCTGACTGTTTGCTGTGCTTATTACACTTCTACTGATGCGTTAGGTGGGTAGATGATTAGAAATTATAACCCATACCTACAGTGTATTCCCAGCTGCCGTTAGAGGAGTTGTCTTGGGCACTATTTTTGCTATCAAACAAGAAGCCATATTCAGCACGAGCTTGTACGAAGGTAGAAGGCAGTACGTAGTACTTAGCACCTAATTCCAAACCTGCGACACCCGTGTTTTTGGCGTGGTTATAGTATTTAACACCTAAGTTAGCACCCACGAATGGACGGAACTGGTTCTGACCAAAGTGATAATCGATATAACCTCTGGTGCCACCTGACCAGTTATCATTACCGTTATCTACTGCACCCCAAGCTACGCTTTGACGAACACCGGCGACGGTTTGGTCATTAATATACCAACCCATATCACCAGACAAACCCATGCCACCGTTATCGAAGTTCTTATCGCTTTCACCAGAACCACTGATGGAGAACTCACGATCGCCTTCTTTAGGACCCACACCCTGATAATTACCTTGTGCCTGTGACAGTGTAGGGACTAATAAAGCGCTCACACAAACTGCCAAAGAAAGCTTTTTGAATGTTTTCATGGAAAAAATCCTCATATCAACTAACAGGTTTTATCGTAAAAAATAGGGTGTACAACATGCGACTCAAACACAAGTTGCTATGATGAACATTGTCTCACCTGTTGAGACACACCCGTTGCGATCACCATCTAGGTTTAAGCATTCGGAGCCCGAATGTCAAACTAGGAACCAAAGAAAAGTCTGTTAGCTAGCAAGTTTTAACTATTTATTACTCTCTCCTCTGTTAAATAAAGGGTGAAAATAGCACAGACTTAAAACAGTGAATGAGTTGGTTATGTCGCCAAATGAGTGCGTTGAGAGGGTTATCTTAAAGTCTAGTCGCTGTCATTAGTTTCGCCAGTTTTAATAGTAAAGGAGGCAAAACCACCTAAAAAAATCAGTAATCAGCCGTTTAGTTACTCGCGACGCAAGGTGACGCGAGTTCATGCATATAAACGGGGGCGGGCAAGAACATGAGCAAGCTCAAATAGGTGTAAAGGGCTGCGCTGTGGATATATTTCACCCACAACTGATAAGCCAAGCTGGCAACGCTTAGACTCGTAACGGTAGCGCTAAGTCTTTATTATCCCCACTAGGTTTGGCATCAGGCTCGGTCTTCACATGCTGGCGCTGATAGGAAATAGCTTAGTTAGCGATAAACGATGAAATTTTAAAGTATCTGCTGTTGGCTTGTAATCATGGCTTTGAAGACGAAATACAAAATTAAGGCCGGCTCAAGCATTGAGGTGTTGAATGAATTGTCGGCATTGGTGGGCGTAAAAAATAGCTAAGGAGTAAGGTTTTGGTTTATGTTAAACGTCTGCATAAGGTGCTGGGGCTGCTAATGTTATTGCCCATATTAGGCTGGGTGGTGACGGGAGCCTTGTTTTTTATTAAGCCCGGTTATCAGGCCGCCTTCGCACCGTTAACGGTGAAAACTTATCCGTTAGATGCAGAGTTACGTATTCAGCCCGCGAATGATTGGCAAGAGCTGACTCTGTTGCACACCGTCTTGGGCCATCACTTATTGGTGAAACAGCAAGATAAGCTACTGCATTTAGACGCTATGAGTTTGGAGCCTTTTACGCCCACGCTTGAGCAGACCACTTTGTTAGTCAATGAAGCCATTGCCGAAAACCCTGAGCGTTATGGGCGTTTGACCGAGTGGGACGGCAGCCAAGGACTAACCAGCACGGGCGTGGTGATCAACCTTGATTGGCAGCGGCTGACATTACGCCAGTTAGGCCCTGACACTCAGTGGATCAATAGCTGGTATAAAATACATTATTTACAATGGACGCCCTTTAAAGCCGTGAATGATGTGTTAGGTATAGTGGGCTTAGGTTTGTTATTGCTGCTCAGCCTGTGCGGCGGTGGGTTATATTTGCGTCATCAATGGCATTTAACGCCTTCAGATAAAGATTAAGTCATTTGGCCGCTATATTGAAGACGTGCGAAAGTTAAATGAGCTAGCACCAATACAAGGACGTATTCCATGGCGACATCAAGTTTTACTTTATTGTGGGAACAGTTTCAGGAAAGTTTACAAGATACCAGTAATGCCTTGGGCATGAGTGGTTTGAACTGGCAAGAGCTGATGGTGGCAGGGATTGGGCAGCTATTGGTGTCGCTAATGATACTGCTGCTATTTGGTGTTTTTTACTGGTTGCTGGCCAACTTGCTTAAGCTAGTGTTGGGCCGAACCCGCTATGGCGAAAAACCCTTTATTGCCGCCAAAAGGGTGCTGCGTTATTTAATCGGTTTGGCGGTGATCATTGCGATATTGGCACAATATAATGCCTCCGACGCCGTGCTAAAAGGCGCGGCTCGCGCAGGGCTAATGGCATTGGCTTTTTATGTGTTATGGCTATTGTTATCGCGAGGGTTAACTTCCAACTTATCGCGGCATCATATTGACTCGTCGCTAGAGCAATTGTGTAAAAACACCTTGTCGGTGGCCTTGATTGCCATGGGCACCATCACAGTATTGGCGCAGTTTGGTTTTGATGTGCTGTCGATTGTAGCGGGTTTAGGGATAGTGGGCATTGCCGTCGGTTTTGCTGCGCAGTCGACTTTGGCCAACTTTATCGCAGGCATTACCTTACTGATTGAGCGGCCGTTTCGCATCGGCGATTGGGTAAAAATTCACGGCGAAGAAGGCAAGGTGATCCGCATTGCCTTTCGCACCACTTGGCTGCGCACCCGCGATAATGTGTTTACCATGATCCCTAATGAAAGAGTGGCCACCTCAGATATTATTAATTTCAGTGTCGAAGGGCCCACGCGAATTCGCATTCCTCTGGGCATTGCCTATAAAGAGTCGGTTGCCCATGCCCGAGAGGTGATCATGCCCTTGCTGTCGGCCCATCCTATGGTGATCACCAATGAGCAAATGCAGTCACGGCTACAGTTGCGTGAGCTGGCTGACTCGTCCTTGAATCTCAGTGCTCAGGTGTGGGTGCACGCGAAAGACATAGAAGTAAAAGGCCGCATTTCTTGTGAGTTGTTAGAGACCATCAAGCAGGCGCTGGATGACGCCAACATTGAAATGCCGTTTCCGCATTTGCAGTTGTTTATTGATGAAGCGAAAGGATTGGAGCCCTGGCTTAACCCAGAATTGAAACGATCCGCAGCCGCTCCTAAGCCTGATGCAGAGCACTAAGAGTACAGTACCGAGAGAGGGCGCAGTGCCACGCGCTGCGCCGGTTTTATTGTGTTGCTGGTATAGAGTGTTGCTTGGTCTGCATATAGTGCTGTAGGCGCTCTTGTTGCTCGGTGGTGAGTACCAAGCCCAGCTTAGAGCGGCGCCACAAGATATCATCGGCAGTATAGGCCCACTCAACCTTAATTAAATAATCCACTTCTTTTTGACTTAAGCCGCCACCAAAATCTGTGCCCAGTGCCCCAAACTCGCTGCAACCATGTAGAAAATGATGGCAAAGCGTGCCGTAACTGCGAGCAAAGCGCGCCAGCGTCGCTGACGGTAACCAAGGATATTGGCTTGCCAGCTCAATGATGAGCGAGGGTTGTGAGCTAAAATGGCCGCCAGGTAACTTGGCGGTGCCGGTCCACGGGCCTTTAATGTGCTTGAAGAAGGGACTAATGGCGTCAGTAGCGGCCTCAGCCAGCAGCCGATAGGTGGTGAGCTTGCCGCCAAATACCGATAACAGCGGCGCTTCACCAATCGGAGCATCCAAGCTAAAGGTGTAATCGCGAGTCGCCTTTTGTGCCTGACCTTGGTGCTTCTCTGGTTGTGTACTTGCAGCGGGGGCGTTATCCGCTTTCTCATGGTCCGTATGCTCATCAGCCAGCTGTTCATCATCCAAGAGCGGCCGCACCCCTGAATAGCGCCACACCACATCTTGGGCACTAATTTGGTGTTTAAAATGTTCATTCACCACTTGGCACAAATAGTCAATTTCAGCGTCGCTTATCTCGACCTCGCGCGGGTCGCCGTGATAATCCACATCCGTGGTGCCGATCAAGGAGAACTGCTGCTCATAGGGCGTCACGAATACGATGCGCTGATCGCTGTTTTGTAAGATATAGGCTTCGGGCTCGTCGTGGATGCGCGGCACTATAATATGGCTGCCTTTCACCAACCGCAGTTGTTTAGGCGCAGGCAGGGCAATCACCTCATCAAACAAGGAGCTCGCCCAAGGGCCGGCGGCATTGACTAAGGCGCGGCAGTGATAGGTTTGCAGGGCGCCGTTGTCGGTGTTTTGCAGCGTTACTTGCCAAATGCCGCCTCGGCGTTCGGCCTTAATGCAGCGGGTGCGGGGTTTTATTTCGGCACCTTGTTGTTTTGCCGCCATGGCGCACAATACCACTAAGCGCGCATCATCTACCCAGCCATCTGAATACTCAAAGCCACGGCTAATACTGCTGACGAGCGGGCTATCAGCGTTAAAGCGAATGGCGTTAGAGCCAGCTAGGCGTTTACGTTTGGCTAAGTTGTCGTATAAAAACAAGCCAATGCGCAGCATCCAGCCCGGGCGTAAGTGCGGTTGATGGGGCAGGCGAAAACGCAGTGGCCACATAATGTGTGGCGCATTGTTGAGTAGCCGCTCTCGTTCGGCCAACGCTTTTTTTACTAAGCAAAACTCATACTGCTCTAAGTAACGTAAACCACCGTGAATCAGCTTGCTGCTCGCCGATGACGTCGCCGAGGCAAGATCATGGCTTTCGCACAGCGCTACTTTTAGGCCACGGCCCGCCGCATCCATGGCGATGCCGACGCCGTTCACGCCGCCGCCAATAACGAGTACATCTACTTCTGTAATGCCTGCAGGCATAGTTTTTCCTTAACACATTTTAAGATGCGGCGTCCGCTTTACTCTTCACCTTTTACGCTTCACCATTTCAATTAATCCACTAAATTAATCAATCCACCCAATGTCGAGAGCGGCTGACCGCTTTTTGCCAGTCTTGATAGAGCGCTTCACGTTGGGCTTGCTTCATATTGGGCGTGAAGCCTTGTGCGGTTGAGATTAGCTTGGCAAGCTGCGCGGTATCTTGCCACACACCGACCGCTAAACCCGCTAAAAATGCCGCGCCCAAGGCGGTAGTTTCCAGCACTGTGGGCCGAATTACCTCGATATGGCTGATATCGGCCTGAAACTGCATTAATACTTTATTAGCACAGGCGCCGCCGTCGACCTTAAGCTCACTCAAGGTCACCCCCGCATCTTGTTGCATGGCATCTAATACGTCGCGACTTTGGTAGGCGATGGCTTCTAATGCTGCTCGAATAATGTGATTGCGATTAGCACCGCGGCTTAAGCCTATCAAGGTGCCGCGCGCATACGGATCCCAATAGGGTGCCCCTAAACCCGTGAAGGCCGGCACTAAATACACGCCATTGGTGTCGCCCACTTTAGCGGCAAAATAGGCGGTGTCTTCGGCTGAGCGAATTAAGCCCAGCTCATCGCGCAGCCACTGAATAATGGCGCCGCCCATAAATACCGAGCCTTCTAGCGCATAATTCACTTCGCCTTGTGGGCCAATGGCCAACGTGGTCAGCAGGCCGAACTGGGAATTCACCTTTTGTTGGCCGGTATTCATCAGCAAGAAACAGCCGGTGCCATAGGTATTTTTAGCCATGCCTTTGTGCACACACAATTGGCCAAACAAAGCCGCTTGTTGATCGCCGGCCACGCCGGCAATGGCCACCTTGCCGCCTTGACTGCCGCCTAATTGCACATGTCCATAAACATCACCAGAGGCTTTTACTTCTGGCAACAAAGACTTAGGAATATCCAGCGCCGCTAATAAAGTGTCATCCCACTGCAAGGTATTAATGTTAAATAACATGGTGCGCGAGGCATTAGTGTAGTCGGTGGCGTGCACGCGGCCTTCGGTCAACTTCCAGACAAGCCAAGTATCTATGGTGCCAAACAGTAGTTCGCCGCGTTCTGCTTGCTCACGAGCACCGGCCACGTTATCGAGCAGCCATTTTATTTTGGTGCCTGAAAAGTAGGCATCAATCACAAGCCCAGTGTTTTCTTTTACATAGTCGCTCAAACCTTGTTTGGTGAGTTGCTCACAGATTTCGGCGGTACGGCGACATTGCCAGACAATGGCATTATGAATGGGACGGCCGGTGCGCTTATTCCAAATAACCGTGGTTTCACGCTGATTAGTGATACCAATGGCGGCAATCTGTGCCGGTTTAATGCCGGTTTTGGCTAACACCTCCGTTAGGGTGGCACGCTGGCTGGCCCAAATCTCCATAGCATCGTGCTCTACCCAGCCCGTTTGTGGGTAAATCTGACCAAACTCCCGCTGGGCGCTGCCCTGTACTTGGGCTTGATCATCAAAAATAATGGCCCGCGATGAGGTGGTGCCTTGATCGAGTGCTATCACATAACGAGGTTGAGTAGACATAAATACTCCTGTTAGCCAATACAAGTTGAACACCAATAACCCGTGATCAGTTAATAACCCGGTACCCACGATTGGCAGCGTGGCGGCAACGCTGGCCGATAGGGTGTGCGGCTGCCACCGCCGCTGAGGGCGCCGGTTTTATCTTTGAGCCAGCTATGCAACTCGCGGTCACATCCGGTGCCTGCCGGCACGGGCGCTTGCGGCACACAGTGAATGTCTGCTTTAGGGCACTGCAAACGCACATGAAAATGGCCGGAATGGCCATACCAAGGCCGCAGTCGGTTAAGCCAAGGCGCATCCCCATAGGTATGGCACATGGCCTGCTTGATTAAAGGATGCACAAAAATGCGACTCACGCGCTCATCTTGGGCCGCCAACGCAATCAATTGGCGCTGCTGGTCTTGAAAGTGACTGTTGAGGATATAAAGCTTGTGGTTGACCATATCAATTTCCGGCACTTGCTCAAGCTGGCTGGTGCTTGCGGGCTTGGGTGGCGTGCGCAGCCAAATGTCTGCATCCAAACCGGTTTGATGACTGCGATGACCAAAGTTAAAGGGACCACCACGCTGCATCGCTATGTCCGCCACCAGCATGGGCGGTAACTTGGCGCGCTCGACTTTTTTACCCAGCGTCTGTAAATAATCGATTAATACTGGCTGACCATAAAAGCGTTCGCGACTGGCGCGGATCACATGAAAGCCCACGCCGGTCCCCGGCAGTGCTTGGCCATTAAATTGACAACCGGCCGCATAGCCGCCCACGGCTTCGGCACTCGCCATGTGCGGCGCTAATCCAGCGATCAAGGCCAGCCAAACCGCGCCTTTCCATTTGCTCATAGGTTCTCCTGGCCTTAGGGCCACGTTAAATGGTGAGTTATCGACTCACTGAAAAACCGCTGGGGATGCACGTCGTCAGTGACATACAGATACCTGATTACGTATGAACCTCAGCCATAATGCACCCTGTTTCGGTTTGTTCTTTGTAGCTGCCCCGTCTCTTTAATAAAGAGGGCTTCGGCAGGCCAGCTCTGCTGGCTGTTACTGAGGCTTAGATTTACCTGATTACTTATGAACCTCAGCTATTATGCGCCCTGTTTCAGTTTGTTATTTTGTAGCTGCCGGTCTGGCTCCAAGGTCAAATGGTCTGGGTTTTGTAGCAGCCAATTCATTCGGCTGGCCAGCTTTGCTGGCTGTTACTGAGGTTTAGATTTAAACCCAAACACCAAACCGGGCCGAAGTCCTCTTCGCCGAAGAGACGGGCCCCTACAAGATCAAAATACCAAACTGAGCCTCATATTCTTCACCGAAGAGGCGGTACCTACCTGTAACCTATTGAATTCATTGGTGCTGAGTTTTCTGAAACATGGCTGAGCTTTGTGGGTAATCAGGTACAGATAAATGAGCCGCCCAATCTAAAAATATGATTCATATGATGACCTTACAATAAAACGCATGGTTAGGCTTTGTTTTGTCGCCTTGTTTTATCAGCTTTGTTTAACGGTTTTGTTTGGTGACGCTGAGCGGCGAGTTTACCGTTAAAAACGGACACTGGTGATTGCCATTTTTTGTTAAGCGTGAGATCTAAACGCGCCAGCGAGCAGGCTAGGTTTGGGCTGAACAGAGACCTTTATTTATGCAGGTGCATTTTTTTGCTAGGGTAGGGCACTTTTTGCCAGATGGAAGATGTTATGTCAGTGCAGCGCTTACCCCTAGAGCAGGTATTAGCACGACCGTTAAACTTTGTATTAGCCCCGCCTGCCATGCGGTTTTATATGACTCATAGCCTAGCATTATTGGCGAGTCTGGCGGTGGTGATTTGGGCCTTATTTGATGGCCAAGTGTTGGCTGGGCAAGAGTTAGATGGCCAAGCCAGCTTTGGCTTAATCCACTGGGTAGGCGTAATTTTTGGCGGCATATTATTGTTGATCAGCCTATGGCCGCCCAGCTGGAACCGCAAGTTGCTGATCAATCTAGCTTTTGACGAACAGCAATTGTATCTGGTGAATGGCCTTACCCAAGAAGCCGTGACAGTGCCGCGTGAACGGGTGCGGGCCGTCAATCACAACAAATTGCCGGGCCACGACGGCGCTATTATTGCCTTTACCTTAGATCTCACCTTAGACGACACTGAGCTGGCGCTGATCCAAGACACGCTAGATGCCAAAGTAGAAGAGCGCTTTCAGCTTGATGATAATGGCTATCGCTTTGGTTTTGTGGCGAACTGGCAACGCAGGCGTGCCTTGCTCGCCACCATAGCCGTGCTGGCGCCAGCAGTGGTAATCCCAGAGCCGGTGGATGAAGATGAAGACGACGATGATTGGGGGTAAATAAATAGGTGAGGAGTGAGGCGTAAAATGTGAAGGGTCACTGATTTAGCCCCCTCACTCTATGCCGTCCTGCCGGGCTTGCCCCGGTATCTCGCTCTTGCTCTTTCCCCTTGCCGTCATACTGTATATGGCTCCGGTATCTCGCACGTATCACTAAAGCTAAACCGAGATCCTGATGTGCATCAGGATGACAGCGAAACAATAAGCCGCACCACCGTCATACCGGGCTTGCCCCGGTATCTCGCACTTAGCCCTTACTATTAAAAAAACGAGATCCTGAATCGAGTTCAGGAAGACGGCATAAAGACAGACACCGAACTTGTAGAGGCCACTTTAGTCGGCCGGTTTTGCGTAGCAAAACGTCACACTAGATTCAGTATCGGAAAGGCAGCATAAAAAAACACCGCCCTGATATGGGGCGGTGTTTTTGGTTGAAAGCCCTGTTGCATAGGGCCGGCCGGCTGAAGCGGCCTCTACCAGAGCCTGTTATCTTAAATAAGGATTATGCAGGCGCTCGTGGCCAAACGTGCTCTCGGGGCCGTGGCCGGGGACGAAAGTGATGTCATCGCCGAGCGGCAGCAGGGTTTCCTTAATGGAGTTGATTAGGCTGCTATGGCACCCCTGCGGAAAGTCACTGCGACCCACACCGCCATTAAAGATGACATCGCCCGTAAAGGCCAAACGCTGGGTCGGGTGCACAAACACAATATGCCCAGGCGTGTGGCCGGGGCAAAAAAACACGTCCATCACTTCTTCACCGACCTGCACCTTATCACCGGCTTTTAACCACAGCGTTGGGGTAAAGGCGAGAACAGGGCTTAAGCCAAACATCTGGGCTTGTTGGTCGAGCCCATTTATCCAAAACGCATCCTCGTGACTTGGCCCAATCACAGGCACTGATTTAACGGCCAGTAGCTCGCCGGTAGCGCCCACGTGATCTAAGTGACCGTGGGTCAATAAAATCGACTCCAGTGTGAGGCCGCGTTTGTCGATTTCGGCCAATAAGCGTGGTGTTTCACCGCCCGGGTCAATTAAGGCGGCTTTGTTGGTGGCGGAGCACCACACCAGACTGCAGTTTTGGGCAAAGGCCGTGACCGGCAGCGTGATGCGATTAAGCATGATGTTGTTTCCTTAAATTTTTAACCTAAAAGAGAAAGAGCATTTTTGCCACGGAATACACGGAAGAAGACAAATGTACGAAAATATAAAGTTATGAAATATAATAATTTTAATAACGATATTTTTGGCTTTTTCCGTCGGTTCCGTGTACTCCGTGGCTTGAGAGTATTTAGTCTTCACACTCTGTTTAACATAATCAGCAAGCTGGCGCAGTGGTTTAAACTTGCTGCTGCGCCAACCAGTGCGCGAGTTCTTCTTCATTGCCGCGCATGACTATGCGGTGTTCTTTACTGTCTTGATGACGCAGGTAAATAGGGTCGTAATAACGGCCTAAAAGGTCGGTTATCCACTCTTGATGACCGTCGCAACCGTGCCCTAACAATTGCTGATTAATGGCGTCGGTCATTTGTTGGGAGAGCTGTCGCCAATCACGATCCCCTAAGCGTTTGTATAAGCGCTTTAAGCTGTCTTGCAAATATTCACTTAAGCGGGAAACATCCCCGCTAAAGCGCACCAGCATGGTTTCTACATAATCCTGCTGAATTTGGCGCACTCGCTGCTCAAATGGCACTTCTAACAGTAATACGGGGACTTGCTGCATCCGCTCGTACAAACGCTTGGGCAGTGGGCAGCGGCCTATCATGGCACTTTCATCTTCCACCAACCAAGACTCAATGCCAGCACGGCGCTGTTTTAAGCGGGCAATCGCCAAGCGATTTTCAAAGTCTATGGGGGTGGGCTGTGGCTCAGCCCAGTGGCCAAAACTGGAGCCTCTGTGATGGGCATAGCCTTCCAGATCTAATGACAACGGGCTGCGCGCCAGCCAATCGGTTTTGCCGCTGCCGGTAAAGCCCGATAACACATAGCCTGGTTGCTCAAAGCCGGTTTCAATTTCTTTTAACAAGCGTTGGCGCAGTGCTTTATAGCCGCCTTCAACGCGGGTTACCGGCCGGCCAGCCTCTGCCAACCATTGTTGTACGGTTTGACTGCGCAGGCCGCCTCTGAAGCAATAAATAACGCCGTTAGGGTGCAAAGTCAGCCAGTTTAACCAAGCCTGCAAGCGTTGTTCACGCAACTCACCCTTTACTAACGAATGGCCGAGGCTAATGGCCGCTTCTTGGCCTTGCTGTTTGTAACAGGTGCCCACTTGGGCGCGCTCGTCGTCTGTCATTAAAGGCAGATTGGTGGCGAGCGGAAACGCACCTTCACTAAATTCAATGGGTGCGCGCAAGTCCAGCAACGGCACGTCGTCCACTAACAGCTGGTCGTAATCTGCCGTTAATGTAACGGTTTGGTTCAATGCCATGCTGTTTTTCAACTCACTCACCCAGCACCTCGATGCGGTGGGTGTGGGGAGCCGTCAGCTCGCCAATGGCGCTTAAGTGCAAGTCGTGTTGCTCAGCCAACTGTAAAAAGTCGTTGACCGCCGCTGGGCTTACTGCCACCAGTAAGCCGCCACTGGTTTGCGGATCACATAAAATCTGTTGCTGGCGTGGGGTTAAGGGCGCCAACTTATGGCCGTAGGCTTCAAAGTTACGCAAAGTGCCACCCGGTACGGCACCGGCGGCTAAATAATGATCCAGCTCTGGCAGCAGGGGGATCTTATCCATATGCAAAATGGCACTGACATTCGCGCCATCACACACTTCCGCCAAATGCCCCATCAAACCAAAGCCGGTCACGTCTGTCATGGCGTTCACGCCGGCTAAGCGGGCAAAATCTTGGCCGGGTTTATTTAACTGACACATGACTTCAGCAGCCAAGGTGGCGTGCTCGGGCAATAACAGGCCTTTTTTCTGAGCAGTCGATAAAATGCCAATGCCTAAGGGTTTGGTCAGAAATAACAGGTCGCCCGCGCGGGCTGTGTCGTTGCGTTTAACTTGGTCAAGCTGGATTTGACCGGTTACGGCCAAGCCAAAAATAGGCTCAGGCGCATCTATGCTGTGGCCACCGGCCAGTGAAATGCCCGCGTCCATGCAGGCCTGACGGCCGCCATCAATCACTTGTTGGGCAATTTCGGGTGCTAATACATTGACCGGCCAGCCCAAAATGGCAATGGCCACAATAGGCGTGCCGCCCATGGCATACACATCGCTAATGGCGTTGGTGGCAGCAATGCGGCCAAAGGTGAAGGGGTCATCAACAATGGGCATAAAGAAGTCGGTGGTGGAAATAATACCCATGCCATTGCCAATATCGACCACGGCCGCGTCGTCCCGGCTGTCGTTACCCACGATTAAACGAGGGTCATTAAAGCGTGGCAGTTGGCTGTGTAAAATGGTGTCGAGCACGGTGGGCGAGATTTTGCAGCCGCAGCCGGCGCCGTGGCTATATTGAGTGAGGCGTATGGGTTCCACTTGGGCTTCCTTGGGTTCACTGACAGAAAGCGGTCATACTACTCCTAACGGGCAGGGCTGTGAATAAAGAACACGGGGTTTGTGAGGGCAAGCACTGTGGCTGGGCGTAAGAGAAGAGTGGTCAGGGCTTGATTTGGGCTTAAGTTACCCATAAAAAAAGGCGCAAGATGATGACATCTCACGCCTACTTATAGCTAATCGGTTTGGGGTTATATTGTCGCTTCACGCTTCACGCTTCACGCTTCACGCTTCACGCTTCACGGCCCAAACCTCACGGCAAAGCGATTACCAAGCTTGTACCACTAGGCCTTTTAAGTAATGACCTTCTGGGTAAGCGGTGCCAATCGGGTGATCCGCTGCTTGATTTAAGCGCTCTAAAATTTGCGCATCGCGACCTGCGTCCAGTGCCGCATCGGCCACCACTTTTTGGAACAAATCTTGGCTCATCAAACCGGAGCAAGAGAAGGTCAGCAAGATGCCGCCAGCATTAAGCAGCTGAAAGGCCAGCATATTAATGTCTTTATAACCGCGACACGCACCATTGAGCTGGGCTTTGCTCTCGGCAAATTTTGGCGGATCTAGCACGATCACGTCGAAACGTTGGCCTTGTTCCCGATAAGCACGTAGCAACTTAAACACATCGGCTTGTTCAAATTTAACGCGGCTTAAGTCTAGCTTATTGAGGGTCACGTTCTGCTCGGCCAAGGCCAATGCGGACTCAGACATATCAACGTTGATAACTTCTGCAGCACCGCCTTTTAGCGCGTATACGCCAAAGGTACCTGTGTAGCTAAAGCAGTTTAATACGCGCTTATCTTTACAATAACGGGCGGCAATGCGGCGGTTATCGCGCTGATCCAGATAAAAACCGGTCTTATGACCGTTTTCAACGTCGACCAAGATTTTTACGCCTTGGTTTCCTGAAATTGCGTTTTCTTCGATAATAATCGGCTGCTCGGGCAGGGTGCCAGACAAGACGCCTTTGCGCTCGGCAAGACCTTCTTTCTTGCGCACAGCTACATCAGAGCGCTCATAAATACAGGCACCTGGGTACAAGGCATTGAGTGCGGCCACTATGGCTTTACGCCAGCGCTCGGCACCCGTGCTCAATAGCTGACACACCACCACTTGGTCATACACGTCTATGGTGACGCCGGGCAAACCGTCAGATTCAGCGGCGCATAACCGATAACCGGTTAAACCTTGCTCATCAATCAATGGCTGGCGGCTGTCTTTCGCACGCGTTAAGCGACGTAAGAAAAAGGCCTCGTCGATCACTTCGTCTTTATCAAAGCTCCACACTCGGGCGCGAATTTGCGACTGGGGCGAGTAAAAACCTCGGGCGAGCCATTCGCCTTTTTGACTAACAATATCCACCGTATCACCGGCGTTTGGTTGGCCGAGTACCTTATCTACGGCACGAGAAAATACCCAAGGGTGGCGACGTTGTAGGGACTTTTCTCGTCCGGCGATCAGAGTAACTGTGATGGTCATGGGCATGCTATGTAAAGGAAGCGGGCGGTGATTTTAAAGGGTTGCGCGGCCAAGCACAAACCAACGGCGAAAATAAATAGTGGAACGGCAGAATGTGGCTAATGGTTTGCCTCACTCCTCACTCAACTTGACATGCGAATAATCATATATATGATTATTCGCATGTTTGATTATTTGTATGTATGTGTGGGAGTAAGTGGTCATGTCGCCGTTGGTGTTTTTCAAATGCCTTGCCGAAGACACGCGCTTAAAATCTTTGTTGCTGATTTTTCAGCATCAAGAGCTGTGCGTCTGTGATCTGCAACAGGCATTGCAGCTAAGCCAGCCTAAGGTGTCTCGCCATTTGGCTGAGCTGCGAAAATGCGAGTTATTGATGGATGAGCGCCGCGGCAAATGGGTCTATTACCGTTTACACCCAGATTTGCCGAGTTGGGCCCGCCAAATATTGCAGCAAACCGCCGCCCATCATCCGGACTATTTACAACACTGCGAGCAACAACTGGCTCGTGACTCCACATCATGTGAGCGTGAATAAATGAAAATTTTATATATTTGTACCCATAATCGCTGTCGCAGCATCTTGTCTGAAGCCGTGACTCAGCATTACGGTCAAGGGTTACTGGAGGCAAGAAGCGCCGGCAGTCAGCCCGCGGGCGCCGTGCATCCATTATCTTTGGTGTATTTAGCCCAAGCGGGAATCAATACCGCTGAACTGCGCAGTCAGTCCTGGGATGAATTCGAGGATTTTGCACCGGATGTGGTGATCACAGTGTGCGACAGTGCGGCAGCAGAGAGTTGCCCAGTGTGGTTTGGTAACAGCTTAGTCTTACATTGGGGCTTGGCCGATCCGTCTAAATTAACCGGTACCGATGAAGAGCTGGCGGACGCCTTTCGCCACACCATTCGCTTAATCAATGACAGAGTTGAGGCCTTATTAACCGTGGCGCGCCAAGAGCCCTCTCAATGGCCCGCAGCCCTGTCTTTATTAGCCGCACAGCTCGCAAGTAAAGAGTCCTCAGATACACAGCCTTCAGGAATAAAACCATGAGCCTAACCGACATCAGTTTGCCGGATCTTAGTTTACCCAATATAGACGAGCAGCATTTTCAGTTACCGCATTTCTCCCACACAGAGCCCGGTGCTCACAAGCCGCGCATCTTGCTGCTTTATGGCTCTTTGCGTCCGCGCTCGTTTAGCCGCTTAGTGGTGGAAGAGTGCGCCCGTTTACTGCTGTTTATGGGAGCGGACGTGCGCATTTATGATCCCACCGGCTTGCCGTTAGCCGATGGCGATGATGTCGAGCACGCTAAAGTGCAAGAGTTGCGTGAGCTCGTGAATTGGTCTGAGGGCCAAGTGTGGTGCTCGCCGGAGCGCCATGGTGCCATGACAGGCGTGATGAAAACCCAAATTGATTGGATCCCGCTTAGTCTAGGTGCGGTACGACCCAGTCAAGGTAAAACACTGGCGGTAATGCAGGTGTGTGGCGGTTCTCAGTCATTTAATGCGGTGAATCAGCTGCGCATTTTAGGTCGTTGGATGCGCATGGTCACCATTCCCAATCAGTCTTCGGTGGCCAAGGCATTTATGGAGTTTGATGATAATAACCGCATGAAACCCTCGCCTTATTACAACCGCATCGTTGATGTGATGGAAGAATTGATGAAATTCACGCTACTCACCCGCGATAATAGCGCCTATTTAACGGATCGTTATTCAGAGCGCGTAGAAACTGGCGAACAGTTGATAAATAGAGTCAATCAAAGCGCGCTCTAGATCTCACGCGGTAGGCTGTAGGTAATACGCCGTACCTAAAAAAGACGGTCTTTGTCTGTTTCGTAGTGCGTATAGCGTAAGACGTATGGCGTTAAAAAGGAGATTAAGATGGGCATATTTGAACGTTATTTATCGGTGTGGGTGGGCTTAAGCATAGTGGCGGGCGTGCTGCTAGGCCAAGCGGTGCCCGGTGTGTTTGCTAGCTTGGCCCATTTAGAATTTGCGCACGTGAACTTAGTGGTGGCGGTACTGATTTGGGTGATGATTACGCCGATGATGATCCAAATCGACTTTGCCGCCGTGAAAGATGTCGGCAAAAAGCCTAAAGGTTTGCTATTAACGCTGGTGATTAACTGGCTGGTAAAACCTTTTACCATGGCTTTCTTGGGTTGGTTGTTTTTTCGCGTGCTGTTCGCCCCTTGGGTAGATCCGAGCACGGCGGGGGAATACATAGCCGGCATGATCTTACTGGGCGTGGCACCCTGTACGGCCATGGTGTTTGTGTGGAGCCAGCTAACGCGCGGCGACCCTAACTACACCTTGGTGCAAGTGTCGGTCAATAACCTGATCATGGTGTTTGCTTTTGCGCCTTTGGCAGCCTTGTTGCTGGGCATGAACGCCATTGCGGTACCTTGGCAGACCTTATTGTTATCGGTAGGTTTGTATGTAGTGCTGCCACTGGTCGCCGGTATTCTTATCCGTTTGTTGTGGCTTAGTGTGCAAAGTAAAAAGCCGGTACCACAACCGGTATCGGTATTAGTGGCGCGCTGTAAACCTTGGTCGATATTGGGTTTGCTGGCCACGGTAGTACTATTATTTGGCCTACAAGCGCCGACTATAGTGGCTAAGCCGTTAGTGATCGGCTTAATCGCGATTCCTTTAATGCTGCAAACCTACGGTATTTTCGCGCTGGGTTATTGGCTGGCGCTTAAACTCAAGCTCAGCCACAACATAGCCGCTCCTGCTTGTATGATTGGCACCTCTAACTTTTTTGAGTTAGCGGTCGCCGTCGCCATCGGCTTATTTGGCCTACATTCAGGCGCGGCCCTAGCCACAGTAGTGGGTGTATTAGTGGAAGTGCCGGTGATGTTGTCGCTAGTGTGGTTTGCCAACCGCACCAGACCATGGTTTGAGACGAGCGCCAGTGAAGGGTAAAGGTCGCCCGTCAAGGGTAAAAGGTAAGGGGATGAGACAACACTAAACCTATTTTTTGCCACGGAATCCACTGAATCCACGGAAAAATAGAAATCAAATCTGAAGAGATATTTATTGGTACCTGATTACTTATGAACCTCAGCCATTATGCTGCCCAGCTTCGGTTTGTTCTTTATAGCAGTCCGCAAGGCTTCAAGGCCAAATGGTCTGGCTTTGTAGCTGCCCAATTTATTCGGCAGGCCAGCTTTGCTGGCTGTTACTGAGGTTTAGATTTAAACCCAAACACCAAACCGGGCCGAATAAATTGGCCCCTACAAGGTCAAAACCCAAAACCGAGCCTCATACTCTTCGCCGAAGAGACTGGTGCCTCCACGTAATTCATTGAATTAATAGATTATTAGTTCAATGGGTTATGGCTGAACTTTGTGGGTAATCAGGTGTTGGTAAAGATTAAGAGAGCTCAGCATCGTCATTAGTTTTTTAAGTTAAGCGCAAACCAAACAAAAACACCGAGCATCTGCTCGGTGTTTTTGTATTATTACGTTTCACGTTTCACGTTTCACGTTTCACGCTTCACTGGGAACTGAGTCTGGCATCCAGCTCTTCGATTTTGGCGCGCCAAATGGCGGGGCCGGTGACGTGGGCGTTATTGCCCTCGCTATCTACCGCCACCGTCACCGGCATATCTTCCACTTCAAACTCATAGATGGCTTCCATACCTAAGTCTTCAAAGGCCACCACGCGGGCTTTCTTCACCGCCTTGGCGACCAAGTAAGCGGCACCGCCTACGGCCATTAGGTACACGGCTTTATGCTGCTTTATAGACTCAACGGTAGCGGGGCCTCGTTCTGCCTTGCCGACCATGCCGATCAAACCGGCTTGCTCTAGCATCATGTCGGTAAACTTATCCATGCGGGTCGCAGTCGTGGGGCCAGCAGGGCCTACGGCTTCGTTACCAATGGCATCTACTGGGCCGACGTAATAGATAAAGCGGTCTTTAAAATCAACCGGCAGCGTTTCGCCGTTGCTGAGCATTTCTTGAATACGTTTGTGGGCGGCGTCGCGACCGGTCAGTAACTTGCCGGACAGTAAGACAGTTTCACCCATTTTCCAGTCAGCAATATCGGCCCGCGTGACTGTATCTAAGTTTACGCGACGTGCGCTATCGCCCACCTCCCAGGTCACTTCTGGCCAGTCTTCCAGTCTTGGCGGCGTAAGTTCCGCAGGTCCTGAGCCGTTTAGCGTAAAGTGCACGTGACGAGTGGCGGCACAGTTGGGGATCATCACCACCGGCTTTGAAGCCGCGTGAGTAGGAGCTGACATAATTTTGATGTCCACGACCGTGGTGAGTCCGCCTAAGCCTTGGGCGCCGATGCCGAGCTTATTGGCTCGTTCAAAGATGTCTAAGCGCAGCTTTTCTTCGGTAGTAACAGCACCGCGCTCAATCAGCTCATGAATATCCACCGGATCCATTAATGACTCTTTGGCCAGCACTGCGGCTTTTTCGGCGGTGCCACCAATACCAATGCCCAGCATGCCAGGCGGGCACCAACCGGCGCCCATAGTGGGCAGTGTTTTTAGCACCCACTCGGCTACGTCATCGGACGGGTTAAGCATGGCCATCTTGGCTTTGTTCTCAGAGCCACCGCCTTTGGCGGCAATGGCCACTTCTACTTCCGCGCCTGGCACCATGTCGATGTGCACCACAGACGGGGTATTGTCTTTGGTATTGATACGCTTACCGGCCGGATCTGCCACTATCGAGGCACGCAGCGGATTATCGGGATTTAGGTAGGCGCGGCGTACGCCTTCATCCACCATTTCTTGTACCGTTAAATCGCTATCCCACTGCACTTGCATGCCAATTTTGACGAAGCAGGTGACAATGCCCGTGTCTTGGCAGATGGGGCGATGGCCTTCGGCGGCCATGCGCGAGTTAATTAAAATCTGCGCGATGGCGTCTTTGGCGGCGGTGCTTTGTTCTTTTAAGTAGGCTTTTTCTAGCGCTTGTACGAAGTCCAAGGGATGGTAGTAAGAAATGTATTGCAGCGCATCGGCAACTGATTCGATAAAGTCCTGCTTTTTGATAATGCTCATGGCTTCCTCTTGCGGGTCTGCGGTGGCTCAGAGCTGGGGCAATATGGTGGCGTTATATTTCGATGACTGTATTTATGACTCGAAAAATAAGGCAAGGCACCAGACTCGGCTCTGTATTGTTATATTGACGCTATGATACGCTTCACCGCCCTAAGCTGGCCAGCCTGAGTGCAGGGCAGATGTCAAAACTGTCGAGTGGATTACATAATGGGACTGCCTTTACATATTCACAGCCAAGCATTTAATGGCGCTGTGCATGATTTTTTTTCGCCAATTGCTCATCTGCCCTGGGCCATGTTGCTGGAGTCGGGCGCGCCATTAGGCACGGATAGCCGCTTTCATATTATCAGCGCCGAGCCGTTAGCGACCTTGGTCACCCAAGGTGCAGACACTGTTATTGAGCACTTTGAGCACGTTGAGCAAAACCAAAACCACAACCAGCGCTATCGCTCCACTGAGTCGCCGTTTGCTTTATTAAAGCAGTGGCAAGATAAGCTAATAGGTGAAGTAAGTTTGCCTGAATCATACCAACATCTGCCATTTTGTGGCGGGGCGCTGGGGTTGTTTAGCTATGACTTAGGCCGTCGAGTGGAGCGCATTCCCAGCCTCGCCATTAATGAACTCACCACCCCCGACATGGCAGTGGCGTTGGTGGACTGGGCTTGGGTGATTGATACCGAGCTACAGCAGGCGCACTTATTGGTGCTGGGTGATGAAGCCGCTTTAAGCGCGCGCTTGGCGTGGTGGCAGGCTCAGCAAGCGAAGACTACTGATCCGTTTAAGCTGTTAAGCGATTGGCAGGCGAGCAGGACTCAAAGTGAATATGAAACTAGCTTTAATACCGTGCAGGATTATCTGAGCGCTGGCGATTGCTATCAAATTAATCTGACGCTGCGCTTTAATGCTGGCTTTAGCGGTGACACTTGGGCTGCTTATCGCCAGTTAAGTATGCAAAATCAAGCGCCGTTTTCGGCCTTTTTACAATTACCCAGCAGTACTATTTTAAGCTTGTCGCCGGAGCGCTTTATTGCGTTAGACGGTCGGCGCGTTGAAACCAAGCCCATTAAAGGCACCCGTCCCAGAGGCATTAATGCCGCGCAAGATAAACAACTGGCCGATGAGTTGAGTGTGGCGCCTAAAGATCGCGCCGAAAATCTGATGATAGTGGACTTATTGCGCAACGATATCGGTCGTGTCTGTGTGCCGGGCTCGGTGAAGGTGCCCTCATTATTTGCCATCGAATCCTTTCCGGCGGTGCATCATTTAGTGTCGACCATTACCGGTGAGCTTAACCCCGCGCTCACCGGTGCCGATTTATTGGCAGCCACCTTTCCCGGCGGCTCCATTACCGGCGCACCTAAGGTGAGGGCCATGGAAATTATTGAAGAGCTAGAAAAATACCGCCGCCATGCTTATTGCGGCAGCATCGGTTACATCAGTGCTCACGGGCGCATGGACACCAGCATTACCATTCGCACCCTAGTAGCGGAGCTTGACCAGCTGTACTGCTGGGCTGGCGGCGGTATTGTCGCCGACTCACAAGCAGATGACGAATATCAGGAGTTATTTGATAAGCTGGGTAAAATACTGCCGGTGCTGGCGGAGTTGTAACAAAGTAGCGCCCGGCGCTTTAAGTCGATACGCACCATTTAGCTGACTCCGAATATTCACTGGATATTCGATTAATCTGAGATGGTTCGTCACGGCGAGACAGGCTCGCCCCTGCGAAGCAGGAAGGCATTAAATAATCCCGCCGAGACGGGACTGCCAGCTAAAGCGGCAGGCTACAGCAGTCATCACTCTTTGTTGTTTTCATCGCTGTACGAAGGGCCCGAATACCATAGCAAAAATAGGCTTAGGCTTTGAACCATGACGTTAGATGAACTAAAAACACGGATTAATTTACTGACGCCAGGCCTTGATCCGCATTTGCCGAGTCATGCGTTTCCTGCGGCGGTGCTGATGCCCTTGCTACAAACGGGGCAGGGCTTAGAGTTGGTATTAACCCGTCGTAGTCGACATTTGCGCCACCACCCGGGGCAGGTGAGCTTTCCCGGTGGGCGAGCGGATGCCACCGATACCAGCCTTTGGCACACGGCGCTGCGTGAAAGTTGGGAAGAAATTGGCCTCTTGCCCGAATTATGTCAGCCCTTGGCCCAGTTGCAGGCGCAATATACGATTTCGGGTTTCGCACTCACGCCTTTTATTGGCCTAATAGAAGGGAATCCGCAATTTAAGCTTAATCCGGCCGAGGTCGATGAGCTGTTTCAAGTGCCGCTCGATTATCTGCTGGATTTGCGCCATCACCATTTGTATCAGTTGCGCCGTCAAGGCCGCACGCACGAAGTGGTGTTTATTCGTTGGCAAGGATTATGGATTTGGGGCATTACCGCCACTGTTATCCATCAGTTCGCCCAGCAGATAGCTCGATAACTCGCGATCTTAATCACACAATCCGCTGCAAAACCTCACAAAGCTAAAATATCACTGGGGCTAACGTTAAAATATTCTTACAGTTATTAAAATTTAGTTGATAGTGATGGGGCAAGCCTGCCTGCGCCGCACTCTTTTATGCTGGTGTTACTGCTCATCATCAACCTACCTTCTCGATTTATCCGTGTTTTGGAGTCGTCATGATCAGCGTGGCCTGCTCCATGGCCGCAGCAGCGCTCACCGCCATCGTCGGCGGCACTGTGGATCAAGTAGAACACGCCGCCGAAATCGGCATGGAGCATAACTTAGGCTCAACCTGCGATCCGGTGGGAGGCTTGGTACAAGTGCCCTGCATTGAGCGCAACGCCATGGGCTCGGTGAAAGCCATTAATGCCAGCAGACTGGCGCTACGGGGCGACGGCGAGCATAAGGTGTCATTGGATAAGGTAATTAAAACCATGCGCGAAGCCGGCCGTGATATGAAGAGTAAATACAAAGAAACCGCCCGCGGCGGCTTGGCCGTGAATATTACGGAATGCTAGCCCTTCGGGAGCCATAAGCTGTAAGTTAAAGCCAGTACCGAACTTGTAGAGACCCCTTTAGTCGGCCGGTTTTGCGCAGCAAAACGTCATTTCCCAGCAGGGATCGGTGAGCCTTAAACTGTCAGCCGTCAGTTAAAGCCAGATTCCGTTTTAGCCGAGATACTGGTACTGAATCAAGTTCAGCATGACGTAGCCCCAGTATCTCGCACTGCGTTACTTCGGTCTTAAATCCTAAAGGCGAGATCCTGACGTGCGTCAGGATGACGGCATAGAGCCATGCTCAGCTTTCCCGTACGGCGTATAACGTAAAGCGTTTAACGTTTTCAATAGATAAAAAAACACCGAGCTTTTGGCTCGGTGTTTTTGTTTTACTGACAGCTTAAAGCTGACCGCTTCAAGCTCTGCGAAGCAGCGTTACTTAATCCGCATCCCTGGCTGGGCGCCGGCGTGGGGCTCTAAGATCCACAGGTCTTTACCACCTGGGCCGGCAGCCAATACCATGCCTTCGCTTAAGCCAAAGCTCATCTGGCGCGGGGCTAGGTTGGCCACCATCACCGTCAGCTTGCCTTCCAGATCTTCCGGTGCATACGCAGATTTAATGCCAGCAAACACTTGGCGAGTTTCGCCGCCTAAGTCCAGCTCTAAGCGCAGCAGCTTATTGGCCTTGGGTACAGACTCGGCTTTTTTGATTAAAGCTATGCGCAGGTCAATCTTAGCAAAGTCATCGAAGCTGATAGTCGGGCTAATCGGATCATCAGTCAATTGGCTGCTTTCGGCTGCAGCAGGGGCGGCTAAGGATAGCTCCACTTCTAAGTCTTCTTTAGAGTCTTCCACCATGGCGGCAATCTTGGCCGGATCCATTCGATTAAATAACGCGCTAAACGGATTGACCTGATGCGCCACTAAAGGTGAAGCCACCGCGTCCCAGCTTAAGGTGGTGTTCAAGTAAGCTTCTGCGCGCTCGGTTAACTTTGGCATTACCGGCTTTAAGTAGGTCATCAATACACGGAACAAGTTAATGCCCACCGAGCATACCTCTTGCAACTCTTGGTCTTTACCTGCTTGCTTGGCCAGCACCCAAGGTGCTTTGTCGTCCACGTAACGGTTGGCTTTATCGGCCAGCGCCATGATTTCACGAATAGCACGACCAAATTCGCGCTGCTCAAAGCTTTGACCAATACGTTCGGCGGCAGCGGCAAATTCGGCGTATAACTCAGGCTCGCTGCAAGTAGCAGACAGTTGGCCGTCAAAACGCTTGGCAATAAAGCCCGCATTGCGTGAGGCCAAGTTCACCAGTTTATTGACCACATCGCTGTTTACGCGGGCCACAAAGTCAGTCAAATTTAAGTCCAAGTCATCGATGCGGCTCGATAATTTAGCGGCGTAGTAATAACGCAGGCACTCAGGATCTAAGTGCTTAAGGTAGGTGTCGGCCTTAATAAAGGTGCCTTTAGACTTAGACATTTTCGCGCCATCTACCGTCACATAACCATGGACGAAGATATTGGTCGGCTTTCTAAAGCCACTTCCCTCAAGCATGGCAGGCCAAAACAGGCTGTGGAAATAAACAATGTCTTTACCGATAAAGTGATACAGCTCAGTGGTGCTGTCTTTCTGCCAGTATTCATCAAAGCTTAGATCGTCACGCTTGTCGCAGTAGTTCTTAAACGAGCCCATGTAGCCGATAGGCGCATCCAGCCACACGTAAAAGTATTTGCCCGGCGCATCAGGAATTTCAAAGCCAAAGTAGGGCGCATCACGGGTGATGTCCCACTGCTGTAAACCGGTTTCAAACCACTCTTCCAGCTTGTTGGCCATTTCTTCTTGCAGGGCGCCAGAGCGCGTCCAGGCTTTAAGCATGGTGCTAAACTGTGGCAGGTCGAAGAAGAAGTGCTCGCTGTCTTTCATAATGGGCGTGGCACCGGACACCGCCGAGCGCGGATTAATCAGCTCGGTGGGGCTATAGGTGGCCGAACACACATCACAGTTATCGCCGTATTGGTCTTCGGCTTTACAGCTGGGGCAGGTGCCCTTCACGAAGCGGTCTGGCAAAAACATGTTTTGCTCAGGATCATACAGCTGAGAAATAGTGCGGTTCTCAATGTAACCGTTTTCTTTTAAGCGCCCGTAAATCAGCTCGGCAAATTCACGGTTCTCAACGCTGTGAGTAGTGTGATAGTTATCAAAGCCAATATTGAAGCGCGCAAAGTCTGCTTCGTGCTCTTCCTTCACCGCGGCAATCATTGCTTCTGGCTCTATGCCTAATTGCTTGGCCTTAAGCATAATGGGCGTACCATGAGCGTCGTCAGCACAGATAAAATGAACCGTATGGCCTCGCATTCGCTGATAACGAACCCAGATATCGGCCTGAATATGCTCCAACATATGGCCAAGGTGGATAGATCCATTGGCATAGGGTAGGGCACAGGTGACAAGTATCTTACGCGGTTCGGTAGCCATATTTTCCATTCTATTAAGTCAATTCAGGTGGGTCGGTCATGTTACCCGAGTTTTTTTTGCTTATACACACTTTGGCCATTTTTTCCGGCGCAAAGCGTTAAAAGGTGCATTATCTCCGGACTCAGCCGAAGAAAAAGCCCTCTTTTGCTGGTTTGGAGCCCACTTTTGCTTTGTAACCTGTTTAGTTTGGCGTATTTAGTGGTTTGTGCGGGCGCGAGCGTTTCGCCGTTGCCGGCTTTTTGCTAGAGTGCCTAACACTATTATCAAGAGGCAAGAGTCCATGAATAATAACGATATTATGGCCTTACTGGCTAAGTTTATACCGCCACATTGGGGCAAAGACTTGGTCAGCACCGGCGCGGTACGCGATATCAGCCTGCAATCGCCGCGCTTAGTAATAAAGCTGGTGTTGCCGTTTGTAGATTATCAGCTTGAAACCGTGCTCACTCAGCTAGACGAAAATCTGTGCCGCGTAAGTGGCGCCGCACAGGTTGAGTGGCAAATAAGCGTGGATGTGGCCACCTTGGCGCGGGCCAATGACGCTCAAGGGGTGTCTGGGGTACGCAATATTATTGCCATTTCTTCCGGTAAGGGTGGCGTAGGCAAGTCCACCACCGCCGTTAACTTAAGCCTGGCGTTGCAGCGCTTAGGTGCGCGGGTCGGTATATTAGATGCAGACGTTTATGGCCCCTCTATCCCCATGATGTTGGGCGTGGCGGGTGCCAAGCCGAGCATGAGTGACGACAAAATGATGGGCCCGATACAGGCTCATGGAATAGTAGCGAACAGCATTGGCTTTTTGGTGAGCACTAAAGATGCCACAATCTGGCGCGGCCCCATGGCCAGTAAGGCGTTAACGCAAATTCTGCAAGAAACCCGTTGGGGCGAGTTAGACTACTTAATCGTCGACTTGCCGCCCGGCACCGGCGACATTCAAATTACCATGTCGCAAGGTGTGCCCACTACAGCGGCCGTGGTGGTCACCACCCCGCAAAACGTGGCGCTGGCAGATGCAGTTAAAGGCATCAGCATGTTCAACAAAGTGAATGTGCCGGTGTTGGGCGTGATTGAGAACATGAGCTATCACATCTGTGGCCAATGTGGCCATCAAGCCGAGTTATTTGGTGCCGGCGGCGGTTTGCGTGTGTCTCAACAACAGCAGGTTCCCTTATTAGGCCAGCTGCCGTTGGATGCCCGTATTGGGGTGGATATGGATAAAGGCCGGCCGACCATGATAGCTGAGCCAGACGGTGCGTTAGCGCAGGCGTATTTGACCATAGCGGCGCGTGTTGCCAGCGGCTTGTATTTTAGCGGCAAGTCAGTGCCTACCAGCCTGTACACCCGTGTTATTTAATTACATTAACGTTTAATCATTATTACCTTGCCCGCTAACGCCATACATAAAAGGTGTTAGCGGGCGGCTTGCGCCTAGCAAGTAGTCACCGCTGTGGCTGCGGCAAAGCTAGTCGCGGGCAAGGTGCTTTTTACCCTGAGTTGAGGAATTTTCATGCGTCTTTGTGATCGCGATATTAAGCGTTATTTGGCCGACGGCATTATTCACATTACTCCTGAACCGGATCCAGAGCGGATCAGTGGCGTGAGCGTAGATGTGTTGCTAGGCAATGAATTTCGGGTGTTTGAGGCTCACAGCGCGCCTTATATTGATTTAAGTGGCCCTAAAGCCGAAGTGGCCGACGCCATTGATCGGGTGATGAGTGACGAGATTTTTATTGCCGATGGCGATGCCTTCTTTCTGCATCCGGGCGAATTAGCGCTGGCGGTCACCCTTGAATCTATCACCTTGCCCGATAACATAGTGGGTTGGCTAGACGGCCGCTCATCATTAGCGCGCTTAGGGCTAATGGTGCATGCCACTGCTCATCGCATCGATCCGGGTTGGTCGGGGCGCATCGTGCTTGAGTTTTATAACGGCGGTAAACTGCCGCTCGCCTTACGCCCGCACATGGTGATTGGTGCCATTAACTTTGAAACCATGTCTGGGCCTGCAGAGCGTCCTTATATGAGTCGTGCTAGCGCTAAATATAAGGCGCAGCAAGGGGCTGATGCGAGCCGGATTAACCAAGACTAAAAACAACAACACGGGATAATACGCATGAAAAAGCTACTCTATGGACTGGGAGCCTTGCTGCTGCTGATCCTGCTAGCGGGCATTATTTTAATTCAGGTAGTGGATACCGACCGCGTTAAGCGAGTATTGATTGAGCAAACCAAAGAAAAAACCGGCCGTACCTTAGTGATTAATGGTGATTTAAGCTGGCGCTTTTTCCCCTCGATTGGCTTTACCGTGACCGACACCGCCTTATTAGATCCGCCGGGCTTTGAGGGTGGCAACACCTTATCGATTGGTGAGCTCAGCTTAGATGTGGCCTTAAAGCCGCTGTTTAATAATCGTCTCGAAGTGGGTGAAGCTGTGCTCAAGAATGCACGGCTGCATTTAATTACCCGCAAAGATGGCGTGACCAACCTAGATGACTTGCGCCAGCTCGCAGCCAACAAGGCGGCTGATGGCACTGGCACGAACAGCAAAACTGGCACTGACACTGGCAATGAAACCGACACTAGTTCTGACACTACTGCCGGAAATACAGAGAGCGAAAACAGCAAAGAACCCATGAGCTTTAGTTTGGCGGGTGTAAGCGTACAAGATGCGGAAGTGGTCATGCAAAATCAGGCTACCGATAAGTTAACGCGCCTGAGTAAGGTTAACTTTAAGCTGGATGATTTTGCACCGGATCAAACCGTTCCTTTAAGCCTTTCTGGAAATTTATTTAGCGACGATCTGCAGGGCAGCATTAAGGCGAACGGCAAATTTTGGTTAGCGCCTGAGTTTAATCGTTTTCTATTAAGCGACCTTACCCTCGATGTGGGCGCCACTGGCCGTGCTATTCCGGGTAATAAACAGCTGCAGTTACAAGGCCAGTTAGCCTATGACTTAGACCAAAAGCTGGCTGAGTTTACCGAGCTTAACTTGGAACTAGGCGAGCTCAAGGTGTCGGGTGCGTTGGCGGTACGCCACCAAAATATGCCTGAGTTGACCTTTAAGCTGCACACCGACTTGTTAAATGTGGACGCCTTGCAAGAAGAATGGCGCAGCGGTACTAAGCCCACTAAAGTCGAGAACGCAGATAAAGACACCACCAATGCACCAAGCCGTAGCGCCTCAGTGCCGGCGACCTTGTCTAAATCCACGCCTTCTAGCGAAGCCAGCAGCTCTTTCTTACAAGGCATCAATCTTAACGGCGACTTGTCGGCCGATAAGGTGCTGATGCAAGGCATAGAGCTGGAGCAGCTGGATGTTCATATTCAGTCAAAACAGGGCAAGCTTGAGCTTAATCCCATCCAAGCTCAGCTTTATGAAGGACAAATAGAAGCCGAGGCCAAGCTTGATTTTACCGAGCAGCCCACGCGCTTTAGTGTGCATCAAACCCTGACCGACGTGAACGCAGATACCTTGCTGAGCGCCGCGACCAGCATCGATTACATCGAAGGTCGTGCCGATGTAACTGTGGATGCTAAAGGCGCGGGTTTTAGTAGCGAAGAGCTCCGCAAAAATCTCACCGGCACCGCCAACATTAGCGTGGCCGACGGCGCTGTAGAGGGCGTTAATTTCGCGGCCCTTATTCGCCGTGCCCACGCCCAAATAAAAGGCTTACCGTTACCGGCGAAAGAAGACGTTGAAAAAACCGACTTTAGTGCGCTTACTGCCGACTTTGTCATTGGTAAAGGTATGGTCAGCACCGACAACCTGCACTTAGCCTCGCCCTTACTGCGTATCAACGGCGAGGGTAAAACCAACCTTGGCGACGAGTCATTGAACGTACTGTTAAATACCGCGGTCGTGGGCAGTATTAAAGGCCAAGACGGCGAAGAGTTAGATGAGCTTAAAAACATCATTCTGCCTATTCGCATTAGTGGCACCTATAAAGATCCCCAATACCGTTTAGATTTACAGCAAGTGTTTGATGTGTATTTAAGTGACAAGGCTGACAAAGAAGTTGAACGCCTTAAACGTAAACTCGACGAAAAGCTGGGCGACAAGCTCGGTGATAAGTTACCGGGATTATTGGATAAGCTGGGGCTGTGATCCGATCGCCATTAACCACGCTTTCCTCCGTTAAGCTTGATGTATAGGTTTTGCAGAATGAGTAAAGAATTGACTAATAAAGATAACCCAAGGGTGTTGGTGGTGTGTTTAGGCAATATTTGCCGCTCACCTACCGCAGAGGCGGTGTTACGCCAGCGCGCTGCCAGTGCGGGTGTGGCGATAACTGTTGATTCAGCAGGTACTTATGGTGGACATGCGGGAGCTGCACCCGATGCGCGTTCGCGGGCGGCAGGGGAGCGCCGAGGATATGACTTTAGCGGTATTCGTGCTCGCCAAGTTAAAGCCAGTGATTTCGTGGAGTTCGATACCATCTTGGCGGCGGATCGCAGTAATTTAGCGGATCTTAAAGCGCTGTGCCCCGTTGAGCATCAGCATAAAATTAAGCTGCTGCTAAGTTTTAATGGCGATGCCGAACAAGACACTAAGCAAGACGCCCAGCAAGAAGTGCCGGACCCGTATTACGGAGGTGAGCAAGGCTTTGAGCAGGTGCTGGATCTGATTGAGTCAGCCTGTGATGGCTTGTTAGCGCAATATACTAAGTGATCTTAAGGGTAAAGATTTATCTGCAACGGAACCCGCAGAATCCACGGAACAATAGAGATAAAATCTAACCTGATTACTTATGAACCTCAGCCATTATGCCCGATGTTTGGGTTTGTTTTTTCTCACTACTCGGTTGGCTCCAAGGCCAAGGGTCTAGCACTTGTAGCAGCCAATTTATTCGGCTGGCCAGCTCCGCTGGCTGTTTGTGAGGTTTAAGAATAAAACCAAAACCGTGCCGAAGTCCTCTTCGCCGAAGAGACGAGTATCTACAAGAGAGGAGACGGGCATCTCCCTGTAACTTATTGAATTCATTTATGCTGAGCTCACTGAAATATGGCTGAGCTTTGTGGGTAATCAGGAAATCTAAAAGCATTTGATTGGATAGAGCTTAATTAACGGGCTAATTCGCTCTGCACTCGCTCTTCATCCATAAGATATCTTTGCCCTTTCGATCTTATTAAGCTTAATTTTCCGTGGGTTCCGCGTTCTTCCGTTACGAAAAATATCTTAAAGCGCTTTGATATGAAAAATGCGGATGCAGGCAGCGAGAGGTATTTGGTTAACTGGGTTGAAACCGCCACTTGTTAAACCGTACTGCTTAAACAACCAGCGTGAGATTTAACTAAGAGACTCGCTTAAAAAGTCCAGTAGCATCCGCACCTTGGGCGACAGATGGCGGTTATGGGGATATAGCGCCCAAATACCGTCGTCCGGCTCTTGATATAGCTCTAATAAGGGGATTAATTGCCCCGCATCCAGCGCTGGCTGCACATAGTAATCTGGCAGTTGCACTATGCCGATGCCTTTTAGCGCTGCATCCAACAAGGCCCAGCCGCTGTCGCAGCGAATATTGCCTTTTACCCGCACATTGCGCGCCTTACCTTGTTCCTGAAAGCGCCAGTAATCCAAATTACCCTGCAAGCAATTATGTTGCTCCAGCTCCGATAACGAGTGGGGCACACCATAAGTTGACAGATAATTAGGCGAAGCACACACATACTGAGTACGTGAAGACAGCCGCTTGGCCATCATGCTGGAGTCTTCCAGCTTACCTAGGCGCACGGCCAGATCAAAGCCCTCCGCCACCAAATCCAGTTTTTGGTTGGTCAGGTTCATTTGTACTTCTAAATCGGGATAAAGCAGCACAAAATCGTTGACCAATGGCGCTATGGTTTTTTCACCGAAGGTGATGGGTGCCGTTAGCTTTAACTTGCCCTTGGGGGCCAGCTGCAAATTAGTGATAGTGCGTTCTGCTTCCTCCAGCCCGTCGAGTACTTGCCGGCAGTGCTGATAATAGATTTGCCCAGCTTCCGTCACCGACACCTTGCGGGTAGTACGGTAAAATAACTTGGTCGACAATCGGCCTTCCAGCGCGCTTACCTGACGACTCACTTGGGCGGTAGAAATTCCCAACCTTTTGGCTGCCTGAGTAAAGCTTTCTACCTCGGCCACCGCCACAAACTCGCTCACACCTTCCCATATAAACATGTCTACGTCCTTACGTTGGTGGCGAACACATCCACATAGGCACATTGTATTGTTTCTTTGGGGTAAAAGTAATTTAAAATTTAGGCCTATTATTAATTTTAACAGGGTAGTTATAATGGCAGGCTAAGATACATCCGCATGCCATTATGGTGTGATGCATTGCTATCCGACACACCACCATCAAGTGTTGAGCATTCCAGAGAGCAGAGCACGTTTGTCTTTCTGCTCGACAGGGCATCACCATGCACACCGCGCTTATAATTATTACAGCATGGTAACTATATTTTGTAAAATGGTGTAATTATCTTATTCCAGTAACTATATATAATTCACTCATCAACACGGCAGCAGTTTGCGCCGTGTCATCTTTGAGGAATTATCATGACCCACATCACTAACCCGAAACGTCTGTTTGCCACCCTGCTGGTTGCAGCCACCGTGAGCATCTCAGCCTTGCCGGCTCAAGCTCAAGCCCAAACCCAAACCCAAACCCAAACTTTAAGCCAGCAAGTGAGCTCGACTAGCTTAGTTTCTAAAGGCAATGAGGCATCTCATGGTGATGGCGTCGATCATCGTCAATGCAAACAACTGCGTCGCGCTGGTACGCCGCTGCCCGGTTACTGCTTCTAATTGGCGTTGTTTCCTAAATCAGAGCAGGGCTCGGTAGCCCAAATTTTTAACTACACTTAATTATTGTAAGTCTTGTTGGCAAACATGGTGTTGGTAACCACGATTGATAACCCTTGCTGGTCAACGCTCAGCACCTTGCAGTACTCGCAATTAATAAACATCTAGGCTCAGCAAGACTATTGAGTTTGCTGACTTGTGCCCAACCACCGTCTCTGGAGACGTTTATGACTCAGATTATCAAATCTAAAGCCGCCATCGCCTGGGGCCCAAATCAGCCATTGTCTATTGAAGAAGTGGATGTGATGCCACCTCAGGCCGGTGAAGTGCGAGTACGCATTGTCGCCAGCGGCGTGTGCCATACCGATGCTTTTACCTTGTCCGGTGACGATCCGGAAGGCATCTTCCCGGTGATCCTCGGCCACGAAGGTGGCGGCATCGTCGAATCTATCGGCGAAGGCGTAACCAGCGTGCAAGTGGGCGACCATGTGATCCCGCTCTACACCCCTGAGTGTGGCGAGTGTAAATTCTGCAAATCCGGCAAAACCAACCTGTGCCAGAAAATTCGCGAAACTCAGGGCAGGGGCCTGATGCCGGACGGCACCAGCCGCTTCTTTAAAGATGGCCAGCCCATTTTCCACTACATGGGCTGCTCGACCTTCTCCGAATACACGGTATTGCCAGAAATTTCGCTGGCCAAGGTCAATAAAGAAGCGCCACTAGAAGAAGTCTGTTTACTCGGTTGTGGCGTGACCACCGGCATGGGGGCGGTGATGAATACCGCCAAGGTAGAAGAGGGCGCCACCGTGGCCATCTTCGGCATGGGCGGCATTGGTCTGTCGGCCATTATTGGTGCCACCATGGCTAAAGCCAGCCGCATCATTGCCATTGATATCAACGAGAGCAAGTTCGAGCTAGCCCGCAAGTTAGGCGCTACCGACTGCATTAACCCGCAAGATTATGATAAACCAATTCAAGACGTGATCGTCGAGCTGACCGACGGCGGTGTGGATTACTCCTTTGAGTGTATCGGCAACGTCAATGTGATGCGCTCCGCTCTTGAATGCTGTCATAAAGGCTGGGGCGAGTCGGTAATCATCGGCGTAGCCGGTGCCGGTCAGGAAATTTCAACCCGTCCGTTCCAATTGGTCACCGGTCGAGTTTGGAAGGGGTCAGCATTTGGTGGCGTAAAAGGTCGCTCCGAGCTGCCGGGCTATGTTGACCGTTACATGAAGGGTGAGTTTAAGCTCAACCACTTTATTACTCACACCATGGGTCTGGAAAAGATTAACGAAGCCTTCGATCTCATGCATGCAGGCAAAAGTATTCGTACCGTGATCCATTTCGACAAATAACAGCAACAAAAGCGTATTTTAAAACGAGTTTAGAGGCTGTGCTAGATAAATAGTCGGTCTCTGCTCTACGAATAAAGGCAGAACATGAGGACTTTAATACTCATTGTTGCACTGACTTGTTTTCTTAAACTTCATTGTTACTAACTGACAAAAGTAATTTGATGTTTCAGCTCTTATTAATGCTGACAAATAATATAAACTGGCCTCAGTAATAAGGTGGCAATAATAACGGCTATATATAAAAAGTAATAAAAATAATTTTCTATTATTCGGTAATTTTTTAGCAGTATTAACATGTGTAATAAACCACCACAAGGTAATTAACGTGACTCAGTCAGTTAACGAAAACAACATCACCAAACTTGCTCAAAAGCCGGGTATTCAACTGTTTAAGGCTGGCACCTTCAAGCTGAATGAACTGGCCGGCTTACTTGAAGTAAATAATCTTAAAAGTCAGATGGCAGAAGTTACTGTTACTGATAATTCAGATGGCCTGACGGTGGGTTTCTTTGCCATGCAACCTGGCGTTGACTTCGAATTTGTTTATGAATTCGTAGAGTACAAGGTCATTACCAAAGGCAAAATTGTAATGCGCGACTTGCAAGGCAATAAATATGTAGCCGAAGTCGGTGACGTTGTCCTGTTCACCCCTAATGTTACCGTTATTTTTGACGGCGAAAGTGATGGTGAGGCTGTTTATACCGCACACCGCACCGCAGCAGACATGTTTGCACCTAAATAAATCATCCATACATTATAGAGAGTAATACAATGAGTATATTTACCCACGTTACCGTAGGCACCAACGATCTTAATCAGGCTCGCGCCTTCTATGACACCGTATTAGGCACTTTGGGCCTTAAGCGCATCGCCGATCTGGATGAAAACGGTTCAATCTGGGGCGTAGATGCACCTTCTTTCTTTGTGCTGAAGCCTGCCAATGGCCAGCCTGCAACTGTCGGTAACGGCGTAACGGTTAGCTTCGAAGCGCCGGACCGTGCATCAATCGACGCTTTCCATGCGGCGGCTTTAGCGGCCGGTTGCCCTGATGAAGGCGCACCAGCTACTCGCGATTGGGCACCTAATGCCTATGCTGCTTACACCCGCGATTTAGACGGTAACAAACTTGCCGTTTATTGCTTCAAGCCTGCATAACGTCCTGCTTCAAGCCTACTGCTAGGCCTTCGCCTTGCAGTATAATAAATGCGGCCAGAAAGCCTAACAGGCTTTCTGGCCGCTGCGCTATGTACCTCTCGCCGCTCTATACGTTACCTGATTACCCACAAAGCTCAGCCATGTTTCAGAGAACTCGGTACCAATGAATTCAATAGGTTACAGGGAGGTACCGTATCTTCGGCAAAGAACATGAGGCTCAGTTTGGTATTTTGACCTTGTAGGGGCCCGTCTCTTCGGCGAAGAGGACTTCGGCCCGGTTTGGTGTTTTGGTTTAAATCTAAATCTCAGTAACAGCCAGCAGAGCTGGCCTGCCGAATAAATTGGGCAGCTACAAAGAACAAACCGAAACAGGGTGCATTATGGCTGAGGTTCATACGTAATCAGGATACGTTATTACATTCTAGCCAAAGCTTTTCACTACCAGACCTCCACCAAAGCCCCTTGTGACGCTCAGTAAATAGCATCTTCCCCATTATTGTTACTCATTGGTAAAGGTTATTTAATATATCTGGTCATTATCATCAGCACGAAATCGAATATAATATCGCCATTGCCACCACGGCACCCTGTATTTTGGGAGATTCCAATGAGTATTGAAAACCTGAGTTGTAACAAGAGCTTCGATGGCTGGAACAAACAGTATAGCCATTATTCAGAAACGCTGAATTGCACCATGCGTTTTGCCATTTACCTGCCGCCACAGGTATCAATCGGTGACAAGGTGCCGGCCTTATACTGGCTGTCTGGCCTCACCTGCACCGATGAAAATTTCATGCACAAAGCCGGTGCCCAGCGCATTGCCGCCGAGCTGGGCATGGCCATTATTGCACCAGACACCAGTCCCCGCGGCGATGATGTCGCGGATGACGACGGCTACGATTTGGGCAAGGGGGCCGGTTTCTACGTTAACGCCACCGAGGCACCCTGGAACCGGCATTATCGTATGTACGATTATGTGCTGAACGAGTTGCCGTCACTTGTCGAGTCCATGTTTCCGGTCAGTGAACAACGCTCCATTTCCGGTCACTCCATGGGTGGCCACGGTGCCTTGGTATTGGCTATGCAGAACCCTGAACGTTATCGTTCGGTGTCTGCCTTCAGCCCAATCAGCAACCCAGTTAATTGCCCTTGGGGTAAGAAGGCGTTCAATGCTTACTTGGGTAAAGATACCGCAGCTTGGGCCGATTATGACGCCAGCCTGCTAATGCGCGAAGCCCGCCAGTTTGTACCAGCGCTGGTGGATCAGGGCGAGGCCGACGATTTTCTCACCGAGCAGCTCAAGCCGGAGGCACTGGAAGCCGCCGCCAGCCACAGCGGTTACCCGCTGGAGCTAAATCGTCGAGAAGGCTATGATCACAGCTATTACTTTATCGCCAGCTTTATCGAACAGCACCTGCGCTTTCATGCCGAGCACCTCACTCGCTAATGCATATCCGTTAGAGCATAAGCCCCGAAGAGCTCGTCTTCGGGGCCATTAGCCTGCCGGCCCTTGGTAGCGCCAACTACACTTGAAACACATCCTGTATTTACCACGCTAATTAACCCAACACGCACCAATTTCATCATTTGGAGGCTGACATGATCGTTCGGCAAAAACCGCATGCGCTTAAGCTGTTTTTTACCCTGCGTGGCTCTGTCATCCCGCAGATTTATCCCCAAATTTTGCTGATCACTCTACTCAGTGTCTTAATAGCCGGCATTCAGCATTGGTTTCCCGGTTTTTTCTCCTCTTACGACACGGCTCCCTTCACCTTACTGGGCGTTGCCTTGTCTCTGTTTCTCGGTTTTAGAAACAACGCCAGCTACGCACGCTGGTGGGAGGCGCGAGAACAATGGGGGCAGTTGACCATCGATGCCCGTAGTCTGGCCCGCCAAGTGATCTCTTTTATGGATGAGGAAACCGAGACCGGGCGGCACACCCAGCGGCGGATGATCCACCTGACCATCGCCTTTACCCACGCCTTGCGCCATCGGCTGCGTGACACCTCGCCTTGGCAAGACGTCGACCGTTTTGTCGAGCCAGAGCATCACGCCAGCCTGCGTCAGGCGCAAAACCTGCCCGAGTGCCTGCTGCGGCTGATGGGTAAGAAGGTTGGTTACAGTCGGCGCCAGCGATTATTATCGGAATTTTTGGTGCAGAGCATGGACGAACGGCTCACCTCTATGGCGGGAGTATTGGCCGCCTGCGAGCGCATTCAGAATACGCCGCTGCCGTTTGCCTACACGCTATTGGTGCATCGCACTACCTATCTATATTGCTTTATGCTGCCCTTTGGCTTGGTCTCATCACTGGGCTGGGCCACTCCTTTGGTCTGTGCCGTAATCGCCTATACCTTCTTCGGCCTAGATGCCCTCAGTGAAGAGCTGGAACAACCTTTTGGCCTAGCCGCCAACGATCTGCCACTGAGCGCGCTGTCGCGCACCATCGAAATCAACCTGCTGGAAGCATTAGAAGAAACCGAGCTTCCGCCCGCCATTATTCCCAAAGACGACTGTTTGTCATAGGCACACTCCCACCTAACCGCCGATCACGGCCCACATTGTTACTGACAGTCAAAAGTCATTTGCACTATGGGGTCATTATCTCTTGCCGCAGAATAAATATAATGCCGTGTCTGCTATTACTCGTGCGGCAGCACGCGCGCATGGCTGAATTAACCAGGCTGGATTAGCAACACTGGGTTAGCAACACTGGGTTTGCAACACAAGCTTGGCAAAAAAGAGTAAGGCCGATTGGCCTGATTAATTGACTTGATACAGAGGTTTTTATGACGCCATCCCTTACTCCGCGCCTGGCACAACTGGCCGATGCCGACTTGATCCGGCCGCTGGCCCATATTCGTCGCGGCATAGAAAAAGAAGCCTTGCGGGTCACGCCCAAAGGCCGGCTGTCCCAAGAGCCGCACCTGCACACACTGGGCTCGGCGCTCACGCACCCGCACATTACCACCGACTATTCAGAGTCATTGTTGGAGTTTATTACGCCGCCCAGTGAACAGATTGGCGACACCCTTGGTTTTATGGAGCAGTTGCATCGTTATGCCGTCAGCCAGCTGGGGGATGAACATTTGTGGCCCGCCAGCATGCCCTGCGCCTTGCAGGGGAATAACAGCGTGCCCATTGCCGAATACGGTAGCTCTCGTTCGGGACAAATGAAGCACACCTACCGTCGCGGCCTAGATGTACGCTATGGCCGCATCATGCAAAGCATTGCCGGCATTCATTTCAACTTCTCTTTGCCCGACAGTTTCTGGCAAGGCTACCGAGAGTTGCTCGGCAGCCAAGATTCGCTGGCTGATTTTCGCTCGGCTCAGTATTTTGCATTAATCCGCAACTTTCAACGCTACGGCTGGCTGCTGCTTTATCTGTTTGGCGCCTCGCCCGCACTCAGCCATTCTTTTATGAATGGCCGCCCGCACCAGCTGGCAAGCCTTGGCACCGACACACTCTATCTGCCCTTTGCCACCTCTTTACGCATGAGCGGGTTAGGCTACCAAAGCGATGCTCAGGCGGGCTTGAACATCAGCACCAACAGCTTGGCGGAATATGGCCGCGATCTCACTCGCGCCCTGAACACCCCCCATGCGCCCTATACCCGCCTCGGAGTCGAGGTTAACGGCGAAACCCGACAGTTAAACGACAATATTCTGCAGATAGAAAATGAGTATTACAGCGACATTCGCCCCAAGCGGGTAACCCATACCGGCGAAACGCCGCTGCAGGCCATGGCGAGTCGTGGCGTGGAATACATAGAAGTGCGCAACTTAGATATCAACCCTCTGCTGGCGCTGGGCATAGATGACACCCAAATACGTTTTCTAGATACCTTTTTACTGTTCTGCTTATTTCAAGACAGCCCGGAAATTGGCGAGCAGGAGCAACGGCGTCTGGCCCGCAACCACACCCGCGTGACCGAGCAGGGCCGTCGGCCCGATCTGCTGCTCGAAACCGCCAGCGGCGAACTTAGCCGTGCAGCTTGGGGCGAGCAACTGTTTGCCGAGCTGGACGCCATCGCCCAGCTGTTGGACAAGGCCGGTAGTGGCTATAGTGCAGCGCTGCAACACTTCAAGCCGCTGTTGCAACAGCCCGAGCTAACGCCCTCGGCCCGCATTCTGCAGCAACTGACCGCCACCGAGCAAAATTACACGGATTGGGTGCAAAACAGAGCCACCGAGCTGACGCAGCACTGGCAACAGACTCCGCTTGAGCAAGAGCAAAGCCGCTATTTCACACAACTGGCCAGTTCATCACTGGCGGCACAACACGAATTGGAAGAGCAAGAAGCAGGCAGATCGTTAATGGCGATGTGAACTTGGCAGAAGCGGATAAACACTGACGAACACCTGAGCAAAGTGCTATTTCAGAAGACGTATGGCACATCAGTCGTGTGAGTAATGGCTGCCCGACCTATGCTTTAGTCGTAGACGAACCGCCAGATATCCCATGGCGAATGCGAGCTTCATTGGGTAGCGTGTGACTAAAAAGTACAGGTGGCGATTTTGATGACGATAGAGTTATTCACGGCACTCTTGGGTTGGTCGCTGGTTATCAACATTATCGTCCTGTTGTTTTCCACCCTTATGGTAGTGCTAATGCGCGAGACTATCTCTAGCATTCATGCGCGGTTATTTTCGTTGAATACACAGGATCTTGGCCGAGCCTATTTTCAGTATCTTGCCCAATACAAGATAGCGATTCTGGTATTGAATCTTGCCCCTTATATTGCGTTGAAAATCATCACTTAATCGGCAGCACAAACAAGGTTAGCGCCTTACCCATTCACGCGTTACCATATCTGTCACACTACGATAAAGAAGAAAGCGCTTATGCCATTTCCACCCTGCCCAAAATGCCATTCTGAGTACGTTTACCAAGATCAAGACCATTTGCTTTGTCCCGAGTGTGCTCATGAATGGGATCCGTTACTCTCTGCAGCTGAAGAGGGTGCGCTCACCGCAAAAGATGCCAACGGCAGTTTGCTGGAAGAAGGTGACAAGATTACGCTGGCCAAAGATCTTAAGGTCAAAGGCAGTTCTTTGGTGCTAAAGATTGGCACCAAAGCGGTGATCAGACGCATAGTGGAAGGCAAAGATCACGAGCTAGACTGCAAGGTGGACGGCGCCGGTGAAATGATGGTGACTGCCAAATATGTGAAAAAATCTTGAGGCCTTTGCCTTGTTGAGGGAAAGAAGAATGGGGTGATGGCGTTATTTAAAAGTAATGCCAAATAAGTAATGCTGCGGAACTAACGTGGATTTTGTCGTTACAGGCTCTTAAATATTCACCTGATTACCCATAATGACCAGCCATATCTAAATAGTTATTGATGAACAAGTTCAATAACTTACGGAGTGTCTCGCGCCTATTTTCTTGTAGGAGCCCGTCTCTTCGGCGAAGAGGACTTCGCCACGGTTTTCTATGTGCCCTTAAAACATCCTGCTTCGCAGGACCGGCGAATAAATTCCCGGCTACGAAGTGCCTATCTTTTGTAGGTGCAAATTTATTCAGCACGGTTTGTATTATCCCTAAACCTTAAAAATAACCAGCTACGCTGGCCCGGCGAAGTCCTCTTTATCAAAGAGACGGCCGGCTACAAGGTCTGCCGAAACACTTCTATAAGTAATCACGTATAACTTATGTGGAAGTGTTCATCTAAATGCACCAGCAATGTTGGCGGTGTCGGATCAAAGGGCTGCGCGGCGTCTCCTTAGCCCCAGAACGGCACAGAGGATGCCGATTAGCACCATCACCGCGGTCACCCATAATGGGCTGTAGAAAGTGCTGTATACCTCCCAGCCCATCAGCCCGAGTACCTCAGAGAACAAGGTAGAGGCGCCAACTAGGTGACCGCCCAGCGTACCGGCGGCGGCGAAAAATAATCCGCCGATCAGTGCGAGCAGCACCAGTACCCATCGCCTTGCTCCGTCGAAGACCGCTTGCTTAGCACGCCAGACGAGCACAGTTAGCATGCTGTATATACCTAGCGACCAGAACGACATCAGGATGTGATTACGCGTTAGCGGGCTATGCGTGCTGGCCTCCAGTGGCCAAATCATGAAGCCAGTGACAATGGCAGCTAGCGCGGCCAGTAGGCTCAGTACCAGCAGCGGCAGTAGGGCGGCACGACTGAGTTCGGCCAGCCGCCCGGGTAGCAGAGCGCCGATCAAGATCATCAGGGTGGCAAGAGCCCAGAACCCGAGGGGGAAATGGACGAGCATGTGATGCATACCTGTCATGAGCGATCTCCTGGATAAGTCGAACGGAAGCTGGGGAGTAAGGCGAGGGTGACACCCAGCATGGCGATCAATCCCGCGACGAGAGTTATCCACCAGCGAAAGGTAATGGCGTCGTTGAATTCCATTTCTACCCCGTAGAGTGCGAGCTGCTGCTCGCTGTGACGTGCCCGCACGGGTATGCCCTTGGCGATGTCCGGTGCGCCGGCATGGGCGCGGCTGATCAATAGCGGCCAGTCCACCTGTCCGGGGTAGAACAACGTGATGTCGAACCATTCCTCATTCCAGTTTGGGGCGCTGCCGGAGAAGGCAGTAGCCTGGAGATCTGCCTGCCGTCCTAGCCCCAGTGTGTAGGGATGAGAAACATAGTGCCAGCGGCTACCGGTGGCGTTGCGATATACGGCAATGCCGATGTCGTAGACCCCTTGGTCGGCGAGAATTTTATCATCCAGCGGACTGCCCGTGTCGAGATCGCGTACTAGAGTTACATCCCAATAGCCGTTCGCCCAGCGAGCCTGGCCTTGTACGGCAATGCTGCCCCGTGACCCCGAGGGCTGGCTCAGCAGACGACGAGGAATTACGTCGCCTTCCTGCCAGTCGTAGTTAGCATCGAAATCGGTTCGGTAGCCCTCAGATAGGTAGTAGAAACCGTCAAAATCAACCTCGCCGGACACCACATCTTCCCAGTGCAGAGCTCGCTGGCCCGTTTTATCGGGGTCAAGCATCCAGCGTGGGCGGCTGTTGTCGCTATCCCAGTTGGTGATGTAGGGGCCTGAGCCTTCGTCATTATGGCGATACTCGCCGACCCACTGATCGTCTGAGACCCCAATAGGATTAGAGCGGCCCGCTCGCCAGTGCCAGAGGTCGAGAAAGTAACCGGCCTTGCGCTGGGCGGCAAGCACGTCGGCATCCTCCACGCTGCGCCAGTCACTCTGGTCGCGGCGCGTGTTCGGCAGATACTTGCGAACGTCGCTCTTGCCCATTTTCTGGCCGAGGTAGGGATGTTCGCTAACCTCTGCGGGGCTTGCGGAATCACTGAAGAAACGCATCCGATCGCCAACGGTAATGTAACCGCCATAGCGGCCGAAATCGGGTACACCGCCATCATCCACCAGCATGGCGACGCGGTCTTCGTAGGTGCCATCGGGATTGGGGCCTGGCATGGAGCTACCGTGGCGGACCCACTCGCCATTTTCATAGCGCAGCATGTCATGGTAGACATGGGCTTGTTTGGCGGGCCAGCGATAGCGAAAGAATATCTGCTGGTCGTTGTACGCGGCTTGGATCTGCAACGGCATGGTCAGCTCATCGGGAATCGAGATGTTACGTTCCAAGTCGTCCTTGATCACTCCGCTGCCTTGGGTGACCCAAGCAAGACCGAGCGCGACAGGTAGAGCGAGTACTAGCCAGAGGGAACTGCTCTTGTAGTGACGTGCCATATAAACTCCTAAGAGCAAGGTGACGTGACGGAATTTCAGTGTAGACCCAAGCCAATAGATTGACTTAGCGCGGGTTAATTAAGCCATTATCAGGCTACCCTGCTAATTGGTTTTTTTTTAACCAGTACCTACACTTAGCAAGTTTGATTTTGGCTGGATGAGAATACTCGAGTGTTTAGGCTCTGTATTACAGTCTAGGCTCTGTATTACATGGGTGGGCTTGGAATCTGCGTTCTTTTATTCATGTGTATCGCCGAGGGTAGGTCGCGCTGCGATTGTGGCGGCTAGCTCAGGTGACATGCCAATGCGTTACATCGGCTAACGTGCACCACAAAAAGGACAGCGCACTATAAGAATGCGTGCGCTATTAGGATGACAGTGTTCTACAAGGAGGTAGCAATACTATGATCGCAAATAGCATGGGCCCAAATACTCAGGCCGCAAATACCATGGCTGGATCTAAGCCGCCAAGGCCGCAAGCAACAGGGACGGTGCGGAGCCAATCCTGCGAGCGACCGACACTTCGCCATGTGCTTGCTTGTGTCAATGGCGCGCCCTTTGCCGCCGCCGTGTTGAGCCATGCGGCGGCGGTGGCCAAGGCCGTTGGGGCCCGCATGACGGTGATACACGTGATCGAGTCGGCGGCGGATCCCGCCGCTCAGGAACCCATGGATCCCGTAGAGTGGACGCTGCGCCACTATGATACGGTTGAGTATCTGGATGAGTGCATGTTGCACTGTGGCGATCTTCACACGGATGCCGTGATTGTGGCAGGGCGGCCCGCTGAGCGTATTAGCGCCTGGGCCCATGACCACGCGGCGGACCTCATTGTGCTCGGTCGCGGTGGTGCAAGAGACGCACCTTTCGTCGGGTTAGGCGATACGGCGCGCCGGGTGGCCGAGGTTGCTAATGCGTCTGTGCTGTTGGTGCCCACGCTGCAGGCCGATAATACCCAAGCTCGCTATCGCAAGGTGCTGGTGCCGCTAGATGGCTCGTCCCGATCGGAATGTGTGTTACCCCTCGGCTTGGATATTGCGGCTTCTCATGGCGGCGAAGTGGTGCTGGTTCATGTGGCGCCCAAAGTCGAGCTTATCGAGTCAAACTTGCTCAACGCCCAAGTCATCGCCTTGCGCGATCAGCTGCACCGGCATAATGAACAGGCTGCTCGGCAATACCTCGATTGGCTACGAACTCGACTACCTGCTCCGCCGACCATCGGCACCCGTTTATTGCCCAGTGGCGATGCGCGCCGGACGCTTGCCCATATGGCGAGTGAAGAGCAGGCGGATCTGGTGGTACTTTCTGCAGCAGGCAAGAGTGGCCATGCAGACATAGCCGTGGGCAGTGTTGCCGACTACTTGATCAATCGTCTGGATACTCCGGTGTTACTGATGCGACAGCGCAAGCAAAATCTGGTGAAAACCCGCAGCACATCTTGCCATGCCATGGATATGCGACTGCCGGGTCAGGGGATGGTATGACACAAGCCGCTAAACCCCAAGCTGCTAAGCAACAGTCCGCTAGACCATTGGCAGACACCACAGTACCCGCTAGCGTATATGCACGAGACGCGGCGACACTGAGGGCCGATCATGGCATCGTCGCAGGGCGGCCTGAGCCTGTCGCCGCTTGGCAAAATCTCTCTGCGCTCCTTCCTTGGTTGGACCAAGCTCATGAACATTGCATCAAGCCATCGGCCTCTTTGACCAAGGCTGCGGAGTGGATGCTGGACAACGAGTTTCAGTTGCGCCGTGCCGTGCGCCAAGTGCGTGAAGATATGCCTGCTGCGTTTTATCGACGCTTACCGCGACTCGCCGCAACGCATTACCAGGGCATGCCACGGGTGCTGGCACTGGCGCAAGGCATGCTGGATGTGGCACAAGTGCAGGTCGGCTTCGCTGGCGCGGTTGAGTTCGTCAATGCCTATCAACAAGATGATCCGTTGACGATAGCTGAGCTGTGGGCATTCCCGGCAATGCTGCGTCTGGTGTGCTTGGAAGAGATCATTCAGTCCTATTGCGAACTGTTACCCGAACTCGCCCCTCCTTTCGAACTTATGCCGCGCTCAGTACTGCATCAGGCGCTAGACCCCACCGAAAGTCTCTCCCGCGCCATCTCGGGGCTGGTGGCGATTTCAACTATCTCGTGGAAGACGTTTTTTGAGCAAGTGAGCCAAGTCGAGACCCTGTTGCAGAATGATCCAGCCGACGTTTATTCGGCCATGGATTTCGACACGCGCGACCGCTATCGCAACACTATCGAGCAAATTGCCGACCACGCAACCGCCACTGAATGGGAAGTGGCCGCGGCTGCATTGGCGCTGGCGCATGCTCATGCGGGTGCCCGTCGCGCAGGGCATGTGGGTTACTGGCTGGTCGCAGAAGGGCGGGCAGAGCTTGAGCGCAAGGTCGGCTTTCGCGCAAGCTGGCGGATAAGTTGGCGCCGGCGGATGATGGCTCACCCAGGCCGGAGTTATGCGCTCGCACTAGCAGGTTTCACCGTGGCAGCGCTGTTCTTTCCAGCCTTGCTGTTTGCACTGTTGGACGCCAGCGCGGTGGCCTGGGTGGCGGGGCTGGCGCTGTCGCTCGCACCGGCCATGATCATCGGCGTCACCTTCACCCACTGGCTCGTGAGTCGCTGCGTTTCACCGCGCGTGCTGCCAAAACTCGACGTTGAGCAGGGTCTGCAGCCCGGCTGGGAAGCGGCAGTGGTGATGCCGGTGATCTTGCGTCATTCAGCCGAGGTGGAGCCATTGATTGAACGGCTGGAAATGCACTGGTTATCGAATCCGGACCCGCAGGTGCGCATGGCGCTGCTCAGCGACCTTGCCGACGCCGAGATAGAACACCAGCCAGAAGATGCAACGATTGAAGCGGCATTGGTTGTCGGCGTACGTCGCCTCAATGCACGCTACGCCGAGCATGCCCCGTTCGTGCTGCTGCACCGTCGGCGCTGCTGGAATAAGGCCGAAGGCCGCTGGATGGGCTGGGAACGTAAGCGGGGCAAGCTCGAAGAGCTGGTCTGCTTCATGCTTGGCCATCAGCCCGCGGCTTTTGCGCTGCGTGAGGGCGATATTGATACCCTGTGCCAAGCACGCTTTGTGGTTACACTCGATGCAGACACTCGGGTACCGTCCAATAACATTAATCGATTAATCGGTACGCTGGCTCATCCACTGAACCGAGTAGAGTTTGACTCGGACACTTGCCGACCGACCTGTGGTTACACTTTTATTCAGCCCAGAGTCGAGATTTCACCCCATGCGGGTGGTCGGTCGTTGTTTACCCGTCTTTATTCCGGCGATACGGCGATCGATATCTACAGTCGTGCGGTGTCGGATGTCTATCAGGACTTGTTTGGCGAGGGGATATTCACCGGTAAGGGGGCATTTGACGTAGCAGGCTTTCACCAATGCCTTCACGGTCGCGTGCCGGAAAACGCCATCCTCAGTCACGATTTGTTTGAAGGGCTTCACGGGCGGGCTGCGCTCGCCAGCGACATTGTGTTCTACGAGGATTTTCCTACCCACTACCTTTCCTATGCGCGGCGCGCCTTGCGTTGGATCCGTGGAGACTGGCAGCTTACTCCTTGGTTATGTGGCACAGTGCCGAGCCGGGATGGCGAAGGTGTTCCCAATCGATTTTCGGCGCTCGACCGCTGGAAGGTGCTGGATAACCTGCGTCGCAGCCTTATCGCTCCCATGCTGGTGGTGCTCGCCACGGCCGGATGGCTGGTACTGCCGGGGCACGCGCTGATCTGGACGGCGCTGGCCGTAGGCGCGCCAGCGGCTTACCTATTTATCGACTTAGTTACCCGTTTGGCGCGAGTACGCAAGCCGGGCACCACGCGCAGCATATTGCATCCGCTGGCCGACCATGCGGGGCGCTGGTTACTGTCGGTTGTCTTCCTTGCCCACGAAGCGGCGATCGCGACTGAAGCGATTGCGCGCGCCTTGTGGCGCATGCATGTTTCGCACCGATACCTGCTGGAATGGACCTCTGCGGCTCATGCTGCCACAGAGGTTTCACAAACATGGCTGGGCACTTGGCGTGAAATGGCGGTTGCGCCGTTGTTGTCAGGCATTATCGCCGTCACTTTAGGCTGGCTGAACCCCACGGCCTTGGCCGGCGCCGCACCGCTGTTGTTGCTGTGGTTTATCTCTCCGCAGGTGGCATGGCTTATTAGCCGCGAGCGGCAATCGGTAGCAGAAATACTCGGCGAAGAAGACCGAGGTTATCTGCGTTTGATCGCGCGACGCACCTGGTTGTACTTTGAAACCTTTGCCGGCCCCGACGATAATTGGCTGCCCGCCGATAATTATCAGGCCGCCCCTCACGAAGAGATTGCCCACCGTTCCTCGCCGACCAACGTGGGCATGTTATTTTTGGCGTCACTGACCGCGTGGGACTTAGGCCACATTGGGCGGCGCGACTTGGCTGCGCGCGTGACGGGCGCACTGGACGCGCTCGATCGGTTGGAAAGTCATGACGGTCATACGCTCAATTGGTTCGATACGCTCACACTCGAGTCGCTGGAGCCGCGCTATATCTCGACGGTCGACAGCGGTAATTTAGCGGTCAGCTTGCTGACCTTAAGCGCCGGCTGCCGAGAAGCCGCCACCGGTCCGGTGCTGCCTGCAACGCGCTGGGACGGCCTTGAGGATGCGCTGCATCTGCTGCGTGAGGCAGTCTGTGCTTTGCCTAAAGATGAACAGGGCGCGATTTACGAACAGCTTGATGAGATCATCGATCGCCTGCCCAGCATTCGCAGTACCCCACAAGATTGGCGCGCAGCGCTGGAGCAGCTTGTCACGACTGACTGGCTGGCGCTTAAACTGCGCGTCACCCAAGTAGTGGAGGCCGGGATTGAAGCCGAGCCCCATGAAATTCATCTGTGGCTCAACCGTACCGATCACCACTTAATGACCATGCGTCGTGACCTTGATGCGCTGGCACCTTGGCACGCGCTGATCGACGATGCGCCGAGGGAGCTAGAAGGAATGCTGACCTTGCTTAATGCGCTGCCTCAAGCCGATGCTGCTCTGGCGGAGATAACCAGCAGCCTTAATCTGCCACGGGGTGTGCTTTCGCAACTGGCGCCGATTGATGAGAAGAGTCAACACTGGCTCGATGCGATGACAGCGGCGCTCGATCAGGGAGAGATCGCTTGCCGAGAGCTGCACGACAGCTTGCAGCGGTGCGCGACGCGGGCACAAACGCGGGCCTTTGGCATGAACTTTCACCCGCTCTATGACGAGGAAACCAGTACCTTCTTTATTGGCCACAATCTCGACTCCGGCCATCTCGATATACACCATTACGATCTATTGGCCAGTGAGGCACGGCTGGCCAGTTATTTTGCCATCGCTAAGCGCGACGTACCCATTAAGCACTGGTTCCATTTAGGGCGACCGATCAGCCGCACGGCGGGTTCCCTGACCATATTGTCGTGGAACGGGTCTATGTTCGAATATCTGATGCCAGCGCTGCTATTGCCGAGCGAGGCTGGCAGGCTACTTGGTCAGAGTGAGCGCGCCGCGGTTGCCGTGCAGCAGCGCTATGGCGAGAAGCTCGACTTGCCTTGGGGAGTCTCAGAATCGGGTTTTGCCGCGCGCAACGAGTCGAACCACTATCAATATCAGGCGTTTGGCGTGCCAGGGCTTGGTCTAAAGCACGGATTGGCCGAGGACTATGTGGTCGCACCCTATGCCAGTGCACTGGCGCTAGGTATAGCACCCATTGCTGCTACCTCCAATCTGCGCCGTCTGGATAAGCTCGGCTTACGGGATCGCTATGGGTTTTTTGAAGCCGCCGATTTCACGCCACAGCGCTTACCGATAGCCGGTGGCCTCTCCATAGTGCGCTCTTATATGGCCCATCACCAAGGCATGATCAGTGCCGCCATCGGCAACGCGCTACACGACAATATTTTGATCGAGCGTTTAGGACGTGAGCCGCGCATGCGCGCCACCGAGCTGTTATTACAGGAACGTGTGCCGTGGGAGTTTCCACCCGAACAGCCAACCGAGACCGATGACCTAGCCCCGGATTTTAGCCGCATTCCGACACCCGTGTTACAAAGCTGGACGGCATTGGAACAGTCCGGTCCCCAGCTGCAGGTGTTGGGCAACGGCAAGTTGGCCGCTTGGGTAACCGATGCCGGCGACAGTGCGTTGTGGTGGCGCGGTCAAGCTATTACCCGCTGGACAGGCGACCCCGTTCGCCGCGGCGGTGAGGCGCGAGTCTACATTAGCGAGCGCGAGAATGAGGTAGAGAGTGAAATCAAGAATGAGATCAAGAGCGGTGCTGTCTGGTCGCTGGGTAAACACGATGAAAACCGAACCTCAGAGACCCGTTACCACGGCCATAAGATTGAGTTTCACGAACGCCGAGGGGGACTATCGACCAACCTCGAAATCTCAATTGCGGCCAGCGATGATGTGGAATTTCGCCGCGTTACGCTCTTCAACGACAGCGACCGGCTGATGGAATTGGAGGTGACCAGCTACGCAGAGGTGGTGCTGGCACCCATGGCGGCTTATGAGCGGCACCCGGCCTTTAGTAAGCTCTTTATCCACAGTGAGCGTCTGGATGAGAAAAACGCGCTGCTCTTTGAGCGCCGATCTAGGCGGCTCGACGATCAACCGCCGGTACTGCTGCACCGTCTGCTGAGCTGTGATGCCACTGTTACCCCCAATGCTGTGGTTAGCCCCAGCGGCTTTGAGACCGACCGCCGGCGATTTCTCGGCCGCCATGGCAACGTAGCGCGGCCGCAGGGCGCGACTCAGGCCCTAAATGGGACAACGGGCTGGACGCTTGACCCCATTATGGCCTTGCGGGCACGGGTTACCTTGGCACCCGGCGCGCAGGTGCGGCTTGATTTTGTGACTGTAGTGGCCAACTCACGGGAAAAAGTGCTTAACATCGCCGAGCGTTTTGCGACTGGGCCAGCTGTAGACTGGGCCATTGAAGACGCGCGGCGCACGGCGGCACTCGAGGCACAGCGCCTCGGGTTGGATTCGCGCACTTTAGCTGAGGCGCAGGCGTTGTGCCGCTATTTGGTGTTCCCGCGATCCTTGCCGATTCTATTAGTGGCCTCGGACACGGCGCTGCCTGCCCAGCCTCATCTTTGGAGCATGGGGTTGTCTGGCGATCTGCCGATGGTGTTGGTGCGGGTTGCAGATAAGACCCATGTGCCGCTATTACCCATCATTATTCGGGCTTATCGATGGTGGCAACGGTGTGGCCTTAAGGTGGATTTGGTGTTCTTGCAAGAAGGTGCCTCGGGTTATCAGGAGCCAGTTCGCGAGTTATTATTTGCCGCACTTCGCGAAGCCAATGTGCCTGAAGGCTTAGGTGGGCAGGGCGGTGTTCATCTGTTAGCGTCTGAGCGGATGGGTGCTGTTGAACGTCGTACTCTTAAGGCCACGGCTCGGCTGTCGCTTGACGCAAGAGCGGGAACGCTGGCCACGGCGATGGCGGTGCCGTGGCAGAGGCGGGCTCCGCTACCTCGTTTTCAACCGCTTGGCGTGCGACCTCCAGCGCCGCTGCCAGCGACACCCTTGTTGCGGCCCAACGATCTCGTTTTCGACAACTCCTTAGGCGGTTTCAATCCCATAAGCGGTGACTACCTGATCCACCTTGATAGCGGACGCGTAACACCGTCGCCTTGGTGCAACGTACTGGCAAACGAGCGGTTTGGCACCTTGGTTTCGGAAGCGGGGCTGGGTTTTACGTGGGGCATTAACAGCGGTGAGCATCGTCTTACCCCTTGGTCAAACGACCCTGTGCTTGATCCGCAGACCGAGGCGCTTTATCTGCGTGACGAAGAAACGGCGGATATTTGGAGCCCCACGCCATTGCCGGCCGGTGGCGATGAGCCTTGCCAAATTCAGCACCATGCAGGCGCCACTACTTGGCTGCGCAACGGTGAGGGGCTAGAACAGCGACTGACAGTGTTTGTGCCGCCCACAGACCCAGTAAAACTGGCAATACTGACTCTGACCAATCCCGGTGATCGCGGGCGTCGGTTTACGGTTACGTATTATGCCGAATGGCTATTAGGCTCAATGGCCAGCGTGGCCGGAGCCCATTTGGTGTGTGGTTTTGATGCCCAAAGCCAAGCACTGATTGCGCGCAATGACTGGAATCCCGAATTCGCTGGGCGCACGGCGTTTCTCGCCGCCAGCCGACCACCCCATAGCTTAACTTGCGACCGCGAAGCGTTTCTTGGTCGGCACCAAAACTTGGCTCGACCGGCAGGGCTAGTAGAGTGGAGCCTTGATGGTGCGCTCGATAACGTTGCTGATGCGTGCGCTGCATTCCAAGTGCACATTGATTTGGCCGCCGGCGCTACCGAAGAAGTGGTGTTCGTGCTGGGTGAAGGCCGTGATTTGGCGGATGCAGCAGACCTGGCAACCCATTGGGCGAACCTTGAAACGGCCAAACTTGGGCTGGCCGACAACGGCGTAACTTGGCAGCAGCGACTCAATGGGGTTCAGATCAGCACGCCTGATCCGGGGTTAGATCTGATGGTTAATCGCTGGCTCACCCAGCAGAACCTTGCCTCGCGTATTCTGGCGCGGGCGGGATTTCAGCAGGCGGGCGGCGCCTTTGGTTTTCGTGACCAACTGCAAGACATGCTGGCGCTGTTATTCAGCGAACCGCAGCGGGTGCGAGCTCATATTTTAGAATGTGCCTCGCGCCAGTTTGAAGAAGGTGATGTGTTGCACTGGTGGCACCCGCCAGCTGGGCGAGGAGTAAAAACGCGCTTTTCAGATGACTTATTGTGGCTGGTTTACGCCACTGGGCGCTACGTTACCGCGACCGGTGATACATCCATTCTCGCTGAAAAAGTGCCGTTTCTGTCGGCACCACCCTTAGCAGAGGGCGAGGAAGATCGATACGCCCTGTTTGAGTCCGGTGGTGAGGCGGGCACGCTGTTTGAGCATTGCCGTCGCGCACTGAATTATGCTGTTACGTCTGGTATTCATGGGCTACCGCTGATGGGCACCGGCGACTGGAACGATGGCATGGATAGAGTGGGCAACGAGGGGCGGGGCGAAAGTGTCTGGCTGGCTTGGTTCGCTGCGGCCTGTGCCGACGCCTTTGCCGATCTCGCCAGAGAGATGGAGCGTTTTGATCTCGATACATATTGGCGTACGCGCGCCGACGAGCTGCGCCGAGCGGCGGATGCTGCAGGATGGGACGGTGAATGGTACGCCCGTGCCTTCGACGATGACGGTTTACCCTGGGGTTCGAAAGATTCCGATGAATGCCAGATTGACAGTATCTCCCAGTCTTGGGCGGTGCTGGCAGGTGGGCTTTCGCCTGAGCGCGCGACCACCGCCGTTAACTCCGCCACCGAACGCTTGGTTGACCGCGACGCACGATTGGTGCGGCTGTTAACGCCGCCCTTTGATCAAACACCGCGCGATCCTGGCTATATTCGCGCCTATCCGCCGGGTGTTCGAGAAAATGGCGGACAGTACACCCATGCGGCAGCCTGGTTAGGTTTGGCCCATGCACGACTGGGCAATGGAGACTTAGCTTACGAGATTTTTGACCTGATCAATCCCATTCGCCGCAGCGATCACCTTGACGGTGCCGAGCAGTATCGCGGTGAGCCCTATGTACTGGCTGCAGATATACGGGGTGCAGGGCCAAACACCGGGCAGGCAGGTTGGACCTGGTACACGGGCGCGGCGGGTTGGACATGGCAACTGGCCGTCGAAGGTATTCTCGGCCTCACCTTGCAGGGTGGGGCGGTTAAAATAGCACCCAGCTTGCCCACTAACTGGGGTGGCGCTACGGCGCGTATCAAAGGCTCAAATGGTGTATTAGCTATTAGCATCGAGGATCCCGAAAAACTCGGCAGCGGCCAAGTTGAACTTACCGTTGACGGCCAGCGGCTAGCAGGCAACAGCGTGGCCTTTCCCACCGATGGCACAGAGCGTCAGGTGACCGCTCGCTTGCGCAAGTTGCCGGAGGGCAGAACGGGTTAAAGCCGTGAAGGGTGAAGAGTGAAGCGGACGAGCCGAGAATAGACCTGAGCAAAAGTGACAGGCGACACAAGGCGACACAAGGCGACACAATGACTGAATATACGGGTGGGCTTAGGTGTTATCTCTTAAGCCGTCTTCCTGACGCACGTCAGGATCTCGCTTTAGGTTTGGCTCTTACTATTAATAGGCTCTGTCACTCGTCGATCTAATCTCAGCTTAATATTTTCCGCGCTCTTCCCCTGCTGATTTATATTACTCCTGTCCCGTTATGGCGATCCGCACTCTGCACGCATAGCTCCATAGACTCTTAAGTTAAATATGCTTAAATTGGCCTTTTTGTGCATAACTCAGCGGTGCATCACAAGCAATAGCCACTTCCAGGTTTCATTTTGCCACGCATCTTGCTTATAATGCGAAGCTTCAATTGAGCCAAGTACCTGTCGCTGGTGCTGTCTTATAGGAAGATGAGGCAGTAGTCGCCTGTAAGGCTCGGCGGTAGCCTGTTGCCGGCTCGCTAAAAACCATCGTCGACAGGACTTCGCACACCGAATCCTCCCTTGCGTATAAAGAAGCTATCTATTTGAGGTTGGTATAAAGAGGAAACAGAGTCACCTCCCGCGACACGCCATAAACCCATCCATGGGGGCTCGGGAAATGCCATCCCTGGCATTGTCACGGTCATGGGAGGAGACATCTGTTACCTCTCCTTAAGCACCGAGTTACCTGTTAGTTATTAGTTGATCGCTTAAAGCTGATGGCTTACAGCTCCCCGAAGGAGTTAGTATTTGTTCTATAAAGCTTACAAGTCACTGAAAAATATGGAATAGTTGATATGCTTAAAAATGAATAAGCGAACAGCCACTTTGCGTGAAAATCGACATTTGACGCTTATTTCCAAAAGTGACATTTTTGTAATACTTTAAGCTGTTGATAACTAGGGGATATTAAGTGTGATGTTTATGCTTCGTGAAATAAGAGCGTTTTGCATAGATGTCATTTATCGTTGAATTAGCTGTTATGTTTTTCAAGGAAATTTGGGATGTTCGACAGCGTTAAATTAAAATTTGGCAGTGCAGCGACTGAGGAGCTTTTAGATTTATCGGTTACTCCGATCACAGTATTTGTCGGGCCAAATAATTCGGGAAAATCGAAAATCCTCAAGGAGCTTTATCACTTTTGTCGTGAAGGGAACCTTGATTCTCGTGGGGTTATTGTCGAGGAAGCAGTACTAAAAGACATGGATGAAGGCAGGTTTTACGAGAAGCTCAGTCATTTGGAAAAAGAACCTAATGAGAATGAATCTTTGCCAGAAGGCAATATGATTGTTGGTAACTATCAAGAGCGCGTACAGATTAGAAAGGAAAATCTTACTCAAACGATGGGGAAGACGAATGAAGGGCATTTCCGTGAATGGTTTTGTCAGTGGTTTCTCAGGTTTAATACATTGCTACTTGATGGCCAGGGCAGAATGCAACTTGTTAGAGAGCAGAATGGGGGTAACTTGCAAAGTCCTCCCCAGAACAGCTTAAGCGCTTTGTTTAGGGATGATGAAAAAAGGTCTGAGGTTAGGAGAATAGTTAATGATGCTTTTGGCCTTCATTTTGTTATTGATCCAACGGATTTAGGAAAATTAAAGGTAAGATTATCTGAGGAAACTCCTGCTAACGAAATGCAGGAGAGAGGGGTTCATGCAGATGCCGTTGAATTTCATAGTAAAGCAAAAAAAATTGATGATTTAAGTGATGGAGTAAAAGCATTTACTGGTATTATTCTTGAGCTTGTAGCCGGTGATCCAATGGTGCTGATGATAGATGAGCCAGAAGCTTTTTTACATCCATCACTTTCATACAAACTTGGTAAAGAAGTATCTGTTACAGCGTCCGCTCAAAATAAAAATATATTTGTTTCAACGCATAGTTCTAACTTTATTATGGGTTGTGTTCAATCTGGCGTCCCTATAAATATTGTAAGGTTAACCTATTCACAAGGGGTGGCAACGGCGAGACTGCTGCCTGATGAAAAGCTACTACAGTTAATGCGTAATCCTTTGCTACGCTCTACTGGTGTTATAGACGGGCTATTCTATGAGGCCGTAATTGTCACAGAATCAGATGCTGACAGAGCCTTCTACCAAGAGATTAACGACCGGTTGCTAAAATACTCTCCAGAGAAAGGAATCTCTAATTGCTTATTCATTAATGCGCAGAATAAGCAAACAGTTCATCAAATAATACGGCCGCTTCGAGAACTAGGAATACCAGCTATTGCTATTGTTGATATAGATATATTGAAGGAAGGAGGTCAGGTATGGGCTAACTTCTTGGGTAGTGGTTTCGTCCCTCAAATATCTCAAACCCCGCTGGGTACTATCAGGCAGGCAATCAAACAAAAGTTTAATGATTTATCTATAGATATGAAGAAGCAGGGAGGTATATCTGCACTTCCAGACGATGAAAGAGAAGCAGCGGAGAACCTGCTTGGACAGCTCAAAGAATACGGACTCTTTGTAGTGCCCAATGGGGAGCTCGAATGTTGGCTCAAACAGTTAGGTGCGTCAGGACACGGCCCCAAATGGCTAGTCGAGGTTTTTGAAAAAATGGGTGAAAACCCAGACTCTGAGAATTATGTTAAGCCAGAAAATGGAGATGTGTGGAGCTTTATCAGCAGTATTAATGAATGGGCATCTTTGGTTAGTCGAAAAGGTATACCAGCCAAAATATAACAAACGCGTCAATTAGGACGCTCGCAAGCTTGCGCCTATTACGCGGGCGTTAGGTGCTTTTAGGCATCATCATATTTCGGAGTATAATAATGAGTGATTATCAAGACTTTTGTGAGGCGTTCGGTGGCTCTGCAAGTGATCCTGACTTTATGGATAATTGGTTGGCTGAGCATGCTGGTGATGTATCCAAAACATCTTCTGAGTTACAAGCAAAAATAAAAGCATTTGATTACGAAAGTTTACTTGTTGAATACAGACTATCCGAACCTGAAATGGTTCAAATAAAAAATTATATGGCTATTTATAGTGAGCATAATTTCAAAACTCAAAAAGCTGCAAATAATTACATCACAGAAAACAAACGTTGGGATGAGTTTCCTAATATAAGATCTTTAAATGATCACGGTTCATATACAAATATTCCGGGCATATTGCCTAAATTTTATAGAATAACCTGCGAAATATTAAAGATTACTAAAGGTAATGGTGCTCATCTTACAAAAGCTACAAAGTATTAACTCGCACCTAACAAGAACTTCAAACGGAAAAAATACAGTTGGCTGTTTTCACTCCGTTCAACATTTTAGCCAACTATATTTTTCCGCTTTAGTAGGCGTTATGAGTATCTAGTCAGCGAGTTGTGAAGTCAGTTAGCAGAGTCTTTTGCAACCGAAGTCGGGGAGTAAAAGGGTAACACCCAGGGCAAGATCTCGAACGTTTTTTAGCCAACTCAGCTATATTTGACCTGCTCGCCTCAGTGTGATCTTATACTCTCTTTTGGGAGAGCCTAGATGAACACGGATGCTTTTACACAGTATTTTGGTGAGATAGACGACCCTCGCCAACCAGCCAAAATTATCTATCCGCTATTCGATGTATTGTTCCTCACCATTTGTGCTGTCATCGCTGGTGCTGAGGGTTGGGAAGACATCGAAGACTTTGGGAGTGCTCACCTGAATTGGTTTCAAAAAAAGGGCTTATTTCCAGAGGGAGTGCCAGTTCACGATACTATCGCTAGGGTGATTTCCCGCCTCGATCCCGTTCAGTTTCAGCAATGCTTTATTCGCTGGGTTCAGTCGATAACACACCGTACTGATGGTGAGCTTATCGCCATTGATGGCAAGGTACTACGCGGCTCTTACGATAGAGAGAATAGACAATCGACCATCCATATGGTCAGCGCTTTTTCCTCCGCTAATGGCGTGGTCATGGGCCAATTAAAAACCAATGCCAAGTCGAACGAAATTACCGCTATTCCAGCGCTGCTCAAGTTGTTGGATATCAAGGGATGCTTGATTTCTATTGATGCCATGGGCTGTCAGACCAACATTGCCAAGACTATTATCAACCAAGGTGGCGACTATTTACTGGCAGTAAAAGGTAATCAAGAGTTGTTGTTTAAAGCGGTGCGAACAACCCTATCAGCGAGCATAGCTGTCTCCACAAACCCCGATAAGATCAACATTGAGCAGGGGCACGGTCGTACTGAGATCCGAGAATATCATGTATTGCCAGCAGGCGATTTAGCGCACCAGTTTCCTGACTGGAAAGGCCTAAAAACTATCGGGGTGGCTATTGGCTATCGTCGTGAAAAATCAGGTAAATCCTCGCTTGAGTATCGTTACTATATCAGCTCAGCAGAGCTCGATAGTATCCGTTTCGGCAAGGCAGTCCGTGGGCATTGGGGTATCGAAAATAGCCTGCATTGGGTGTTGGATGTGTCAATGAAAGAAGATGCCTGCCCCATTTACCGTGAGAATGGGGCTGAAGTGCTGGCGAGCATCCGTCACTTAGCACTCAACATGATACGCTCTGAGACATCAAGGAAAGCCAGTGTTCGTCGAAAGCAAAAAATGGCGAGTATGAGTTGTGCTTACTTGGATAAAATATTAGTTGCTGGATTTACTGTGTTGGGCAAAAAATAAACAAAGATGACCTCACTATACAAAATTGATTATTTTTTATACACGACTAACTTAGTATGCTAAGAACAATATGTTCACGCTCTCACCCTGGGGTAACACCGACATCGTCTGCGGGAGAGCCAGGCAAAGTACTCGGCCTTGAGTTTCAACCTTTGAAATCTCAGCTTGGCATCTCGTTGAAGATTCAGCATGCATCATTCACTATTGGCCAACGGTAAAGCGCTGCGTTTAACCACAGAGTCCAAAGTGAGTTCTTGGCTGTTACTTAAAACTCATAACAAGGCCAATCACACACGCCAGCAAGCTGGCTGGACTCGCTGACGCTCGCCTGTGTTGGCGGCGTTAGACATCAGCTATTTCTAATTTGGAGGCGTTTTGAAAAAGTCAGATCAGGTTACGCCATACTTTTTATATGATTTAGATAAAATTCGTGTCTTCATCGAGTTATCTGATCGTCACTGGAAAGAAGAGTCTATCAAATATAATGAGTCTGATTTAGAAACTGACGAAGCAACATGTTGGGATAGGTACAAATACCGTAATGATCTTAGTGCCCATTTTGATTCTATATTTCCTCAATACCAGAAACAGTCCTATTTGGTAATGTTAGTATCTCTTTTCGAAGATTATTTGAATCAGTTCTGCCATAGTTTGTACTTGGAAAAAGACCTTTGTTGTAAATTGAAAGATTACAATGGAGCAGGAATTGAACGCGCTAGAAAATATTTAACAAAAGTTGCCCTTGTAAAAGTACCTGCTGGAACGGAGTTCTGGCAACGAATCATTGAAGCTCGAGATCTGAGGAATATAGTTGCGCACAATGCTGGGCATCTAGATGAAGAACTTCACAAAAAACATTTCCAAATTATAGATAATAATGAATATTTAGAATCTGAAAAATTTGCAAGGGTTCACCTTAATATAAAACAGAGTTACTTGTTTGAAATTGTTAATGCCATGGAAAACTTTGCAAAAGAAATCAGTGTAAATTTAAAAAATGCCTAACAAAGCAAATCAATCAGACGCATAAACGGTTATCATCGTTTTTGCTAAAACAAAAAGCCAGTAAAAACAACGCCAACCTATGCGCTGTTGTTTGCGGCGTTAGAGTTCGTTTCATCAAGGAAGTCGGTTATCACTCTTAAACATGTTGCCAAGTATTCGATGGTTAGCACTTTAATTCTTGGTGCCATCTTAATTATCGCAGCTCTGATAGGCCAAGTTGAAATTATAAAGCTTACTGGTTTGCTATACCTGATATTCAGCTTAGTATTTGCCGTTTCTTTTTTTATGCTGATTTTACGGCACTATAAGATTACATCGAATAATGATATTTTAATGCGGATTATTGCTATGGTTGGGGCAGTAGTTTGTAGTGGTATTTGGATCGTCTTAATCTATCCAATTTCGTTCCTATTACCATGAACTCTAACAAGAAAATAAACAAGGACACGTAACAGTTGGCTACGTTTCGCTTCGCTGCACAATTTTAGCCAACCATTACTTAGCCTGTAATTTGGGCGTTAGATGAAAATCAAAATCGGAGAAGGATAACCAATTAATGAAGTTTGAGACGAAAGAGGCTGCAGTATTTTTTATTGATATACTTGGCATGAGTGCGCTTACTGAAGGTGAAATAAATTTAAATGGAATTGATGAAAAAATAGATACTTCTATCTATGAAGTAGAAATAAATGGAAGCAAAGGTCTTTCAAGCTCTAATCAGATTATTGCAGCATGGACTCTTAAACGATTTAGAGAGGTGCTTCGTAACGTTCATTTCAAATACGATGTAAAAATATCGCAGCTATCAGATTGTGCTTTTGTTTGGTCTGAGAGTAGCCGTGAGCTCCTATTGGCTTCGTCTGATCTGATGTGGGAATTAACTCTTTCTGGTGTGTTATGCCGGGGCGGTTTAAGTTACGGTGAGGTCATAATACCAACAAATGACAAGGAATCTTTTGGTTCATTTATTCTTGGTGATGCCGTAACTCGCGCAGCAAAGCATGAAGCTCGAGGTAAAGGATGTAGAGTGTTTAGTGATGCAGATGCTATTCATCATTTTCACAAAGATTTTCCGGGTAAAGTTGATTCTCCTGTAGTTTCAACTCGGATATACAACGATATTTTTTCACCTATAACAAACCCTCTCGATTTCAGCATAGTAGATGAATTTAAGTGGTATCTTTTCCATGACCTTAAAAGCATAACTACAGATAAAACTGAGATCGATCATAATAAGTTGGCGATGTACATGGCTGGTCTTGTTTCAACTATCAGGCACTCTCCTTATTACGCATGGAATTCATTAAATAAACATGGTCTTGTCCAGCTTGCCGGTAGCATAGAGGCAATCTCAACAAGCATTGCAATTCATACTAATCATGATGAAGCAAAACTTTCTGCAGAATATTCAATGGTTGGGCTTGAAAAGGTGAATAGAAGCCATGAAATAGTGAAAAGGCATTTCTATCAATACAATGTAAATGCCCTTACAAAAGGCACCCTTGAAACTCTCAGGGAGCGATTAGAAAGCGAAGTTGTAAAAGTGCTTGAGTTTAACTAATCATCTAACAAGGCGCTGCTACGGAAAATTTACTCGCTGGCGCTCCTAAATTTCCGCAGAGCGCGGCGTTAGGTTGGAGGAACTATGCCAGCAATACCAGAAATCGGTGAAGGGCTCATTAGAAGCCACGATCTTCTTGAAGAGCTAAATAATGATATCCTTGAGGCATATAAATCGCTTGAGAATGATCGTGTATCTCAATACTTGAGGCGTTGTCTAGTACGTTGTGTATTTGCCTATATTGAGGCAGTTATTGAAATTATTAAAGTCGAGCTAAGATCAAATCTTAGGACTGGATTTTGTACAGTAGAGCTCACAGAAAAAGAGAAGAAAGTCATTGGCTCTCTATCTATCAACAGAGAAGGTGAACCTCGTATTGGTCTTGAAGATAATCTTAAAAGAACATTTAAATTGGCGTTAAAGATTTGGAAAATAGATGATTATCGCTTGGAAACAAGCGGTGAGGATTTTCAAGATTTTCTTCGAGCAAAACATGCCAAGGATAAGCTAACACATCCAAAGACTTACTATGATATCCAAGTTACAGATCAAGACATGTCGTACCATTCAATTGCAGCGCAATGGGTACGGAATTCTTTTGAACAATTATTCAAACTCCGAGTCGAGCAATTAAGGTCGGGTATTGGTATAGAATATGACGGGATATAAAAGTAAACCTAACAAGCGCATGTTGGCGGACTGATTTTCCGCTGCGCTCCAAACTAGCCGCAAATGCGAGCGTTATGAAATTTTTAGGTAAGGTGCAATTAGTGAACTTTAATGAAAGATTAAAATGTACAACCTGTGGAGGGTTAGTTGATTGCCGTTTTGGTATGTCTAACCGAGATGTCCAGCCTTTTAGGTTTGCTTGCCCATCTTGTGGATCTGGAATTGAAGTAACTGTTGAACAGGGTAAGCAGCCCAAGATGTACGGCGCAGAAAGTCATCCATTGGATGGGCATTTCACTGGTGAAAACCCATTTATTGACTTGCATATTGATTTCCCAGTGTCGTTTGAGCCCTATGTAATGGGGCAGACTCCTTTTCTTAGGGCTATTGGTCGTATTGGACGTGAAAATTTCCAAATCCACAACTTTAGATTGGACTCATTGAACCAGCTGTACAAGAAACATGAAGTTATTGAACGTCTGGTCAACTTATACAAGAGAAAAAGAAACAAAGTGCTTTCTGATCTTGCAGAGAGAGAGTTTGCTGAACCTGCTAAATCGTTTAAAGACTGTGACACTAATATGATGATGTATTGTGTTATTGCGAAAGTTTTTTATCCGTTTTCAACTCCAACATCTAATGCTGAAGATGTCAGCCTGTACCTTACTAAGTTCAATGATATTGTCTCAAAAGACAAAAGTATCATGGACTTATTCGTTAAAGAAATAGTTGATTCTAAATTTATTTTCAATCTTCAAGAGGATTGCTTTGAGATTTATCCTAGAATATTGGAGCTAGAATTAGCCCTAAGACCAGCACTATTTTTAGACTACGACAAAGATTATGTCGATGGAAGTGAACAAGTTCCTTATCGTGTGTCTTCACGTGAATTTAAGAATTATAAAGATCTTTATAAAGACATTTCAGAGATAATATCTAGACAAGTTGTGCTCGTAGCAGGTGTTAATAATTTATTAAAACGCAGTGACCACAATAAATTCTCAGATGAGAAGATTAAAAATCTAAACGACTTTGCTAATAAGCCATTTGGTAAGAAACTAGAATACATTGATGATACTTGGCTACCTATCTCAAAGAGTGTCGCTGATAATCAGTTGAGAAATGCGGTTGCACACTATAAAGCTGAATATGACGAAGTTTTGCAAAAAGTAACGTACTTCCCTAGGCAGGAGGGGATGAAGCAAGAGAAGCCAAACGAAATTTACTTTTTAGGTTTTACACGCAAAATACTAGATTCGTATCGTTTAATGCATTCTCTAAATCAGTTAATTAAGTGCTTATTAAACTATGAGTATTTCATGAGAAATAAAAATTAATAACAAACAATTTAAGAGTGATTCCCAACGCATAGCATTTTTCATTCCATCGTTGGGCCTTGTGTTTACGGTATCAGCTAACAAGAGCTAAAAAGCTAACAGGCCATCCATGTTAGTTGTTTGCTTGAAACTCATAACAAGGCCAATCACAAACGCCAGCAAGCTGGCTGGACTCGCTGACGCTCGCCTGTGTTGGCGGTGTTATGCAATATAGGAGAGGTAATGAAAGAGATTAAACGGCCTGTTAATTCTCATGGGGCTTATCACGCCCATGTGTATTTTGAGCAAGAAACTTTGGAGTTTGCTTCAAAGTTATGTAAAGAAGCCGGTGATCGATTTAACCTTAGAGTTGGTCGTATCCATGAGGTCTTGGTAGGCCCTCATCCAAAATGGAGCTGCCAAATTACTTTTGGCGCTAAAGATTTTGATGAGTTGGTTCTTTGGCTTGAACAAAACAGAAAAGGTCTTACGGTGTTGATTCATGCTCTGTCCGGTAATGACCTAAAAGATCATACTATCTATGCTTATTGGCTAGGAGATAGCATTGAACTTGATATATCAATGTTTAGTGCCTAACAAAGCTAAGCAACATCAGTCGCTGCGTTCCTTGTACAGTCTTTTCGTCGCGCTTTTTGTGCATGGCTGTGCCATTGCTGCACAAAAATCACAACAAAAAATCTGCTGTTGTTAGCGGCGTTATGTTTTAGCGCAAAGCGGATATCGAGTATGGTGAATTATGAAAGCTAAACTCACGTCAGAGATCACCTGTCCAGATTGCGGGCACAGGGAGATGGAGACTATGCCGGAGGATTCTTGCCAGTATTTTTATGAATGTAAAAACTGCAAAGTCCTGCTTAAACCCAAGCATGGTGATTGCTGTGTATTCTGCTCCTACGGCGACACACAGTGTCCACCCATCCAACTAGATCAGTCGTGTTGTTGAAATTTATGATGAGCGGAAGCAAGTTATTAAAGATTGGTGCAGTTGGCAGCATGATTACGGCACTTTGTTGTTTCACTCCAGTTCTCGTTTGGTTGTTCGCGGTTCTTGGGTTTTCAGCGTTGGTGGGTTACCTGGATTACGTGCTTTGGCCAATGCTCGCCTTGTTTCTGGTGATATTGGTAATCGGGTTTGTTCGACGCCGGCGCGGTAAGTCAACATAACCAGTCGTTCAAGTTCGCTTCGGCCCTTAGGGCCCACGCCGGACGTGCTTACGCACGCCGCTTAACAAAACCTGTCCCCCTTGGCCGGGTTGCAATTCTTTGGCCAAGTGGACATAGACGCCGAAAGCCGAGCCATGACCGTGATCTTGAAGGATCTCAATAATGACACCCTGTTTACCAAGGTGCTGCACCCCGTCTGATCCCCCCAGCAAAAGTATCTGGCCCGCACTGCGGGCCATTTTTTGTACGATCTCATTTGAAATAATCTGCTAGTGAATGTTTTATGGGCCACCCATATCAAAATGGCTTTGAAAGCCACCCGTGGCATGAAAAATAGGCGTTGGTTGTTCTGTTTTCTAATTAAAATTTTGGACCGTGCCCATCCTCATCGTGGTCTTTTAACATGATCACTCTGATCCGCGGCTCTGGGTTTCAACTCCAGTTAGCGTGTTGTTGCTATTCGAGCGGAGCTCAGCTCTACCAGCGCCTCATGTGCATGTCTTACTCGTTCCAGATCATGCTCGAATGTTATTTCCTGTTGTGCGCGTTTGAATGAGAGGTGCGCCCACTTGCAAGCTGCGTTCCTCAGGTCTGGGTCTTCTGTTTGAACGAGCCAGCCGAGTGATTTCTGTATCCATATCCCAACTTCGGCCGAGCCCACTCCATCTCTGCAAATGGCCGCATATGCATCCTCAAGAAGATCGTACACATCGAGTGGTGTCACAAACACTCGTTCGAGTTCCGGCTCTATGCGTTCATCGTCTGGTTGCGAACTATTCCAGTCGCGAATTATTCGCGACATTCTGATGACAATATCGATGGCAGTGCCTGGATCATTGATCCCAGGTGAAAGTGCCCTTGAGCCAATCTCGGACATCGCGATCAGTCCAAAGCGCGGGTCATTGCCAAATGTGCGGCGATCGCCAAGGTCGAAAGCCCCAAGGAGGTCAGACATATCCAGCTCCGTATTGGCAGATGCGGATTGCACTGTCAGCAATTTGCGCTGCGGATGTATGAAGGCACCGGGCAAGCTTTGAAGGTAGATGAAGGCGTCGTTGTCCTTGGCCCATTGACTCAACCGACCCGTGTCAATTTGGCGAATGAAACCAAGCTGTTCCGAGAAGAGGTCTATACCGCCCTCCGGGATTTTATCCGCGGGCTGTCCTCCCAATGGAGCGCTGCGAGGCCAGAGCTGAAAAGCTTCACGCGTTGCCGCATCGACCTTTTCTATGGTGTTACCCATGCGTCCGAGACGAGCGATATTGTCGACCCAGCGAACAAACGTGACGACGACCCAAGCAAAAATAGAAATTGTAAGGAGAAAAATTACAAAGCGTCCGGCGACAGCAAAATAGCCGATCTTGATCGCGATAATCCCAACGATGCTGAAAATGAATGCCCCTATGAAGCTGGACAGGGCCGTCTGTGATAAGCCATCTGAAATAATCAAGGAAAATGCTCTCGGCGTCGCGCTACCTCCTGCTGATGCATAGGCTGATACCATTGAAGCCACCGCGAACGTAGCAACGCCTAACATGCTAGCCGAAATGACGGTCAATAATTTTTCGATGGTTTCGATGCTGATGTCGGGAACCGTGTTCTGGATCGGCAAACCATCCGCAAAATGTGACACAAATACCGCAAGCACAGCCAGGAATGCATAGCCGAGTGGCTTAATCCAAAGCTTTTCCTGCAAATTTTGAATCGTGAACTTGATTTTATTACGGATCATCTTGAGCACTCCAACTGGGCTTTGCTGTGTGGTGGGTCGCCGTCTTTATTCTAAAATTCGTAGGCGATGCCCTACTTGATTGGCTCGAGGACAACAACTCTGGCCTGGTAACTTTTTTGATTTCGCAATCAGCTTCAAATGTAGTTCTTTCGTGGACTATATTGTAGTAGCAAGTCACCAACGGAAGGTCCTTTCATGTCGTCTAACTCAATTGCCCGTCTCTCCATTTTTCAGCCAGGGGTAAACTGCGCAGCGGTAGAACTTGCAGATCATGTATCGGTTATCATAGATGGCGAGGAATATTTCGCTGACCTTCAAGAAGCGTTATTGGCTGCTAAGCACCAAGTTGTATTTATCGGTTGGGATTTCGACACTAGGGTCAGTTTACAAGGTGGAAACGGATCAGAAAGCCTCCGCGCTTTCATTGTTCGTCTGCTCAAAAGGAATAAAGCCCTACGCATTTATATTTTGAAATGGAACTTTGGCGCCTTAAAGATTCTGCTTCGCGGACGAATGATCTTCACCATAGTGCGTTGGATGTTTAGCAATCGTTTAAGAATTAAGTTTGACGGGATGCATCCAATTGGCGCGAGCCATCATCAAAAACTCGTGATAATCGATGGTGGTATGGCTTTTTGCGGAGGCATAGATGTCACCAGCGGAAGATGGGATACACGCGAACACCTGGAGAACGATCCTCGACGGGTCGCGCCGGACGGCAAACCTTCAGAACCTTGGCATGACATTTCGATGGCACTGAGCGGACCCGCCGCGAGCCGATTGCACGATCTGGCCTCAGAGCGGTGGGAGCGGGCCACCGGAAAGCCTTTACCAAAAGTCGAGAATACGCCGCATTGGCCTTTGCGAAAACCGTCCGACTTCGAGTCTGTCAAAGTCGCGATAGCGCGAACTCGCGGAGAGTTTCGTGACCTGCAATCGATTAGAGAAAATGAGGCTCTGTTTCTCGATATGATAGCGACAGCGAAAAATTTCGTTTACGTCGAAAACCAGTACTTCGCATCAAGAACTATCGCGGCCGCCATCGCTCGCCGTCTTCAGGAGGAAGACCCACCAGAGTTTGTTATTATTATGCCGCAGGCCGCGGACGGTTGGCTTGAAAAGGTTGCGATGGATACGGCGCGTAGCCAGTTGGTAGCGATGTTGGCCACGACAGATGCACACCAGCGGTTTCGTATTTATCATCCTTTTACTGAAGGCGGTACCCCTGTTTACGTGCACGCTAAACTCATGATTGTAGACGACCGAATCATTCGCGTCGGATCCTCAAATATGAACAACCGCTCGCTTGGATTTGATAGCGAGTGCGACGTAGCGATTGATGCAAGTGCCAACAGCGGCCAGAGTTTAGAGATGAAGATCAGCGAAATCCGTGCTGGTTTAATTGCCGAACATCTCAACACCCCCATCGAAGAGGTACATCGCCTCCTGCTCGGCAAAGGTAAGATGATCGCCGCTATCGAAACGTTGAGGGGAACAGGGCGTTCGCTTCGACCTTTCGAGCAGGAGGATAATGACGAATTAGCGGCATATGTGGCTTCTCAGAACTTACTTGATCCAGTAGGCGAGGATCAGCAGCAATGCGAGAGCCTTAGCGGAAGCAGACGGTTACATCGACGCATTTGGGATAAAATAAAAAATGAATGAAAGGGTTCAAAGCACTTTTAATAGCCAAAGCCCTGTCGTCCTGGTCCCAAATTAGGGAACCCTTACCCGTCCTAATTAACGAGCCACCCATGTGAATTGGTTTGATTTCCTTGAGGTATCTTAACTTGAAAGATTCGAGTTTGATGTATTGAGGAGGCTACGATGCCGATACCACGTTCAACTCAAGTAAGCTTGGAAGATACGCCTTTTTACCATTGCATCAGTCGTACGGTAAGAAGGGCATTTTTATGTGGTGCAGATCCGTACACTTTCCTCATCAATAGGGGTCAATGTTTCGAACACCGCCGTGACTGGATAGAGAAGCGCTTGCTGCTTTTGGCGTAGGTGTTTGCCATTGATATTGCAGCTTTCGCGGTAATGTCTAATCACCTTCATGTGGTATTGAAAGTAGATGCAGAAAAGGCACAGGCCTGGTCCGACATAGAGGTGGTAAAACAGTGGCACCAAGTGTTTGGCGGTACGTTACTTACTCAACGGTTTGCTAACGGCGAAGACATTGAGCACTATTTTATAGACCTATTGGATGTCACGCACTGCCTAAAGGCTTGGTGTTTGAACTGCAAGATTACCTCCGCCTCGTGGATGATACCGGTCGCATACTGCGTAATGATATGCACGGTGCAATTCAAGCCAGTAGCAGGCAGATATTGGAGCGATTAAATATCTCACAGGAAACGTGGCTCAACATCACCCAAGAGTTTATGAATATGTTTAAAGGCCCCGTTGGCTCGCTTTCTGAGCTTACGCATTACTGTGAAAATTTAGGCATGCAACGTGTTGTCCATGCCAGCAGCTGCCAACATTGGACTATCTGACCTCAAACAGGTCTTATTTTCAAGCTCTCTTTGTTACTCTCCAGCAAGAGTGAGCCAGAGCTGTCCGATGGGAGCTTATTTCTTACCTGTGGCTTTAAAATCAGTCACCGCCCCGCAGTTGTTAAGCTGTTTCCAGACTTTTTCAATACAGAAGAGAGTCACCCGCTTATATTTTTCGTTCAAAAGGTTACTATTGAGGCTCTTTTAATATGGATGTCTTGTTAGTTTTTTCTGCGACGCAAAAGAAATGAGTGATGAAATGAAATTATATATTTACAGGCGAAGTTATGAATATTATTCAAACCGATAGTGGAATGACAGATGAACAAAGATCAAAGATCATCTTTGCAGGCGACTTGATTGTTTTTCAACAACTGCCAGCAATGTTGGAATTATGCCAATACACCGATCAGCTATTATCAGAATCCTTGAGTGGCCTGTATCCAGAGCAAGCTCAGTACCATTTAAGTGAGCAGGATTATCGAAGATTTGTTGCCGATACACAGAAAAGAATTCAAGCTGACGATAAAGCTAAGGCGATATTTTTTCATGCGTTGCAGGAAGCAGGTTTAGCGCTAGATTTGACCTATTATGATTACTTTGCTATGCGAGTAGTATCGGCCGAAAAGGCCTTTACGGAGGGTCTGCGTACCGTAGTTGGGCATCATCGTGATACATGGGGAAGCAATATACAAGCGCAGACCAATTGGTGGGCACCTATTTATAAGATAGAAGATGAACGGAGTATTGCCTTTTACCCTTACCACTGGGATCATCCAACCATTAACGATACCTCGGAGTGGAGCTTTAAAGAATATCTTGCTGCGCGCCGCGAAACGCCTGAAGGTGTCGCGGTAAGCTACTCTCCTACACCTCAGTTATTGCGGCCAGTGGATGAAAGCAAGGCGGTAAAAATAGTGATAGAGCCAGGTGATATTCTATGTTTTTCCAGTGCTCATTTACATGCTAGTGTGCCCAACACGACCAAGTTAGCACGTTTTAGCGTTGAAATGCGCACCCTTAATCTAAAAGATTTGAAAGCTGGCCGTGGCGCACCAAATGTCGATAATGCTGGAGGTAAACCGCGCTACGAGTGGTATCGACACGGAGTTGATCAGTCATCATTGAGTATGGCGATGGAGAGTGTATGAGCCGTTGGCGAGTACTCCAAGAAAATCAGTAAAAATACATAACAAAAACATTAAGTCGTTCGCTGTGCTCACTGGGATTCCTCAGTGTTTAGCCGCAGGTATGAACGACTACATTACCAAACCAATTAAACCGCAAACGTTAAAAGAAAAACTTATTACTTGGTTGAGTTAACACTAAAGCTAAATAGGCGGCTTTTAACAAGCCACCTATTTTTAGCTGAAATGGCTATAATTAAGCTTTATTTCATTCTATGTTTTTACTACATAGTTATTTTAATACAAAAAACACTTATACTAAACAGCTATTAACTCCTTCACAACCTAAGTCAATAGTAATAAGTTAAGTAGGTGTTGCTACTTTTTCTTGTTTTAATAAAAAGCAAATGTACGTACTTCGATACTCGCTCTTGCGCCAACATTTGGATCTTGATCCGGGTATTCAAAAGCCGTGTGCGGTGTGAACCGAGCTACACCCTCTTTCACGGAGTCGAAGCCTTTAATAAGAACAACTTCATCGTGATTCATTTCTGAAAAATAGACCCACTTCTGCTCAGCAGCTTTACGCAATGCATATATTTCACCAACATGATCTGTATCTGGAAAGTGAATTTTGGATAGCAGTAAATCTTTTTGATTAACACTAGCTGCATTACAAAATGCTAAAGGTGAGCGCTTTACAATATCCACCAAGGGACGCCAAACATTAATCTGGATCATTCGACGACCTTTGAGTTTAGCAAACTGCTCCACTCCAATGCGCTCTTGTGCACGAGACTGAGCCGTCTGCTCAGTATAATCATTATGAACATGATGCGCTGGTTTACGGCTGCTATCTGCAGAGCCACGCCTTACAGTATGATCAAAAACAAAAACATCTTTCACACCGGTGGCTTCTTTAATAATCGCAATCACTTCGTCATAATAACTAGCTTCAATAGCTTTTTCGTCTGTAAAGTCTTTATGTTTTGTCGGGGCTGTAACTAATTGAAAGCCTTGTTTGTGAACTGAAAATACCTCTTGTGAACTACGCGCATCATCAATAGTAGCTGGCATAAAAGCATAAGCATCATTGTATTTTTGTGGTGCCGCTCCACCAGAGTAAAAAACTTCAGGAGCGAGAGTACTGTCTGGCTTAATATAATTAAGTTCAGATTCGATTTGGCCAGATGTTTTCATTGTTGAGGATGTTGTCGTCATCTTAAGAGTTGTCCTTTTATGCTGTAACTGGTTTTGTGTCACCTTAATATGTTGATCCTACCTAGTTAAATAAACTTCAGCAAAGCATGATAACTTCTGTGCAACAGAAGAAAATGTTTGTATGAAAACAAAAAACTAACCGGAATAGACTATCTTTGATGGGGCAAGTAGTAAATATACGGGTATAGCTACACGCGTTGCAGGCAGTACGATAGCAGCAATTATTTGTACAATGTAAAATAAAAAATGCTTGCGGTTAATTACACAGCCTTTTACAACAATAACTTTAATTCTTTTTCAAGCCAGTTAGAAAAAATTTGAACTTGGGTTCTAGGATTTAGCGGGGTAATAATGTAATAACCCCAATTTGTTGATAGAAGGTTATTAGGGTAAAGGTTTATTAAATTCCCTGCAGCTATTTCGCTATGCACAAGGTGCTCACGCACAAGTGCAACACCTTGACTAAGTTTTGCCATTTCTATTGCAACTAAGGATGCGTTTACCTCTAAAAAGTTAGTATTATCAAATTCGGTAACCCCCGCTTTATTTAACCATTCTCGCCAGTTAGGATAACTTGAATTTTCCATGGTTATATCGCGAATTAAAGTTTGCTTAAGTAAGCCTGAAATTTTGGCGATTTCTGGGTGTGCTTTTAATAAGCTAGGGCAACAAACAGCTAGAAGCTTTTCGTCCTCAGCTAATGAAATAACATTAAAATTTGACCAATCCTCTGCTTTTTTAGCGTATCGAATGACAATATCAAATTCACCTGTAGTTAAATCGAGCAGGCGGTTTGTTATATCTAATTTAACGTCTATATCAGACTCGTCATTCAAAAACTTAGGTAAAATAGGTACTAACCACTTAGAAGTAATAGATGGGGAAGTGCTAATAGTTAAAGCTCCCGATTTTGACAAATCTTTTAATCTATCAGTAACACTTGATAAACACCTAAATGCTTCACTCAAGCTTGGCAGTACATTGAGTGTTTCTTGGGTTGCTGTAAGCCTTTTCCCACCTTTATTACGTATGAAAAGCTGTATGCAAAAGTAAGATTCTAATGTGCGAACTAATTGCCCAATAGCTTCAGGGGTGACACCTATTTCATCAGCTGCGGCTTTAAAGCTACCTAATCGGGCTGTCGCTTCAAAGGCTCTTAGTGCATTAAGGTGCTTAGGTGTTTTCATACAAATGTTTTCTTTGCTATGGGGGTAAGTTAAGTCATTGTCATTTGCTTGTTGGTGTTTAGCAAGACGTTATTATTGCAACACTACAATTTAACTAGAGGCTTAGGTAAATATGTCAGGACAGTTGCTCAAATTGGTCTAAAACACTCAAAATCAAGGTTGGTGACAAAGTGGCGGTTCGTTGTTATCTCTACTCATTCTACGCCTTGATCAGTTATATTTTTTAATCGTTATGTGTTTGCTATTCAATCAACATATAACAAGGTAAATCAATTAGGAAAAATACAGTTTGTCTCTTTTTTTGCAAAGTAACGCAAAAAAGTAGCCAATCAATATTTTCCTATTATTTAAGCGTTAAGTAATGCTGCGGAACTAACGTGGATTTTGTCGTTACGGGCTCTTAAAGATTCAAGACTCCTTCGCTACTGTCTTAGCGCTTGGTTTTGACCTTGTAGGTGCAAATTTATTCAGCACGGTTTGGAGTTTGGCTTTAGGTTTGGCTCTAAAACTATCCAGCTACGCTGGCCCGCCTAATAAATTGGCGGCTACAGGGGCTGCCGAAATTTTCTATAGAACAAAAATGGTGTTCACAAAGTAAGGTCTTACAAATCAAGAGCCTTTGCTCTTGTCGCTCTTGAGCTAGCTCTTATCCGTACGTTCAGTGCTTCTTGTAGCAATTAATCGTGGCAAAATAGTGCTAAGGGTTAAATTATTTATCACGCCAACAGTAATATCCACCGCAGTTATGGTGAACCACATAAGTAATGCCGCGTAACTCATGTGGATCTACACTGTCATTATAGATGCCATTTTGTGGGCCCAGATATGAAGCGACACTTATTAGGACAACCACTAACAGCCGAAGAAACTATCACTCTGAAAGAGATGTCAAAACACCATCCTTTCCCAGATTTCAGACGAAGGGCTCTCGCACTGCTCGCGCTGAATGATGGCTCTACGGTTGTCCAGATTGCCCAGATGTTTCGGATAAGCGATCAACCGATCTACAACTGGACAAAAGGCTGGAGAACTACGGGATTGGTCGGCATTTTGACTGGGCATAAAGGCGGCCGACCGCCCAAGTTGACAGCTGAAATGTTGGATATGGCTGCAGATATTGCCCGCTCTGAGCCACTGACGCTGGCTAAGATAGCTGTCCGCGTTCGCGACCAATATCCTGATGCCCCTTCATTCAGTTTGGACCGCCTTTCGGTTGGACTAAGAGCCAGAAAGCTATCTTTCAAACGAACCCGGCTCAGCCTCGAAAAAAAAGAGACGAAGCAGCCTTCCAGGAAGCAAAAGGCCGCTTGGCAAGACTCCAAGGAAGGGCCAAAGCAGACAAAATAGAACTTCTTTACTGCGATGAAAGTGGCTTCTCCTGCGTACCGAATGTACAGCGGGCCTGGGCACCACTCGGTGTCACTCATCTCGCTGATGCCAGTGCAAGCCGTAAGCGTGTGAATGTGATTGGCGCACTGAACTATGCTACCGGTAAGCTGCATTTTGAACTTTTTGAACACTCAGTGAAACGGCAACACGTGGTACCCTTTTTAGATAAGTTGGCGCAATCTTCCTGCCAGGATAAATTGACGATTGTGGTCGTGGACAATGCGTCAATCCATCATTTTATCGCCCCCTCGATGCGAGATAAGTGGCTGTATGATCATCAGTTTGTACTGCTTTATCTCCCCCCATACAGCCCGGAATTGAACTTGATCGAGATATTGTGGAAGCAAGCTAAATATCACTGGCGAAGCTTTACCTCTTGGAAGAAAGACAAGTTAGTGAATGAAGTATCAACGCTATTCAAGGGAGTGGGTAATGACTTCCACATAAGTTATGCGTGATTACTTAAGTAATGGCGCATAACTTCTATGGAAGTGTTCATCCTTGTGACCCAGCAGCGTTAGCGCTGAGAATTGTGTTTCCACACCTGTTATGCGGTTTTACTTAGCTAAATCCCACCCAAATAAAAAGGCTCCCGAAGGAGCCTTTTTTAATTGCGGTCATTAATGATTAATGACTTTCTGGCTTCGCCATGGGGGCCGATGCTTTGTTCTGTGCCGCAGTGCTGCCTGCGTGACGTCCGCTAGTAGCGACGTTTTCGCGTGGCAGCTGCTGAGGGTACTCAGGCTTTACGTATGGCACTGGCGCAACCACTTCTGGCTTCACCATGGGCGCAGAGGCTTGGCGTGAGCGACGGTATAAACCGGCGGCCTTTGGCGCTGCTTTTGCTTCTGGCTGCGCAGCTACTGGTTCAGCTTTAGGCTGAGGAGCAGCTTCAGGCTTCGCCGCGGGCTGGCTAGCTACTGCCGGCTCAACTTTTGGCTGAGGAGCGGCTACTGGTTCAGCTTTATGCTGAGGAGCAACAACGGCAGGCTCGCTTGGCGTTGGTGCAACCGGCGCGGCTGCTACTGGCTCGGGCTGAATTGCTACTGGCTGTTGAGTCGGCGCTGGCTCTGCTACTGCAGGTGCTACAGGTTCAGCTTGAACTTGCTCCGCTTTAACTGGTTCAGCTTTAACTACAGGCTGCTCCTCAGCTTTCGGCTCTACAACCTTTGGCTCTGCTGCTTTTTGCTCTTCAACCTTTTGCTCTTCAACCTTTTGCTCTTCAACAGGGCGGGCGGCTGCAACTGGCTCGGCGGCTTTTGGCTCAACCTGAGTTTCCACTTTTGCAGCTACTGGCGCTGCAGCTTCAGGGGCAACTTGAGTTTCTACTTTCGCTGCTTCTGGCTTAGGAGCCTCTTGCTTAGGCGCTTCTTGCTTAGCTACCGGCTGTTCACTTACTGCTGGCGTTGGCTGAGCTTTGGCTTCTTGCGGCACAGGTTGTGCTGCGGCCAGTGCTTCTTCGGTCGCAATCCACTTGTCTTCACCTTGAGAGGCAATTAACGCGGCTATGCTGTCTTCGCGACGACGACGACGGCTGTCTTCGTTGATGCGCTTGCGCTTAGGCATGGCACTGCGTTTGTGGTGATCTTTGCTGCTGTTATCGTCTGCCTTGGCAGTCGCTTGCGGCTGGGCTTCAGTCTCAGCAGGTGTTACTGCTGCTGGCTCTTCACCACCAATACGCACTTGCTTTCTTTGCTGACGGCGCTGACGACGTTCGGCCAAGTTCTGCTCTTGAGACTCAGGAGCGGTTGCAGCGGCGGTGGTCGTTACTGCTGTTGTTGCGGCAGCAGTAGCGGCAGTTGCCGCAGTATCCACTTCATTAAGTTGAGCAGGTGCTGGTTGCTGGTCACGGCGCGGTTTTCTGCGTTCACGGCGTGGGCGATCAGTTTTATTTTCATCCTGTACGGCAACGGTTACCGGTGCTTTAGACTCAGCTTGCACGGCAGTGTTGCGTTCTTCTTCGCGTGGTTTGCGAGTGTTGCTATTACGAGTATTGCGCTGTGAGCGATCATTACGGTCGTTGCCGTTGCGATCGTTACGGTCACGGCTCGACGTGCGATTATTGTTACGGCTCTGATTGCGCTCGCCGTTGCTGTTGCTCGCACTGGTGCTGGTGTTATTACCGGCACTGCTGTTGGCATTCGTAGTGGCGGGGCGGTCAGTGACGGTTGCAGGTGTTGCTTGCGCGTCCGTGTTACCTTTAAACCAGCTGCTAACAACGCTGCAAACACGACTAATCAAGCCAGGTCCGGTTACCACTGCAGCGGCAGGCGCGGCAGTAGGTCTTGGAGCTGGGGCTGCAGCAGGTGCCGGGGCTGCGGCGCTAGGCGTCGGAGCGGGCGCTGGAGCGGGTGCGGTAAAACCTTGCAATGCAGGTTGCTCAATACGCGAGCCAGACTGACTGTCACGGGGCGTATACGTCGGCTTGGGCACATCCGTTTTTAGGTTGTAGCTGCTAACACTTTCTTCTTCGCCGCTGCGCACACGTTCCACACTAAAGTGTGGTGTTTCCAGCTGCTCGTTAGGAATAATATAAATTTCAACGCTATAACGCTGCTCTAGGCTGGCGATAGACTTGCGCTTTTCGTTCAGCAGATAAGCGGCTACGTCTACTGGCACCTGGCCGTGAATTTGACCGGTGTTGTCTTTGAGCGCTTCTTCTTCAATAAGGCGCAAAATGGCCAGCGCCAGTGACTCGGTATCACGAATGGTGCCTTGGCCTAAACAGCGAGGGCAAACATGGGTGCTGGACTCACCGAGAGAAGGGCGCAAACGCTGACGGGACATTTCCAGCAAACCAAAGCGAGAGATACGGCCTAATTGAATGCGGGCACGGTCTTGGCGTACGGCATCGCGCAGGCAGTTTTCTACTTCACGCTGATGGCGCACGGGCGTCATGTCGATAAAGTCGATTACCACTAAGCCACCTAAGTCACGCAGGCGTAACTGGCGGGCAATTTCTTCGGCCGCTTCTAGGTTGGTTTTCAGTGCTGTCTCTTCTATGTCGCTGCCTTTGGTGGCGCGAGAAGAGTTAATATCGATACTGGTTAAGGCTTCGGTAGGGTCAATAACGATGCTGCCGCCTGAGGGCAGGCGCACTTCGCGCTGAAAGGCCGACTCAATTTGGCTTTCAATCTGGTAGTGGCTAAACATCGGCACGTCGCCGTCGTACAGCTTCACGATTTTCAAGGAGTCTGGGCGTACTAGCTCAATGTGCTTTTTAGCGCGCTCGTAGACAACGGGATTGTCGATCACAATCTCGCCAATATCACGGCGTAGGTAGTCGCGAATGGCCCGCACAATCACGTTACTTTCTTGGTGAATTAAGAAAGGAGCGGGGCCGCCTTCAGAGGCTTCTTGAATCGCTTTCCAGTGACCTTGTAGTACGCGCAAGTCCCACTCTAGCTCTTCTGCTGATTTGCCCACACCGGCGGTGCGCACAATCAGGCCCATGCCATCGGGCAGGGCAAGCTGAGACAAGGCTTCTTTAAGCTCGGTGCGCTCATCGCCTTCGATACGACGAGAAATACCGCCGGCACGTGGGTTGTTAGGCATCAATACCAAGTAAGAGCCGGCCAAGCTGATAAAAGTCGTGAGTGCCGCGCCTTTATTGCCGCGCTCTTCTTTATCAATTTGTACGATGACTTCTTGGCCTTCTTTGACCACTTCTTTGATGTTGGGTCGGCCTTGGTAGCTGTATCCGGCAGGGAAATAGTTACGCGCAATTTCTTTTAAGGGTAAAAAACCATGACGCTCAGCACCGTAATCGACAAACGCCGCTTCTAGGCTGGGCTCTACGCGGGTAATTTTACCTTTATAGATGTTGGCTTTTTTTTGTTCATGGCCTGGACTTTCAATATCCAGGTCGTACAGTTTTTGCCCATCTACTAGGGCGACGCGCAACTCTTCTTCTTGGGTTGCGTTGATTAGCATTCTTTTCATTAATGACTCTTTTATAAAGTTTTTACTGTTTATACAGTGTTGGTGTTTTCCCTAGTCTAACCGTGTTATTCCGACGAACACCGGCCTCGAGTCTGTTAGCGCAATAGATACAGCCTCCCGGCTGGGTACGCTTGAGGCGCTTTTTCAGGTGTTTTTCACGGGTAAGGGAGAGCCCAAAGGTCGCGAATAAAACGGAGTGCTAGAGGTATACAGGTTGTGTTACCCACTGTTTGCTAGATAACTCTTCTTAATAGCATTGCTATCGAGCGTTATGGAACAAATGGCTAACACGAAATTCTGAGCCATTATCACACTTTAACTGTAATCTTAGCAAGACGCCTTTTCTGCATCCAATCACACTTCCTAATGATAGAATATTGCCATGAAACCAGAACTACAACACAGCGTGCGACTACTCACTATAGATGCTGAGTACGAAGGGCAACGCATAGACAACTTTTTACGAACCGAGCTTAAGGGTGTACCCAAAAGCATGATTTATCGCATTGTGCGCAAAGGTGAGGTCAGAGTTAATAAAAAGCGCATTAAACCCGAATACAAACTGCTGGCCGGTGACATAGTGCGCATCCCGCCAGTACGGGTTGCGGAGCGTGAAGATCCGGTGCCAAGCAACAAGCTCAGCGAAGTACAGCCCTTAGAAGCGGCCATCGTCTATGAAGATGATGCACTAATAGTTATCAATAAACCTTCTGGTCTTGCTGTGCATGGCGGCAGTGGCCTGAGCTATGGCCTGATTGAAGGCCTGCGCGCGCTGCGCCCTCAAGCGCGGTTTTTAGAGTTGGTGCATCGTTTGGATCGCGATACCTCTGGCTTATTGCTAGTGGCCAAAAAACGCAGCATGTTGCGCAATCTCCATGAGCAGCTGCGTGAAAAAACCGTGGATAAACATTATTTAGCCTTGGTGGGTGGTGAATGGCCTGCGAAGCAAAGATCCGTGAAGGCACCGCTGCGAAAGTTTGAAATGCCCACGGGTGATCGGGTAGTGAAAGTAGATACCAAAGAAGGTAAACCGTCTGAAACGCGCTTTAAGATCCTGCAGCAGTTTACCCAAGCGACCTTGGTAGAATGTAGCCCCATTACTGGGCGCACCCATCAAATTCGCGTGCACACCTTGCATGCGGGGCATCCGATTGCCGGTGATACCAAATACGGTGATCCTGATTTTGATGAGCAAATGCGCCAGTTAGGCTTAAAGCGCTTGTTTTTGCATGCGTGTCGGTTGCGCTTTTTCCATCCGGTATTGGAAGAGCAGATGACCCTAGAAGCACCATTAGAGCCTAGCTTGGAGCGCTTATTAACGCGCCTGACTAAGCGTTAAGTTATAAGCAATCAATTACACAGAACCGGCGAAACGTTTGGTTTTAGTAGAAGCCGCTTTAGCCGGCTGGTGGCGCACCGCGGCACTGGTGCTGTTGATTTGCAGTTTATTCAGTAACGTTTTGCTATGCAAAACCGGCCAGCTAAAGACGGCCTCTACAAAGGGCATGTCTTTTGTAGGTGCCCGTCTCTTCAGCGAAGAGGACTTCGGCTCGGTTTGAATTTTGTTGGTTTAGTGCTCGACGCTGTTAACACTTGAGGTTTGTTAAGTATGAAGTTTCGATTAGTGATTTTTGATTGGGATGGCACGCTCATGGACTCGGTGTCGCGCATTGTGTCTAGCATGCAGGCTGCGGCGCTGGATTGCCTGTTACCGGTGCCCAGTAGCGAAGCGGTGCGCGATATTATCGGCCTAAGCTTATATAAGGCGTTTCCGATTTTGTTTGGCGCCATCAGTGAAGAGCAGTCGGCCCAACTGCTGATCGTCTATCGCCGTCATTATTTGGAGCTGGATCAAACGCCATCGCCCTTGTTTGCTGGGGCGTCGGATACCATCAAAGGCTTGCACGCGAGTGGCTATCAATTAGCGGTGGCTACGGGTAAGCAACGCGTGGGTTTGGACTGCGTATTGGCGGACACCCAGCTGGGCAGTTATTTTCACGCCTTGCGCGGGGCCGATCAGGCGGTGTCTAAGCCGCACCCGTTAATGTTGGAGCAGATTTTAGCTGAGCTTAAAGTCAGCCCCACGGATGCGGTGATGGTGGGGGATTCAAGCTACGACCTAGAAATGGCCCAAGCCATCGGCATGCCGCGTATCGGTGTGACCTACGGCGTGCACGACTCCATTAAATTAAGCGTGCATCAGCCACTGGCCTTAATTGACGATATTCGTCAATTGCGAGATTGGGTTTAAGGGACGTTGTACGTTTCGCGCCGTACGCTGTAAGTAAAGAGCGGTGTTTGTCTTTAGGCCGTCTTCCTGACGAAAGTCAGGATCTCGCTCTAAGTCGTTCTCCTGAACTGGATTCAGGATCTCGCTTTTAGATTTGTCGTTTTGCTGCGTAAAACCGACCTACTACTATTTACCTAAAGTAAGGGCCTCTACAGCGTACAGCTGCCCGCAGGGCTAAGGCACTTGCACCCCACACTCAGCCAATAGATCGACCAGTGCGATTAAGGGCAGGCCGACGAGGGCGTTGGGGTCTCGGCCTTCCATGCGCTCAAATAAGCTGATGCCTAAGCCTTCGCATTTAAAGGCGCCGGCGCAGTCCAATGCGGGCTCTCGCTCCAGGTAGCGATCCACTTGTGCCTCATTCAAGGTACGAAACACCACAGAAAACGGCTCCACCATGGAGCGCATTTGCAGCTTTGCGGCATCATAAACGGCGAGCCCTGTATAAAAGGTAATGCGCTGGCCACTGGCGGCCAATAATTGTGCGCGGGCGTTGGCCAAGGTATGTGGCTTGCCCAAGATTTGGCCTTGGCTCACACACACCTGATCGGATCCAATAATCAGGCTGCGCGGATAAAGATGGCTAAAGGCGCGGGCTTTTTGCTCGGCTAAGCGCAGTACTAACGCCTCGGCACGCTCATCGGGCAGGGCGGTCTCGTCAATGTCGGGGCTGTGGCAGCTAAAAGGCAGTTGTAGCTTAGCTAATAGCTGCTGGCGATAGACGGATGACGAAGCAAGAATAAGTGACGGCAGGGCAAAAGGCATAAGTAGCGGACCAATAGTGGATTAAGGTAAGGCAGTTTAGCATTTTGTGAACCGGGCTAAGGTGTTACGGCCTAAGTTAAAGGCGAACACGGCTTTTTCTCGCGCTGAGTATGGCGCATAATGTGCATCTTTAATTGACTCTCACGGCTGGAAAGTACGGCTGAAAGCTCACCGCTACTTCCTAGCTATTATTTAACCGTTGAAGGGAATTTCTCTTTGACTCCCATGATGAGTATCTATAACATGCGCGCCTTATGGAAAAGGTAAAGTTGCCCAATAAGGTTGATCCCGCTCGCTGCGCGCTTAATCGTCTTCAATATGAAGGTGAGTATGCTGCGTCGCTAATGCCCAGACTGGCGGAGTCAACCCAAGGTATCCATGGTGATATCAACGTATCTCTAAACTTTGGCACCGACGCCCAAGGGCTACGCATTATGCAAGGTAAAACTCGCATGACTGTGTCGCTCCAGTGCCAAAGATGTAATGAGCCGTTTGATACTACTATAGAATCCGAATTTACATACACGCCGCTGCGTGCGAACGCAGATGCGCCAGATGTGCCGGAAGAGTACGAAACGGTCGAAGTGGATGAAGCTGGTGAAATAGACTTGGTTGAATTGGTTGAGGATGAACTTATTCTCAGCTTGCCCCAGATTCCGGTTCATGAAAGTGAGCACTGTTCTGAAGGTCAATTCGATCAAAGCTTTGGTACCATTCCAACTGCTGAAGAACGTCCGAACCCTTTCGCCATTCTGGAAGGCTTAAAACGTAAGTAACTGATTTAGGAGTGAGGTCAAATGGCCGTACAAAAGAATAAAGTATCTCGCGCTGTGCGCGGAAGCCGTCGTTCACACGACTCGTTGACTGCTGCTGCACTGACTGTAGATAAAACTACAGGCGAATTGCATCGTCGTCATCACATCACTGCGGATGGTTTTTACCGCGGTGTAAAGGTTATTAATAAGTAATAATAACCTTTGTCGCAGCTTACCGTTGCGTTAGATATGATGGGGGGAGATTTTGGCCCCTCAATAACAGTGCCTGCCGCCGCGCAGGCACTGTCGCTTCTACCTGATCTGAATCTGTTGATGTTTGGCTTGGAAGCGGAGCTTTCTCCTTGGCTAACACGCCTGCAATTAGACCAACATCCCAGAGTACAGACGTACTTTTGTACGCAACAGGTGGGCAATGACCATAAAGCCGCTTATGCCCTGCGTCATCTAACCGACTCTTCTATGCGCAACGCGCTTGATGCTCTAGCATCAGGGCGCGCTTCTGCTTGCGTGAGTGCCGGTAATACTGGAGCGTTAATGGCCATGGCCATGAAAGTGCTCAATACCGTGCCTGGCGTAGACAGACCGGCGCTGATCACGCGCCTCCCACAGGGTGGTGGCGGCTATGCCTTACTGCTGGATGTGGGGGCGAATATTAGTTGCAGCGCCGAACAATTGGTGCAGTTTGCATTAATGGGAGAGCAGGCCGCCCAGCACATATTAGGCATAGCGTCACCGCGTATTGCCCTACTGAATGTGGGCGCAGAAGCCAACAAAGGTAATGAGGCGGTACGGGTGGCCGGTAGCCGCTTGAGCCAAACCGCAGATCTGAATTACAGCGGTTATATCGAAGGCAATGAGTTGTTTATCGGCCGAGCGGACGTCATAGTGTGTGACGGATTTGTCGGCAATGTGGCTCTTAAAACCAGCGAAGGCGTGGCCCGATTACTATTAGGCCAAAAACTTAAACGCGGTTTCTTAAGCAAAATGCTGACCTTTTGGTTAAAAAAACGACTCTCCCATCTGAACCCCGACCAGTATAATGGTGCAAGTCTGATAGGATTACGCGCCAGTGTGGTGAAAAGCCATGGCAGTGCGGGGTCACCTGCCTTCTTCAATGCGATCTTACAGGCCATATCTGAAATAGAGCATGACCTGCCTGCGAGCATCGCGCATCGTTTCGATACTGCCCCACAGGACAGTCACGCAAGATAAAGCCTATGAACAGTAAAATATTGGGAACCGGCAGCTACCTGCCTGAAGCGGTACGTACTAATACCGACTTAGAGAAAATGGTAGACACCAGCGACACCTGGATAGTGGAGCGAACCGGTATTCGCGAACGCCGCATTGCCGGCATGGACGAAACCATCGCAACTATGTCTCATCAAGCGGCATTGCGCGCCATTGAGGCTGCAGGTATTTCCGCCCTTGATCTCGACATGATCATTCTTGCTACCACCAGTGGCGAAAACGCTTTTCCGGCCGCCGCTTGTGAAGTACAAGCGTTACTGGAAGTGCCGGGTATTCCCGCTTTTGACTTATCTGCGGCCTGTGCAGGTTTTAGCTACGCCTTGAGCGTGGCGGATCAATTTATTAAAAGCGGTGCCGCCCGCCACATCTTAGTGATAGGTGCGGATGCGCTGTCACGGATGTGTGACCCAGTAGACCGCGGTACCGTGATCCTGTTTGGTGATGGTGCCGGCGCGGTAATCATTGGCGCAAGCGAAGAGCCCGGCATCCTGTCGACGCATTTGCACGCCGATGGCCGTTACGCCGAGATGCTGAAATTACCGCATCGTGCTCGTGGTATCAGTGGCGACGAAATGGGCGCCTATATGACCATGAAAGGCAATGACGTATTTAAGGTGGCGGTATCACGATTGAGCGAAATTGTGACCCAGACCTTAGAAGCCAACAATATTGATAAGTCTGAGCTGGACTGGTTGGTGCCGCATCAGGCAAATTACCGTATTATTAACGCCACCGCGCGCAAGTTAGGCATGTCGTTAGACAATGTTATTTTAACGCTCGATCGCCACGGTAATACCTCGGCGGCCAGTGTGCCCATCGCCTTCGATGAAGGGGTGCGTGATGGTCGTATTCAGAGGGGCCATTTGGTGCTGCTGGAAGCCTTTGGCGGTGGTTTTGCTTGGGGCTCTGCCTTGATCAGGTTTTAAGCTGCCCTGATTCAAGTTTTAGCTACACTGGCTTTAAGCTACACAAGTTTTAAGTTAGAACGAGATCTTAATCCCAGCGCTTAAGCGCTGGGACATGCATCATGCCGACTACTTTACATTCTTGAGCGGCGGCATGCTTTGCTCAACCAGTATGTTTTGAACAATGTGTTTTTAATAACGTGTTTAAATAATATACGTTAAAAAATATGTGTTAAACATATGTGCTAAACCAAAGGACAGACAATGACTTTTGCCATTACCTTTCCCGGTCAGGGCTCGCAAACGGTCGGCATGTTAGCCGGCGTCTTGGCCGAACATGACTGCGTTAAACAGACTTTTGCCGAGGCGTCCGACGCCTTAGGCTATGATGTGGCCGAATTAGTGTTAAACGGCCCAGCAGAAGAGCTCAATAAAACGTGGCGCACTCAGCCAGCCTTGTTGACTGCTTCTGTTGCTTTATGGCGCTTATGGCGTGAGCAGGGCGGTGCCATGCCTGATGTCATGGCTGGCCACAGCTTGGGTGAATACTCGGCCTTAGTCTGCGCCGAAGTATTAAGCCTGACAGACGCGGTTAAGCTTGTAGAGCTACGCGGTCAACTGATGCAAGAAGCTGTGCCAGAGGGCACAGGTGCTATGTCTGCGATTATCGGTTTAGATAACGACACTATTATTGCCAACTGTGCCCTTGCCGAACAAGGTGAGGTGGTGTCTGCGGTGAACTTTAATTCACCGGGGCAAGTGGTAATCGCCGGCAATAAAGCCGCCGTGGAGCGCGCCAATATCTTAATGAAAGAAAGCGGTGCTAAGCGTGCCTTGCCATTACCGGTAAGTGTGCCTTCTCATTGTGCACTGATGCGCTCGGCTGCAGAAAATCTTGAGCAAACCTTGGCCGACATGACCTTTAATGAGCCAGTAGTGCCGGTGATTAATAACGTGGATGTGAGCCAAGAAAGCAATGCCGCCGCCATTAAAGATGCCTTGGTACGCCAGCTCTATAGCCCAGTACGCTGGACCGAAACCGTGGAAGTCATGGTGGTGCTGGGTGTGACCTTGGCACTGGAAATGGGCCCGGGCAAGGTATTGTCTGGTCTTACTAAGCGTATTGATAAGCGCGTAGAAGGACTGGCGGTGAACGACCAAGCCGGCCTTGAGCAAGCATTGGCTGCAGTGGCTGCGCAATCAGCAGCGGCTTTCGTCGTTTAAAAAATACAGAAAGGCCGGTGTGGTGTTGAGGTCAAGGAGAAAGCCAAGGACGGTTTTCTACGCGGTTAAGGACAGCTAAGCTGCTTGAGCCTATGTCACATCGGCCTTAGTAATAACTGAAGGAGTCATTATGAGTTTTTCCGGTAAAGTAGTGCTGATCACGGGCGCGAGTCGCGGTATTGGCCGCGCAACGGCTGAGCTGTTTGTTGCCCGCGGTGCCACCGTGATTGGTACTGCCACCAGTGAAAAAGGCGCCGAGGCCATTAGCGCCTATTTGGGCGAGCAGGGCGCGGGTTTAGTATTGAACGTGACCGACTCGGCCTCTTTGGAGCAGTTTTTAGCCACCGTGAAAGAACGTTTCGGCGATATTGACGTATTAGTGAATAATGCTGGCATCACGCGCGATAATTTATTAATGCGCATGAAAGACGACGAGTGGCAGGATATAATAGATACGAACCTGACTTCCGTGTTCCGTCTGTCTAAGGCTGTGTTGCGCGGCATGATGAAAAAGCGCCATGGTCGCATCATCTCCATTGGCTCGGTAGTGGGTACAATGGGCAATGCGGGTCAGGCAAACTACGCGGCGGCCAAAGCCGGCTTAATTGGCTTTAGTAAGTCATTGGGTCGTGAAGTGGCCTCGCGCGGTGTAACCGTGAACGTGGTGTCACCGGGCTTTATTGAAACCGACATGACTCAGGCATTAAACGACGAACAAAAAGCTGGGATCTTGTCACAAGTGCCGGCACAACGTTTGGGTAACCCCAAAGAAATTGCTTCTGCTGTGGCTTTTTTAGCTTCAGAAGACGCTGCTTATATTACGGGTGAAACGCTGCACGTAAATGGCGGCATGTACATGGTGTGATGAAAATGTCCGCAGTTGGCGGCTGTTTGGTGGATAATGCAGCATTTTAGGCATGAATTCTGGTTAGACCAGCCCTAAATAGTCTTGCAAACGACGGCTAATTTAATACACTACCGCAACGACACGCACTTGCGTATTTCTAAAGGATAATACTGGTTATGAGCAACATCGAAGAACGCGTAAAAAAAATCATCATCGAGCAACTGGGCGTTAAAGAAGAAGAAGTTAAATCTGAAGCTTCTTTCGTTGATGACTTGGGTGCCGATTCTCTGGACACCGTTGAGTTAGTAATGGCGTTGGAAGAAGAATTCGATACTGAAATTCCTGATGAAGAAGCTGAGAAAATCACCACCGTTAAAGCGGCTGTTGATTACATCAACGCGAATCAAGAGTAATATCTCTGCGCCGAAGTGGCAGTTTGCCACTTCGGCTCTTTCCCCGTTTTAACCCCCCATTCGGAGACGCTCCTGTGTCCAAACGCAGAGTCGTGGTGACTGGCCTCGGTATGCTATCTCCTGTCGGTAACACGGTTGATGCCAGCTGGCAGGCCTTGTTGGCAGGTCAAAGTGGCATCAGCAATATCGAACACTTTGATACTACCGATTACAGCACCAAATTTGCAGGCCTGGTCAAGGACTTCGATCCCGAAGATCATGGTATCGCGAAGAAAGAAGCCCGCAAGATGGACTTGTTCATCCAATATGGCGTGGCAGCCGGTTTACAGGCAATGGCCGACTCCGGACTCGACATTACAGACGCCAATGCAGATCGCGTTGGTGTATCCGTTGGTTCAGGTATTGGTGGTCTTGGCTTAATAGAGTCTAACCACACCAATTTACTGGCCAGTGGTCCGCGTAAATTAAGCCCGTTTTTTGTGCCTTCCACCATCATCAACATGGTGTCTGGCCACTTATCGATCATGAATGGCTTACGCGGCCCAAATATCGCAGTCACTACCGCCTGTACCACAGGCACGCACAGCATAGGGCTGGCGGCGCGTATGATTGCTTACGGTGACGCCGATGCCATGTTGGCTGGCGGCACCGAAAAAGCCTCTACCACTCTAGGTATGGGCGGCTTTGCGGCGGCGCGTGCGCTTTCTACGCGTAACGACGAGCCACAAAAAGCCAGTCGTCCTTGGGACAAAAACCGTGATGGTTTTGTGCTGGGTGACGGCGCCGGTGTGATGATGCTGGAAGAGTACGAGCACGCGAAAGCGCGCGGTGCCAAAATTTATGCCGAATTAGTCGGTTTTGGTATGAGCGGCGATGCCCATCATATGACGGCTCCTCCTGCTGCTGGTTGCGGCGGAGCGAAAGCCATGGCCAATGCCATTAAAGATGCAGGCATAGCGCCGAGTGCTATCGGTTACGTGAATGCGCACGGTACCTCAACGCCATTAGGCGATGTGGCCGAGTTGCGTGGCATGAAACAGGTGTTTGGTGATCATGCTAATAAATTAATGATCAGCTCCACCAAATCGATGACCGGTCACCTATTAGGTGCCGCCGGTGCCATTGAAGCCATCTTTAGTGTGCTGGCGTTGCGCGACCAAATTGCACCCCCCACCATCAACTTGGATAATCCAGATGATGAGTGCGATTTGGACTTGGTTGCGCACACCGCGAAACAAGGTCAATTTGACTATGCCTTATCCAACTCCTTCGGGTTTGGTGGCACGAATGGCTCATTGATTTTTAAACGCATATAATGGCTCCTTGGCCATCTTTAAGCCCGGCCCAGCGCCGGGCTTTTTTATAGGCGTTAAGTAGAGTGGCATAACGGATAAAGATCTTCTTTGCCACGCTTCCTTGTTGCGAGAGTCACAGAAAAATAGGGTCCTTTGGGCGCAGTAAGCTTGAAGCTTGAAGCTGTAAGCTGTCAGATAAACACCAAACTCGTAGAGGCCGCTTCAGCTGGCCGGTTTTGCACAGCAAAACTTGTCGCCTGTGAACTCTTCCGTGAGTTCCGTGCTTCTCGTAATAAAGAGTCGTGGCAAAGAGGTCTTGTAGTATATGAAAAAATTAGAGGGCGGCATGGATTCCATTATCACAGACACCACTCTCTTTTCGGCAGTGAGCCGCGGTTGGCAATTGGGTGATGGGCATTTTACCACTGTGTATGCTAAGCACGGGCAGTTGCACCATTGGGCATATCATGAAGCCCGACTAACAGCAGCTTGTGCTCGATTACAGATGCCTGTGCCGAATTGGGCGGACGTAAAAGCGCGCGCGCAGGCTTGCCTAGACGAGCATAGCGACCAAGTATTGCGCATTACCTTAGTGCGCGGCGCGGGCGGGCGTGGTTATAGCATGCAAGGCTGCACAGACACTCAAGTGTTGCTCAACACCGCACCTTTTCCGGCTCAATATTATCAATGGCGTGAACAGGGTATCACTATAGGTGTCTGCCAAGGTCGCTTGGGTAATAGTCCGTTACTGGCGGGCTTAAAAACCGTTAACCGCTTAGAGCAGGTACTGTTGAAAGCGGAATTAGACGCCCAACACTGGCCCGAGGCCTTGGTGTTGAACAGCCAACACCAAGTGGTAGAAGCGGTCACGGCCAATGTGTTTTGGCGTGAAGGCGAGGTTATCTATACGCCAGACTTAACCGAGCTTGGGGTGTGGGGCATAATGCGCGCTTGGTGTGCGGATTATTTGGGCGCACGCCTAATGCACACTCAAGCCTTATTACCGCGCTTATTGGCCGCAGATGAAGTGTGGCTGACCAATGCGCTAATGGGAATAGTGCCGGTGACGGGTATCATTGAGCCCCATGGGGCCACGAAATTTAAGACCACGCATTTAAACGTCGCTGAGTTAAAAATAACTAGGGAATTACAACAAGCTTATGAAAAAATTAATTAAGTGGCTGGGACGCATCTTTTTATTAGCGGTGCTGGTGATCGGCGGTGTATCCATTTATGGCTATCAGCAATGGCAGCAGTTAGAAAAAGCGCCGATTGCGACTACAGAATCACCCTTGTTTGTGGTGGCGCGCGGTGAAACCAGTGGTAGTTTGATCACTCGGTTAAGTCAGCATGAAGTACCGTCTTATGTTAGAAAGCTGTGGCTGCGTTTTCATCCAGAATTAGCCGCGGTGCGCCAGGGTACTTATAAGTTTGCCCCCGACGCCTCGGTGCGCGAAGCGCTGCAAGCCATCGTTGACGGCGATACTTATCGTTTGCAAGTGACCTTGGTAGAAGGGCTGCGCTTAAGCGATTGGTTGCAACGCTTGGCCAATGCGGAATATTTAGACGTCACCTTGGAAGGCCAAAGTGAAGCTGAGATTGCTAAGCAGTTAGGCTTGGATAATAAAAAGCTCGAAGGTTGGTTGCTGCCAGAAACCTACAGCTACACCCCAGGTGATACGGATCTCTCCATTTTGCAGCGCGCCTATGATGAAATGGGGGAGTTTATTGATAAAGTCTGGCCTGAGCGTCAGTCAGACTTACCCATTACCACGCCCTATGAAGCCTTGATTTTAGCGTCCATCATCGAAAAAGAAACCGGCATTGCCGAAGAGCGCCCACTTATCGCCTCGGTATTTGTAAACCGGATGCGGGTCGGCATGCGCCTACAAACTGATCCCACGGTGATTTATGGCATGGGTGAAGACTATGATGGCAATATTCGCAAGAAAGATCTGCAAACTCATACTCCTTATAATACTTATATGATTGATGGCTTACCGCCAAGCCCCATCGCCATGGCCAGTAAAGAAGCCATTATGGCCACCTTGCATCCACTGGACAGTTCTTATTATTATTTTGTGGCCATGGGTGAAGGGCGGCACTATTTTTCTAAATCTTTGCGCGAGCATAATAACGCCGTGCGTCGCTACATTTTAAAAAGGTAAGTTATGAGCCAGTTTATTGTGATTGAAGGGCTCGAAGGAGCCGGCAAAAGCACGGTGCACGCGCATGTAGTGGCATGGTTACAAGCGCGTGGCCTCAGTGTGGTGAATACCCGAGAGCCCGGTGGTACGCCCTTGGCCGAAAGAATGCGCGACTTAGTAAAAGAAGTGCATGACGAGCCCATGACCATGGAAGCCGAGCTGCTATTAATGTACGCGGCGCGCGTACAATTAGTGATAAACCGCATTCAACCTGCCTTGGCTGCCGATTGCTGGGTAGTAGGGGATCGCCACGATTGGTCATCACTGGCTTATCAAGGCGGCGGGCGCGGCATAGATCTGCAGCTTATTCGCCAAATTAAGCAGGCGGTATTGGGTGATTTTGGGCCCGACTTTATCTTGTATCTGGATATAGACCCCGCCATTGGTTTAGCGCGCGCCCAAGAGCGTGGCAAGTTAGACCGTATCGAACAAGAGCAGTTAAGCTTTTTTCAACGCACTCGTGCCACTTACTTGGCGTTGGCCGCCGCTGAGCCTAATTGCCGATTAATTGATGCCAGCCTTGATGAAGATGGCGTGAAAGAAGCCGTATTGAATGCTTTGGAGCAATGGTTTGTATCCTTGGCTAAGTGATACTCAGCAGCAATTGTTGCTGTTGATTGCGCGGCAACAATTGGGCCATGCGCTGTTAATAAAAGGCACGGTGGGTTTGGGCAAACTGAGCCTAGCGCAACATTTGGCGCAAGCACTGCTCTGCCAACGAGAGCCTGTTGAACGAAAGCTATCGCAAACAGATTCTTCTCAACTGGATTATTCTCAACAACAGCTATGCCAACATACAAGTGTTGAGCTTAGATCAAATGTTCAGCCAGATGTCAGCACCGAGCTGCCCTGTGGGCAGTGTCATGCTTGTCGGCTAGTGCAGGTCGGCACCCACAGCGATTTACATGTGATTAATAGTGACACCCGCAGCATAGGGGTCGACAGTATTCGCCAGCTTTCTCAGGTGTTGAGTGAAAGCCCGCGCTTGGGGCGCGCGAAAGTCGCCATTATTAATGACGCAGAAAAAATGACCGAAGCGGCGGCCAATGCGCTGCTAAAAACGCTAGAAGAACCCGCCGGCCAAGCGACGCTAATGCTGGTGAGTGCGTATCCGGAGCGCTTACTGCCGACCATTCGCAGCCGCTGCCAGCAGTGGCTAGTGCCATTGCCTAAACCGGAGTTGGTGTTAGCGTGGCTGGCAGAGCAAGGGCTGGCCGCCAATAGCCAGCAAAGCTGGTTGGGTGCCTTAAACGTCAATCAAGGCTCGCCGCTGGCCACCTTAGCTTATTTGCAGGCGGGACTGGATCAAGGTCGGCATACCTTACTAAGTCAATTTAGTCAGCTAGCTGAGCAACCCCAAACCTTAACTGCGGTGCACAGCGCCTTGCTAGCCGAAAAGGTGCATGTGATTTGGCTGCAATTATTATTACAAGATGCCTTGCAGCTGGCATTAGGCTTAACGCCGGCGGCCCTGCGCTTAGTTGATAATCTGGATCTATCATGCCGCGTTAGCCAAGTGGGTGCCGTGCGCTTAGAGCGCGCCTTAACCAGCTTGCTACAGCTGCAACAAGGTGGGCAGTCCAGTTTAGGGCGACCGGTCAATGCCGGCTTGCAATTAAGCCTATGGCTGAATGATTGGCTGGCTGCTTAGAACGTGAGGATGAGGCCAATTCTTCTGCGCTTTCGTTTACGCCTCACACCTCACACCTCACGATTCACTCTTCACAAAAAACAAAGGAGACGGTTTTGCTGGTTGACTCACATTGCCACTTAGACAGACTCGAGTACGGAAAAAAACATGCAGATATGGCCGAGGTGATTGCCAAGGCCGCACGGCGCGGCGTGGATCATATGTTGTGTATCGGGGTAAGCTTGAGCAGCTTTCCCGATATGCTCGCGGCCATTAAACCCTTCCCCCAGGTGTTTGCTTCCTGCGGCGTGCACCCGCTGCATCAAGACGACGAAGCCAACGATCCTGAATTACTGCTGAAGCTGGCTTCTGATCCGGCGGTAGTGGCGATAGGCGAAACGGGCTTAGATTATTTTTATGCGCCTGAATCCGCCGAGCTGCAGCGCCGTTCCTTTGAACAGCACGTGGCCGTGGCGGTGGCGGTTAATAAGCCCTTGATCATTCATACGCGTAGCGCACAAGAAGACACGCTGCAAATATTACGTGATGGCGGCGCCGAAAAAGTAGGTGGCGTGCTGCATTGCTTTACCGAATCACTGGAGATGGCAGAAGCGGCCATTGAGCTGGGCTTTTATATCTCAATATCCGGCATCGTCACTTTTAACAGTGCCGCTGCTTTGCGCGAGGTGGTGAAAGCCTTGCCATTAAATCGACTGTTAGTTGAAACTGACTCACCTTGGCTGGCACCGGTACCATTTCGCGGCGAAGAAAATGAGCCAGCTTACACCCGCACCGTAGCGGAATTTATTGCCAAGCTTAAAAATATTTCACCGGAAGAAGTGGCGGCACAAACCACGGCTAACTTTTTTGAACTCTTTAAATTAGCGAAACCTATGAATGTAAAGTGAGGCGTAAATCGTGAGGGGTGAGGTGTTAAACACAAGAGTTAAACACAGGCGCTGAACAAGAATACTTATCCCCATTTACCGCGCCTTTGTTGTAAGTAGGCTTTATAAATAAGCTGTTTCATTTGTGTCTTTATCAGGAGGTGCGCCTTGCTTGCATGGCATGCGTGGCTAATTGCCGCCTTATTACTGTTATTATTGGAATTGCTGAGCTTAGGCTTCTTTGCATTGGCGCTGGGGTTAGCGGCATTGGTGGCCATGAGTGCCGCGCTGTTAGGGCAGGGAGTCACAGTGCAATTGTTTGTGTTTGCCTTAGCAGCGGGCCTGTTGGCACCGGGCTTAAAGTGGCTGTTTCGCCGGTATGCGCCTTCACGGCGTACCAGCTTCTTAGCAGGCGAAGGTCAACGGCAAGAAGGTGAGATTACCCAGCTTGAGACGGGAGAGTATCGGCTGCGGTTTGAAGGTGACTTATTTATGGTACGCAGTGCCTCAAACGCACCGTTAATAGTGGGTGCACGAGTAAAAATTTGTCGCTTTGATGGCATTACTGCCATTATCGATTAGTAAAAAGCTGATTAACAAAAAGCCGATTAATAAAAAGTTGATTAAAAAATAAGGGAATAGCATGGGGTTTGAACCAACATTTATCGTGGCACTGGTGTTTGCGGTGCTTATTTTAGTATTTGTGATCAAGGGATTGATGATAATACAGCAGTCAGAAGCGGTGGTGATTGAACGCTTAGGCAGTTACAACAAAACCTTAGGCCCAGGTGTGAACTGGGTGATCCCCTTTATTGACCAACCGCGCTCCATAAAAGTGCGCCGTTATCGTGCGATTGGCGGCGAAAATGTAGCCATGGTGACCGAAGAAGTCCGTATCGATCGCCGCGAAACTGTGCTCGATTTTCCCGGGCAGTCGGTGGTGACCGCAGATAACGTTAGTGTGAACGTCAATGGAGCCTTATATTTTCAGGTGATTGACCCGGAGCGCGCCGTTTATCAAACCGAGAACTTGATCCAAGCCATCGAGATTTTAGCAAAAACATCCTTGCGTTCAGAAATGGGCAAGATGGAGCTGGATAAATTATTTGAATCCCGCCAAGAAATTAACGACAAACTGCAATTAGTCATGGACGAAGCGGGCAACAAGTGGGGCGTTAAAGTCACCCGTGTTGAAATTCAAGATATCATCATCCCCGCAGAAGTCGAAGATGCCATGCGTAAACAAATGGCGGCCGAACGTGAGCGTCGTGCGCTGGTATTGCGCGCCAGTGGCGAGCGCGAAGCCGCCATTGCGAAAGCGGAAGGCGAAAAACGCTCCAGTATCTTGGTCGCAGAAGGCAGTAAAGAAGCGGCCATTCTAATGGCAGAAGGTCAGCGTAAGGCCATCGATGAAGTATTGTCAGCCGGCGATTCAAGGCTAGATCCGCAACTGATGGTTGGTTATTTACTCGGCCTTGAGTATTTGAAAACCTTGCCGGAAATTGGCAAGAAAGGCGATCGCATCTTCTTACCATTTGAAGCCAGCAGTGTACTGGGCGCGGTAGGCAGCATAGAAGCGCTGCTTAATCCCCGTAAAGTAAACGGCTAACGTGTAGCGCAAACAGCGATCATTCGCTTATATAAAAGCCCAGTGCTGCTGACAGCACTGGGCTTTTTGCGTTGGAGGAGACAGTCTCTCACTCTTAGCTTTCATACCTTAACCAAGATCCTGATGTTCATCAGGAAGACGGCCAAACCATAAACCACACACTGTCATACCGGGCTTGCCCCGGTATCTTGCCCTTAGGTTATAAAGTCACAACCGAGATCCTGATGTTCATCAGGATGACAGCGCTAAGAATCACGCCTCAGCCTGCGCCCTGCGCTCACACAAGACGAAATACGCGAGGGCGGCCAATAAGGTGCAGACACTCATGGTGATTAACATATATAAAGGCGAGGTGTCGGGCAGTAGCGCCACAAAACCGGCCACCAAGGCCGCTGAGCCAAAGCGTAAGGTGCCGGCCATGGACGAGGCGGTGCCTGCCAAGTTGGGTAAGCTGCTGAGCAAGCTGGCCATGCTGTTACTGCCGATGGTAGAGATCACTCCCACGTACAACATAATGGGTGCCACTACCGACCATAAGCCCCAGCCCATTAACGGGCCTATGGGCAAGAGTAGGCCCGCCAATAACTGTAAGCCTAAGGCCAAGCGCAACATATTGCGTGAGCCTAAGCGGTGCACCCAACGGCCGTTAAAAATGGTAAACAGCATTAGGCTAATGACGTTTAAGCCAAATAAGTAGCCCACATGCTGCGGGGGTATGCCATAAATCTCGATATAAATAAACGAAGCACCGGTTAAGAAGGCAAACATACCGGCAAAGGAAAAGGCGCCGCACAACATAAAGCCTAACGCCACTGGGGTAGTGAGCAGGCGCAGATAACTGCGTAATATCGAGCCTAAATGCAGCGGTTGGCGTCGTGCTTGGGGCAAGGTTTCGGGTAGGCGAAAACTGCACAATAGGGCAATAATGGCGGTAAAGCCCGCTAACACCCAAAAAATAGAGCGCCAACCAAACCAGTGGGCCAAATGTCCACCCAGCATGGGGGCGATTAAAGGGGCGAGCGTCATCACTAGCGTGATATAGGACATGGTGCGGGCAAAGTCTTCACGATTAAATAAGTCGCGCACTAAGGCTTGCACTACCACTGCTGAAGCCGCGCCGGCAAAGCCTTGAGCGGCGCGCAGCCAAGTCAGGCTTTCTACGCTGGTGGCCATGGCACAGAGCATGGCGGCGATGGCGAACACGACCATGCCACCTAATAGCACGGGGCGGCGGCCTTTGGCATCGGACCAGGGGCCAAACAACAATTGACCCAAGGCAAAGCCACCGGTGTAGGCGGCGAGGGTGGCTTGCACGCGATGGGAGTTAGTGCCCAACGTTTCTGCGATAGCCGGCATGGCCGGCAGATACATGTCGATGGCGAGCGGGGTAAGGGCGGAAACGGCGCCGAGCAAGATAATTAACGGTAACGATGCATTAGCAGACATACGTCGCGCAGTCCTCCAAGCAAACAAGCGCTCCCTGCGGTTGTCGACAAAAATAAAGCAAAAAAAGCCAGGTACGAAATCCATGTACCTGGCCTAGGGGAATGGCTCATCTATTGAGCCGTGCGCTAGTGCGACGCCACAATTGCGGCGTCACCCTTCAAACTATCGACCACAATAGCGAAGCTTGCCAGTCCCGAATGTAAAAACAGCCCAGTATAAGCTTAAGCGGGCCGCAAAGTCATAACCCGGTGCCAATATAAACATAAAAATGGACTCAATCATTTACCTTGGTTAATACGCGAGGCTTGCAACTGAGAGTACATAATATTACTGTATGCCCATACAGATAAGGAGTCAGTTATGGCAGTGACAATACAGTATCTCGTGGTTAGAAACGGAATCGAAAAAATGACGTTTACCAATAAAAAAGAAGCCGATGCCTACGATCGTCTACTCGACTTGGCAGAACACTTAGATGAAGTGCTTGAGCGCGCACCGATCTCATTAAATGAAACCGATCGCGAAGCCCTGGCGTTATTCTTGGCCGAAAACCAAGACCTGCTCAGTGGCCCGAAAAAGCAGCCCGCCAAAAAGGGCGCTAAGCCCGTCAGTAAAACCGCAGACGATACAGATCTTAACATTGACGACGAACAGGACGTTAACGCTAGCTCAGACGACCAAATTCACGCAGTAGCGTAGCAACAGCGCCTTACGCTGTACGCCGTCCGTTAAAAACAGACCGCCGGACAATGTGAGTAGGAATGAGGGGGGTGAGTAAAGCTAAGCTCCCTTTCTCCTTCCCACCTCTCATTCTTAAATGTCTTTGGCGGATAGCGTAAAGCGGTCGACGTAAAGCGCTATCCTCGAATCAATTATACAAAGTCCGATACAAGCCTTCTTGCGCCAGTAATTCATGGTGGGTGCCAGACTGGCTGATTTTCCCGTCTTCAAATACTAATACTCGATCCGCTTGGCGTACCGAGCTTAAACGGTGGGCGACAATCAAGGTAGTGCGTCCGCGCAAGAAGTCTTCCAGTGCCGCATGCAGCTTGTTTTCGGTGTCCGTATCCAGTGCTGAAGTGGCTTCATCTAAGATAACGATGGCAGGATTTTTCAACACCATGCGTGCTATGGCTAAGCGCTGCTGCTGACCACCAGAGAGTTTCATACCGCGCCGGCCCACTTGGGTGTCGAGCCCCTCGGTCATCTCGGACACCACCTCAAATAATTGCGCCACTTTTAGTGCCTGCCACAAGGCCGCATCCTTATGTTCATCGCCTAAGCACAAGTTGGCGCGTACAGTATCGTTAAACAGCACCGGTTGTTGTAGCACGGTGGCAATGTGCTCGCGAATAGTGGGAAAGCCAATTTGCTGGCTGCTTACGCCACCAAAGCGGATCTCTCCCGTATCTGCCGGATACAAGCCTAATAACAATTGAATAAAAGTCGACTTACCGCCGCCACTGGCCCCCACTAATGCCACTTTTTCGCCGGCGTTAATGTGCAGATTCACTTCATCCAGTACCTTACGCTCACCGTTATAAGAAAAGCTTAAGTCCTGCACGCTAATGGGCAGGGTAGTGACGCCCAGAAATGGATTCGCAGGTGATTGCCCCTGTTCTGATGCATTGGGTTGTGCACAAGCTGCAGCAAGGGGGGCCAGTTCGCTGTCAGTGTCGGTATCTGTGCCTAAGGCCAGCATATTATTGATGCGCTTGAGGGCGGCACTGGCGGCATAAAACGAATACTGCATATTCAGTAAGTCTTGTACTGGGCCCATCATAAACCACAGGTAACTGAACACGGCAAAAATCTGGCCCACGGTAAGGTCGGTATATAACACCATGATCATACCCGCGGCGCGAAACAGCTCTACCCCAGATAAAAATAACAAAAAGCTGGCGCGACTGGCGGCTTCGCTTTTCCAAGCGTAATCGATGGCGGTATCGCGCACGCCGCGGGCGCGGTCAATCACCCGTAATAAGTAATGACGCTCACGGTTGGCGGCACGAATTTCATGAATGCCGTCTAGGGTTTCGACCAAGGCTTGCTGAAACAGCTCGAAAGCGGTGTTTTCATTACGCTTTAAATGTTTAACCTTGGCGCCAAGGCGGCTAGAAAAATACACCACTATGGGGTTAAGCAATAAAATAAATATCGCCAACTGCCAGCTCAGTAACAGCAATACCACGGCAGTACCAATCACGCTGAGCAAGCTGATCAGCAAACGACTTAAGGTTTCACCTAAGAATTTATCGAGGGTTTCTACGTCCGTCACAAAGTGAGAGCTAATACTGCCAGCACCTACCGACTCAAACGCGCGCAAGGGTGTGCGCATTAACTGCTTGGCTAATAGAGAACGAATTTGAAAGGTGAGGTGCTTGGCAACCCGCGCAAATTGCCGACCCTGAATAATATTAAACACCAAAGAAAAACTACGCAGCAATAAGGTGATGACTAAGATGGCTAAAATAAAGCCCACCCCGGTTTGCCAATCGCTGGGGAGTATAAAGCTTAAGCCTTCGAGTAAACGACCGGGTTGGTCGAGCAAGACTTCATCAACCAATAACGGCATTAGCAACGGCACGGGCACGGCTAATAGGGTGCCGCATAAGGCAAAAATATGCGCATAAACCAGCGCAGACTTGCGTTTTCGCATCATGTTGACAATATCTGACCACTGTAAAAACGGCGTCAGGAATTTTTTTTTATCCATCAATCACCATCACTGGGTTTTCATTTGGAGAAAGGGCAGGTAAGTTAAGCAAAATTTAACGGCTTTCACGTATACAAAACATGGCTATGTCTACAAAATCTGATTTTTATAAAAGTCTGACCGCGCAAGCCGTCGCCTTGTGCGAGGGCGAACCCAATCGACTGGCGAAACTTGCCAACTTATCTGCCTTGCTGAATTTAGCACTCGATGACATTAATTGGGTGGGCTTTTATCTACGTGAGCAAGACAGCCTAGTACTTGGGCCGTTTCAAGGCAAGCCAGCCTGCATGCGTCTGCCCTTGGGCAAAGGCGTGTGCTCGGCGGCGGTGACCACAGGTGACATTCAGCGCGTGGCTAATGTACATGAATTTTCTGGTCATATCGCCTGCGACGGGGCCAGCAATTCGGAAATTGTGCTGCCATTAAGTGACGGCGAGCAAATTTGGGGGGTATTGGACATTGACAGCCCCTCGTTTGATCGCTTTGATGAGCAAGATGAGGCCGGATTACGGCTTTGGCTAGCGGCAGTGATTCCCTTACTGTAACGTCGGGGTCGCTTTTGTCTGCGCGCTCTTTATAATATGCACAGTTTCAGTGGGCGGTGCGCCCTTAGGTCTTAAACCAAGGTATTTCATGGAAAACTCGGAAAAATTGAAAAACAGTAAAGAAGTCATTGCTTACTTAGCAGAACGCTTCCCTCAGTGCTTTATCGCCGACGGCGAAGCCAAGCCTTTAAAAATAGGTATCTTTCAGGATTTAGCCGCTCAGTTAGGCGAAGATCCTAAGGTGTCCAAGACGTTATTGCGTACGGCGTTACGCCAGTACACGTCTAGCTGGCGCTATCTGCATGGCTTAAAAGCGGGTCAAACCCGTGTTGGTTTAGATGGCGAGGCGTGCGGTGAGTTGACCGAAGAGCACGTTGAGCATGCCAAAGGCGCACTCAAAGAGAGCAAAGAAAAAGTTTTTGGTGCTCGTAAAGACAAGCCTGCCGCTAAAAAAGCCAAGCCAAAGGCCAAAGCGCAACCTAAGTCAGAATCTAAGGCTAAGCTTGAGTCTCAGCCTGCCGCACAGCCTCAGGCTAAGCAGCAGCCGGTTGATCCTGCGACCTTAAAAGTCGCACAAGATGTCAGAGTCTTACTGGGCTCGTCGCCAGTGGCCGCTACCGTTAAAGAGATTACGCGCGATGACGTGCAGGTTGAATTGAAAACTGGCTTGTCGTTACGCGTTAAATTTGAGCATCTTATTCTTTAAGGAGTAGGGTTTGATCAGTCACGGAATTCGTTTGTCCTTGGTAGCCGCCGGCATCATGGCGGCGAGTATTGCTTGGGCGGTACCGCCGACCACGGATGCTTCCGCCATTCCTGTATTGGCGCCAGAAAGTCAGCATGCGGCTGCCAGCAAGCGGGTTGCCGCGCTGTTCACCCGTTCTCATTATCGCCAGTTTCAGCTCGATAACGCTTTTTCTGAGCTGATATTTGAGCGTTATGTTGAGAGTCTTGATTTCAGCAAGAATATTTTTACTCAAGCTGATATTAAGCGCTTTGCGCGTTATCAAGATGGCTTTGATGACGCCCTCAGAACGGGGCAGTTAGATGTGGCCTATCAGATGTATAACGAAAGCTTGAAAAAGCGTTATGAGCGGTTTGTGTACGCTCTGTCGTTACTTGATACGCCCATCACCTTTGATAACGATGATCAATATCAGTTTGACCGGCGTGAGGCCGACTGGCCGACCAGCCAGGCAGAGCTCGATACCCTTTGGCAACAAAGAGTAAAATACGATGCACTCAGCTTGGCCTTGACGGATAAAGACTGGGAAGAAATCAAAGAAACGCTCGCCAAGCGCTATAACAATGCCATTAAGCGGTTAGCGCAAAGTGAAAGCGAAGATGCCTTTCAAAGCTTTACCAACGCCTTTGCTCGCGTCATTGAACCCCACACCAGTTATTTAAGCCCGCGTAACGCTGAGCGTTTTGAGACTGAAATGAACCTTTCGCTCGAAGGCATAGGTGCCGTGTTACAGGGTGAAGATGACTATACGGTGATCCGCTCACTGGTACCGGGCGGGCCTGCGGCTAAGTCCGGTGAGTTACAGCCAGACGACCGTATTATTGGCGTGGGCCAAACGGCCAATAAAATCACCGATGTGATTGGCTGGCGCCTAGATGAAGTCGTGGACTTAATCAAAGGCAAAAAAGGCACGCAAGTGTGGCTGCAAATTCAGCGTGGCAAAGCGGTAAGCGGCACGCCAAAGTTAGTGGAGATCACCCGTGATACGGTGCGCCTTGAAGACAGAGCCGCCAGCGGCAAAGTTATCGAGGTAAACGGTGAAAACATCGGTGTGATTGAAATACCGAGTTTTTACGTCAACTTAAGCGAAGATGTTGCCAAAGAAATTACTAAGCTGAAAAAAGAGCAGATTAAAGGCTTGGTGATTGACTTGCGCGGTAACGGCGGCGGTGCGTTAACCGAAGCTTCTACCTTAACTGGGCTGTTTATTAAGAGTGGCCCTGTCGTGCAAATTCGTGATGGCTTGGGCCGAATCTCGGTGAATGGCGATGACGATGATTTGTTGGCCTACGCAGGTCCGATGACGGTGCTGGTTGACCGTTATTCTGCCTCTGCCTCCGAGATTTTTGCAGCGGCTCTAAAAGACTACGGTCGTGCAGTCATCTTGGGCGAAAATACCTTTGGTAAAGGCACGGTACAGCAGCATCGCAGCTTGTCGCGCATGTATGACTTGTATGAACACCCCATGGGTTTTGTGCAGTTCACCATTGCTAAGTTTTATCGCATTAACGGCGGCAGTACCCAAAATAAAGGCGTGAAGCCAGATATTCCTTTCCCAACGCCGATTGTGGCCGAAGAAACTGGGGAAAGTCTGGAGAAAAACGCCTTGCCGTGGGATCAAGTGGACAGCTTAGATTATGAGCAAGTACAAGATCTTACGCCGCTGTTTGGCCCCTTGCGCCAGCGCCATCAGGCCCGTATTGAGCAAGACCCTGAATTTGTGTATGTGTTTGAAGATATTAAAGAATACAAAAAATTCAAAGACAAACACTCAATGTCACTCAATCTTGCCGAGCGCAAGGCCGAGATGGAAGAGCAAGATGCCAAAGCCTTGGCACGCTTAAACGACCGCTTAAAGCGGGCGGGTTTAGACACCGTCTCTGACTTAGATGACACGCCCACCGACTTTGAGCCGCAAGACAGCTATTTGGAAGAAGCGGCACGCATTACCGCCGATCTGGTCCGCGCTCAGGGCTAAACCTCACAAAGCCCGGCCTGTATTCACAGTGCCGGGCTTTTTTTATTCTGCTTTTTTCCCCTAATTAACGAGGCCTTCGCTATGACCCAAATAAATCCTAAAGTGCAATATCGTGACGATTATCAAGCACCTCATTACTGGATTGATACTCTAGACCTAGACATTCAGCTGCACGACAGCGCCACCCAAGTGGTGGCCATCAGTCGTGTGCGCCGCAATGGAGAGCACGATGAGCCTTTGGTGCTGGATGGTGAGCAGTTAACCTTGTTACAAGTGGCGGTAAATGGCATCGACATTAGCCAGTATCAGCAAACGGACAGCAGCTTAATTTTGTCGCAATTGCCGCAAGAATTTGTGCTGACCATTAAAACTGAGCTGGATCCGGCGGCCAATACGGCGCTAGAAGGACTTTATAAATCCGGCTCCGCCTTTTGCACTCAGTGTGAAGCACAAGGCTTTCGTCGTATTACCTATTATTTGGATCGCCCAGATGTATTAGCGCGTTTCAGCACCCGTATTACCGCCGACCTCGCCACTTGCCCTTACTTATTATCGAACGGCAATAAGGTAGATGAAGGCACACTTGATGACGGTCGTCATTGGGTACAATGGCAAGACCCGTTTCCTAAGCCCGCTTACCTGTTTGCGGTGGTGGCCGGTGATTTTGATGTACTGCGCGACAGTTTTACCACTCTCAGTGGTCGCGAGGTCGCGCTGGAAATCTTCGTCGATAAGGGCAACTTGCACAGAGCTGATCATGCCATGGACAGCCTAAAAGCGTCCATGACCTGGGATGAGCAGCGCTGTCATTTGGAGTACGACCTCGATATCTACATGATAGTGGCGGTGGACTTCTTCAATATGGGCGCCATGGAGAACAAAGGCTTAAACGTCTTTAACTCCAAGTTCGTATTGGCCGATGCCAATACCGCCACCGATGCGGATTATCTGGATATAGAACGGGTGATTGGCCATGAATACTTTCATAACTGGACCGGTAATCGCGTGACCTGTCGTGACTGGTTTCAGTTGTCGTTAAAAGAAGGCTTAACGGTATTTCGTGACCAAGAGTTCTCTTCGGATTTAGGCTCGCGTACCGTTAATCGCATCCAAAATGTACGTACCTTACGTGGCCCACAATTTGCCGAAGACGCCGGCCCCATGGCGCATCCCATTCGCCCCGATGCGGTGATTGAGATGAACAACTTCTACACCCTTACCGTGTATGAGAAGGGCGCAGAAGTGATCCGCATGTTGCACACCTTAGTGGGTGAAGTGGCGTTTCAACGTGGCATGGCGCTGTATTTGCAACGCTTTGATGGTCAAGCGGCCACCTGTGAAGACTTTCTTAGCACCATGAGTGAGGCCAGCGGGCGCGATTTAACGCGTTTTGCCCGCTGGTACAGCCAGTCGGGGACGCCTGTGTTACAGGTGAGCGATAATTATGATGTCAGCATCCAGCGCTATACCTTAACCGTGCGCCAACATACGCCGCCCACCTTGGATCAACCGCAAAAGCTGCCGTTGCATATTCCATTAAGCGTGGCCTTGTATACAGAGCAGGGCGAGCCATTAATGCTTACCTTGCACGGTGAGAGTGTCAGCCCGGTATTGGATGTAATGGAGGCCGAGCACGAGTTTGTGTTTGAAAATATCCCCTCGCGCCCAGTGCCGGCCTTGCTGCAGTCGTTTTCAGCACCGGTAAAACTCGAATATGACTATACCGATGCCCAGCTTACTTTATTGGCCAAGCACAGCATCGATGAGTTTGTGCGTTGGGACGCAGTACAAATGCTGATTAACAATGCGGTGCGTGACAATGTGTCAAGATTGCAGCATCAAGAGGCGGTACAGCTACCTCAAGCCTTGTTAGAGGTATTTAGCGCCACGCTCGACGATCAAAGCTTGGATGCCGCCTTGCAAGCCGAGATGCTGGCCTTGCCAGATATCGGCAGCTTGCTGGAGTTATTTGAGCAAGTCGATATCAGTGTCTTAGGCCAAGTACACGCCGAGCTGCAGTTAGCCTTAGCGCAAGCACTGACTCCCTTGTGGCGCCGCGCCTACCAACAACATGTGACGCCACAATATCGCATTGATCATCAAGATATCGGCAAACGTGCGCTGAAGAATGTGGCGCTCAGTTATTTGGCGTTAGCCGGCGATAGTGGCTTGGCACAAACGCAATATCAGCAAGCCGATAATATGACAGATACGCTGGGTGCCATGAAGGCGGCGGTGCGAGCGGAGTTGGGTGAAGCGAGCGCTATGCTGGCGGACTTTGAGCAAAAATGGCAGCACGATGGCTTAGTGCTCGATAATTGGTTTCGCTTGCAAGCCACGGCACCGGGGGATGACGTATTAGCGCGCATTGCGCAATTAATGGCACACCCCACCTTTAGTTTGAATAACCCTAATCGGGTACGCGCTGTGATTGGGGCCTTTATTAACGGTAATCCGCTGGCCTTTCATCGCTTAGATGGCGGCGGTTATGACGTATTAGTGTCGGTGCTGATTGCGCTTAATAAGAGTAACCCACAAATAGCGTCACGCTTAATTACGCCTCTGATCCAGTTTGCGCGTTTGGATGATGCCCGCCAGGGATTAATTAAGGCTCGGTTAAATCAACTGATGGCATTGCCTGAGTTGTCCGGTGATTTGTACGAGAAAATCGCCAAGGCGCTGGCCTAATGCGTCGGCTGCGGTTTCGCTTGGCTATTTCGCGGCCGCAGCTATTACAATATTATCAAGGCCGCACCGCGGCCTTGTCGGTACAAACCGAACAAGGGCTGCGGCTGCAAATTGCGCTACACCACTTTCGTAGCTTCGTCAGTCATGATGGCCTACAGGGTTATTTTGAAATCATCATCAACAGCGACAATCAATTCCAACAGCTAATGCGCTTGTAGCTCCGTTGGCTAGCTTTACACCTTGTGACCAAAATAAACACTTCATACGAGCTTGTCTCGGTATTTTTTTGTTCTTAAACCCTACCAGTTACGCTGAATAATTTTAGCTCAAAAGCTAAGCCAAAATTCTGTGCTTTTTGTAGCTGCCAATTTATTCGGCAGGCCAGCGTAGCTGGATAGTTTTAGAGGTTTGGGATAAAACAAACCATAACTCATGCTATTTACCGAAAACAAAGCCACCGACAAGGTCAAAACCAACCGCAAAGGTGTTTATAGCGTATAGCATTCAACGCAGCGCTTTCTTTTTCTCCTTAATAACTATTCAATATTTTTACTAACTTATTCATTAACTTGCAAACTCGTATCGGGTTTGAGAGAGTATCAAACTGCACAGTATTCTATGAAGCAGTGATCGAGTCGATGCTTTAGCGTCTTTTCCCCGCGTGCTACTCGCATTCAATATAAGGCGGGCATACACTGTTTTATTACCTGAGGGCGTTATGCTCTTTTGGCTCTTGCTTGTATTCGAGGAAGATAAAATATGGCATTTAAATCCGCAGCAAGATCCGTTTTGCTCGACAATGTAGCCCAACACATCACCGATAAATTCCCAGAACAGCTCGCTCCCTTAGTAAACAATTTCGTCACTCAGTTATACAGCGGTATTACTGATTATGACTTGTATCATCGTAACGCCAGCGATGTGTATGGCGCGGCCATTAACCTGTGGCAAGCCTTTGCTACGCGCCCAGACGCTGCCTTATATGTGCGTGTTTATAACCCAGAGCTCGGCCGTCACGGCTGGCAGTCACCGCATACATTGGTAGAAGTGATCTGCACAGATGCGCCATTTTTAGTGGACTCCATTCGCATGGTGCTCACCCGCATGGGCATCACCTCGCATCTTATGCTGCATCAACCCATGCAAGTGGTACGCGATGCTGATGGCGAGCTCACCGACATCAGAGAACGAGAGCAGGTACAAAGTCAAGAGCAAGCCAGCGCCAGTCAAGCACTTGAAACCGCTTTTTTAATTGAAATAGACCGCTTAGCCGCCCCAGAAACCCGCGACGCCTTAACCGCTGAATTAGTGTCTGTGGTAACAGAAGTGCTGCAAGTGGTGTCTGACTGGCAGCCCCTGGTGCAACGCTTGGAGCAAGTGATAACTGAGCTGCCTACAGCCTGTGGCGCGCATCCGGATGAAATGGCGGAGACGTTAGCGTTTTTAAACTGGGTGGTGGATCATAAATTCACCCTTATGGGCTATCGTCGCTATCAATTAACCGGTGAAGGCGATTCCCAAGTGCTATTGCCTGAGCTAGACAGCAGCTTAGGCTTATTACGTAACATCAGCCACGCCCAGCCGTTAGCGCTCAGTGATTTGAGCCCAGCTGCGCGGGAGGCGGCGCTAAATAACAACATTTTAATTCTTACCAAAACCAATCACCAATCTCGGGTCCACAGACCCTCTTATATTGATTACATTGGCATTAAACGCTTCGATGCTCAGGGTAAGGTGATAGGTGAAGATCGTTTTATCGGTCTTTATGCCTCAAATGTATATAACTTAAGTGCCCTCGATATCCCGCTGATTGGCGCTAAGTTACGCCGTATTCTGGCTCATTCTGGTTTAGTGGCGGGCAGCCACGCCTATAAATCTTTAGTTAATATTCTAGAAAGCTACCCGCGCGATGAGCTTATTCAAGCCACCGAACAAGAGCTAACTACCATCGGCATGGGTGTGTTGGGCATGCAAGAGCGGGACATGACGCGGCTGTTTGTGCGCCGTGACTTATTTGAACGCTTTTTCTCTTGCATGGTGTATGTCAGCAAAGAGCGGTTTAACACTACGTTGCGCCAAAAAACCCAAGCAATTTTACAAGATTACTTTGGTTCAGAAGAGGAAGTGGAATTTAGCACTTATTTTTCTGAGGGCGTATTTGCACGCACCCATTATTTAATTCGGGTGCAAGATAACGCAATGGACATTGATGTGAATAAAATTGAAGCAAACTTAATCGAAGCCGCCCGCAGTTGGGAAGATCAATTGAGCCAAGCGTTATCCGTAAGCTTGGGCGAAGCCGAAGGTAAGCGCCTGTTCGATAAATACGGTGCCGCTTTTGGTCATTCATACACCGAAAGAGTGATGCCCGGCTCTGCCGTGGCCGATATTGAAAAACTGGAGGCGCTCAGTGATGAGCAGCCACTGGGCATGTTGTTTTATCGCGCCCAAGAAGAAAAACCCGACTCTAACCGGGTGCGCCTTAAGCTCTATCACCGCAATGAGCCCATCCATTTATCTGATGTGATGCCAATGCTGGAAAACTTAGGCCTGCGCATCATAGGTGAAACGCCGCATCAGGTAAGCTGTGGCGACGACACTTACTGGGTCTTGGACTTTTCCATGTCCTACATAGGCGCGCCGCTCGATCTTGACCATTGCCAAGCCCGTTTTCAGCAGGCATTTGCCCAAGTGTGGAATAAAGAGCTGGAAAACGACGGCTTTAACCGCTTGTTGCTGGCCAGTGAACTTACCGGTCGCGATATCAGCGTGTTACGCGGGTATGCTAAATATATGCGCCAAACTGGCGTTAGCTTTAGCCAGCAATACATTGAAGAAACCTTGGCCCGTTATCCGCAATTAGCTCAGCTGTTGTTCACGCTGTTTGAACAGCGCTTTTCTTTGGTACAAACCCAAGACGCCACGCAAGAAGCTGAGTTGCATCAGCAATTAGTGGCAGAGCTCGATAACGTCGCCAACCTCGATGACGATCGCATTATTCGCCGCTTTATGGAAATGATTGAAGCCACGGTACGTACCAACTTCTATCAGCCTGCGGCCAATGGTGAGCCCAAGCCTTATATCTCCTTTAAGCTGGCGCCCGCCACTATTAGCGACATGCCGCAACCGCTGCCGATGTTTGAAATATTTGTCTACTCGCCGCGGGTTGAAGGCGTGCATCTGCGCTGGGGTAAAGTGGCGCGCGGTGGTTTGCGTTGGTCGGATCGTCGTGAAGACTTCCGTACCGAAGTATTAGGTCTGGTAAAAGCACAGCAAGTGAAGAATACCGTGATTGTGCCCGTGGGTGCCAAGGGCGGTTTCGTGTGTAAGCAACTGCCAGAGGGCGATCGCGCTGCTTTCTTAGCCGAAGGTAAGGCGTGTTACCGCCTCTTTATTCGCGCGTTGTTAGACGTGACCGACAACATTATCGAAGGCGTGGTTATACCGGCTAAAGACGTGGTTCGCCACGACGAAGATGACTACTACTTGGTGGTGGCCGCCGATAAAGGTACTGCCTCTTTCTCTGATATTGCCAATGAAATCAGTGCTGAATACAAACATTGGTTAGGCGATGCCTTTGCCTCTGGCGGCTCTGTAGGCTACGACCATAAGAAGATGGCCATTACCGCTCGCGGTGGTTGGGAGTCGGTGAAGCGCCACTTCCGAGAGCTGAATATTGACTGCCAAACCACAGACTTTACCGTGGTCGGCATTGGCGATATGGCCGGCGACGTGTTTGGTAATGGCATGTTGCGCTCAGAACACACCTGCCTGGTGGGTGCCTTTAACCACTTACACATCTTTATTGACCCCACCCCCAATGCGGCGGCCACCTATGTGGAGCGAGAGCGATTATTTAACACTCCGGGTTCAAGCTGGAGCGATTTTGATGCAAGTTTGATTTCAAAAGGCGGCGGTGTGTTTGAGCGCTCGGCTAAGTCCATTAGCTTAAGCCCTGAAATGCAGCAGCTGCTGGATACGGATAAGACGAGCTTGGCACCGACGGAAGTCATTCATCATTTGTTGATGGCCAAAGTGGATTTGATTTGGAATGGCGGCATTGGCACCTATGTGAAATCTGCACGGGAAAGTCATTTTGATGTGGGTGACCGTGCCAACGATGCAGTACGTGTTAATGGCGCACAGCTTCGTACTCGCATCGTCGGCGAGGGCGGTAACTTAGGTTGTACTCAGCTAGGGCGCATTGAATACGCAAGCCAAGGCGGGCGCATTAATGCCGACTTTATCGATAACGTAGGCGGTGTGGATTGCTCCGATAACGAAGTAAACATTAAGATTTTATTGACCACTTTGGTCGATAAAGGCGAGCTGAGCATGGAGCACCGCAACCAGTTATTGTTCGACATGACGGAAGATGTGGCCAACAAAGTGCTGACCAACGCCTATCGCCAGTCGCAAACAATTTCGATTACCGAGCACAGTGGGGCGGCGGCAATCAAAGAGCAGCAGCACTTTATTCATTGGCTAGAGCGTAAAGGCAAGTTGGATCGTCAATTAGAGTATTTACCGAGCGACGATGAGCTGACCGAGCGCATGGCGGTAGGCAGCGGTTTAACTCGCCCTGAGTTGGCGATTTTAGTGGCTTACGCCAAGATGACCTTGAAAGAGACGCTCAATATTAGCGAGATCACCGACAATGACTTTATCGCCCAGTTATTGCCGCTGAGCATGCCTCAACCGTTAGTGGCGCAGTTTGGTGAAGCGCTGATGGCTCACCCGTTACGGGGTGAGATCATTGCGACCCGTTTGGCCAACATCATGGTTAACGACATGGGCTTTAACTTTGCCATGCGTTTGCAAGACGAAACCGGCGCCAGCATCTGCGATATTGCGCACAGCTTTATGATAGCGCGCGAGGTGTTTGGCATGGACGCTCTGCTGCGTGATATTGAGGCGTTGGATAATCAAGCGCCGGCAGCCGTGCAGTTAGCACTCTTTACACAAGTGAGACGTACGGTTCGTCGTGCGACTCGCTGGTTGTTGCGCAATCGGGATCGTAAGTTGTCTATCGAGCGGGCCATCATCCTCTTTAAACCGGCTTATGCCAGCTTGGCAGAAGACTTGTACTCGGTGATGGTTGAGTCAGAAGTGGCAGAGATTAAACAGGAAGTGAGCGAGCTCACGGCCCAAGGCGTGTCGCAATCTGTCGCCGAGCGAGTGGCGCAGTTAAGCAGCGCGTTTTCAAGCCTAGACTTAGCACAAGTGGCCAAAGAAAAAGGCAAAGACATAAAAGTGGTGGCTAAGCTGTACTTCCACTTGGGCGTGGAGCTTGAGCTGCATTGGTTCTTAGACCAAATAAACGAACAAGAAGTCAGTAACCACTGGCAAGCACAGGCACGTTCTGCATTTAGAGAAGACTTGGATTATCAGCAGCGTAGCCTCACGGCTGTGGTATTGAAACACTGTAATGCGAGCGATGAATGCGCTAATATGCTGGCCCAATGGCTTGATGAGCACGAGCAAGCATTGAACCGCTGGCGCCATTTATTAGCTGACTTTAAGGCCTCTTCTAGCCATGAGTTTGCTCAGTTTTCAGTGGCCTTGCGCGAGCTGAATTTGCTGCATCTGCATTGTGTGAACGCCGTTTAATGGCGGGCTTAGTTTAAACGCCGTTTCATAAATAGCATTGCATAATCATACTCAAGCCCTGGTCAATACCGGGGCTTTTTTACAAGGATAAGAACTGTGTATTCACTGGCTAAACCCCTAATGTTTCAATGTGACCCAGAGCATGTGCACGAGCTCACCATCAAGGGATTGGCAAAAACGCAACATAACGCCTTGGCGGCTTTATATCGTCGGCCGCAAATTATTAATCCCGTAGAGGTAATGGGCTTAACCTTCGACAACCCGGTGGGATTGGCGGCAGGTTTAGATAAAAACGGTGATTGCATCGATGCCTTTGCTGCCATGGGTTTTGGCTTTATTGAAATTGGTACCGTGACGCCCAAGGCACAAGAGGGCAATGAGAAGCCGCGCCTGTTTCGTATTAAACAAGCAGATGCCATCATCAACCGCATGGGTTTTAATAACCACGGCATCGATTACTTAATTGAAAACGTTAAACGCGCCCGCTATAGCGGCGTGCTCGGCATCAATATCGGTAAAAATAAAGATACCCCGATTGAGCATGGCAAAGACGATTATATTATTTGCATGGAAAAAGCCTACGCTCACGCAGGCTACATTACGGTGAATATTTCCTCGCCCAATACACCAGGCCTCCGTAGCTTACAATACGGTGAAGCGCTAGATGATTTATTAGGGTCACTCAAAGAAAAGCAGGCCGAATTGGCGCTGATTCATAATAAGCAGGTGCCCTTACTGGTGAAGATTGCCCCAGATTTGTCGATGGCTGAAATTGAGCAAGTGGCAGACAGCTTAGTGCGCTTTAATATTGACGGCGTGATCGCCACCAATACCACGCTGGATCGCGAGTTAGTGTTTGATTTGCCCCATGCCCATGAAGCGGGTGGCTTAAGCGGCCGACCGGTGCAAAGCAAAAGTACTTGGGTTATCCAAGAGCTGTCGCGTCGCTTAAATGGTCACTTACCTATTATTGGTGTGGGCGGGATTGACTCACTGACCGCAGGTCGTGAGAAGATGGCTGCCGGCGCCAGCTTAGTGCAGATTTATTCTGGATTTATTTATCAAGGTCCTAAGCTTATTCAGCAATTGGCACGCCATTTATAAAGGCGGCATGGCGCACAATAATTTACCTTTAGCTCCAAATGGGTTATAAATTAGCGTATTAATGAATAATTAAACATTTGGTTTGATAAATGACGTCTATTATCAAGTATCAAACCATAATGTTGTATAACTAAAAGGTGTGACTTGGATGTTACTTCAACCAAATGATCAGTGGCGCTGGTTTATGGGCGAAGACAAACACCTAATGCTGGATCTGGGGGCGGAGATGCTATTTAGCAGCCCCTATCTGGAGAAGCATTTAGTGTATTCGGCCTCATTAGAACAGTGCTTTTCGGTCGAGGATACCGGCCTATATTATCGATTTATCGATCAGCTCAACACTATGGGTTCATCGGCACAACGGGTGCAAGCGGCGTTAAATGGTGTGGCCGTGGCTCGATTTTATAAACCCTTGATGCCCCAGAGTTGGTTTTTTGAACCGCAAGCAGATTATCATCAACCTGAGCTTGGTGAGCTAATTGGTTTAGACGTAGAAAATGAACAGCTCACCATGATGGTGGTGGATACCTCACCGTCTGCGTCTGTGTGTATTTCATTGTCGGCACCTCGCTTATTGTCGGACAGCAAGCAACTCAACACCTTTAGTGCCATCAAGGTGATGAATGATCGACTGGTCAGTTTAGATACCATCAGCAATATCAACGATATCAACGATATCAGACAAGTAGGTTAACGGACTGCAGCCCGCGTTTTGCTGTTTGGGCTTGAAAGAGTCTGTGAAAGAGTCTGTGATCACAAGAAATTGAAAGCATCAGAAAAATTAAAGCACAAAGCCAACAGTAGCATTTCTATTGTTGGCTTTGTGCTGCTTGTTTTACAGCGATATGACAACAGATAGCAATCTGCTGGGGTATGTTGTGTGTACGCATGATGAAAATCAGGATCGAAAAAATCGAACATAGGTTCGCATGGGTATATTTAATGAAGTTTAGAGTGTAATAACAGGGTAGGGGAGTACTGAGGTAACTTTAGGAGGATTGCTATTTGCCTGAACAGGCTAATTGTAAACTTAAGTGGTTGCGGGAGCTGGATTCGAACCAACGACCTTCGGGTTATGAGCCCGACGAGCTACCAAACTGCTCCATCCCGCGTCCGATACTTAAACGCTAACTCTTTATTCATACTAACTGTACATTTTCTATTTCTTTACGTATTACTTCACACTTAAGTGGTTGCGGGAGCTGGATTCGAACCAACGACCTTCGGGTTATGAGCCCGACGAGCTACCAAACTGCTCCATCCCGCGTCCGATACTTAAACGCTTACTCTTTATTCATACTAACTTTATATTTTCTATTTCTTTACGTATTGCTTCACACTTAAGTGGTTGCGGGAGCTGGATTCGAACCAACGACCTTCGGGTTATGAGCCCGACGAGCTACCAAACTGCTCCATCCCGCGTCCGATTACTTAAACGCTAATGCCGTACTACTTTACTACATAATGCTTACTTAAGATATTGCTATCACTGAGTTGGTTGCGGGAGCTGGATTCGAACCAACGACCTTCGGGTTATGAGCCCGACGAGCTACCAAACTGCTCCATCCCGCGTCCTCAGGTTGTGCATATTAGTGATCTGTCTCACTGAATGCAAGCGTGGATGCAGAACTTTATTCTAGTTGCCTAATATAACGCCAAGCCGCTTCAAATACGTACAATACGCGGCAAATTCTACAGAATCTCCCAGCTTTGAGGTATAATGCGCGCCTCTTTTGTTTGGATAAGCCTGACTATGCTACTGCCGTTTTTTGCTACCTGCCCTAAAGGCTTGGAATCTTTGCTCCTTGATGAACTTACTCAGTTAGGCGCCACTCATCTACAGGAAACTGTGGCCGGTATCGGCTTTCAGGGTGATTTGGCCACCGCGTACCGCGCCTGTATGTGGTCGCGTTTAGCGTCGCGCATTATGTTGCAGCTGACCGAGTTTACCATGCGCACCGATATGGACTTATATCTGGGTGCGGCAAATGTGGCGTGGGAGGATCATATTCAACCAGGGCAGACCTTTGCGGTAGACTTTTCGGGCACCAACGAAGCCATCACCAATACCCAATATGGTGGCCTAAAAATTAAAGACGCCATCGTGGATCGTTTAACTAAGCGCCACGGTGAGCGGCCCAACGTTGATAAGCGCACGCCTGACATTCGGATCTTGGCGCATTTGAAGCGTAATAATGAGCTGAGCATTACCCTCGACTTGTCTGGTCCGGCACTGCATCAGCGCGGTTATCGCCAGCAGGCGGGCGATGCACCGCTTAAAGAAAACTTAGCGGTGGCGATTTTATTGCGCAGCGGTTGGGATAAGACCTCACCGTTAGTCGACCCTATGTGTGGCTCTGGCACCTTACTAATAGAAGCGGCATTGATGGCCGCCGATCATGCGCCGGGTTTATTGCGGGTACGCTTTGGCTTTATGGCCTGGAGCGGTCACGACAGAAATGCCTGGCAAGAGATCAGCGCCGAGGCCACGGTGCGTGCGACTCGCGGTTTAAAGCAAACTCAAGTACAGCTCATTGGTTTTGACCAAGACAAGCGCGTACTGGGCTTTGCCCAAGACAACGCTATGGCGGCGGGAGTGGGCAACCTTATCGATTTACGCCAAGGCACGGTCGAGAATTTAGTCAATCCCTTAGCCGATCCGCAAAACCCTGATGAACAAACTGGCTGGGTTATTTCTAACCCGCCGTACGGCGAGCGCTTAAGCGAATTTCCGTCCTTATTAGGCTTGCATCAGTTACTGGGTGATAGATTGCGTGAGCAATTTAAAGGCTGGAATGTCAGCTTGATCTCCAGCTCACCGGAGTTACTGAGCTGCTTGCGCCTGCGTCATGATAAAATTTATAAGCTCTTTAACGGCGCGCTTGCCTGTGAGCTGCGTAATTATCAGATTGCTGCAGACGCTAAAACCGCGCGACCTTTAGCCGTCGACTTTGCAAATCGTTTGACCAAAAACATCAAGCAACTCGAAAAGTGGGCCAAGACCGAAAACATCGATTGCTACCGTCTTTATGATGCAGATTTACCTGAATACAATGCCGCCATCGACCGTTATCAAGATTACATTGTTATTCAAGAATACGCCGCCCCTAAGACCATTCCTGAATACAAGGCGCGCGGTCGTTTCTACGATTTAGTACAAGCTACCATGGCGGTCACTGGCGTGACGGCTAATAAGTTGATCATGAAGGTACGCGCCCGCCAAGTCGGCCGTGAGCAATATGAAAAACTGGATCGCCGCGATCAGTGGTTGGAAGTACAAGAGCATAACGCCAGCTTACTGGTGAACTTATACGATTATCTGGATACGGGCTTGTTCTTGGATCACAGACCGACCCGCAAGCGCATCGGTGAGTTGGCCAAGGGCAAAGATTTCTTAAATCTGTTTGCTTATACGGGCAGCGCTACGGTACATGCCGGTTTGGGGGGCGCTAAGTCCACCACCACGGTGGATATGTCTAACACCTATCTAGGTTGGGCCGAGCGCAATATGGCGCTGAATGGCTTAAATGGTCGTGAGCATCAGTTTATTCAGGCTGATTGTTTAAGCTGGTTACGCGAGCCAGGTGAGAGCTACGACTTGATCTTCGTCGATCCGCCGACATTTTCTAACTCCAAGCGCATGGAAGATAACTTCGATATTCAGCGCGATCATCTGGAGTTGTTGGGCTTGTTGAGTAAGCATTTACGCCCGAATGGCTTGGTGATTTTCTCCAACAATAAGCGCCAATTTAAAATGGATTTAGAAGGCTTAGCCCAGTTAGGCTTGAAAGCCAAAGACGTAAGCAAAAACAGCTTACCCAAAGACTTCGCCCGTAACCCACATATTCATAATTGTTGGGAAATCACCTGGGCCGAAACGCCACAGTCGTGAAGAATTAGGGTAGTGAAGAATTAGCTATGAGTAGCGAGGAATTAACCATGCGCTTAACGCTATTTTCAACGGATGGTTGCCATCTGTGTGAACAAGCCTGGACGTTACTTGAACAAACTGAGTTAAGTAACGCCACTGTGCTGGAAGATATTATCAACGACGAACGGTGGCTAGCAGCCTATGCTGTGCGCATTCCGGTGTTGCGCCATATGGATGGCCGCGAGCTGGATTGGCCTTTTACGGCCGCCGACATTATTGCCTTTAATCGAGAGATTTAATGAGTTTATTGACCCTACAAAACGCGCAATTAGCGTTTGGTGATGCGCCGTTATTAGACGGAATAGAATTTAATATTTTAGCCGGCGAGCGCGTGTGTATCGTTGGCCGTAACGGTGCCGGTAAGTCGACGCTGATGAAAGTGATCGCCGGTGAGCTGCAGTTAGATGATGGCCGCCGTCAGTTATTGCAAGGCATTAACATTGCCCGCCTTGAGCAAGATCCTCCGCAAGTGGATGACGATCAAACTGTATTTGACTATGTGGCCGGCGGTTTGGCTGAAATGGGCACTTTGCTGAAAAAGTACCATCACCAGTTAGAAGTAGTGGGCCACGACTTTTCAGATAAAGCCATGAATGATCTGATGCGTCTGCAAGAGCAAATTGATGCCTCTGACGGCTGGGGATTTGAGACTAAAATTAATCAAAGCCTGACGTTATTAGAGCTCAATGGTGATACCCGTTTAAACGATTTATCCGGTGGTTGGTTACGTAAAGTAGCACTGGCACGCGCCTTGACGAACGATCCAGAAATTTTATTGCTCGATGAGCCGACCAACCACTTAGATATCGAGGCCATTGCTTGGCTCGAAACCTTCTTGCTGGACTTTAAAGGCGCCATCGTGTTCGTCAGTCACGACCGTGCCTTTATCCGTAAGATGGCCACGCGCATCGTGGACTTGGATCGCGGCAAGCTGTCTAGCTGGCCGGGCAATTACGACGACTACTTAGTCAGTAAAGAAGAAGCGCTGCGCGTAGAAGCAGATCAAAATGCCTTGTTCGATAAGCGCTTAGCCCAAGAAGAAGCCTGGATCCGCCAAGGTGTAAAAGCCCGTCGTACCCGTAACGAAGGCCGAGTGCGCGCCTTAAAAGAGCTTCGCGTTGAGCGCGGCGAACGTCGTGAAAGTATTGGTAAGGTCAGCGTCACGCTGGATGATGTACGTCGCTCAGGCAAGATAGTGTTTGAGGCTGAGAATTTAACCTTCGCCTACGAGGACAACCTGTTGCTCGACAATTTCTCCACGCTTATTCAGCGCGGTGACAAAATTGCCTTGGTTGGCCCGAACGGTTGTGGCAAGAGTACCATGATAAAATTGTTACTCGGCAAACTGGAAGCGGACTCAGGTACCTTAAAGTGCGGCACCAAGTTAGAAGTGGCCTACTTTGACCAGTATCGCGAGCAGCTTGATCCTGAGCGCACCGTGATGGATAACTTGGCCGAAGGTAAGCAAGAAGTTGAAGTGAATGGTCGCAGCCGCCACGTATTGGGCTACTTGCAAGACTTCTTGTTTGAGCCTAAGCGCGCGCGTACCCCGGTTAAAGCCTTGTCTGGCGGTGAGAAAAACCGTTTATTACTGGCGCGTTTATTCTTAAAGCCCAGCAATCTTTTGGTGCTCGATGAGCCGACCAACGACTTGGACGTAGAAACCCTCGAGTTGCTGGAAGAATTACTGGCAGATTACAAAGGCACCTTATTGCTGGTGAGCCACGACCGTGACTTTATCGATAACACGGCGACCCATTGCTGGTTATTTGAAGGGCAGGGCAAGGTCAGCGAGTTTGTGGGCGGTTATCAAGATATGCAGCATCAGCTGTCTTATCGAAAGCCTGTGGCAGAAAAAGCCAAAGACAAACCAGAGACTAAAGTTGAAGCTAAAGCTGTTCCAAAAATAGAGAGCAAGCCTAAGGCAAAAAAATTGCCGTATAAAATTCAGCAAGAGCTGGAAGGTTTGCCGGCTAAGCTTGAACAACTCGAGCAAAAAATAGAAAAGCTGCAAAGCACCGTTAACGCCCCTGACTTTTTCAGTAAGAGCGAAGACGTAACCCAAAAAGCGCTGCAACAATTGGCCGACGCTGAAAGCGAATTCGAAACCGCCTTCAGCCGTTGGGAAGAGCTAGAAGCCCAAGCCAACGCTTAATATGGTAAAGCAGATTGCTGCACGTTAAGTGCAGCACTCAGTAAAATAAAAATACCCTCATGAACAACATGAGGGTATTTTTTTGGCTGCGACGGACAGACGATAAACACAGTGCTGCTTCGCACCACCAGCCGGCTAAAGCGGCTTCTACAAAATCACCGAGCTTGTAGAGGCCCTTATTTTAGGCAAAGAGTAGCGGGCCGGTTTTGTGTAACAAAACTTCAAATAACCGAGCTAGATCCTGATGGTCATCAGGAAGACGGCAATAAAAAAGCCCCACATATCAGTGGGGCCTTTTGGCTAGTTACTCATACCTTGTTAAGAGGGAAGGGGTAAGCGTAAAGAGGAACACCAAACCTATGTTCTGTCCCTTCACAATTTACTCTTCACTCTTCACTCAAAGATTAGAACTTAGAAGTATCAGTAAACAAACCTACTTTCAAATCTTTGGCTTCGTAGATTACGCGGCCATCAACTTCAACGGTACCATCGGCGATGCCCATGATCAGTTTGCGCCAAATGACGCGCTTCAAGGTGATCTTGTAAGTCACTTTTTTCGCGGTTGGCAAAATTTGACCAGTAAATTTCACTTCACCTACACCCAGTGCACGACCTTTACCTGGGCCACCTTTCCAGCCTAAGAAGAAGCCGACCAGCTGCCACATGGCATCTAAGCCTAAGCAACCTGGCATTACTGGGTCACCGGGGAAGTGGCAATCAAAAAACCATAAGTCAGGATTAATATCTAATTCGGCAATGATTTCGCCCTTACCGTGCTCGCCGCCGTCATCAGAGATCTGCATGATGCGGTCCATCATCAGCATGTTAGGGGCGGGCAACTGGCTGTTACCTGGGCCAAATAATTCACCCTGGCTACAGGCCAGTAATTCTTCACGGGTAAAGCTATGCTTGCCCAGTTCTTTTTGCGAAGGCAAGGCTTGAGGCTGTTCTTGAGACATAGTCACAGTATTCCATTATGTTCAGGCAAAGGCCTAGATGGTAAATTGGCGTCACTTTAGCGAACACTTGTTCGCCAGACAAGTCCGATCACTCTAAAGTCGGAACTAAATCCGAAATTAAATTCGAAACAAGCGCCGTAAAAATCCACGTTCTAAAGTATGACCATTCAGCTCATCGAGCCGATCACGAATGCGCCCAAAGAGCGTATCTGGTTGTTCCACATCACCGGCTACGCTGCCGGTAAGCAGCTCAATCGCTTGTTCCACGCGGGCCACGGGGAAAATATGAAACTGGCCGGCGCTGACGGCGGCGGTCACTTCATCGGATAAATTCAATTGTAAACGATTACTGTCCGGCAAAATAATGCCTTGCTGACCGGTAAGGCCTTGAATTTTACACAGGCGGTAAAAACCTTCAATTTTTTCGTTCACGCCGCCCACCGGCTGCACATTACCAAACTGATCCAAGGCACCCGTTACAGCAAAGTGTTGATAAATCGGCTCTTTAGCCATGGCAGAGAGTAAAGCACACAAACCGGTTAAGGAGGCACTGTCACCGTCTATCTCATGATAAGACTGCTCAAATACCAAGTTAGCCGATAAGGGCGAAGGGTGCTCGGCCCCAAATAAGTTCGACAAATAGCCGTGAATAATCATCATGGCCTTGGCATGAATATGGCCGGCTAATTCAGCTTTGCGCTCAATGTCCACCACATCGCCATCGCCCAAGTGCACGGTGGCGGTTAAACGCACCGGCTCACCAAAGTCATAAGGGTGGCCGATAATTTGGATCACCGACAAACCGTTAATTTGACCGACGGCTTTGCCTTGCGTTTGCATCAGATATTGACCATCGCGTACGCCGATATCTGACTGCTCAATTAAGAAACTTAAGCGATGATCTTGCTCTTGCTGAGCCAATATCAAATGAGCGGCGCTGATAATCTCACTTTGCTCACGGCGCGCGATCACATCACTCAGCTGCATCATGGCCACTAACTGCGCTTCAACTAAGGATACTTTATGTTGATGGTCAGTTAAGCGACTGCTGTAGCGACACAAACGCAGCACCGCACTCGCATCTAAATCCAGCAATTGATATTTTTGACGCAAGTGAGCCAAATACCCTAAATAAGTCGGTAAATCTTCACGCGCATCCCATTCTGGCAAGATGTCGGCCCGTAAGAAGGCCAGCGTATCTAAGTCACGATCCATTAAATACAGTTCGGCGACCGCTGAGCGATCTCCTACCAAAATCAGATGAAAATCCAGCGGCGGCGCTTCTGGCTGAAAGTAAAAGGCGGCCATTTCAGCGGGTCGGCTCCACTCAATTTGACGAGTAACCAGCGCATTTTTCAAACGGAACCACAAATTAGGCTGCTCAAGCAGCTCTTCGATGGCCACGATTAAATAGCCGCCATTGGCCTGATGGATAAGACCGGGCTCAAGTAAATGATGATGACTAAATATGGAGCCTTGTTCGGTTTGAAAGTGCACGGCACCAAACAACTGCTCAGGCGTAAACTGGCGCGCATGTACGATGGGCATGCTGTCGTCATGGCGATGTACCATGAGATTAATCAATACCGGATGGCTAAAGCCTTCACCGGCGGCCACGTGCTGAGCCAATAAAGAGAGATAGTTGGCAACCTTGGGGTCGTTATCTTGTTTCTTTAAGATACGCTCCACAATATGCTCCGCATCCAGATGGCGCGACGACAATTCCAATAGTTGGCCAACTAACTCACAAAACACTAAACCGCTGCCGGCTTTCAATCGCAGCCAGATGGGTTTTTGTGGATGCGTTAAGTTTTCCGCATAACAAAGGTCGAATAAATTAGCATGATCAGAATGCTTAGCGACCAAGTCGTGTACCAGCTCTTCGTAGTCCACACCGGCAAAACCATTCAATAATAAAATGGGATTCACGGCTTTGAGGGCCGAGAGGGTGGCAAAGGCGGAGTCTGCTCTGTCTTGTAGTGCACTGAACGCTTTAGGGGGCAGCTCGCTCAGCGTACTGATCTCAGGCAGGGTAAAAATCGGATTTAGTTCGACGGGACTCAGTGGGTGCACTCAAAAAACTCATCACTATTGGTAAATTACCGCCAGTATACTGCAGCCAGCCGAGGGGTCGACAGCTGGATGGCGAATATGCGTGAAAAATCGAACTTAATCAGCCTAGCTGGCTTTGGTTGCGCGTAATTTAAGCATTATTTCGCGATGCATTGTGCCAAATCAACAACAGTGCCTACATGGAGAGGTAACGGTTGAGGAATGAGTGGCAGCCCCTTCCTTTCTTCAATTGCTTATAAAACACCAGACCGTGGCGAAGTCCTCTTTGCCGAAGAAACGGTCACCTACAAAAACAAAGAGTCTCGGCGGTACTTGTAGCCGCCAATTTATTCGGCGGGCCAGCGTAGCTGGCAGTGACGAACAGCATCAAGCCCAACAACAAACCGTGCCGAAGTCCTCTTCACAGAAGAGATGGGCACCTACAAAACACGTCTCACTGTCGTCATACCCCGATATCTGTTTTTTTGTACTTTTAGCTTTCCACTATTTCCTCGCAAATTTCCGGTAATCCGCCAGTTGTATTACGTTATCTGCCTTAGGCGGCGCTGGGTAGGGACAAGGAAAGCTCCCTACTTTGGTGCCTGGAAAGGCATTCTCAGACAAGCCGTCGCCAAAGCGATACAGGCTGTCGTCCAGCAATCGAGTCATGGGCAGAAAACTCTTTTTATTACCGCCCACCTTCTTGCGTAAGCGATTAAGGTGCGTGGCTAAGCCATAGCAGTGGTTGGCGTCTAAAAAGTCGGTACCTTCGTCGTCTAAGGTGTCCATTAGCCAAGTGCCCGCATCCGAAATATGGCTTTGGATACTGAGATCCGTGTTGTTCACCCACTGAGACTGGCAAGGATGATGGGTAAAGGCCTCGACCATAATGGGCAGCTCATCGTCGGTCACGGCGCCGCTATCTAGGGCCAAGAACAATGCCTCGTTGCCCCAGCGCTCCAGTAACGTCTGCTCAAACTCCGCTTGGGTAGGGGGTGCTGCAAAGGGGATCATAATCAGGTAGCGACTGTATGCTTCCATGGCCAACACTGTGAAATAAGGATTGCCTTTCGGGCCATGGCTCAGCACATGGCATTGCCAAGACACCTGTGTGGTGTCGGTGTGCAGCGGTTGGGTGCCAATGCGTTTACCATCAAAGCTCGGCAGGCGAGGCAGTGACACTTTAAGCCAGCGCGTCATGGCGTTGCTGACGGAAATAATGAGGTTCATGGTGATCCTTTATTGCTATCAACAGTGCGATGAATCGCGCTATCAATAATGCTATCAATTTGGGTGCTAATAATAATTTGTGCTACTGGTTTGTAACATTGGTTTGTAACCACAGTACTTTTAACGCTATAAAGTTGACCTTTATCAAGGCGATAGCGCTTAAAAAACAGTGTTGAGACGTTTTTCTGTTTATAATCATGCCAGCTCAGCGGTCATGAAGCGATAAGCTGACCGTAATAAAGACAGGGAAGGTAAGGGCTCATAGCCTGTCTCTTCATCACATCTTTTTCTTGCCTTATAAGCAAACATGAATTAGGCAGATGTACTGCTGTAGCCACGTATTTTTACCTTGTAGCTGGCCTTTATCCCGCTTAGCAGGACTGCCGAAGCCCTCTTCGCTGAAGAGACGGACGGCTTCAGCATGGTTTTATGTTTTGCTCTTGTAGGAGCCAATTTATTCGGCTCGGTTTTGTGTTTAGGCCTTAAAAAGCCAGCAAAGCTGGCCTGCCGAACAAGTTGGCAGCTACAAATGACAAACATGGCAACTACAAATTTCTGTTTCGGCGTATCCGACAGCGTGCTGGTCGAGCAATCCGTTTATTCAGAGTACATCATTAAAATCAACAGAAACTTGTGACTAAGTGACAGGCTCATAGCTATGTTCTGAACAATGTTTAGAACAACAATCAGAACAATGTTTAGCCCCAAGATCAGATCTATGAGCAGACTCAAGCGAAAGCATGCGTCTGCTCGCAAGAACCGTTGAAAGTTCCCCACGAACCAGGTGCGTTTTAGGTTTATATAATAAGATTCGCATCACTCCCTGCTTTAAGTAAGGCCACAATAAATGAAAAAAAACCTTCCCGTTACTGACAGAGAAAAATCCTTTGTTGGCCAAGATAAGTTGATCACCGTTACCGACAAGCAGGGCAACATCACCGAATGTAATGATGCTTTTGTTGCCATGAGCGGTTTCACCCGCGAGGAGCTGCTGGGCCAACCCCATAATATTGTGCGCCATCCCGATATGCCGGCTGCTGCCTTTGGCGTGATGTGGGAGCATCTTAAAAGCGGTAAGCCTTGGATGGGCGTTATTAAGAATCGCTGTAAAAATGGTGATTTTTATTGGGTAGATGCCTACGTAACGCCCATGACCCGTAACGGTGAAATTACCGGATATGAGTCGGTGCGCTCCGCGCCGAAGCGCCCAGATGTACTGCGCACCCAACGCTTGTATACCAAGTTACAAAACCAAACCTCTAATCAAGCTTCCAACCAAACCGCTAGTCAATCCTCAAATAAGGCTCGCGGCTTTTTGCCATATTTTGCTCCTTATCAGCTGTTTTTAGTGCTGGCGCTACTGGCATGGCTCGGCTTATGGCAATCTGGGCACAATATTCTCGCTCAAATAGGCTTGGCGCTGAGCGTACTTATTTATGCAGTGTGGGTAAGTCGGGTTCGTCACTCGGCCATCAATTCGTTGAATGGCTTATTACGTAATTCATTTTCTCATGAGCTGGCGGTACAAAGTTATACCGATGACAGAGGCGGCGTGGGCAAGCTAAAGGTGGCCATTTTAAGCGAGCTCTCGCATCTGGGCACCGTTATTTCCCGTATTGAGAACGCGGCCAGTAATGTGGCCCAAGAAACCGACACTGGCTTGAGCCTCACCCAAAACACCCGCTCCGAAATTGAATGCCAGCAATCAGAAACCGCACAAGTAGCCACCGCTATGAATCAAATGAGCACCACTATTCATGAAGTGTCGCGCCATGTGAGTGACACGGCGGTAGCGGCAGATACCGCGAATACATTGGTCAATCAAGGTTCGGCTATTGCTGAGGTCACCAAGCAGTCCATTGAAACCTTGCGCAATACGGTCACCGATATTGGGGTGTCTGTGTCGGCGGTATCTGAGCAAACCGGGTGCATAGCTAAAGCCGCGCAAATGATTGAGCAAATTGCCGATCAAACCAACTTGCTGGCGCTCAACGCCGCCATAGAAGCGGCCCGTGCCGGCGAGCAAGGTCGGGGCTTTGCGGTGGTGGCCGATGAGGTGCGTAATTTAGCCAAGCGCACCCAAGCGTCGACCCAAGAGATTTATAGCATTATTAAGGAGCTGACCCAGCGCGCCGACGATGCGGTGAGTGTTGCTTATCAAGGCGCGGCCAATGCCGATGCGGGTGTGGCGCGGGTGGTAGAAAGCTCCGCCATGCTAGATGGCATTGCGGATTCCGTTAGTCAGATTGCTAATATGTCCACCCAAATGGCCGCCGCCGTTGAACAACAAGCGAGTGTGGCCGAAGAGATTAATCGCCAAGTGGTGAACATTTCCGGTTTGGCAGACTCCAGCGCCGACAGCGCCACCCAAGCCTCATCATCTTTGCTGCACTTAAAAACTATCTCGGTTGATTTGCATGAGCTAGTGGTGCGCTTTAAGCATTCCTAGGCAATAAAGGTAAAACCGACCGTTAAAACATCATCAATCGGCCCGTGACTAATCCTCACGGGCCTTTTTGCTTTCGAGTTTTCGAGTTAGCTTTACGCCGCTCTGTGCTCTGTTGTTATGCGCCCTTATTCCGTCTTTGCGAGCGTAGCGCGGCAATCCATTCTGCACGCTTGCACAGGGTCCCAAGCATGGATTGCCGCGTCGTTGCACTCCTCGCAATGACAGGAATGTGATCTTTGCGAGCGCAGCGAAGCAATCCAGTGGCCAAGCATAGATTGCCGCGTCGCTCCTCGCAATGACGAAGGTTCGCTCTGGCCTTTTGTAGGGTCGAATTTATTCGATCTTGCTTAGCTCTTTATTTTTAAACAATTAATTGTTCCTAAACACCAAGGCTTTAAGGCCAGCTTCGGGGGCTATGTCTGCAAACTCGGGCGGGTTAGCGAGTCGCTCCACAAATTGCAGAGTTGGCGCATGCTCCGCCATGCTGTCGATTAAAAACTGGCTGGGGATGGCTGGCGCATTCACACAGGCCAGCACTTTGCCATTGGGCGTTAATAGGTCCGGCAGACGGCGTAATATCTTGTGATAATCGGTGGTTAAGGCAAAGCTGCCTTTTTGGAACGAGGGTGGGTCGATAATGATCAACTCATAAGGGCCGAGCTTGCGCAATCTACCCAAAGACTTAAACACATCGTGACCGAGAAAGGTCACTTGGCTTAAATCTTGCTGATTCAACTTATGATTTTCGCGACCACGATTGAGCATGCCCCTGGCCATGTCGAGATTCACCACATGATTGGCGCCGCCTTTTAAGGCCGCCACCGAAAAGCCGCAAGTATAAGCAAACAGATTTAATACCCGTTTATCTTCTGCCTGCTGGCGCACCCACTCTCGGCCTAAGCGCATATCAAGAAACAAACCGTGATTTTGATTGCGGCCTAAATCCAACTGAAATTGTAAGCCGTGCTCGTATACCACGGGCCTTGGCTCAAGCTCACCCCATAACACTTCAATCGGTGAGCTGGCGCGTTTACGATGCTGCACTAATATCGCGCGGCCAGCACATTTGTGCCACAAGTCTTGCTCGCTAAAGGTCTGCAAGCCGCGAGTAAGTTCAGCTAAAAATTCCGCGTCAGGCTCTATAAATAGGGTTACCAATAATTGATCACCCAGCCAATCGGCAGTGAGCTGTTCAAGGCCGACAAAGCTGCGACCCCGACCATGAAACAAGCGGCGGATCTCAGACGGTTCAGCCCCAAGGTGTTCATTAAGGCGGGTTTCAAGTTCGTTAAAAAAAACGGGCAGGGCACGGGCGTCCATTAGGGCTCTCACTAGCAAAATAGACTCGCATTTTAACAGCCTGATCCCAGAAGGCCAAACCTTGCGGTGCGGGTCTTTTTTCGCCATACGCGGTCAGCTACAAAAGACACCATACGTCCAGCACCATGGGTTTGTAGGAGCCCGTCTCTTCGGCGAAGAGGACTTCGGCTCGGTTATGGTCTTAAACCGCCAGCTACGCAGGCCCGCCGAATAAATTGGCGGCTACAACGCTCGCGCTATTACTTCGTTCTTTTATTCATATTGCGACGATTGGCTTTCTTATCTCGTGGCGCCCGCTTGCTACGCGCTTCACTGGCGGGTTGATCCGTCACAGGAAAGCCTTCCAAGGCCAGTAGCGGTAAGGCTTCACCAGTTAGCTCACGGATGGCGTTAAGCGCATTCGCTTCCCCGTGACTGACCAACGAAATGGCCACGCCACTTAACCCCGCACGCGCGGTACGGCCCACTCTGTGCACATACACAGGTGCACTCTCCGGTAAATCCAAATTCACCACTACCGGCAGCGCCGTCACATCGATACCGCGCGCCAGCAAGTCCGTGGCCACTAACACTTTAATGTCGCCATTTCTAAAGGCCAGTAACGCATTATCGCGCTCGGTCTGGTCTTTCTCACCGTGTAAGGCTAACGCCTGAATACCGGCTTTATTTAAGCGCTTACTTAAGCTATCCGCATTGTCGCGGGCATTAATAAACACCAACACCTGCTGCGCGCTTAACTGCGCTTTAAGCAAGGCAATCAACGCCTGAGCCTTGCTGCCCTTATTGACCAAGTAACACGTTTGCGCAACCCCCTCGACCACGCTGTTTTGGCTGCCTACCTCAAAGCGATGCGCATGGGGGGCTAACTCTTGAATTTGTGCTTCTAACTCATTAGGCAAGGTGGCAGAAAACAGCAACTGTTGTTGCAGAGCGGGCATGGCGCTCATCAATTTTTGTACATCTGGCCAAAAGCCCATTTCCAACAAGCGATCCGCTTCATCTAATACTAAATGCTGCACGCCTTTCAAAGAGATCAGCTTTTGTCTGAGCAAGTCTAATAAACGCCCTGGCGTGGCTATTACAATTTGTGCCGGCTGCTGATCAAAGGCCGCCGCTTGTTGCGCCACATCCACGCCGCCACACAAGGTTGCCATGTTAAGGGATATGCTTTTAGCCAAGGGCGTGAGCACCTCGCTGATTTGTGCTGCTAGCTCACGAGTAGGCACTATCACCACGGCGCGCATATGGGCGCGGCTAGAAGAAGGGCGAAAAGCCGGCAGCTCTTCAGCATCATCATACTCATTGGCAAAGCTTGGCGGCGCTGTCATGGCTGGCTGGGCTTTAGGTTGCTGGCTAAGTTGCTGCAACAGGCCCAAACCAAAGGCCAAGGTCTTACCACTGCCAGTGGGCGCAAACGCCAATACATCTTGGCCCAGCATGATTGAGGGCAACGTTTGTTGCTGCACGGCGGTCGGCGTTTGGCAATACGCGGGCAGGGCGGCGAGCAAGCGGGAGTCAAGATTAAGATCTGAAAAAGACACAGGGTTAGACATGGCAATACACTCATCAAAAATACGTGTATTAACCACACGCATGAATAAAGTCCACCAACGGCAGGCCGTCAATAGACACAAAAAGCAAGAAGCGCAGTGTACCAGTGCCACTCTTCAAGTAAACCCTATCGTTAAAGTGAGCTTTCGCAGAGTTAAACACTGTTTTTATTTATACGGACTCGGGAAAGTTTGATACCTTGCAGCATAAAGCTCTGTCGGCGTGCGTTTTTGTGTGATTATTAGGCGTTATTGTACTCTTGATGCGCCAGTGCACGGGAAAGTGTACTTAGACCATTTACTACAATTATACTTTTATTGGCTGCAGATCATGGCTGAGCAGGGCGGGATGGAGCAGGTAAACGTTGAGCCCTGCGCAAAGCCTTAAAGAACTAGCCAAGCAATGACGGCTTTGAGCGGTGCAATATTCTGTAATAGCTCTTAATATGGGTGTCTGGTTTAGATTTCTTAACGACTATACGACTATCTCTGCGTTTGCTTTGGGCAAGGCTCAAGATAGCCCTCATTTTTAGCACGGCTAAGTGCAGGTAATAGAGTGACGTTAATGCAAAAAACAATGATGAAAAAAACAATCGTGACCCATGGCGGTAAGTTTCATGCCGATGATGTGTTTAGTGTGGCAGCGCTGACCTATTTGTTTCCGGATGCCAACGTAATTCGCACTCGCGATGGCCAGCTTATCGCCGATGCCGATATTGTGGTGGATGTAGGGCAAGAATATGACTCTGAAACCGGGCGCTTTGATCATCATCAACGTAATGGTGCTGGCGCGCGCGACAATGGTATTCCTTATTCTTCTTTTGGCTTGGTGTGGTGTCACTATGGCCTGGAAATTTGCCAAGGCAACCAACAGCTTGTGGATATGCTAGACACGGATTTAGTGTCCGTGATTGATGCCATTGATTGTGGCTATGTAACTAGTGATGACGAGCACGCGGTGAGCTTAAGTCAGACCATCGGCTTATTTAATCCCACTTGGCAAGAATCCGATGATTTTGATGCCTGCTTTAAACAAGCCGTGGAGTTTGCCACTCATATTTTAACGCGTTTTATGGCCACCGCGCAGGCGCAACTTAATGCCTACCAACAAGTGGTACACGCCATTCATCATGCCGCCGATCCTCGGGTGATTGTGCTTGATCAATACCTGCCTTGGAAACAAGCAGTGCATGACCATGGCGAGCAAGCGCTGTATGTGGTTTACCCGTCACCGGCTCAACCATCACTTACTCAACAATGGATGATACAAGCGGTGTCCGTTACCCCTGATTCGTTTGCTAACAAGCAATCGTTACCTGCCACTTGGGCAGGATTATCCGATGGCGAACTGCAACAGGTAACGGGAGTCAGCGATGCGCGTTTTTGCCATAACGGGCGATTTATTGCCGGTGCTGCTTCGCTTGCTGGCGCTATGAGTCTGGCCGGCTTGGCTACACAATAAATGGCCACAAAATAAATGGCGCTTATCAATGACCTGAGCCTGTAATGCTGCAGGCATAAGCCCATTAGGACTGTGCTCAAGCAGCGTTATGGGCGTTAAGGCTAAATCGCGATAGGTAATGTTATTACCCGATAACTAGTTAGTGTTAATAGCTGCGACTAGGTTTGCATGTTGTCAACTTTATCAGAAAGCGTCATTTCGTCAGGCCAGAGCATTACCATCTGGTCTGGTGAGTAAAATCAAGCCCCATACCAATACACAGTAAAGTAATGGCAAGTGGTGCCCGCTAACACCCATAAATGCCAAATAAAATGGCCGAAGGGCAGGCGGCCGTCTAAGACGAAGAACAATACGCCCAGCGAATAGCACACGCCACCGGCCACCAGCCAATAAATGCCTTGGATTGGCATTACCGTCAGTAAGGGCACGATGGCCACAATAATTATCCAGCCCAAGTCATCCACAGGGCTATAGTTTTATTACTACCGAGGAAGGGCTGATTTGGCCCTATTATGCGCCGTACCAATATTTAAGAACATGGTTAAGAACAGAGCTGAAGACAATTTGTTAAGCCGGAGGTCGCAATGATAATTACACCGATACGCACAGAGCAAGACTACAATGCTGCCATGGATCGCATTGATGAGCTGTGGTGCTCCCCAGCTGAGACGCCTGAAAGCGACGAGTTAAAGGTGTTAGCAACGCTGGTCGAGGCTTATGAAGCAAAGCACCACTCAATTTCCCCACCTGATCCAATAGAGGCCATTAAATTTCGCATGGAGCAGCAGGGATTAACTAAAGAAGATATGGTGCCGTTTTTTGGCCATCGTAGCCGAGTCTCTGATGTTTTGAACAGAAGGCGTAAGTTAAAATTGGGAATGATAAGAAGTTTGTCTGATGGGTTAAAGATCCCTTTGGAAAGCCTTATTTCTGATTACAGCCTAGTGGCTAGGCATTAAACACCTTTAAAGATGAAAATATGGCCACAAAAGCGGCCATATTTACAGGAGAAGAGCGTTAATTATTTCCCGAAATTTGAGAGCCTCGATCGTAATCGTCAGTGCGGATTAGTTCTGACACTAGACGTTGCTTAACGAGCCGTTGAGTCAGGCTACCACAATCTTTTTCTGTTTTAATACTTTTGGCGAGCTCAGCCGCCGAACAATAAAAAAGTAGCAAAAACCCACCTAGCGAAGCAGGCCTGCGCACGGCAAGACTTATTTATTCCCTTAAAGAAGTAGCCCTTGAAGGTAATAATACCGTTGAGTTTAACTTGGGCTGGTTTTATTCTTTTATTTAGCACGATCCTCAGATTATGTGCAGGCACATTATTGGTTTCTGATGGCTGCTGAAAGCGGCGGAAAAAGGATGTCCCAATGCTCAGTTGCGTGTTGGCGTTATATATCACCCAAGGTGAAGTCGTAGCACAGGACTATGGTCAAGCTCATCGTTGGTTTCTCAAATCCGCTGAGCAAGGCTTTGCCAAAGGCCAGTATAAATTAGCTGTGATGTATTATCATGGGCAGGGAGTTGAGCTAGATTATAAATATTTTCATACATGGACAGCTGTGGCTGCGGCAAACGGTTTAGCACAAGCTGAATTGCTCGAAGCACAAGTACTAGCAACAGAATATATATAAAAAATATAAACGCTAATCCTTCTAAAAAGTGTATGCGATACGAATATTAACAAGGAATAAAGGAATATGATGCGTTTACGATTAGGTGTAATGTTAGTGGGAGCCACACTAACATTAGGTGTTAGCTCTGTGAGTTTTGCACAAAAAGCAATCCCAGATGATATACAAGAAACACTTGTTGATGCGAACAAAGGCAGTGCGGTAGACCAATACAACCTAGGGGCTTTTTATGTGGAAGGCTCAGTGTAACAATAATTATGGACGCCTCAATTAGTATTGAGTAGTAAATACCTTATTGTAAATAGATGGAGTTTCCCAAAGATTACGCCCAGAATAATTTAGCCACTGTCATCCTTACATCAGGGTGAGATCTCACACATTTTGCAAGGTTTAATTGTATGGTTTTCATACGAATATAGAAGCTAATGATCCTTCTTTAATCATGGGTTAGTATGCTGGTCGGGTGAATATCACCCAAAATATTATATTTGGTTGAAATATGAACAAAGTTAAATCCCGCCCTGATCCTTACATCACGCTGCTAGTCACTTGGGAGTCATATCAATTGAGCATCTTCTCACCACTACGCAATGATACTTATCAACGCCTTTTCGGTGCGCAGGTCATCTCTTTAGCGGGGACCGGTTTAACGACGATTGCGCTGGCGTTGCTGGCCCATGACTTGGCTGGCGGTAGTGCTGGCCAGGTGCACGGTATTGCGTTGGGGCTAAAGATGATTGCTTATGTCTTCATTGCTCCTTTGTTTGGCGCTATTTCCCAAAAAATTCCTCGCCGTGGTTTGCTCGTGACACTGGATATTCTACGGGCCTGTGTGGTGGTTGTTCTGCCCTTTATCACTGAAATTTGGCAGATTTATGTGTTGGTTTTTGTCCTCAACGTGTTTTCAGCAGGTTTCACTCCGGTGTTTCAGGCGACCATTCCCGATATCGTGACCGATCAAGATGAGTATACAAAGGTGTTGTCACTGTCCCGCTTGGCTTATGATCTGGAAAACCTGTTGAGCCCGATGATGGCTGCCGCACTGATTACCCTCATGACATTTGATGTGTTGTTTCTGATGAATGGGGTCGCGTTTATCCTTTCCGCCTCTCTTGTGCTGTCCGTTACCTTTCCTCGACGCAAAGACACATTTCACGGTGAGTCCTTCTGGACCAGAGTCACCAAAGGCATGCGCATCTATTTGAAAACACCTAGGCTTAAAGGGTTGCTCGCCCTCAGTCTGGTGGTGTCTTCGGCAGGTGCTATGCAAATCGTCAACACGGTTGTCTATGTGCGCAGTCATCTAGGGCTTACCGATGAATGGGTTGCTATCGTCCTTGCCGCAGCAGGCGCGGGCTCTATGGTAGTGGCGCTTACTCTGCCAAGCATTTTGAAGAGCGTACAGCCAAGGCCATGTATGTTGGCCGGAGGATTTATTCTATCCTTGAGCGTGCTGGCCGGAGCCATAATGCCGGGGATTGGTTTGCTGCTCTTGTTGTGGTTCCTGATGGGTGCTGGTATGTCGATGATTTTAACGCCAGTAGGTCGGTTGTTAACGATATCTTGCCGTGAGAACGATCGTCCGGCGCTATTTGCGGCACAGTTTTCATTGTCCCATGTGTGCTGGCTGCTTACCTATCCCCTTGCTGGTTGGCTCGGCGTGCAGATTGGTTTGATGGGGGCTTTTATTGTGCTTGGTTTGGTCGCGATCTTATCCGCCGTTGCTGCCATGTTAGTTTGGCCTCGACAAGACTTCGATCACTTGGAGCACACTCACAGTGAGACAAATCATGGTCATTATCACTACCACGATAAACACCACCAACACCAGCACGAGGGCTGGGAGGGGCCGGAACCTCACAATCACGAGCACCCGCATCCGCATCTGATTCATAGCCACGACTTTGTGGTTGATGACCATCACACCTATTGGCCCAAGTAAAAAAGGGCGCGCTACCCATTGAGTAGCGCGCCCTCATTATGCCTTCTGAATTTTACAGCTCGCCAGTGTGGTTCGCTCCTATGGCGTTACCTAACTCATCCACAAATACGAACAGTTTGCTTTTGCTCTTATCAGTGGCCTTTGGATTGACATATTCAACAACCCAAAAGGTACCGGTAGCGGTTGAACGCTGCTGGGGGTTACTACCCTCAACACCGTTCCACTCGGCAGATACCTTTTTTAAGCTAACGAGTTGTTGCTTTGCAGCTTCAGCTTTCTGTGTGGCTTGTGCTGCGGAAATGGGCTCTGAAACACCGTGGCTATGCCCTGCACCAGCAATAGCTGGACCCGCGAATGAAAAAACGAGAGCAGTGGTGAGCGAAAGAATAAATTTTTTCATGGAATAATTCCTTAATGGTATTTGATTAGTGATTGATGTTTAGTGAGTTATTTTTCGGCGATATTGTCATAAAAACCGCTGGTCTCAAGGACGATGGTGACCGTCTCGTCGCCGCGATTACGCCAATACCAGCCATGAGTGCCATCAAATGGGGCTTCAAATGCACCGTTTGCAGCAGGCTCATTTCTTCCCTGCCAATAACTGGTGAAATTGTCGCCGTCATTAACGCGCTCGCCGTGCATGTCAAAATTCACGGGGCCGCCTTCAGAAGCCCAGTTAAAGACCATGCGGTCGCCCGCGTTCATGGTGGCTTTTACCTCAAGGCCCTCATCTGGCTTTAAAGTAATGGTGGTCGTGTCGGAACGCAGCGTGCTCTGAGTCTTCCATACTGGGCCCGTTGGCAGTTCGAGCAAGTTGCCAGAGGACGATGCCGCATCACTAGGTGTCACTTCAGTTACATTCGCTTGGCTAAGCACAGTCAACCCCATCTTCTGACCCAGACCGGTCGGATCTATACCGTATTCCGCAGGTAGAATGGCGACCATCAGAGCCAGCAGGCCGATGAGCGCTGCAACGCCGGTTGCCTTGATCAAACTCTTTGTCGAAGGCAGTCCTTCGCGACTCATATTTGAAATATCTTGCATGATTTATCTCCTCAGGAAGCGGTATATAGACCAGTCAGCTGATAGCCCATCAGCATGAAACCGGCACTCATTAACATGACGTTGGCGGCTAACGCCTGACGAGGAAAGGCATCAGTTCTACGCCAGAAGTTCATAGCAATGAGAATGACGCTCAACGCCATCAGCTGGCCAATCTCTACGCCAACATTAAACGCGAGGATATTGGCGACTAGGCCATCGTCAGACAACGTGAAGTCCTGAAGCTTTGTGGCCAGACCAAATCCGTGAAAGAACCCGAAGATAAGTACAGCTGCCTTAGTATTGGGCTGAACCCCAAACCAGCGCCGAAAAGCCCCTAGATTATCCAGCGCCTTATAGACAACGGAAAATCCGATAATGGCATCGACCATGTAGGCATTAACGTTCGTCTCGCTGAGCACGCCATACAGGAGGGTAACGCTGTGACCAACAGCAAACAGGGTCACATAGATGCCCACATCCTTCATGCGATACAGAAAGAAAATGACGCCAGCCAAGAACAGCAGATGGTCATAACCGGTCACCATGTGCTTGGCGCCCAAGTAAATAAAGGGTAATAGCTGTACCCCAGTGCTTTGCTCAATGAACATGGCATCACCTTCTTCAACACCATGAGCAAAGAGCAAAGAGGAAAAGAGCAGGCTGGCGAAGGCAGTAGCAAAAAGCAGGAGCCCAAGCACAGGCCTTCCTACGCTTGAAAAGCGCAGTAACGGCAAAAATGTCATTCGGTTATCTCCGAATTATGAAAACAAAACGTGTGAACGGCGATATAACGCCAAAATCAGGTGTGAGTTTAAGCTTTGGGAGGGCGGTATAGCGGAGACATTTGCATAGGAAGTGTTGATGACAGCCGTTGCAGTATGAGCATATCCTGCCCAATAAAAAGTGGCACGACTGCAATATCTAAGGGTACGTGGTTTTCAAATGCACCCAATGCATGAAGCAGTAGGTGGTCTGCGTCAGACATCTCGGTAGCAGAGTCATGGAGATGATCGAGGGAGGAAGGGTGAGCATGCCCATGTACTTCGGTAAACGCGCTCAGAGAAAGACTTTGTGATGCTTGATGAACATTCTGATCTGAAGCCCACGCGCAACGAAAAAGCATCAGTAATGATAGCGCTATCACTATCAAGATCGCTTTGTCGGCTGTGGGTTTGCTGCGGCTCAGAAGCACAGGGTCTTTTATCAGTTATTTAAATTAGATTCGCAGATTATCCAACTATTGAATTCATTGCAAAGGAATGTTTTTGCTGTAGCAGTACCTTCGACCGGCTAATCCGTACCCCGTTAGAATACTTTGAAGGTGTTGTTCAGGATTATGTAAAAGCGGCGGCTCAAGACTTTAACAGCGCTCTACTTCGTTTAGGTGAATTGTACATAAAAGGTCTGGGTGCGGAACAAGACTACGCTAAAGCGCGTAAGCTATTTGAGAAGGCGGTGGCGGAAGAACCTGGGCCAGCCTTTGTCGCATTAGGTCTTTTGCATGCCCGAGGTCAAGGCGTACCTCAAGATTATGTCAAAGCGCGGGAGTTTTTTGAAAAATCCGCCACAATGACAGACTCCCAAAAGAACTTAGCGCTTATGTATGCCCAAGGGCTGGGCGTACCACAGGATTATGTTATTGCACACCAGTGGTTTGAGAAAGCGGCTGCCCTAGGCGAGCACAGTGCTTTTACTAATTTAGGAGCACTCTATGAGCATGGGTATGGCATTGCTCCGGATAAGAATAAGGCTAAAGAGTTGTATAAGAAGGGGTGCGCCGAGGATAACCAGCAAGGATGTTATAATTATCAAGCCCTGAATTAACAGACGGCTTAAATCTGTTCAGCGTAAACACATATGTTTGACTACAATGCAGAGGCTAATCACTAGCCGCTTTTAATTAAGTATTTTTTACGCTTTGGTCCTCACGTATCACTCAGGGCGGGATTTAACTTTGTTCATATTTCAACCAAATATAATATTTTGGGTGATATTCACCCGACCAGCATACTAACCCATGATTAAAGAAGGATCATTAGCTTCTATATTCGTATGAAAACCATACAATTAAACCTTGCAAAATGTGTGAGATCTCACCCTGACGTATCACTGAGTAAAGCTTAAGCTCCGTACCAATACACCGTAAAGTAATGGCAGGTGGTGCCCGCTAGCACCCATAAATGCCAAATAAAATGGCCGAAGGGTAGGCGGCCGTCCAATACAAAGAACAAAACGCCCAGCGAATAGCACACGCCACCGGCCACCAGCCAATAAATACCTTCTATGGGCATTACCGTCAGCAAGGGCACGATGGCCACAATAATTATCCAGCCCATCAATAAGTAAAGGCTGGTAGAGAGCGCCAAGGGCAGATGCTGGGCAAACATTTTCAGGAATACGCCCACTAGCGCAATGCCCCACACTACCGCCAGCAAGGTCCAGCCCCAGACGCCATACAACACGCCGAGCAGAATAGGAGTGTAGGTACCGGCAATTAGCAAAAAAATCGCGCAGTGCTCAATCACCCTAAAAGCATGTTTGGCTTTGCCTTGCGGTAAAAAATGATAGATAGAAGAGCTGAGGTACATAAAGATAATAGTGAGCGCAAATAAGCTGGCGCCCACTACAAAGAAGGTGTCGCCAATGCGTGCAGCCTGCATTATCAACAAGGGTGTGCCCACTAAGGCTGCTACTAAGCCTAAGCCGTGACTAATGGTATTGGCCGTTTCTTCAGCCTTGGTTTGCTCTCGAAAGTAACCCTTTTGATGAAACATAATTAGGCTCCAATAAGATAGTTAGCCCCCCTGGAACGTGAGGCTTCACGACTAGGGTCCGCTTTAAAAGCTGAAATAGCACGGCTAAAGCAGTACTACTTATATATACGACATAGATAAAGCATGGGATCAAGAGAGTGCACGCAAGCATTAGCACACTACTAGTAAATTATGCCAACATGCATTATTTGTTATAAAATAAGATTAATCCTGCAGAATCAATCGCCTGTGTTGTCATCTAAGCAAGTTAAGAAAACGAGAGCGTTGCTGGCAAGTTAGAAAATAGAAAAGGGCGCGCGCAAGCTTACGACAAGATTTGTACAGCTTAAGCTAACTGCACGCCGCAGCCGAGTAAGCAAGCCGTGTGAATTATCGTCATTTTCTCCGTGCTAGAACCAAAGTTCATCATCCACTTATTAAAAATTGCTGAATAGCCACAGCCGGCTGAAACACGCTCGCTAACCCTGTATCCTGCAAAGTCATCCACGATAGATGAGGGAAAGCTTAAACGGATTTAGTTTTTATTAATCCAGAGCCTTCAGATTAGAAAGTTAACAAGGGATTAAAGATGAAGTTTCGCGGCTATATTTGGATATTTCTATTACTGTTAACCGGTTGTTCGAGCTTAAAAATTGATGATAGCTATCAATCCGTGAGCCAAGACAGCCGAGTGCAGTTTATTGTACTGCATTACACCGCAAGCCAATTGCCGCGCTCGTTAGAAGTATTAACCCAAGGCAAAGTGAGCAGCCATTATTTGATTACAGAACACACTATAGCCAACCAAGCGGCGACCATCTATAGATTAGTGGATGAAAACCAACGGGCTTGGCACGCCGGAGACAGCCAGTGGCAGGGCCGAACTTGGCTAAACGCCAGCTCAATTGGCATTGAAATGGTGCACCGAGGCTTTACGGTTAACCCGCAAGGCCATAAAGAATGGCTGCCTTGGAGCGAACCACAAATTGATGCCTTAATACTGTTATTAACAGATATTATGCAACGCCACGGGTTATCCGCCGACAGCGTAGTCGGGCACAGTGATATAGCACCGCAGCGTAAACTGGATCCTGGCCCGCTGTTTCCATGGCATCGTTTAGCCAAAGCTGGCCTAATTCACTGGCCAGAGCCACAATTGGTCGCCAAATATCAAACTACCTTTAGTGAGCAATTGCCGAGCATTACTTGGTTTCAAACACAACTAGCCAAAGTGGGTTACGCCGTCCCTCAGCATGGTAAGTTAGATAAAGCGACCCGCAATGTGGTGGCGGCGTTTCAGATGAAATACCGACCCGTGCGCTTTGATGGCGAGCCCGATGCCCACACCGCCGCGCTATTATTGGCACTAAACAATAGGCATTAAATGATTTGCATTAACCGAACAGCACTAACCATAAACTAACCGTTCACTCTAGGAGCACGCTAAATGTTAAATGGCTTATGGCTGAGTTTTTTCCTGGTGTCCTGTGTGGCAGGCATAGTGCGTTGGTGGGGCGGGGACCCTGATGTGTGGGCCGCCATGGTAGAAAGCCTGTTTACCATGGCCAAGCTGTCCGTAGACATTATGCTTTTGCTGTTTGGCACGCTCACGCTTTGGCTGGGCTTTTTAAAAATTGCCGAACAGGCTGGCTTAGTCGATACCTTAGCCAGGTTACTGGGTCCTTTGTTTGCCAAGTTAATGCCAGAGGTGCCCCGTGGCCACCCAGCTTTGGGCTTGATTACCCTCAACTTTGCCGCCAACGGCTTGGGGCTAGATAATGCGGCCACGCCCATTGGTCTAAAAGCCATGCGCTCGCTACAAGAGCTTAACCCGTCCGACAGCAGTGCCAGTAACGCGCAGATCTTGTTTTTGGTGCTTAACGCCTCTTCACTCACCTTATTGCCAGTCAGCATCTTTATGTATCGCGCCCAACAGGGCGCAGCCGATCCCACCTTAGTCTTTTTGCCCATTCTATTGGCCACCAGCGCTTCCAGTTTAGTGGGGTTATTAACTGTGGCCTTTATGCAGCGTCTGCGCATTTGGCACCCGGTGGTGCTGGCCTATTTAGTGCCCTGTGCCTTATTACTCGGGCTGTTTATGGCCTTTCTCGCCACCTTAAGCGCCACCGCCTTGGCGGGCTTTTCGTCATTACTGGGTAACCTCACGCTGTTTGGCATCATTATTAGCTTTATGCTGCTCGGCATGGCGCGCAAAGTGCCGGTTTATGAAACCTTTGTCGAAGGGGCGAAAGAGGGTTTTCAGGTCGCCAAAGATTTGCTGCCGTATTTAATTGCCATGCTGTGTGCGGTGGGGGTATTGCGCGCCTCGGGCGCGTTGGAGTTTGGCTTAACGGGCATTCGCTGGCTGGTGGAATGGCTGCAATGGGACACCCGTTTTGTGGATGCGCTGCCCACGGCACTCGTAAAACCCTTTTCGGGCAGTGCGGCCCGGGCCATGTTAATTGAAACCATGCAAAGCCAAGGGGTAGACAGCTTTGCTGCCTTGGTAGCTGCCACCATTCAAGGCAGTACCGAAACCACCTTTTATGTATTGGCGGTGTATTTTGGTGCGGTAGGGATTAAACGCGCCCGCCACGCCGTGGGCTGTGCCTTGCTCGCAGAATTAGCAGGGGTGCTAGCCGCCATCGCCGTTTGCTACTGGTTTTTTGGCTAGGGCAATACGCAGCATTTGTGTTAGGCAGAGCATTTAACTAAGTGTTCTGCCTAACCACACTAAGTTATGCCAACATACTTGTTTTTGACATTAAACAGGTTAACGTCTGTAAACATGTCGCTATATTCAGCTTTAGCATAAATAAGATGAATTTAGCGTTTCTGGTAAGTTCAAAACTAAGCGATGGGAGGGTGGAGGTTAAGTTGGACCTATCATGCAACCGGAATCTGATGAATGCATATGCCATGTTAGCTTCGATATCCCGTTCTTGTTTGGCAACAGAAGAAACGAGAGCTTAACAGTCATGGTACAGAGTTAGGTGATCAAAGAACCGGCACACTAAAAAACATTATGGCAAGGAGCATACATGATGGATAAAAAACAAGAGTACTTAGAGTATCTACAGGCCTCGTTTAGGGATTACTTTGCCGACTTTGAGCAGTCAGCGATAGAGCGGGCGAAGGCGAAAAGCTTTATCAATGGCTTAATGGTGGCGGGCAAGATTTTTGGCGTGACCTCTGAAGAATTACAGCAAGCGTTATCGCGCGAGCAAAGCCATCGAGTAAGTGATTCCACCAAAAAGGCCCTTGAAGGACAAGACTTGATAGAAATACCCGCCTACATTCGGTTTCCTAAACAGCCCAGCTAAACGTCAGCTAGCGCAGAGCGCGGTTGGCGTTTGTTTACTTGAACCTTCAAGGGATGTGAGATGGACACGCAAGACAGATTTTTGGGATGCTTATTAGGGTTGGCTTGTGGTGATGCGGTGGGCACCACAGTGGAATTTAAACCGCGTGGCACCTTTATGCCATTAACCGATATGGTCGGTGGCGGGCCTTTTAATCTTGAAGCTGGCCAATGGACCGACGACACTTCTATGGCGCTGTGTTTGGCCAGCAGTCTGCTTGAAAATGGCGGTTTTGATGCCCGAGATCAAATGGCGCGTTATTGTCGGTGGCGCAGTCAAGGTTATTGGAGCAGTAATGGCCGCTGTTTTGATATTGGCAATACCGTTAGCCAGGCATTGCGCCGCTTTGAGCTCACTGATGAGCCCATATCCGGCTCAACCGCCGCCAACAGCGCAGGCAATGGCAGCATAATGCGCTTGGCACCTATTCCCATGTTTTATTTCGCAGACGATTTGGCCACCGTTGAGCAAAAAGCTGCGGCGAGTTCGGTAACCACGCACGGTGCGGTTGAGTGTGTGGATGCTTGTCGTTTATTGGTCCGCATTCTGGTGCGCGCGTTGTCCGGACAATCAAAAGAGGCGGTCTTATTTGGCGACAGCGACTCTTTTGCAGGTTCAGAAAAAATAGTGGCGATTGCCAGAGGCAAGTACCAACATAAACTGGAATCAGATATCAGAGGTATCGGCTATGTGGTGGTGAGTCTGGAAGCTGCCTTGTGGTGTTTTTATCAAACAGATACCTTTGAACACGCCATTTTACTGGCCGCCAATCTGGGGGATGACGCCGATACCACTGCGGCCATTTGTGGCCAGGTGGCCGGCGCCTTCTATGGCGAGTCCGGCATTCCTGCGACTTGGCTAGCGCGCCTGACCCTGCGTAAAGAGATTAGCCAGTTGGCTGAACGCCTTTATCAACGTGCCATGCAAACGGGTGAACATGAATAAAATAGCAGGCTGGCTTATCCAATACTGTTTTAGTCAAGATAAAAGTGGGGATTATTTGGACTTCTATTGTGCTCATCGCATGACAGATGACGATCATATTCGCCTGTATGCCGATGGCACCAAGGTCGAGTTACCGGCATTGGCAAAGTTGAGGTTTTCAGCCACCGATCCAGACGAAGATATACGCCTAGAAGAAGCGTTCTTTGAAGTGAACCGAAAAGTATCCGAAGAGCTTATGGCGAAAGGCTTCAACCTATTTACGATTAATATGGCACTAAGTACCGGGATTGATAAGCCAGAGCAGCAATAAAAGTAGGGGTACTTTGCTGGCAGTTTGGTACCACATTCTGACGTTTTCTTGCAGCGAGCTACGTGGAGTAAGAGTTAGCCTCAGCGGAAAAATCCAATAAAAAGGCCCCCGAAGGGACCTTAGATAAGGAGTTATTTACAACCGCATTGCCTGATGGCCTCTTTGAGATTCTCAATGATCTCTGAGAGCGGGGTACGGATACTGATGGTTTCTCCGGGGATCTTCATCGTCGCCTGATTACCATCGTAATGAGCGACGGTGGCGATCAGATTATCGTTATAGGTTACCAAACAGGATGTTTTACTGACGTCATCCTCCTCGACCTTAACGCCGTCCATTGCATAGAAGGCCATAATCAACCTTTCTTCCAAAGAGGAGAAATCAGAGGGCGGGGTAGAAGATTCGACTCCCTTGATTTTTTCCTTCAGCAGCGCGACTGCGGCTTCAATGGTATCGGTACGCTCGTCTCCCTCGGCCAGCTGCACCGGCACCATGCCGTTGGCTGCGCGCTCACCCACGACACCCAACTGGAGGCCTTTGTAAAGCACGGTGCAGGACTTGCGCACCGAATCACTGTCGTAGACTACAACCCCATCGATACCTGCTAGCGAACGGTCTAGAATTTTGGCCACCTCAGTCCTGTCGGTATCCGGCATCTCTTCCGGCAGCACCGAATCTATTTTGGCGACGGCATAGCCCAGCACCGCCTCAATGGTGACCTGCTCCATTTCATCTTCGTACTCCAACTCTCGCTTACCGAAAAGCGCCAACTCCTTCAGGTGGCGCAAGGCTTCTTCCGAGAGAAGATGTAGCGAGTCAACCACGTAAGCGAACAAGGGACGGCGTACCCCCATGCTCTGCTTACCCAATTCGTAGTAGACCATGGTGGCAGCGGGTTCGGTGTGCAGTGATTCCAGCATACCCAGCACGGTCATCTTGATGATGGCCCTAGGGGGCGGAGGAGTCCGGTTAGCCGCACCGCTCGTGCTCAGGAACACAGCGTAGAGTGCCGCTTCGGTATAACGGATGTCGGTAGGGGGTGTGGCTAGAGAATCTTCCACCGATTTGCTGATTTTGGGGGTATCGTTAGACATTTTCACTCCGTCCTTTTCAAGCTGCTGGTTAATTTCAAACGCGGTATTGTCGATCGGCTCACCGTCGACAGTGGGCGTGGTGAGAATATCTATCTCATCCAGACCTTCGACGTTAAGATTGGAAGTATAATCGAAGTCTTCTACTAGGATTACTTTACACCGCACACCACGCTTGGCAAGCAAACCGACCGATAAGTCGCGCGATTGCTTAAGTTTCAGTCGTAAAGAGCAGGGCGCTATACACCACCTTCAGCTTCTTCCTCATCGGGCGCTTCAACGATTGAGGTGTCCCAGTTATTGGTATTTTTAAACAGCACAAAGGTCTGTTCATATTTGGTGAGTCGTTTTAACTCTTGGGTATCCTCTTCGGCTTTAGCCATTTCTTTGGCGCCATTTAAGGCTACGGTTAACATCTCCACTACCAACGGCTTTTCTTGCTTGTTGGTACCTTCTAGACCCAGCTGCAAGGTGCCATCTTCTAAGCTGAGGTTGCGCTTGATGTCTGCCACCACATCTTGGCGGCTCTGAGGCATTTCTTCTAACAGCAGCTCTATGTCTTCAAACACTTGATTGAAGGCCTCTCTAAAGAAACCTTTCAGCTCTATAATCGTCCGATAATGCATGATTAACACCTTGTTTAAAAATAAGTTTTCTAAAAAACTTGAGACATATTTTATGCCCATAAGTGTGAGCCTGCCACTGCATTATCACAAGTGTATTTGTAGTGAGTTTAAGCTTTATGCCGTTAGAAGAGTGAAAGTTTGATCAGGAGGAGGTAATCCCTATGGCATTCAATTATGACTTGGATTATGTACACCTAGATTTGCGTAAACATCCTGAATTGTACCGAGTTGGCCGCGGTGAGCAGGGCGTATTGCTGGTGGAGCCTTATAAGAGCGAAATTCTGCCGCACTGGCGGTTTAAGACACCGTTAATTGCCAAAGAGTCTGCTGAAAAAATCTACGCCTTGTTTGAAGAATATCGTCGCCAAGATGACTTTGTGGGCATGGACATGGCCCGCAAGTATATTCAGATGGGCTACACGCGAGCACGCCGCTACGCAAATTACCCAGGTGGGCGTAAATACAATGAGGATGGCAGCATAAAGGATCGGCAGATAGATGCTGAAAAAGCCGAGTCTGCGCGTGTTTTCAAGGATTATTGGGACAAGATCCGCGAAGATAAAGACTATCTACAACGTAAAAAAGCTCATCAAAAGCAGTTTGGATAAGCCTCTAAAGCTTGATTGTCAGCGCGCGGCAAGCACAAAAGAGCAGGGGGTTTGGCTGTTTGTTTTGTGATCAACGTAGTTCAGGCCAGTCTGTCTAGGCGATAGCGTCAGTCTCGGTGTTATGGTAAATACAAGCGAAAAACCGGAAGCCGTGCTAACGCAGAAGTCCTCATTACCAAAGATACGGGCGGCTACAAAAATATTGACGATTTATTTTGACACCATTCATTTTCTTCCGTACTGTGCACCACACAAGCAAGATGTTTCAAGTCAGCGCGGCCTTTGTATATTGTTAGTTCCTCACGGTTCCACAGTCACCAAACTTCCCTTATTTGATATTTATTGCACTTCCGAGCGCATGCTCACCCCTGAATAAAGGTAAGAAAAAATGGCTAACGGCACAGTAAAATGGTTCAACGAAGCGAAAGGTTTTGGTTTTATTACTCCTGAAGATGGCGGCAAAGATCTGTTCGCTCATTTCTCAGAAATAGTAAGCAGCGGCTTTAAAACACTGGCAGAAGGCCAGGCAGTATCCTACACCGCCACTGAAGGCGCGAAGGGTCCTCAAGCTTCACAGATTCAGGCTATCTAATTACCATCAGGTAATTAACAGTCTAAAAAACCCGCTTCGGCGGGTTTTTTTATGCCTGAATTTCACTGTAGGTCGAATATTCTTACCTAAAATAAGCAGACTCTGCAGAAGATGCGATGCCATCAGTAAATAGTACAAAGCGAGATCCTGTCTTCATCGTATTGCCTGTCTGATCAAACCAATGGGGATGGAAGAGCGCATGGGCATGATGGAGCAGCGCATGAACATGATGCAAATGATGATGGAGCATAATGTTGAGGAGCAGAAATAACTGTCCTCCCTTTGATCGTCTATCATCAGGCTGTACCTGCCTGTGTACAGGGATCACAGCTAGATACCGAGCTGTATCTAGCTCGACCATTTACAGAAATGGAGAAATGTTATGTCTGAAACCATGCATGGTATGGAAATGTGGTCCATGGGACCATTAATGATGTTGGTGATGGCAGTCGTGGTGGTTGTGCCTTTTTGGTTTATCTTTTCTAAAGCAGGCCATTCGAAGTGGCTAAGCCTACTTATGGTGGTTCCACTCGTAAACTTAATTCTTTTGTATTTCCTTGCGTTTAGTAAGTGGCCGAACCTTGGGAATAGGAATATGTAAGAACACCTTCCTTATTACATCGCTATGTTTTTCCGCCATAAAATTGATCATACACCGAGCCTGATAAGTCCAAGGGCAGGGGGGTTATAAACATTCGAGACATGGCCTTAGAATGGCGCTACAGGTCTTTCTCCAATAACAATAACTGCGCCCAGTGTCACATTTATGGTAAATAAGTTTAGTGAGATTTTCGTATTTTTAAAATCAAGAAGTTAGCTGAAATCCTCAGTAACAGCCAGCAAAGCTGGCCAGCCGAATAAATTGGCTGCTACAAAGAACAAACCAAAACAACGCGCATCATGGCTGAAGTTCATACGTAATCAGGTGATAAGTAATGTATAGCTGAAATACCGGCTGTTCGGGCCGGATGATATTGTCAGCCGAAACAGACCGACCAGAGCAACAACCATGAACGACTAGGTTGGCAGCTAACGTCGGCTAAATCAGAGAATCGGTGTTGGAGCTAGGCACCTGAACCAGATCAAACCAGCCAAGTTCATCTGCACTTAATATCGGAGATAGGTTGTCAGTAACGTGGTGACCGCGTGTTTGCCGGGATAACGCCATTGGCAACAACAGTGCAGCGCGTATTTCGGGACGATTCAGAAAACCGAAATGTTTGGAGGAAATTGTTAAAAACCGCTGTAAAGTTATTAGTTTTTTCATATAAGCACCTGAAAAGTAAGAGTTTCACCATGGTGGAAAAATCCCATTTGAAACTGGAACTCACAAGAGGTTAAAAGCCCCTTTTCCTTCTTATACGCCACTTCGCATAATGTATATTATGTTAAATAGTCAGTATGTCACACTAGCTTCATGAGATACCAACTATCAGTAACTTAGGAATATCTCTTACCCACTTTCAGTTTGCAGTTTTGATAGTTAGATAACTTCATGAGATTTAGATACGGAGTCTAAAAAGGTCTATGCATAAACTGATGCTGCTTACTTAGTAAACTCGTACTGCTGGTAATGTGGTGACGGAGGCTTTGAATAATATTGTCAGTGACTTTAATTGGCCTGTTGCTGTGAAAGGATAAACTTAGACCGTGTTGGCCAAGTACCGTATCTGTTCCCAGTCACCGAGCCGCTCACGACTATCAACTACGGGTGGTCGCTCATCAATTGAACATGCTTTAAGAATGGGAGACAGCTTACTGTGAACGCCTTTACGATAGCGTCGACGATCTTTATGTAAATAGCGGTACAGCTGACCTCTCAATGCTTTATCTCTGGCTACATAGCTATAATCCATTCATGCCTGACAGCGTGGCCGATGCGTGTAGTAACTCCATTCCCAGGACAGTAATTTATCAACCTGCACCATAATCCCTAGTGCAATTTTGAACTTGGCCGCACTGGCTTGTAGCCGTATCTTTTTCGAGTTCACAGCCAATGGTTGAGCGATGCACCCCTATCTTTTGGGCAATCTGAGAAAATGAAAAACCTTCTTCAATGAAAACTGATGTTTGATATCGTTTCCCTTCGTCAACTGTTGATAACTCATGCTAATTAATAAGATCCGCTTCCATAAAGCCCAGCTGATGAGCTTAACGCTTGGATTTGATAACTCGTTATTATTTTCGGTGTTCCACCATGTATCTGAGTAAACTTTAACTTAGCTAAGTTCTGGTATATGAAAAATTTATGAGCCGTTAGTTTTGTGCAGCGCTGTCATTAACTTCGCTGGCCCAGTATAAACTCTCTGCTTGCGCACATATGCGCCGATTACAAAAAATGTCTTTCTGATGCTTTTCAGTGTCTTGCTTTACCTTTTAACTATCTAGCCTCCCTAATTTATATACTGAGCAATCTATCTGACTTAGATCATTCTGAAATAGCTAAAGCCACAGATGATAAATTAAAAATTAACCCCACTGATAGAAGATTATTAAGTTAATGCCGATAAATACAGTTATCGGCATTAACCATTTTTCTTAATGTCTTGAAGGTATAAATCCCTCTATGTTTTCGCATACGTTACAAGTTACTTATAAGGTATCTAAAACCATTTTAATCACTACAGATGTAGTTCCACATCGACTACAACATAGGCTGCTAGCTTGGGGGCTAGCACCAGAAAAAAACATAGGATAAAGCTCCTCTTCCCAGTATTTACCTGGAGCTTTGCTAAACCCTGCATTTTCATCTTTAAGCAAAAAATCATACAAAATTTTGCTGATATGCGAGCGCGGCGCCCTACTGTCTCTACTAAATTCATTCTTAACCCATCTTTCACTGACAGCTCTTTCCGCTAGCGACAGCATTTTGTTGGGGATCGTATTTGCAGCGTGCTTCTTACTCTTGGCAAAGCCTTTATGATAAAATAAATGAGCACTTTCAACCGCTTTGTGCGCAAAGTAGTAAACTTCAGCAACAGAAAAAATGTTTAGCAGTTGATTAACTATCTCTCTAGTTTTTAATTCTGCTGAAAATTCTACATTGAGCTCATCTGCTTTAACGTATATATATTGTAGGACTTCTTCTCGTGCTATTGTGAATAACAAGCTATGCACTTCACTTTCCCAGTAAGATTGGACACCATCTTTTAATTCATCATATAATTTATTGTAAATTTCACTAAGTTCTAAACGTTCTTCCCTGCCTAAGAACACGTTAGGGATCCATTGAATTTTACTTATATAAAAGGAATCTAAACCACCCTCTTCACTTTCAATAAATGCATCAACTTTAGAGTTGGGATCAATGATTATTATTTTAAGACTGTATAGCTCCATTATTAAATCTATATCCATCTTTTTAGTCGGAGTAAAAAGCCCTGACTTTGAAATGTCGTCAAGTGAAACTATAAAATCAAAGCTTTCATTTGTTTTTATTAAAAATAAAGTTAATAGTGTTAGCTTGTGGTTGAACTTTAAATCACAGTAACTTACTGGCTGATGGTTATTAGTAGAGTGTTGGATAACTATTTTATTGCGTGTTTCTACCTCTTTTGCAGAAGCTTGATCTCTTTCGATTTTTAAACATGACTCACAATCACAGGTCTGAGTACGATAGCCTTTATTTTTTAAGTATTCTTTATGATTGCATTCGTAGCACTGAGCGGGTGGTAAATTAAAGTTTGTAGCGCTTTTACTCTGTCGTTTTTTAAACATTGTAATGTCACAGTAGGGACAGTTTTTATCGAATTTTACTCTAGGCGGGAGTACATAAAGGAGTTTATTGGGATTAATATCTATTTTATAGTCATGTGTTAATAGTGAGTTTTTCTCACCATTAAGGTATCTTATATAAAGTTCTTCTATCTCATCAAGTGATAGATGCTTTATCTCTTCAGCTATTTTAATGTCATGCTTGGTATTTGTGCTCATAATCTAATCTCGATGTGATGTTTTGTGTCTTCTCGCTACTAAAAGATACAGCCGTCTCTACTGCAGAAAGTAGATATGTCCAGACTTAGTACTGAAAATGGCAATATGCTGAGTACTGAGTGAAATGAGAGTTATATCCCGTGGAATTATAGGCGTCATGACGTGATAGTTCTACCTTTTAGGTAGAGCTTATGCGAGATCAGAGGTTGGTGGAGTTTGGTAACAGAGTGCGGAAGATAAGAAAAGATCGGGGGCTCTCCCAAGAAGCATTTGCTGCTTTAGCTGATATTGATAGAAGTTATATGGGGCACATAGAACGCGGAGAAAAAAATATTACGCTAACCAAAATATATCAGATATCAGGTGCGCTCAGTGTTGATGTTACGGAGTTATTCCAAAAAAACGACCCTTCGTAACTAGTGTAACCACTTGATTTAAATATCTTCTGCCCTATCGGTCTATAAGTAAGAGCCTATAAGTTATTCAGAGTTGCTGCCAGTATCTTCAGCGAAGAGGACTTCAGTGTGCCGGTTTGCCGCTGCCATAAAACACAAAAACCATATCGAACAAGTTCGTCCACGACGAGAACAAGAGCAAAACCGTTCCTAAAAGTCCCTTTTACAAAAACGGCCTGACTTCTAGTCTTAAGCTTTTTCTGGGCAATGTTTATCTCTTGTAACGTTTTGGCCTGGTAGCTGAGCACTCCCCTTCTGCGTTTGCCGCAAATCTATAACACGTAGGCCTGGCTCGACCGCCTAGCCGACGCACTTCATTCTGCACAAATAGGCTATATCTCTCACATTTCTTACATAAAATTCATTTGAGCCTTCCCATGTGACACAATGCTTTAAAGACTGTGCACGGAGATAACGCAGCCATGACAAAAATAAATAAGTCAGCTCTTACTGAAGCGGACATAATTACTAAGTTTATTCTGCCTGCTGTTAAGCAAGCTGGCTGGAATAACATGACGCAAATTCGTCAAGAGGTGAAACTGCGGGATGGTAAGGTAATTGTGCGTGGGCAGATGGCTGCACGAAAGCGGGTTAAATCAGCAGATATCGTTCTCTATCATAAACCTAATATTCCTCTTGCTGTGATTGAAGCGAAAGCTAACAAGCATGAGATAGGCAAAGGTATGCAGCAAGCGCTGGACTATGCAGGCTTGCTACAAGTGCCCTTCGTGTTTGCTTCTAATGGTGACGGCTTCATCTTTCACGATAAAACCAACTCCGTGCAGCTTGAAACTGAAATTAGCCTTGAAGACTTCCCTACCCCTGGTCAGTTGTGGGACAAATACTGCACTTGGAAAGGCTACACCTCTGCCCAGCTCCCCATTATCACGCAGGACTACCATGATGATGGTAGCGGTAAGACCCCCCGTTACTACCAGCTTCAAGCAATCAACAAATCCATAGAAGCTATCGCTCGTGGTCAAGAGCGCATTTTGTTGGTGATGGCGACCGGCACCGGTAAAACCTACACCGCCTTTCAGATTATTTGGCGACTGTGGAAGGCACGCAAGAAGAAACGCATTCTGTTCTTAGCCGACCGCAATATCTTGGTTGACCAAACTAAAGACAATGACTTCCAGCCGTTCGGCACCGCTATGACCAAGATATCAGGCCGTAAGGTAGACCCTGCTTTTGAGATTCAGCTTGGTTTATATCAAGCACTCACTGGACCCGAAGAGCATCAAAAAGCTTTTAAACAGGTCGCTCCAGACTTCTTTGACCTGATTATCATAGATGAGTGTCACCGTGGCAGTGCATCAGAAGAAAGTGCGTGGCGTGAAATACTCGAATACTTTAGTAGTGCCACACAGATAGGTTTAACTGCTACCCCAAAGGAAACTGACGAAGTTTCTAACGCTGAATATTTTGGTGAGCCTCTTTACACCTACTCATTGAAAGAAGGCATAGAAGACGGTTTTCTTGCTCCTTACAAAGTGGTGCGTGTAGATTTAGATATCGACCTACAAGGCTGGCGTCCAACTAAAGGGCAAGTCGATAAGTATGGCGAGCTAATAGAAGACCGTATTTATAACCAAAAAGATTTTGACCGAACTATGGTCATCGACGAACGCACCCAAGTCGTAGCTCAAACTATCACTAAATATCTTGAAAGCACCGATCCTATGGCCAAGACCATAGTGTTCTGCAATGACATTGACCATGCAGACAGAATGCGCCGTGCTTTGATTAACTGTAATCCTGAACAGTATAAAAAGAATGATAAGTATGTGATGAAAATTACTGGGGATGATGAAGAAGGCAAAGGCCAGCTTGATAACTTCATCAACCCCAAACGTGCTTATCCGGTGATAGCGACTACATCTGAATTGATGAGCACAGGCGTTGATGCACAGACCTGTAAGCTCATTGTGCTCGACCAAAACATTAAGTCGATGACCAAGTTTAAGCAGATTATTGGCCGTGGCACTCGTATTAACGATAAGTATGGAAAGCTGTGGTTTACCATTCTCGACTTCAAAAAAGCCACAGAGCTGTTTGCTGATGAGCGCTTTGACGGCATACCAGAACGAGTCATGGTTGTAGACCCAGAAGACATTGATGCCGAAGAAGTGATAAACGGTGAGTCCACTGATGACTTGGACACTACCGGTAAAGACGGTGAAGACCTGTCAGGCAACAGTGATGAAGACCCTATCTTCCCACCTAATGATGATAGTGGAGCACTGCCAACAGACGATGGTGATGGCGTGCGGAAATACTATGTAAAAGGCGTGCCCGTAAAAGCCATTGCCCAGCGTGTGCAGTATTACGATGCTGACGGTAAGTTGGTCACGGAATCTTTCCAAGACTACACCCGCAAGACCTTTGCCAAGCAGTTCGCCAGTATGGATGACTTCACTAAACGCTGGAATGAGTCAGACCGTAAGCAAGCCATCATTGATGAGCTGGCAAACGAAGGGATTATCTGGGAAGTGCTGCAAGAAGAGATAGGCAAGGATTTAGATCCTTTCGACCTTATCTGTCATGTAGTTTATGATCAGCCGCCACTCACACGCAAAGAGCGTGCTAATCAGGTTAAGAAACGTAACTACTTCACCAAGTATTCTGAGACAGCACAGACAGTGCTAAACACGCTGCTAGACAAGTATGCGGACGAAGGCCTACAAGAACTGGAAGGTATGGACGTGCTTAAGGTGCAGCCGTTTAATCAAATTGGCAACCTCATGGAAATCGTAAATGGCGGCTTTGGTGGCAAAGAGCAATATCAGCAGGCCATTAGTGAGCTAGAAGCAGAGATTTACAAGCTGCCAGAGCAAAAACAGGCTTAATCAACTCAATCACTCTCGTCTTTATACAAGCTCCTGTAGGGGCTTGTTTTATCTGTATAGCAAGTTACAAAGAGAAACTTTATGTCTATTAGTTCCGTTATCAAGTCAATCCAAGACATTATGCGCCAAGATGCCGGTGTAGATGGTGATGCACAGCGCTTAGGCCAATTATCTTGGCTGCTATTCCTTAAGGTGTTTGATGCACAGGAAGAGGCGTTAGAGTTTGAACAGGATAACTATCAGACTCCCATTCCAGAACGCTACTTGTGGCGTAATTGGGCTGCTAACCCAGAAGGGATGACGGGTGACGAGCTATTAGACTTTGTGAACAACGAAATTTTTGAGGTGCTGAAAAACTTAACTGCACCCGTCGATACAAACCCCCGTGGCTTTGTGGTGCGCCAAGCGTTAAGTGATGCCTTCAACTACATGAAAAACGGCACCCTGTTGCGTCAGGTTATTAACAAGCTTAATGATATCGACTTCTCTAGCTCAAGCGAACGCCATATGTTTGGTGATATCTATGAGCAGCTGCTGCGTGATTTACAGAGCGCCGGTAATGCCGGTGAGTTCTATACGCCTCGTGCAGTTACACGATTCATCGTTGACCGTGTAGACCCTAAATTGGGCGACCGCATTATGGACCCAGCATGTGGCACGGGTGGCTTTTTAACCTGCTCATTTGAGCATGTGAAGAACAATTATGTAAAAAGCAGTGAAGATCACCAGATATTACAGAAGCAGATTTTTGGTTTTGAGAAGAAACAGCTACCACACTTGCTGTGCACCACTAATATGCTGTTACATGGCATAGAAGTGCCTGTGCAAATCCGCCACGACAACACCTTAAGTAAGCCGTTATCGAGCTGGGATAGTGACATTGATGTCATTGTTACCAACCCTCCTTTTGGTGGCACGGAAGAAGCAGGTATTGAGACAAACTTCCCTACTGACTTACGAACTCGTGAGACTGCTGACCTGTTCCTACAGCTGATAGTGGAAGTGCTCGCAGATAAGGGACGTGCAGCCGTAGTGCTACCTGACGGAACGCTGTTTGGCGAGGGTGTGAAAACCAAGCTCAAGAAGATGCTGACCGAAGAATGTAACTTACACACCATAGTCCGCTTACCTAACGGCGTGTTTAATCCCTATACCGGCATTAAAACTAACTTGCTGTTCTTCACCAAGGGCAAGCCCACTAAAGACGTTTGGTTCTACGAGCACCCCTACCCTGCTGGCGTGAAAAACTATAGCAAGACCAAGCCCATGAAATTTGAAGAGTTTCAGGCTGAGATTGACTGGTGGGGAACGGAAGAAGACGACTTTGCTGCACGAGTTGAAAACGAGCAGGCTTGGAAAGTCAGCATTGAGGATGTGATAGCTCGCAACTTCAACCTCGATATCAAGAACCCGCATGTAGGCGAAGTGATCAGCCACGATCCCGACGAGCTACTGGTCGACTATAGCCAACAGCAGCAAAGCATTACCGAGCTGCGTAATCAGCTTAAAGGCGTGCTAGGCAAAGCCTTGGCTGGCGAGGAAGTTAGTCAGGAGGAAATGTCAGCATGAGCCAAGCACAGCAACTGATTACTGAGCATATTGATATTTGGACAAGCGCTATTGTAGCCAAGTCTGGCGTAGGCCGTGGTAGTAGCAAAAAGCGTGAGCTGTATGGCATCAAGAAACTGCGCGATCTGATTCTTGAGTTAGCAGTGCGTGGCAAGCTAGTGCCGCAAGACCCTACAGATGAACCTGCTTCTGTGCTGCTGGAGCGCATTAGTGATGAGGCAACTGAGTTAGTTAAAGCAAAAAAAATTAAAAAGCCCAAGATTCTGCCCCAAATTACTGATGACGAAAAACCATTCGTTTTACCAGCTGGATGGGAGTGGGAGAGACTGCCTAGTTGTTACTACATAGTCGGAAGTAAAATTAATCAAATACAGACAAAAGAATATTTAGAATTAGGTTCTTATCTGGTCGTAGATCAAGGACAAAAATTTATTGCTGGATACTGTGACGACAAATCTAAAGTTCTAGAAATAGAACGGCCAGTTATTGTCTTTGGCGATCATACCAAAAACATAAAATTTATTGACTTCAATTTCGTTATCGGTGCAGATGGTGTCAAGGTTCTTTGTCCATACTCGGAGCTATCCACAAGGTTTCTTTATCAAGTTATCAAATCATATGATTTAGCCGATAGAGGATACGCTCGTCATTTCAAAGTTCTGAACGAAAAATTAGCTCCCTTACCTCCTTTAGCAGAACAACACCGCATCGTTGCCAAAGTAGACGAGCTAATGCTGCTGTGTGACCAACTGGAGCAACAGACCGAAGCCAGTATTGATGCTCATGCAACCTTGGTAGAAGTGCTGCTATCGACTCTGACCGACAGCGCTGATGCCGATGAACTAGCGCAGAATTGGGCTAGAATCGCCGAGCACTTCGATACCCTGTTCACCACAGAGCAGAGCATAGATGCGCTCAAACAGACCATACTGCAACTAGCCGTCATGGGTAAGCTGGTGCCACAGAACCCGGATGATGAACCGGCCTCCGTGCTGCTGGACAAGATCGCCGCCGAGAAGGCGAAACTGGTCGAAGAGAAGAAGATCAAGAAACAAAAGCCACTTTCGATGATAGAAGACAACGAGAAACCATATGATGTGCCAGGTAATTGGGCTTGGTGCAGAATAGGCAATGCATCTATCTCTACTGATTATGGTTTATCGTCAAAAACTAGTAATGACGATAATGGGGTTCCCGTATTAAAGATGGGTGACATCCAAGCAAGTAAAGTTATCACTGGCGGTCAGGGGACTGTATCTAAAGAAACAGAAGGTCTTCCGTATCTGTATCTGGAGTCACGTGACCTTTTGTATAATCGAACAAATAGCGTTGAACTCGTAGGGAAAACTGGAATATTTACAGGTAATAATGATGATTACTCATTTGCATCATACTTAATTAGAATTAGGACCTTAAAGAATAGTGTATTGCCTGAATTTATCAATATTAACATGGCATCGCCCGACTTTAGAAAAAATCAAATAATGCCACATATAAAGCAACAGTGTGGGCAAGCCAATGTGAATGGCACCATCATGAAAAACATGTTGATTGCACTAGCCCCAGAAAGCGAGCAGCATCGCATCGTAGCTAAAGTAGATGAGCTATTCGAAATCTGCGACAAACTCAAGGACAAGTTACAACAGTCCCAGCAGACACAGGTTCATCTTACTGACGCACTTGTTGACAGCGCACTAGCGTAAACAAACAAGCCCCGCTATTTAGACGGGGCTTTTTCAGCTCTATAGGACCTATTGTAATGAACCGCCCCGCCTCGATGTGGCTTAGACCTCTAGTCTCTGATAAGCAGAGTTAAGACTTCAACTTGCTTAAAAACTGTGCTCCAGATTGCAAAGGCTCGTCCTCTTTAAACTGTTTTAATAACATATAGTATGTCTTCAAAGCAGTTACGCACTCTCAGAACAGAATCAAGCAACCTCTGGGTCCACTGAATGCCACATTATCTCAAGAGTGCCAGCTGTTTTTTGAGTCTACGCTTTCAAACCTAGGCGTGGCGCGTTTTATATGAGGAAGTCACTAAGGTCTCATCAGTAACTAATTTGCTAGTTGCACCCTATACTGGGCTGCAGTTTATCCGCTTGGATATTAGCGCTCGGTGCCCAACATCATAGGCTATGGTACCATATGGCTATGAATTAGTATTCAGCCTGCTAGCCGTATTTCCGCCTGTGGAGCATGCCTGTTATTACTGCCAGTGATATTGCTACGATTTTAGATCGAAGGGATTAAAGATGATTAGAAGATTCCGGCTTGAGCAGAAATCTTATTATGAGAAGCTGGTGATAGCTCAACTTTTGTCAGATATGCTGGACAGGTTTCTAAGTGGGCGCTCTGTCCCTTTATTGATTGGTGCCGAGCAAGGCGGCATTGCTGAATGGGATGACGTTGTAATTCAGCATGATGCTGACCATTGGGAACATTTACAGATCAAGCGGCAATCAACTCCATTTTGCGAAAAGCACGTAGATAAAGCCGACTATCTCAGATCATATAAACCCCGTAAAAAAGGAAAAAATCCTGCGTCTTCATCTGAAGTTGAGAGTACTACGCTAGAGTCCGGCGCTCTGCCGGCCGACAATCATTTTGATTCAGAGCTTGATAAGGCGATAAAGAGTCTTGCGGCTTGGTATCATTCAAATGACGCAAAAAACTCTCCAAAGCGAGCCTTCTCTCTAACTCTGGTTGGACTTGACGTTGCTATTAAGGGCAAAGGCAAAGAAGTTATTAGGATTAATCATCTGCATGAGTTCTGTGACCTCTGTCGGCAGGATGGTATTAACCTCGCCGCCTTTGAAGAGCGTGACGACAAGCCGACTCAGCTGGTCTACAAATGGCTCACCACTTGGTGTGGCTTTAGCGATTGGAAGCATGTTCAGGAAACTATGCGGCTGCTTACGGTAAAGGCTATCGGAGATGAGTCAACGTTGAAAGCGCGAGCCCACGAGTCGCTTGGACGGCATTTCATCGAACCGCAGCGAACTTTGGATCTGCTACTTGTTTACATCTCTGAGAACACTACTGACGTTTCCGCGATAGGCTGTCATGCCGCTGCGAGTCATCTCCAAGCAATGCTTCGGCCGGATGCCGAGACTTGGACGCAGTATTTGACTAATCCTGCCCCTGAACAAGGGTGGACTGTAGCAGGCACACACAATCTGAGCGCTAAGCCTACCTTTCAACCTGCCCATGCAGCCTCGGAGGTGGTGAGTCATCACTGGGGCGCATCCACTCAAAACAGAAAGCTCCGCCTCTACGCCAAGTACTCTCCTCCTGTCCCGAACACAGTTGCGCTCCCCTCCGCCATCCTTCGCCTGGCTTTACACCTGAAGAGCGGCAGCCACTGTTTACTCCTTGGCGAGCAGGTCTGGCGTCTGGGTGCCGAGAATGAGCTCGGTAGAACGCTCGGTGTTGGAGAGCTGGATCTTGATGACCTACCATGGATTGAGAACCCAGAGGGGCTTTCCTGTTCGCTCGGGAGACCGCTCACCACGCTCCTCTGTGCTAGAAAAGAATCGGCTGCTCTCCACTCTGCCATGAATGATCTCGTGTGGGAGCAATTACAGCGTTGCGTCGCAGCCAAACTGAACACGATCGCCGATAGCGATCTGATGGCCGCAATGGATTCAAAATGGCAAGGCTGGGTTACTGAGTTGACAGCAGATCAGACAGCACGACAGCTGCTGTTAGAACAAATGATGTACCCGCAAGCGGAAGGTATTGATGCTAAACAAGCCTTACGTATTGGACCTCGTACTGTGGAACTGTTGGAAACCGCAATTATCATGCAATTGTTAGTGTGCGTCGGTATAGGCGTAGACGATGCAAACTGGCGTTCGATTCCTGAATTTGGTGGCGTGCTTACTATCGCCTTGCACAGTTGGTCTGGTGTCCCTGGTGATAACTACGGTGTTCGCCCGCTCAGTGATGACAACCTAATGTCTGTGCTTGGCCCTTCCCCTGCGCCGCTTGTCATTCTGTCAGGCGTCGAGGCCTCTCCTACCTCTCTGCTTGATTCAGGAATGGCTGATGACTCAGAAGCAGGCAACAGCATGGCAGCACAGCGTCAACCACGTCTGCTGGTCACGCGTTTCAGACTTTTGAAGCAGTTGAGAACGGGAACATTGGCCGACTTGAAAAGCAAATATCAACATCATTTGAATGACTGGCGTATGACACGCACAGCGGCAATGAAAGATAACGGGAAAGGATACTGAAAATGCTGACACTCCACCAAGTTGCTAACGGAATAATCCGCCGTGCTGAAGGTAGATACGACGTACTATCTGCAGAGACCGTAGGGCTCTTATTACCAGAGGCTGAGCATGCATCTTGCTTCTTCAGGCTAAAGCGTTCCGGTATCAAGGAAGCCGGTTGGCGAACTATTTTGCTGATTGAGCTTCCAATATCATCTGTTCAAGCGGCTTTTCACTGGGCTGCGGACGTCCGAGACGTTTTACCCGAACCAGAGACGGCAGACCTCTACATGTTTTTGATGATCAGTAATATCACCGATAATCAGGCCACTCGAATAGAGACGGACGACCGTTTTTGCCGAAAAATGGTGGTTCGCGAGTCCGAAGAAGTTATGGATTTCCTAGACCGCACGTTCTTGGCTGCGCTTGACCCACCTGGAGATATAGAAACGTTCAACGACCCCCTCTTATCAGCTTTGGCCGAGCTTTCAGCTGCGCATCCATGGGTGTCTCCGCACATAATCGACTGGAAAAATCAGCTTCTGTCCACTAATACCGGCGCAGACGTGGTGCAAACCTTAAAAGCTTCGTTAAGCTATAGCGAGGAGCAATAATGAGCAAGCTGGAGTCCATCACCCTTTCGAACCTTCGCAAGTTCGGGCCTGAAGTAACTATCGAGTTGAGCCCTGGGGCTACTATCCTTCTTGCACCGAATGGTACTGGAAAAACTACCGTGTTCGAGGCCATCGAATTTGGCCTTACTGGAAAAATCGCTCGCCTCCGTGGCGACATTTCCCATGTCATTCGTGATAATGAAGCTGCCGCCAAAGTCAGTCTGGATTTTGCCAATCTTACCGCGACATCTCAGGTCACCTCAACAGGTAAGGTGACTCAGGAAGGAGACCTGAGCGCCGTTTTCCCCGGCATCTCTGCAACTGACATTCCTTTCTTGCTACGCCTCACGCATCTTCTGGATCAAAGGGAGAATGGATGGTTAGTCAAGGCTGAAGAGAAGGATGCGGGCTCTCAACTAGCGCGATTACCTATAGGTCGGGATGGATCTCGAGCTCGAGCGACGCTGTCTACTGTTCGACGTTCGCTAACTGAACAAAAAGCCCGTGAAGTGGAGTCGTTGAACGTTTATGAGGGTGATCTTAACGAATGGGATGGCCTAATTCAGGAGCGTGACATTGCCGCCGCCGGCTCAATCGACGCCTTACGTCCGCGGGATCACATTGCCAAATTAATTTCCGATGCAGCAGCCCAAACTCAAAGCTTAGATAAGATTCCTCCTGGCTTACTCACTGAACCTGTGGGTCAAGAAGCGTTATCTATTGCACATTCAGCTCTGTCCGAGATATTACAAACCAAGGCCGAACATATTCGGAAGCAGATATCAGGCCTGACCGAGGTGGACAATTTAGTTGAAGCCTTCGGTACCGCACAGACTCAGTTAGAAAAACTTAATAGCGAACTGGTATCTGCAAGCGAGATTTTTAATGCACATGAAAAAAAGAAAGCCGAAAGCGCAGCCTCTATTCAGCAACACCAGGCCAGCGTTCTTCTTGCCCAAAACCAACTTATCTATGTTGTACAAGAACTTGAGCGCCTGGTAAGTAAAGCCACGGCTAGAAAGCAGATAGATCACCGCAACGAAGCGTTGACTGATGCTGCGACCGCAGTCCGACAGGCAGAAGAAAAATTCAAGGCGCTGCGAGAGCAGCATGAACGCAATCAGCAGGTTCGAAATAAACACGCGCAAATCAACGATTCGCTTCTACTCCTCGCTCAATCTGAGCAGCACCTGCACGAAGGTCAGCACTCTGTTATCGAGTGGGATGCTACTGAAGAACGGTTCAGGAAAAACACTCAAGAGATAAACATTCGTCAAAAGGTGCTAGAACATTTGAACATTGAGCTGAAAGAGAAGCTCTCTGCGCATGAAACTTTTAAAATCGCCGAGGCTACTGCTCGAGCTAATTACCAAGTACTGAGTTCTTCAGCCGATGCGATTCGCCAGGCCGTGGCTTCCATTGCAGAACATCTATCCTCGGACCAAGATAACTGCCCGCTCTGCTTGGAATCTCATGGCGCAGTCGCGCTACAGGCACGTGTAGCTAAAGCTCTGCAGGCCATCGATCCGAATCTCACATCAGCTGAGCAGCAATTAAGAACTGCTGCGGAAGCGCTGGCTGTCAGTGAGGCCGCAGTTTCATCCGCTCGGGAGGCTATACAAGCTTGCCAGACGGAGCTGACGTCTTTAAACACGCATAGCCAGATGTTGGATCAGAAAATTTTAGTGTTCCGCACCGACCCGATCTTGGCGAGTGACTCCGTGTCAATGGCGAAGGAGTCGCTCAAACTTCTGTTGGACGGGATCGCAGTAGATAAACAGAGCCTGGTTGACCAACAGTCGGTCCTTGAGCTGGTTGTCCCAGAGGCGTTTGAGCAGGCTAAGCAGGCCTACGATAATGCTGTACGAGCCCTCGACGAGGCTCGTTTGCATGAGAGCGAAGCCGCAATTCGGCTTGATCATGCAGTCACCACGTTAACCACCCTTACCACCGGTGCGCCGCTGCTCCAAACGCTCGAGCAATTAACCACGGAAAAAGCCCAACTCGATCAGCGGGTCAGCGACCTTAACGGCAACGTTGAGTCTCTACAGTCAGTGTTGGACACCCAACAGCACCAACAACTGGAGTTCACAAGCGCTATCCAACGCATTGAAGAAGAGATAGATAGGACTCAATCTAAACTCTCCCTGCTTCGTTCAAGGTGGCAAGAACTTGCGCTGCCAGGCGTGCCCCTCGCCGAGGTAGCTCAGGCCCGATTCACGGAATTACATATCGCTATGGCCAACCTGGAGAGTTACGCTCTGAAACTAGAAGGTGTTGGGGTGGAGATTTCCGCATGGGCTAAGCTAAATGAGTCGCACCTAGCTCAACGGCTTATTGATGCGCAGCGCCTTGAACGTTCTGAAGGAGCCTTCTCGACGCTGCTCAATGACCGTGTCATCAATGCTCGAACCAATCTGTCACGATTGTCAAAGCTTTCGGAAGCAATGGATACACTAGATAGCTCCCTGAAGCGAGAAATTGACAATGTTCAAAAACATGTGGGTAGTGTCGTTCCGCGCTGGCAGACACTGCTGAAGCGAGTTGTGCGAGATCCTAGGTTTCACCAGACTAGTTTGAAACTTTTCAGTGCGTACAACAAGGAACGGGCCGGTGTTTCTGTGCCTCTCGCTGGCAAATCAGTAGCGGTACCAGATGTTGCTAGTGAAGCGCAACTGACTGATTTGCAGCTGACCTTCTTGCTTTCAATGGCCATGAGTCATCAATGGTCGCCGTGGAAAGCTCTGCTACTGGATGATCCGACACAACATCACGATTTGGTGCACGCGTCCGCTGTTTTCGATGTACTGCGCGACTATATCGTCGATCACGGTTTCCAAGTCGTCATCGCCACCCACGACGCTCTGCAAGCTCGTTATTTCTTGCGGAAGCTGCAAAATGACGGGATAGACGCGAAGATATGGACTCTTGTTCCGACTGAGCATGGAGTTTCGGCTGAGGAAGACTACGGGAAGCAACGCGTCAGGTGAACCATTTTTCAGGTTGTTATCGCCTACTTGTTACAAGCAATGCAACTAAAGCGGTGTGGAGCTATAGAAAAAATGACGCTAGTCTTAAATACATTGTTTACTAAGTCAGACCAGAGGTAACAATTTCTATTACACTGAGCGTCCTTAACTCTGAGGCAGACGAACAGACATACCGAGTCAGCAGCTGCAGACTCCTGCCTTAGTGATATACGGCCATTATATTTAATGACCGTATATCACTATCGGTAACTAGCGTTATGGTAAAAAGCGCCCCTCCTACAGCTAGGGGAGAAGTATCAGTCGCTATATTTTTCAAAGTACTATACTGCCAAAGCTTGTCCATCGTTTTAGGGCAGGAGAATACTTTGCTTAATATTTATCTTTTGGCGGTCTTACGTAAACTTTCGAGTTTTTCCCAGAATTAAGCGATGATAATTTTACGTAGACATGCAAGATTTGGCTATAAAGCGACCGATTTTAAAGTGTGCTCCCGCCCTGCTCATAGTTCAGATCACTTAGAGAAAGTTCCATCGCTAATAGATCGCGAGCTTTTTAGTACCATCACCACCATTTGCAGTAGCAACAGATAACCAAGCATAAGCCTGCTTATAATCTAATGTTCCCCCCTAAATACATCATCTTAGGTTGAACTGTGCCGCGACCGTTCCTTGCTCAGCAGCCTCGGCATACCAAGTAAAGGTCTTCTCATGACCCTGCGCTCTGCCCTATGTGGGATCACTCCCCGAACAGTAACTAATCAATCAGCACATCAACTTTTAGCCCAATGTTGAACTTGGCGGCGTTAACTTTACATCTCTGCGCGTTCTGCGAGGCTTACTCTGTAAGGTCATTATCCATTTATTTCGAGCAGTAAATCATGCCATGTTAATCATGATTATATTTTAGTTAAGATAAGTATATTACTAAAAAGAGCTTCCCCTTCCAGAATTAAGATGGCTGTTACAGCTACCAAATTAATTATCATGAATTTCTAACATAAATTTACAGCTAAAATACACAATGTAAATGTAAGGAAAACGCATGCGGATAATTATTTAAATAACATGCACACCACGACCAAGTTAACATTAATTAAATTAATGAATGCATACTCTTATAAGCAAACAAAAGTTTAATAAAAAGCTTTAAAAAATCAAATGGTGAGTAAGGTTCGTCACCAATTAAATTTAACCAACAAAGTGAAACTATCATTTGTCTATTAACCCCCCTCCTCTACTTTCATGATAAATATGTCGAAAACACACCTTAAAAAAATAAAAAAGCATGTAAAATAGTTCGTAGTCGCCTATGATACTGGCCTTCAAGGGTGCCTGGTTACGGTTGGCATCTATATGTCAGTTACACTTAACAGTACCTGATTACCCACAAAGCTCAGCCATGTTTCAGAGAATTAAGAACCAATGAATTCAATAGATTACAGGTAGACGCCGCCTCTTCGGTAAAGAATATGAGGCCCAGTTTGGTATTTTGACCTTGTAGGGGCCTGTCTCTTCGGCGAAGAGGACTTCGGCCCGGTTTGGTGTTTTGGTTTAAATCTAAACCTCAGTAACAACCAGCAGAGCTGGCCTGCCGAAGTCCTCTTTATTAAAGAGACGGGACAGCTACAAAGGACAAACCGAAACAGGGTGCATTATGGCTGAGGTTCATACGTAATCAGGTAACAGTATAACTATAAAACAAGACATACCATTTACACACTAGGCCTTTACTCTTATGAGTTACACTAATTATCATATTAAAAGAAATAGACAGCATGCCATTATTCTTGTGGATGATAAAACTACGCTCCCTGCGTTATTTACAGCAATTTATACCGTCAACTCCTTATCAGGAAAAAAATTTTCAACGCAGAGAAATTCACTAATATCTATCAGGTTTTTCTATAAATACTGGCTAGCAAAGCACAGCGAGACACTAGACCGCTTTTTTTATAGAAACAACTATAACATTAACTTTATTACTTCTGAGATAGATGGCTTCTTCGATTACCTACTTAGCCAACAACACCGAACAGATAACGATAAAGTTTTTCCAGTTAGCTTTATGGACGCTGCTATTAGCCATGTCAATAAAGGCACCTACTCTCAGCATTTTCGAGCAGTTGCAAGGTTTTTACATTACCTGAACGAAAGATATATGTGCTTAGACTACCAAAATCTATCACCTGCAGAGGCTGATACTATTTATGAAAGCAATAAGACAAGGCTTCAGAACAAGGTTAGGGACTTCAGTAGACTTGAAATAGCAAAAAATGAACCAGGCGCGAGATACAAAAGCATTAACTTACAGCAACTGGAAAAATTAAATAAAATGCTACTACCTTCGGTGCCTACGTTTGTAGACGAGGAAACAGGTGAAGGTTTTAAAGCTCAAGATAATCCTGTAAATCCTTTTAAAAGTATATTTCTTCAATACCGGAACTATCTAATTCATAAGTTGATTTATAATTATAGTTTACGTGCTGGCGAGATTCAGCTATTAACGTTAAATTCATTTGGCGAGAGCCAGCCTGACAGCCAAGGAAATACTAGTTACCTTATGTCAATATGCAACCTGCCGGATTATATAAATGACCCTAGAAATAAGCCTATAACACTAAAAACAAGCAGTTCGACTCGTGTAATTACACTGGACTCAGAAGACTACAACTACATGGCTATTTTTGTTGAGAGTTACCGAAACCCACTATTTGAAAAAAAAGAGGTTGAAGATCACGGCTTTCTATTCACTACCGCACGAGGAAAGTTTAAACCTATCAGCTACGATACAATTCGGTTAGTTTATAAAACCATAGATTCTAAATTTATTAGATTACATCCCTATTATAGGGTTAACAATCCGTTACTTAACATGGTTAAACTTACTCCTCACGTTGGCCGTCATACATGGGCATATTCTGCATTAGAATTTATATACAATGATCTACTCAATGAAGAGCTGAGGCTTTCAAAAAATTACGGAATCAACGGTAGAATGAAAGGTTTACTGGATGCTGCAGCTGAGCAGCTGCGAGCCTTGGGCGGATGGTCGATTGGCAGCAGAATGCCTTACAAGTATGCACAGCGTTTTTTAGAGAAAGTTGCCAATGATAGCAATTTAAAAAGAATACGAGTGCCCGAACTAAGTTGTGAGTCGCAATCGGGAACTGTACAGAGTAATCACTTTGTAGATAATGGAGACTTTGATGAATTCATCTAACAAACCCGAGCTGAATACAGCCACTCATGAGCTATTAAATCCATCCCAGATTAGTTGGTTAGAGAAACAGAAATTACCTAAGCGATTATACTTAGTCTCTGCAACTGAATTTGATGACAAATGGATTAACATCGACAGTGACAGATGGGAATTTAGATTTTCAGGGAGAAATGTAGTCATAGATTTTGAAAAAGGTAGTAACTTTAAAAAGCTACCTAAGATAACCTTAAAGCTAACAAAACTACTTGTAATAAAATATTTATCAATTAACTCTGGGTACAACTCAAGCTATTTCGCAGGTGACCTAGGTAGAATATTTAAGAGTATAACCTCGCTGACTCACGAAAGCTTGATTGAAAAACTGTATGAGCTAAACATAAATGAATCCACCGCTAAAGAATTTTTCTCGGTGCTTTTTATTTTACGCAGGCTCGACATTGAATATTTTTTTAATAGCACAAATCACAATGAGAGTCTTGAGGATAAATTATTATTAGTTCCTAGGCCAGCCTTTAGTAGTTGGGGAATATATTCTGACATAGATAATACCCTACCGGAGTCCGTGGTTTTAATGATTCAGAATGGTCTACAACGCTGGTCATCAAAACTAACGCCTAGTTTGATAACAGAAGAAGAAAAACGGCAGCACCTATTCAAAATTAAAAAAGTTATCAGCATTGAAAAACTTCGAGACTGTGTGATTACCGGACTTATCTTCACCACGGGATTACGCCCCGTCCAGCTATCTAAAACGGCAGTTGGTGACATAATTATAGATACCGAAATAAGCAATTTAACGCGATTTTCTTATGCAGTTCCCTACGCAAAAAAATCCAAAGTTCATACTCATAGAGTGAGGGTGGCAATACCAGAAGAACTAGGAAAGCTTGTTCTTCTATACCAAAGACTTGCTGACCTGAAACTAGGAGAGCCACTCTTTCCTCAAATACAAGATTCGGTAACAATGGTGAATCAAGCAATAAACCGGCAGTTACTCCGCTTCTCCCCTAAGGATATGCAGGAAGCTGTCAGGCAAGGTCAGGCTGAAGCTCCTGAGTATACTTCATCTCTATTTCGCCACCATGTGGGCCACTCTATGGCTATGTCTGGGGCTAGTGCAGAGGAAATTGCCTACATCTTGGGCCACACTAGCACTGTAGTCGCAAACCGATATATCTCAGCAACACCTGATCTTTCAACTATCCGAGAGCAAGCACTGGGAAGAAACCCTGTGTTTAGCAATATGATTACTCTGATGCTAACTGGAAACCTTGTATACAGCGAAAGCTGGACAGGACGAAAGGTCGCTGGTGCAGGGTGAGAGCGTGAACATATTGTTCTTAGCATACTAAGTTAGTCGTGTATAAAAAATAATCAATTTTGTATAGTGAGGTCATCTTTGTTTATTTTTTGCCCAACACAGTAAATCCAGCAACTAATATTTTATCCAAGTAAGCACAACTCATACTCGCCATTTTTTGCTTTCGACGAACACTGGCTTTCCTTGATGTCTCAGAGCGTATCATGTTGAGTGCTAAGTGACGGATGCTCGCCAGCACTTCAGCCCCATTCTCACGGTAAATGGGGCAGGCATCTTCTTTCATTGACACATCCAACACCCAATGCAGGCTATTTTCGATACCCCAATGCCCACGGACTGCCTTGCCGAAACGGATACTATCGAGCTCTGCTGAGCTGATATAGTAACGATACTCAAGCGAGGATTTACCTGATTTTTCACGACGATAGCCAATAGCCACCCCGATAGTTTTTAGGCCTTTCCAGTCAGGAAACTGGTGCGCTAAATCGCCTGCTGGCAATACATGATATTCTCGGATCTCAGTACGACCGTGCCCCTGCTCAATGTTGATCTTATCGGGGTTTGTGGAGACAGCTATGCTCGCTGATAGGGTTGTTCGCACCGCTTTAAACAACAACTCTTGATTACCTTTTACTGCCAGTAAATAGTCGCCACCTTGGTTGATAATAGTCTTGGCAATGTTGGTCTGACAGCCCATGGCATCAATAGAAATCAAGCATCCCTTGATATCCAACAACTTGAGCAGCGCTGGAATAGCGGTAATTTCGTTCGACTTGGCATTGGTTTTTAATTGGCCCATGACCACGCCATTAGCGGAGGAAAAAGCGCTGACCATATGGATGGTCGATTGTCTATTCTCTCTATCGTAAGAGCCGCGTAGTACCTTGCCATCAATGGCGATAAGCTCACCATCAGTACGGTGTGTTATCGACTGAACCCAGCGAATAAAGCATTGCTGAAACTGAACGGGATCGAGGCGGGAAATCACCCTAGCGATAGTATCGTGAACTGGCACTCCCTCTGGAAATAAGCCCTTTTTTTGAAACCAATTCAGGTGAGCACTCCCAAAGTCTTCGATGTCTTCCCAACCCTCAGCACCAGCGATGACAGCACAAATGGTGAGGAACAATACATCGAATAGCGGATAGATAATTTTGGCTGGTTGGCGAGGGTCGTCTATCTCACCAAAATACTGTGTAAAAGCATCCGTGTTCATCTAGGCTCTCCCAAAAGAGAGTATAAGATCACACTGAGGCGAGCAGGTCAAATATAGCTGAGTTGGCTAAAAAACGTTCGAGATCTTGCCCTGGTCGCTGGTGTTGTTGGAGAGAAGCTCCATTACCATATTGGAGGCTGTAGTTATGATGAGCCGATGTGTCCGTTTTCACAGGTTAGGAGTTGCTATGGCTGTCTGTATTTTAAACCATTTATTGATGGCCAACATCAAGTAGTTTTTGATGAGTTTAATAGTGAGATTATTGATTTAATTAAATTATCTAATGATTCTGGTGAACTAAATAACCCTCTTATTCCAGAGCTATCTCGTCGAAAGCGGCATGTACAAGCAGTAATAACTCGTATCGTAATGTTCAATACCGCGATGGGGAGTCACTATGCGTAAACAAGTGGATAACCTACAGGAATTTGTAACAAAATATCGTACAGAATTTGATCTCAAGTTAGATCTATATGACTCGACAGGATTAATGAATTGGGAAGATAGCTCTTGGCGGACTGGTGACAAAGGCGTTGCTTGGCTACGACAAGCAAAAGCTGCAACGATTGTCTTTGGAAGAACTAAAATAAAAGGCGTCGAAAATATTGATATTGAAGACAATTATGGCCAGTTCATGCGAGCAGTTATTTTTATGGATACTTTCCGTAGAAGTAAAATCCCAAGTGCTTCTACAAGCGAAAAAATTTCAAATGTGATGCGTCGTTGGTACTACGAAATGGTGAAGACTACTGGTCAGACTCACCCGATGTACTTAAGCTCAGACATAATTCATGCAGCTATGAAGCGTCACTTTGAAAACTCAAGTAGTCCCAATAATGTCAGTGATTACTGTGACATTGCGGTTTCTATTTCAAAGTTAATTAAGCCCCTAAACCTCACCCTTTCAAACATAGAAAGCATGAACCAATTCCCAATGAGAGGCTCAACCTCTAATACTAAAGCACGTAACATTGCTGAAATGATTCCTGATAGAACTGATGACGAGAAGCTCATCACGATCAGTACTTTTATGTCCATTATTGAATTAATGTATCTTGCCAAAGCTGATGGTGAAAAAATAATTTTGAATGCTTTGTTTTTATTGATAATTACAGGATTGCGATTTCAAGAGTTACAGTCTATTAAGATTGACGCATTAATAAAGCGCCATCTTACGGATGATAAACTACAGCATGCCCGAGAAAACGGCTTATCTGAATACTACTTAGGAATAAAATATCTAGGCGCAAAAAAATCTGGGTGGCGTACGTTCTGGGCAGCCCCGAGCACTAACATTTTAATTGAGTCTATTTTTAGTGCTGTTGAAAAACTAACCGCTAATAGTCGTGAGAGAGTCAAGCAGTATAGAAAATCAGATTTTACAGACTTTCTTCCTTCTTCAATAAGAGAGCTACCCTACGAACTAATAGAAGTTTCAGAGCTCTATGATCATGTTTTTACTGGTACTGGTGGAACGAGAGGAAATGCAGGATTGAGAAGAAGTATCGTTACTGCTTTTTCTCAAAAAGGAGTTGGTATATTACCAAAAGTAGAAGAAATAAATCCAACGTTGAAACGTTTTATGTATACAAAGCAACAAATAAATGACTTTGTAGAGCTAAAGTATATTCAATCAAAAGGTTTCCATGATGGTTACAAGTGTACCCTTGTTAATAAAGATGATGGTATTGAACAAAAATTTAATTATGAAGATTTATTATTTATTCTTCCTACAGGGTCATTAAATACTACGAAAACACTTATAACCCTAACCAATCCTGAACCATTAGTACATAGTGCATTTCAAGCTTGGCTAGGCGGAAATTCCAAAAGGCTATCTATCTTCGATAAGCTGGGCTTGACGGAGGAAGATGGGGGCCGGATTGAAATAAACCCACATGTTCCTCGTCATAATATCAATACGTTTCTAGCCATGGCTGGTGTAACAGACCATCTTCAGGCGATGTTAATGGGTAGAATTGATATTACACAAAATCAGTTCTATCAGCATCAAGCAGAGTCTCATAGTTATCAAGCGACATCCCTAGCGGCGATGGTCATGAAAAAATATGAAGAGCCTGAAGAACCAGCTGCTTTTGAACAGAAACAGTTTGGATTACTTGAAGATAATTCTTACAGCCATGCTTCAAAAGCAGTTCAGACTATAAACTGCTCAATGAGTCGTCATATCAATGCGTTAGCCAAAAGCTCCAAGTATAAGCCAGCTCATTCCGGTGTTGACGCGGTTAAGAGGTCTGGTTCTATTATAGTGACTCCTGGATTGAGTATGGAGGACAATCTCAAGATTAATATGCATACGGTTGGTGAGTCGAACGCCGAGGTTACAAAGCACATAGAAAATACAATGTCAGAATCATTCTTACCGGATCTTAAGCTTGCACATGACCGGCTACTGAGAACAAAGAGCAGTGAGATGGCAAAAGATCTTATTAAACGTCATGCACACTTACATTCAATGAAGATTGGTTCATGTATACGCGACGTAGCACGCTGGGGGTGCCCATTTGCCATGAAGTGCCAATCAGGCGAGCCATGTGGATATTTCACCCTAACTGGACGGTTAGATGAACTAGAAGCAGTGACAAATAAATTACTAGCCAAAAAATCACAAGTAAAGAAACTAAAAGCGCTATATGAAAAAGATAAAGCTTATAAGTTATCTTATAAAGAGCAACTTGAAGCTTTGATTATGTTAGAAGCATTTCAATCGAAAGTGATAGTGTCGATGAAGGACAAGAAGCTTGTGTCACTGTTATCTACGGACAAAGAAAATCCTCTAGGTAAAATTATATCAAGAATTACAGAGCAATCTTTAATTGGAAAGTCACCAAGAACGCTTGCAGATTTATTTTATATAGAGCAGAAACGTCTGGAGCGAGACTAAATTAAATTTTACATTAAAAACTTGGGTGTTAGCTATAAATTATATTTCTTGAGGCAGCAGTATGACTAATAAAAAAAGAATCTCAGGTAGAGAGCTAGATGTGCTCATTGAGTCAGAGTTATTAGCGATGGAAAGAGAGGGGCTCGAGAAGGCACCGATCACTCCCACCACACTTCACAGCCGGCTTAAGTCCAAGGGGATTGTTTCTGGTGGAGTGAGTACTTTATCAGTACCTCACCGTAAGCACATGATTGATAAGTACAGACTACGCCAACATCACCTTAGTAATTTGACTAATGATGAAATTGAGTTGGTTTCTAATAGGCGGACTAGCACCGCTTATATTAACAGAGCAAATCGTATTGAAAAAGAAAGGGATGATTGGAAAGATAAGTATCAAGAAAACTTATTTGCAGTACTAGATATCATTAAAACGGTTCAAGCTGCTACTCCCATTAAAGTCGAAGACCTACTGAGCCCCTGTTTGCTTCGTGAATTACATAGTGCACCTAAAGGTAAGAGGGAGTCAAAACCTAAAGTTACCGAAAGTAACAATAAGTAAGCTAGAAACATATCAGCTTCTGATAGCGATGAATACGAGAAAGAATCGTTATAGTTCTCGCCTTTTGAGTAGTAATTTCGACATTCAATAGTGGGATGAGCGTACTTCTCTTTGCTTGGCAATAGTGAGACTCCACAACACTATTTGTCGAGAACCAATTCACTCACCCTCTAGGTGAGTGAATCACAATAGTTGCCACCCTATCCACCCTGACTTAAGCGTCTTCACTAACTGGACTTGGCATGCGCTACAAGAACACAACGTCATAACTCGTGAAGTTTTACCGCTACTTACCTGTGTTATTGTCTAATTTTAGCGGTTTCGTGAACCTAGTTTAGGTTCATGAGTTTAAAAAACATTAAAATTTATAAAAAAACATGCTAATACAACAAGATAGCGCCTGTCCCCCTCGCTCATTTACTCATGAACCTCCCTGACATACAGACTAGGTAAATAGATTGTCTTCCTATTATAGATAACGGCCTCTTACAGCGTGTTTATACAGAACCTTGCCTTAAAGCCGTGTCGAATACTCTTTATCTAAGACACGGCATCTACATACACAGCGCTACCTTTATTACCTATAAAACATCGGCTATAAAAAAGCAGCGTTATGTTTGTCTGCTTATGGTTTGCTGTTGCTCTGCGTGACGCTGTGCAAACGGTCGAGTCGTTTGCTGGCAGCGCTTTCGTGACGTTCAATTTTGCTGGTGTGCAAATATTGGGATGTGGTGTCTATGCTGTCGTGGCCGGCATCGGCTTGTACGTGGGATAACGGTCGGCCGTTTAAGTTAATGTCGTGGGTAATGCCGGTATGGCGAATGCTGTGCACGGTTAAGGTGCGCATCTCTTCGGCGTCGTGCTCAAAGCCATCCGCGGCGGCTTGTTCGGCGGCTTGAGTGATCAAGTCATTGAGCAAGTCGCGCAGTTGGCGCACGCCGAGATTGGCATTGAGTAGGCCTTGGTCGCGCCCTCGTCCGGCGGCTTTATGGCGAATAAACAAGGGGGTGGCGTCATTGGGCGTAGGCAGTGGCGATAAATTTAAGCTTTCTCTATAAGCTTTTAGTGCGTCGAGTAACTCAGTAGACACGGCCACGGTGCGCTTTTTGCCGCCTTTGCTGATCGGAATATGAAAACTCCAAATACCAGTATGGCTATCACGACGAAACTGGCTCATCACAGGTGAAAAGCCCGGTCTGGCGGCCACTTCAGAAATCCGCAAATAGCAGCCATACATCAATGACACTAAAAATAAGCTGCGCGCTTGGCGTTCAGGATCCGTTTCAGCCAATAAACGTGCCGTGCTCATCACGTAAGACCATTGTAAGTCACTAAATACTCGTACTTCTTCAGATTCATCAAGGCCTGCAACCACGGCGGGTTGGGAGCCAAAACGACTGTGGCGCATCCACATAACTGCCGGATTGCGCTCGGTGATTTCTTCATTAATAAGGTAGCTATAAAAGGAAGACAAAATCGCAATTTTGGTTTTCAGGGTGGCGTCCGTCATGCGATATGGCAGCTCTGCGCCGTCTTGTTTCTTACCTAAGAATGGCCGCCATAATGGATTTGGTTGGCGTTCGCCCCAGTCTTTGTTTAAGACAAATTGCGCCACATTCCGATAGGCAATCAAGGCCTTGGGTGGTGCCAAACAGTACTGTACGTATTGATTAATACCGCGCCGACTCAGCGAAATCGGTGATGCTTGCTCTACATCGAAGCACCAATGCAAAAAGGTGGTCAGTTCGCTGCGATACGTTTTGTAGTTGTTGTCGTTAAAGCGACTTTCTAATAACCAATCCATGGCGTGTTCATAGATAAAGGCCGCATCAGGCACGGCATTTAAGGTTAATTCGGCAATATGCTGGTTAACGACGCTGTTTCCCTCTTCTAAATGCTGAGGGGCATCAAATAACGGTATGGCGGTGGGAATATGGGTGAGTGTCATGATTGCACTGTCTTTCACTGGGTAGCTATTACTGGGTATTTATACAGTTTACCTGTTGTGAACGACACTGCCTAGAATGTGCGATTAAGTTAATGCCGATAAATACAGTTATCGGCATTAAACACCTTACGTTTAACGTTATGCGCTTTACGCTATCCGTTTAAAGCAAAATCGAGATCCTGACGTGCGTCAGGATGACGTATGAAAAGCAAAAAACGGCGTTTCAAACCAAAGAACTGTGTCTGTATATACGTATGGCGTAAAGCGCATCGCGTACGGCGTTAACTTAGCGCTTCACTTCAAAAAAGAACTTAAATTGTTGTGTCTGCCCTTCGTGCTCTACCTCTAAAACCCAGGCCCAGATCATTTGGCGCTCGGTACAGGCGCCCACCATGGCCTGCCCTTGCCATTCGCCGGGTGCGGTCTGTTTAAGCAAAGCCGGTAAGGTGCCCATGTACATGCTGTGCCCTTCTAACCGACTTTTTAACACCTTAACGTCTGGGTCTGAGAATGAAACCGACAACATAAAAGATGACTCGGGTTGCAGTTTATCGGCGGTCAATTGGCCCACTGCTGATAAGTCCCCCTGTTCTAAGGTGCATTTTTCGTGACCTATGTCACACAATTCAACATTAGCACTCACTGAAGTAGTGCTGCTTTGACCATCTTTATAGGTTTTATAGACAAATGCACTAGTCAAGATCACCAGTACCACTAAAATTTGCCCCAGTTTAGGGCCGGTAAGACGCTCTCTCATGACTGTTTTGTTCCTGTATTGCACACAATCCATTGCCCTCTTTGATCTTGATCAAGGTAGTTTGTTATGCCTTATGAGGCGGGTTAAGGGGTAATCATATTACTGTTTATACTGTTATTTTTCAGCCCAGTCCTTTATCATCCTCCCCGTGCAACCAGCGGGTCTCAAATACTCGATTATCATTGTTAACAACACGTTAATGGAGTAACTGAGAATGCGGCTGCCGTAAATAAACAAAGCAGTTGTCTTCAACAATTCTTCCGACGTGATCATTTTAAAACGATCACAGACCTGAATAACAGCAGTGGAAGCGGAACTATAACGATGAGTCAAACTAATAATCAACCAAACTACAATTACACTGTAGTTCGCCAGTTTACGGTGATGACCGTGATCTGGGGCATTATGGGCATGTCTGTAGGGGTGCTCATTGCAGCACAACTTATTTGGCCTGCTCTTAACTTCGAAACGCCTTGGCTGACTTACAGCCGCTTGCGTCCTCTGCATACAAACCTGGTGATTTTTGCGTTTGGTGTGAGTGCGCTAATGGGTACTTCTCTCTATGTCGTGCAGCGCACGTGTCAGGTTCGCCTCTATGGTGGCAAGCTGGCGTCGTTCGTGTTCTGGGGCTGGCTGGCGATTATCATAGCGGCAATTATTTCTTTGCCACTTGGATACACCTCTAGTAAAGAATATGCCGAGCTAGAATGGCCAATTGATATCGCAATTACTGTGGTATGGGTGGCGTACGCTATCGTGTTCTTCGGAACCCTGTATAAGCGTGCAACCTCGCATATCTACGTAGCGAACTGGTTCTATGGTGGTTTTATTCTGACCATAGCCGTATTGCACATTGTAAACAGCATGGCCGTTCCTGTGAGCGCCATGAAGTCTTACTCTATGTATGCGGGTGCAGCCGATGCGATGATCCAGTGGTGGTACGGCCATAACGCCGTAGGCTTCCTACTGACCGCAGGCTTCTTAGGCATGATGTACTACTTCGTACCTAAGCAAGCAGGACGTCCGGTTTACTCTTACCGTTTGTCTATCGTGCACTTCTGGGCACTGATCACCCTGTACATCTGGGCCGGTTCTCACCACTTGCACTACACAGCCCTCCCCGACTGGGCTCAGTCTTTGGGTATGGTTATGTCGCTGATCCTGTTCGTTCCTTCTTGGGGCGGTATGATCAACGGTATTATGACGCTGTCTGGTGCTTGGCATAAACTGCGTTATGACCCTATCTTGCGCTTCTTGATCGTGTCTTTGTCGTTCTACGGCATGTCCACCTTCGAAGGCCCAATGATGGCAATCAAAACCGTAAACGCCCTTTCTCACTACACCGACTGGACCGTAGGTCACGTGCACTCTGGTGCTTTGGGTTGGGTAGCGATGATCTCTATCGGTGCCGTGTATCACTTGATCCCTAACTTGTTTGGCCAAGAGCGCATGTACAGCCTTAAGCTGATTAACACGCATTTCTGGTTAGCGACCATTGGTACTGTGCTTTACATCGTATCCATGTGGATCAGTGGCGTGATGCAGGGTCTGATGTGGCGCGCGGTGAACGACGATGGCACCCTGACTTACAGCTTTGTTGAAAGTCTGCAAGCCTCGTACCCGTTCTACTTCGTACGCTTCTTGGGCGGCTGCTTCTTCTTAACCGGTATGTTACTGATGGCCTACAACGCCTACCGTACCATCAATGCGCCTAAGGGCTCATTGCAAGCCATTCCCCAACCGGCATAAGGAGACGAGTTAATGAGAAACCCTAAGAATCGTCACGAGTTGGTCGAAACCAAAACCACGTGGCTGATCGTACTTACCGTCATCGCGATTAGTTTCGGTGGTATGGTTGAGATTATTCCGCTGTTCTTTCAGCAGCAAACTAATGAACCGGTTGAGGGCCTGCGCCCTTATACGGCTCTGGAAATGGAAGGTCGTGACCTGTACATCCGTGATGGATGTCATGTGTGCCACAGCCAAATGATCCGTCCTTTCCGTGCTGAAACTGAGCGTTATGGTCAGTATTCATTGGCGGGCGAGCAAGTTTGGGAACACCCTTTCCTGTGGGGCTCCAAGCGTACTGGTCCTGATTTAGCCCGTGTGGGTGGTCGTTACTCGGATGACTGGCATCGTGTGCACTTGATCAATCCACGTAACGTGGTCCCTGAGTCAAACATGCCTAGTTTCCCTTGGTTAGAAACCAATATCCTAGACGGCAAAAACACCGAAGCTAAGTTGAGATTGTTCCGTGACCGCTTTGGCGTGCCATACACCGATGCCGATATTGAAGGCGCCGAAAAGGCCGTTAAGGGTAAGTCTGAGTTAGACGCCATGGTCGCTTATCTGCAATCGTTGGGCCACGCCCTTAAATAACCGGAGTCGATTATGGATTTCAGTACCCTAGAAGCACTAAAACCTACTCTTATTGCTTATCAGACCTTGTTGTTATTTGTGATGTTTATTGGCCTAGTTTGGTGGGCATATGGCAAGCAGCGTAAGACTAAGTTTGATGCGATTGGCTCCTCTATACTTGATGATGAAGATGTGCAGAGTAGCGCCTCTCTAGGGACTGAGCAGGATCGCGCAGGAGCTAATAAACAATGAATACTTTTTTAAGTGTATTTGTCACCGTCATCAGCTTGGGCACCATTTTTGGTTGTTTGGGACTGCTGATTTGGTGTACTCGCGACAAAATGGGCATGGAAGATGGCGCCCCCACGGGCCATACCTATGACGGCATTACCGAACTGAACAATCCGCTGCCGAAATGGTGGAGCTACTTGTTCGTGTTCATGGTGGTGTTCTCCCTGGTATACCTCGCGTTATACCCAGGCTTAGGCAACTACAAAGGCCTGTTAGGCTGGACAAGTTCTAACCAAAATGTTCGCTCATTGGCGGAATATAACGAAGCAGCAGACAAGGCTCGTACTGATAAGCTGTTCGTACAATATGACCGTGAAATGATCAAAGCCGACGAAGTGTTTGGTGCTAAGTTCCGTAGCCTGATTTTTGCTGACAGCTATGTTCCTTTAGATGCGGATACGTTAGACGCCAACTTAGACACTAAAGCTAAGCAAGCCGCAATCTTGAAAGATAAGCGGGATAACTACCTGCCTATCGAACAGATTGCCAAGAACGAAGAGGTGGTGAAAGTAGGCCAGCGCTTGTTCTTGCAAAGCTGTGCTCAGTGCCACGGCTCGGGTGCTCATGGGGGCAAAGGCTTCCCTAACCTGACCGACAATGACTGGTTGTACGGTGGTAAGCCGGAAAACATCCATAAAACCATCATGGATGGCCGTCAAGGTCTGATGACCCCTTGGGGTGATATGTTAGGTGAAGACGGTGTGCGTGAAGTGGCCTCTTATGTGTTGAGCTTATCTGGCCGTAAGGTTGATGCGCTTGAAGCACAAAAAGGTCAACCGCGCTTCGCCGTGTGTGCCGCCTGTCATGGTGCAGATGGTAAAGGTAACCAAGTGATTGGTGCCCCCAACTTAACCGACGAAATTTGGTTATATGGTGGTTCACGAGCGGCAGTGGAAGATACTATTCGCCACGGTCGTCACGGTGTGATGCCTGCTTGGAAAGACATTTTAGGCGAAGACAAGATTCAATTGCTCTCCGCTTATGTGTATAGCCTAAGCCAAGATAAATAAGCCTTCTGGCTTGATGAAAAAGCCCCGCTCGTCGGGGCTTTTTGTTATATTAGACCTTCCTTTTTTGCAGTAGGAATTCATTATGCAACGCCCTTGGTACCGACAGTTTTGGCCCTGGTTTTTAATCGTGCTGCCCATGTGTGCAGTGGCCGCTAGCTTGTATACGTTTTACCTTGCCAGTTCCGGTGCAGACAGCATGGTGGTGGATGACTACTACAAAAAAGGACGCGCTTACAATAAAGATCTCACCGAATTAAAACGGGCCGCAGAGTTAAAAATATTGGTCACCCTCAGCTATGAAGATAGCATGGTCACCATCAAATTAGACGGTGCCCAAAACCCACGCGAAGGCATTCGGGTTAACTTCACCCACCCTACCCTTGAAAAACAAGATCATAACTTTGTGATGACCACAGATGCCGCCGGTGTGTATCGTGAGCGTTTAGACTCCCCTTTAATTGACGGCGCTTGGCACCTACAAATTGAAGCGATTGATGGCAACTGGCGCATCCAAAAGCGCATTACTTTGCCGATTGCGGACTCACTGTTAATCAACGCTGGGAGCTAATCATGGACGGCTGTTTTCACTGTGGTGAAGCGGTTCCTGGTGGCAAGCGTTTTCTGTTAGACATAGACGGCATCAGTCAGCCGTTTTGCTGCCCGGGTTGCTTGGCGGTGGCCGACACCATTATCGACTGTGGTCTTGCCAGTTATTATCAGCACAGGTCCGCGCCGGCTCCCAAAGCCGATGCGGTGCCGGATGAGCTTAAGCTACTGCAACACTATGACTTGGCAGAAATTCAGCAAGACTTTGTGATTGATAAAGACAACCTTAAAGAAGTGCAGCTGTCGATTGCCGGTATTAGCTGTGCCGCCTGTGCGTGGCTGATTGAGCGCCATTTATCGCGTACCCCTGGCGTGGCACTGATCCAAGTTAACACCACCACAGAACGGGCACGACTGCGGTGGGATGAGCAAACCACCACCTTAAGTCAATTACTGAGTGCCTTTGCTAGCATTGGTTATCAAGCTCGTCCCTTTCAGCCTCATCAGCAAGAGCAAGAGTACAATAAAGAGGTTAAAGCCTACTTGCTGCGCATGGGGGTGGCCGGTATTGCCAGTATGCAGGTGATGATGGTGGCCATCGCACTCTATGATGATTTATTTCCCAATACCGATGCAGGGCTGGTGAGTTATTTTCGCTGGATAAGCCTGTGGCTGTGTGTACCGGTAATGGGCTATTCGGCTCTGCCCTTTTATCGCAATGCCTGGCGCGGCTTAAAAAATCGCACCTTGAATATGGACTTGCCGGTATCAATGGCGATGATTTTTGCTTTTTTCGCCTCTGTGTATGCCACCGTCACTGGCACTGGTGATGTGTATTACGAATGTGTCTCTATGTTTGCGTTTTTGCTGCTGACCGGGCGATTTTTGGAGATGCGTGCCAAACGCCGTGCCTCTGAAACCACGGCCAACTTAACGCTGTTAGTGCCTATGCTGGCCCGCGTGGAGAATGAACTCGGCGAGCAAGAGGTGGCGGCTAAAACCCTGCAGCCGGAGCAAATTGTGTTAGTGGCACCGGGCAGTCAAATACCCGCGGATGCTCAAATTCTGGAAGGCAGCACCAGTATCGATGAGTCTATGCTCACCGGTGAGCACTTACCGGTGTTGCGTAATATCGGCGATACGGTGTTTGCCGGCACCACCAATATAGAATCACCGCTGCGCCTTAAGGTATTGCGTAATTTGGCCGATGCGCGGGTTTCAGAAATTTTGCGTGCCCAAGATGATGCCTTAGTCGAAAAGCCCAAGGTGGCGATATTAGCGGATCAGCTGTCGCGCTATTTTGTGGCGGCGCTGTTAGTTGTCACGCTGGCTACTTATTTGGTATGGCTGCAACTGGACTCTGCCAAGGCGTTTTGGGTGATGCTCTCCGTATTGGTCGCTACCTGCCCCTGCGCGCTTTCGTTAGCAACCCCTACCGCGTTAACGGTCGCTACCTCGCGTTTAAGCCGCTCTGGGGTATTGGTACGCCGCGCCCATGTGTTGGACACATTGCCTAAAGTCACGCGCATGGTGTTTGATAAAACCGGCACCTTAACCCGCGGTGAAATAGCGCTGAGCAAAACCCTCGTTTACCACAGCACCTTAAGCGAAGCTGAAGTGTTAGCCATTGCCGCTGCGCTGGAAGCCCAGTCTGAACACCCTATCGCGCGCGCCTTTAGCAAACATCGCAATATGGACTTGGTGGTGAGCAGCCGAGAAAATCAAGTGGGTCGTGGTGTCACGGGCGAAATTGCCGGCACCTTTTGGCGTTTAGGCAGTGGCGCTTGGTTGGCGCCCAATCAAGAAACAGTCGACTTAAGTGTGTATCTGGCCAACGACGATGGTTTAGTGGCCCGTTTTAGCTTGTCGGATCCGCTGCGCGATGAAGCGCACGCCTTGATTCAAGCCTGTCACGAGCGGGGCATTAAAACCACGATTCTCACCGGCGACAGCTCAGGCCAAGCGGAAGTGGTAGCACAGACGTTAGGTGTCGATAAACTGGTCAAGCACGCCAGCCCAGATGATAAATTGGCCTATTTGCGAGAATGCGATGCCGCTGGCGAAGTCTGTTTAATGGTCGGTGATGGTATTAATGATGCCCCAGTATTAGCCGGCGCCCATGTGTCATTCGCCATGGCGGGCGGCACCGATATCGCGAAAAGCAGTGCCGATGCCATTATGCTGGCGGACGATTTGCGCCATATTTTAACGGCGCGCCACGTGTCAGCCCGCTGCAGAGCCGTGATTAAACAAAACTTTAGTTGGGCGCTCGGTTATAACGTCATCATATTGCCGTTAGCCGCCACCGGTCATGTGTCCCCGTGGTTTGCCATGGTGGGTATGTCGGTCAGCTCGTTAATTGTGATGACCAACTCTTTGAGGCTTTCCCGCTTATGACAGATGACATAGATGTATGGTATTTCATGATACCGGTGGCCATGGTGTTCGTAGGGATTGCGATCGCCCTGTTCTTTTGGTCGGTTAAAAACGACCAGTTTGAAGATCTCGACCGCCACGGCAGTAATATCTTATTTGATGATGACGAAACTGCCCACCAACAAGCGCAAACCAAGCAAGCTGAAACTAAGAAAGCGGTGTCCACTCTAGAAAAAACAAAGGAGCAAGATGAGCACTCAGCTTGATGCCTGGGCGGCGCTGTTAATCGGCTTTTTGGGCGCCGGTCATTGTATTGCTATGTGTGGCGGCGTGGCAGCAGCCTTTTCGATGGCCATTCCCAAAGCGCACCGCCGCTGGCAGTGGGCCTACTTACTCAGCTATAATGCTGGCCGCATTTTAAGCTACAGCTTAGCGGGTGCGCTGGTGGGCGGCGTGTTTGCCAGCATTGCCGATGTGAGCATGGGAAAACAAGCGCTAACCGTATTGCGCCTGTTGACCGGTGTGATGATGATTCTGTTAGGCCTGTACTTGGCCCGCTGGTGGTTTTTCTTACTGCATCTGGAAAAACTAGGCAACGGCCTATGGCGGCACCTTAAACCGTTAGCAGCGCGTTTTATTCCCTTTAAAAGCCCGCTGGCCGCCTTTCCTTTTGGCATGATTTGGGGTTGGTTGCCTTGCGGTTTGGTGTATTCGGCGCTCACTTGGAGTGCGGTGTCGGGTGGCGCGTTAGAAGGCGCACGGGTGATGGCCTTATTTGGTTTGGGCACCCTGCCCACGCTATTGGCATTAGGGGGCCTTGCTGGTCAATTACGCCATTGGCTTAATCACCCGCGCTTTCGCCAATTTTCTGGCATGTTATTGATTCTTTATGGTTTGTTTACGCTTTACCAAGCACTGAACTTAATGTACTAATCTATTAAGCCCCCTTTTTTGGTGCTATGATTATGCATTGATACCACAAAAGTATTGGGCTATGGCAAATCAAATCAAAACCACGAAAACGACCACTAGCTGTGCGATTCACTGCCAAGACTGCAGTATTAGCCCTTTGTGTATCCCGCTTGGCCTGAATTCAGATGAACTTGATGAGCTCGATAATATTATCGAGCGCAAAAAGCCTATTCAAAAAGGCCAACAACTATTTAAAGCCGGTGAAGAGCTTAAATCTCTTTATGCGATTCGTGCCGGTACCGTAAAGTCTTATACCATTACCGAACAAGGCGATGAGCAAATTACCGCTTTTCATTTGGCCGGTGACTTGATTGGCTTTGATGCTATTAATACCGGTAGTCACCCCTCTTTTGCTCAAGCATTAGAAACCGCCATGGTCTGTGAAATTCCATTTGAAGTGCTTGATGACTTATCCGGCAAAATGCCGCGTTTACGTCAGCAAATTATGCGGTTAATGAGTAATGAAATTAATGGCGATCAGCAAATGATTTTATTGCTGTCGAAAAAGACCGCCGAAGAACGATTGGCCTCTTTCCTACATGGGCTGTCGACGCGTTTTTCTGAGCGCGGCTTTTCAGCAAAAGAATTTCGTCTCACCATGACCCGCGGCGATATTGGCAATTATTTGGGATTAACGGTAGAAACCGTGAGCCGCTTATTAGGCCGTTTCCAAAAAAACAGTTTAATTGAAGTCGACGGGAAATATATTCGTATCTTGGACTTGGTTGAGTTAGCTACCTTGGCGGGGGCGCCCTCTTCTAAACCTGCTTTGGCTTAAGCTCAGCACGCAAATTCCGCATTCATAAAAAGGGGCACTGTATGATTAAATATCAACATATTTTAGTGGTGATGGATCCAGCAGCAGATACCCATCCGGCGCTACACCGCGCCGTGTCGGTGGCGGCCTTGCAAGAGCAAGCGGCCATTACCCTGTTTATGCCCATTTATGATTTTTCTTATGAAATGACCTCCATGCTGTCGAGCTCCGAGCGAGACGAGATGCGTGCCGGTGTGCTGCAAGGCCGAGAACAATGGCTAAAAGAGATACTGTTGCCTTATCAAAATAGCAGCATTAATTTTACCATCAAAGTGGTCTGGCACAGTCGCCCGTTTGAAGCCATTATTCTGCAAGTGCAAGAGGGCCAGCATGATTTAGTCATCAAAAGCAGCCATAAGCACAACGTTATCCAAACCTTTATCTTTACTCCGACCGACTGGCATCTGTTACGCAAGTGCCCTTGCCCGGTGCTGTTAGTGAAAGAGCGAGATTGGCCGATGGGCGGCAACGTGCTGGCGGCGGTAAACTGCGCGGCGGATGACCATGACCAAGTGGCGCTCAATAACAAAGTCATCGCCGAAAGTAAGGAAGTGGCCCGCTTGTTAACGGCCGAGTTACACCTGATCAATGCCTACCCGATTACACCGGTGAACATGGCGCTCGAGTTACCCGACTTCGACCCGAATGCGTATAATGCTGCGGTAAAACGCCATCATGAAAAAGCCATGCTGGTTTATGCCGAGCGTTTTAATTTAGACCACAGCGTACTGCACCTTGAAGAAGGCTTGGCCGAAGAGGTGATACCGCATTGTGCCACCCTTATCGATGCCAGCTTGGTTATCTTAGGCACGGTCGGTCGTACCGGCTTATCTGCCGCCCTACTCGGCAACACGGCCGAGCAAGTTATTGATAAGCTCAGCTGTGATATTTTGGTATTGCGCCCAGACGCCTAGCTTTTATCAGCAAATCGCTAAATGTTGTTGATTGGCGGCTTGCTTGTCTTGCCCTCAAGCTGCCAGTCACTATAATAACCTCAGTTTTTTTGTTGGGGTTATTATGTCTACGTCTGCCTTCACTGGTTCTGCTTTTGCTGAGTCTGCTGTTATTACACCAGTCTCCAGTACGCCTGCTTCTACTGCCCCCGAATCAAGCTCGGACGCCAGTCAGTCAGCCGCCTTCTCTAAGTTACAAAAACGACTGCGCCGAAACTTAGGCCAAGCCATCAGTGATTTCAATATGATAGAAGATGGCGATCGCATTATGGTGTGCCTATCCGGCGGAAAAGACAGCTACGCCATGCTGGATATGCTGTTAAATCTTAAAGTTCATGCGCCTATCCATTTCGACATTATTGCCGTTAACTTGGATCAAAAGCAGCCCGGTTTCCCAGAGCATGTGTTACCCGCCTACTTAACCGAGCTTGGCGTTGAATATAAGATTGTTGAAGAAGACACTTATTCAATCGTGATGGATAAAGTCCAACCGGGCAAAACCACTTGTTCCTTATGCTCACGCCTGCGCCGCGGTATTTTATATCGCACCGCCACTGAGCTGGGTGCCACTAAAATTGCGCTCGGTCATCACAGAGATGACATTCTTGAAACCCTAATGCTGAACATGTTTTACGCGGGCTCCATGAAGTCGATGCCGCCAAAGTTAGTCAGCGACAACGGTCAGCACGTGGTGATCCGCCCCTTGGCCTACTGCAAAGAGCAAGACATTATCGCCTTTGCCAAGGCCAAAGAGTTTCCGATTATCCCCTGCAACTTATGTGGTTCCCAAGAAAACCTACAGCGCCAAAATATTAAAGCCATGTTGGAAGATTGGGATCAGCGTTTCCCGGGGCGCATCGCCAGCATGTTTCGTTCGTTACAAAATGTGGTGCCCTCGCACCTGCTCGATCATCAGCAGTTTGATTTTAAAAATATCAACAGCGAATCAGGCGTGATCGACGGCGGCGACATCGGCTTTGATAAACCAGAAGTGCCAAATAGCTTTATTGATGACGAGCAAACAGCACCTGAACTAGGTGAACGTTTGAGTATTCTAGAAGTGAAGTGATAGCGCCAAGCTTAAAGAATATTGTTTTACCGGGCTTGCCCCGGTATCTCGAACTAAGCACTCAAAGCTAAAGCGAGATCCTGACTTTTGTCAGGATGACGGCCAACAAAAATCCCAAGCCCTCACAGGCATGGGATTTTTTATATTCAGCTTGGTGCTAGGGTCTGTTGACGTTTCACATGGGCAGCCATAGAAACCCGCAGGCCATGGCCACCGTGCTTGCGTAATTCCGCTTCAACTTGTCGAAGCGCGACGCCACGGCCCGATATTGCTTTAACCGAGCAAAGGCGTTTTCCACCAAATGTCGATAACGATACAAACCTCTATCCAAGTCAGCGTTACCTTTGGTGGAATTGCGCTTTCTGGGGATGACGGGTTGAGCGCCTTGTGATGCGATCTGCTCCCGGAGCGGTTCGCTGTCATAGCCTTTGTCCGCGATAATGGCTTGTGTGGCCGGCAGCTTGGCAATCAGTTCCGGCGCGGCCTTACAATCGTGAACCTCACCGCCGGTGATATCGAATTCGATGGGCAGGCCATAGGCATCCACGGCCAGATGAATCTTGGTGGTATTACCTGCCCGGCTTTTCCCTATGGCTTGGTTATCAGAACGGGCTGCCCCTGAACTATGTTGATGCGCCTTGACGTAGGTGCCATCAATGAAGGTCCACTCCAGGTCTGGCTGCACCACCAGCGCCTTGAAGATCCTGAGCCACTTGCCTGCGGCTGACCAGGCATTAAAGCGCTTGTAAACTTTGTTCCACCCTCCGAAAGCGGTGGGCAGATCCCGCCAAGGGCAACCAGTGCGCATACGATAAAGCATACCTTCTACCGTCATACGTAAATCACGTTTATCATAGATGGATTCTTGCAGCAAAATTTTCCGTAGCTTCGACCAGAACTCATCAGTGAGCAGTGATCGGGGCATCGCAAACTCGTACCATTAGAATGTGATAACTTGAACAATACGATCTTTCTATTTTATATCAATATCTTATAGTCAAACGTCAACAGACCCTAGTTTAGTTTAAAACCACGGCGTAATCCGTACTGCGGGCAAGCTCAGACTGCCCGTTTCCGTCAACTGTGCTTGGCTGAGTTTAAGCTGCACTTTACCTGCTACATGACCACCTGGCACAGCAGGGTTCAGTGTTAGCCCTTGTAACTCGGGGACAAAATACTTACCTGGCCAGCCAGCCATTTTTTGTAGCAAGCGATACATATCATCCTCGATGGCGCGCAGTTCGCTCAAGTCTCTGTTACCGGCAGTCAGATTAGACTGGATCTGAATCGAGATATTACACTGTGTCTCTTCAACAACTTCTAACACCACTTTGGCTTTATCTAAATCCAGCTCTTTATCTTCCGTTAAGGTAAATTGACCGTGAGGGAGCACAGTGACCTGCCCGCGGACCTCATCATCCACACGAATAACACCGGATTCTATGGTGCACAGGCCTTGGCCGTCGGCGCGGCTTAAATAAAAGCCCAGCTCTGCCTGCTCAACCTTGGCTTTTTTCACCTTGGCGAGGTACTTATAAAATCCGCTGTAATCAAGCTCTAAGGTTTGGGCTTGTAGCATGGGCGAACCAAAAGTGAGGGTCAGTACCGCACACCAGGCTAAAAGACGGGAAGTTTTCATGCTTCAAATTTATCCTTGCTGCTATTTAATGACGGTGGCTGTGCTGAGAGAACATCGCTATTAAGCCCTGCATCTTTATTGTCCGTCTCACCTTCTACACCGCACACCTCACGATAGATGATGCCCTTCACCACCATAAACAGCGGCGCCACCCAAATCAGGGCTATGCCTAAGCTCAAAATCGCGACGATAAACATCAAGATAAAGAACACTTGAATCGCCAGCAGCTGCAGCCACTGACGACTAAACAGTTTAAGCGAGGTCATAATGGCTTGCAGTGGCGTAAAGCCTTTTTCCAGTATTAATGGAAAGGTAAACATTAAGGCCACGCTTAGCAGCAACATTGGCAGCATAGTTAATACCGCCGGCAAGCCCAGCATCTGGATCACGGCCATTAGCGCAGCGCTTAATATTCCCATCAGTAGGCTGGCGGCGGCCAGCGGTACCAAGGAGCCAAAATAATTAAAAATCTGATTGGGTCGGATGGGTTTATCGACACTGCGAGCAATGCCCATCATATCCAGCGCCGCCGTCATGGGAGCCAGCCCCATGGAAACCAGCAAGCCTAACAAACTGAGTTGCCAAGAGGCCTCTTCTGGATTGGGGACCAAACGGGTCGACACTTGGCTGAGTACCAGCCAAAAGCCAGCCACGCCTAAGGCCGCCAAAATCAGGGGCATCTTGGCACCATTAATGCGCGCCCAACCTTCTTTAAAAATAGCTTTGGGCTCCAACGTAAAGCCTTGTTGTAACGACTGCTGCAGTCGAGCAAAACGGGGTTCGTTCATCATCATATCTCTTACTTAAGATAGCGCCATTATACCCAAGGAAGCAGCGGATGGCTGCACACTCAAGTCATTATTAACACAAGGAAATTAAAAGCGGCGCTATACTGGCCATAAACAATAAATGTGCGCATCGCGGTTACAAAGATTCGCTTGGCTTTAGGCTGGGTACTGACTAGAATGCGCGCTCTTTTTTCTCCTAAAACGCAGTGCGTTTTCATCGAGGTGGTTAAGGGTACATGGTGGAACAATCTCTTCCTCTAGTCTCGTTGACGAGCATCAGTAAAACATTCGACGGTAAAGCCATCATAGATAATTTGGACTTGTCCATTTATGACGGTGAATTCCTCACTATTTTAGGCCCCTCTGGCTGCGGAAAAACCACCGTATTACGCCTGATTGCCGGCTTAGAGCAAGCGGACATTGGCCGCATTAGCTTGGCCGGTCACGATATTACGGACGTGCCCGCCGAACACCGCAACGTCAATACGGTGTTTCAAAGCTATGCCCTGTTCCCGCATATGACGCTGTTTGAGAACGTGGCCTTTGGTCTGCGTATGCAAAAACTGCCTAACGCCGAGATCAAGCCGCGCGTCATAGAAGCCTTAACAATGGTGCAACTGGAGGCCATGAGCGATCGCTTTCCCCATCAGTTATCCGGAGGTCAGCAGCAACGTGTGGCCATCGCGCGGGCCGTGGTTAATCGGCCCAAAGTGTTATTGCTCGATGAATCATTAAGTGCGCTGGATTATAAGTTACGCAAACAAATGCAAAGTGAGCTGAAGCAATTGCAGCGCCGCTTAGGCATTACCTTTGTGTTTGTGACTCATGATCAAGAAGAAGCCTTGTCGATGTCGGACCGCATCTTGGTGATGCAAGCCGGAAAAATAGTACAAGATGGCACCCCTCGGGAAATTTATGAGTCTCCGGCTAACCTGTTTGTGGCGCGCTTTATTGGTGAGATTAACGTGTTAGACGGTGTGTTGCTCACCCAAGCTCAAACTGCGGGCGCTTGGCATGCCAAGGTAGAAGGCCGTGATTGTATCGTACACAGCCCACTGGCTTTTAACGCCGGCGATAAAGTGTGCGTTTTGCTGCGCCCAGAAGATCTACGGATGAGCGTATGCAAAGCCGACGCTACAGATATTGCAACTGGCGTGGCCGGTCGCATCGTGGAGCGCTTATATAAAGGTGCCACGCTGGAGTCTCGCGTTGAGCTGAGCTCAGGCCAGCATATTTTAGTGTCGGAGTTTTTTGATGAAGACGACCCAGACTTTGATTATCGTCTTGGCGAGCAAGTAAACATTACTTGGGTAGACAGCTGGGAGGTGGTATTGCCTTATGAACAACACTGAGGCAAGCATGTCAAAATCACCCCTCATCCACCGTCATTCCGCTCTCGCCCGTTTCAAAGCCAACGGCTTTCGGAATATGGCGGTGACTGTGATTGTGGGTTGGTTGCTGGTATTTGTGTTTTTACCCAACCTGATGATTATCGCCACCAGCTTTATGACCCGCGATCACGCCAGTCTGGTGAGCTTGGTATTCAGCACAGACAGCTACCGGCGTTTGTTTGATCCCTTATACGCCCAAGTATTGGGTCATTCATTATTGATGGCAGGCATCGCCACCTGTTTGTGTTTAGTGATTGGCTACCCGTTTGCCTTTATTATCGCCAAGCTTCCCGCACGCTGGCGGCCGATACTGCTGTTTTTAGTGATAGTGCCCTTTTGGACGAACTCTTTGATCCGCACTTATGCACTCAAAATAGTACTGGGCACCAAAGGCCTATTAAATACCGCCTTGTTGAGCATGGGGTTAATTGAGCAGCCGCTGCGCATTATGTTTACCGAGATAGCCGTGATTATTGGTTTGGTTTATATCTTGTTGCCCTTTATGGTACTGCCTTTGTATTCGGCCATTGAAAAGCTCGATGGTCGTTTATTGGAAGCAGCTCGGGATTTAGGCGCTGGCGCCATGGCGCGGTTTTTTCGCATCATACTGCCGCTCACCTTACCCGGCATAGTGGCGGGTTGCTTGCTGGTATTTTTACCGGCGCTGGGGATGTTTTATATTTCTGATTTATTGGGCGGCGCAAAAAACTTGCTGATTGGTAACATCATTAAAACCCAGTTCCTTAATATTCGGGACTGGCCGTTTGGTGCGGCCACCAGCGTGACATTAACGCTACTGATGGCGGGGTTGATGTATCTGTATTATCGCGCCACTAAATTGCTGCATAAGAAGGTAACGCTTGATGATTAATTGGCTGAAAGGCAGCTTTTTATTATTGGTGTTTGCTTATCTGTATATTCCGATTGGAGTTTTGATTGCTAACGCCTTTAACCGCTCTAAGTTTGGCATTCGCTGGGAAGGCTTTACCCTAGAATGGTTTAGTCGCTTGGCCAATAACGCCAGTTTAATGGAAGCGGCGCGCCACTCGCTCACTATCGCCCTGCTCTCTGCATCGGCGGCTGCCTTAATTGGAACCTTGGCGGCGGTGGCGTTATATCGCTATCGTTTTCGCGGTAAAAAGTTTGTGGGCGGCATGTTGTTTGTGGTGTTGATGTCGCCAGACATAGTAATGGCCATTTCCTTGCTGGCATTGTTTGTTACCTTAGGAATAGCACTGGGCTTCTGGTCGTTATTATTTGCGCACATTACCTTTTGCTTGCCGTTTGTGGTGATCACAGTGTACTCACGCCTTAAAGGCTTTGATGTGCGTATGCTAGAAGCGGCCAAAGACTTAGGTGCCAGTGAAGCGGTGATTTTTCGACGCATCATTTTGCCTTTGGCCGCGCCTGCTATTGCTGCGGGCTGGTTATTAAGCTTTACTCTGTCGTTGGATGACGTAATAGTGAGCTCGTTTGTCACGGGCCCCAGTTATGAAGTGTTACCGTTAAAAATATATTCCATGGTCAAGGTCGGCGTGTCGCCAGAGGTTAACGCCTTAGCTACGCTTATGCTCGGCCTGTCGTTAGTGCTGGTAGTCGCTGCACAACTGCTATTAAGGAAAAAACATCAATGAAATTAACTTTAGCTCCTCGGTCCTTAACTACATTAGTCCTACCGTTGACCATCGCCATGGCCGCCAGTTTTCCGTTGATGGCCCAGGCTCAAGAGCGCTTATCTGTGTATGCTTGGGCGGAATATTTACCCGATGAAGTCTTGCAGGCGTTTACCAAAGAAACCGGTATTAAGGTAGATTACGGCACCTTTGATTCTAACGAAGCCTTATATGCCAAATTAAAATTACTGCAAACCAGCAAAGCCAAAGAAAGTTACGATGTGATTTTTCCTTCTAGCTACATGGTGAGCAAGATGGCGCGCGAGGGCATGTTACAGCCGCTCGATAAAGCTCAGCTGCCAAATTTTGAGCAGTTAGATAACAGCATGCTGAACAAGGATTTTGATGCTAATAATAAGTACAGCATGCCCTATGCGTTTGGCAGCACGGCCATTGCCATCAACCGCGATGATTTGCCCGATACCAAAATGACGTCTTGGCAAGACTTGTGGGATAAAAGCTGGAAAAATCAGTTGATGCTCACGGATGATATTCGTGAAAGCTTTCAAATGGCATTGTTAACGCTTGGGTTTTCCGCTAATAGTAAAGATCCCGCCGAGATCAAAGCGGCATACGAAAAACTTCAACCTCTGCAAGCCAACGTGCTGCTTTATAACTCGGATAATCCACGCCTGCCCTACGTGACTGGCGAAACGTCATTGGGTTTATTATGGAGTGATCAGGCGTATAAGACGCAGCAAGACGGCATAGCACTGGAATACGTGTATCCTACTGAAGGCGCAATTTTTTGGGTCGACAGTGCTGTGATCCCGGCTAACGCAAAATCCGTGAGTGCTGCGCACCAGTTCTTAAACTTCTTGATGCGCCCAGAAGTGGCGGCTCAAGTGATCCAAGAGTTGGGTATTGCCGTGCCAAATCAAGGCGCTAAGCCGTTATTGCCAAAAGAGGTCGCCGAGAATCAAGTTTTGTTCCCGAGCGCTGAGCTCATTGAGCAAGGTCATTTTCAAGATGACTTAGGTGATGAGGTGCTGGCCATCTATGAAGATTACTGGGTAAAGCTGCGCTCTCAGTAAGCGCCAAGCATAGCTGCTAAATCAAAAAGCCCGCGATTGCGGGCTTTTTGTTAATCGAAAACCAAACCGGGCCGAAGTCCTCTTCGCCGAAGAGACGGGCCCCTACCAAGACAGAGTAGACTCTTCTCCTCACGCCTCAGCCTTCTCTTCTCTTCTCACCTATTGTTAAGCAATTCTTCCACGTACTGCACCACCTCAATCGTGGCCGGTCCGTATCTGTGTTCGGCAAAGTGTGTTTTGCCTTGGCTGGGCTCTAAATTAATTTCTATGGTGTGGGCATTATGCATACTGGCTTCGTGAACTAAGCCGGCCGCCGGATAGACATTGCCCGAGGTACCAATGGAGACAAATAAGCTGGCTTCGCTTATGGCGTGATAAATCCTATCCAACAATAAGGGCATCTCACCAAACCACACGATATGCGGCCGTAAAGGCTCGGGAAACTGGCAACATTGACAGAGGTCGCTGTCATGTAACGCACCGGGCCAGTCCACAGTTTGATTACTATGAGGACAGCGCGCTTTTAACAATTCGCCGTGCATATGCAGCACATTTTTACTGCCAGCCCGCTCATGCAAGTCATCAATATTTTGCGTGACCAGCGTGACGGTACCGGGCCACTCGGCTTCGAGTTTCGCCAATGCAAGATGCGCCGCGTTTGGGCTCACGGTATGCAACAGCTCACGGCGTTCATTATAAAATTTATGCACTAATTTAGGATCGCGCGCGTACCCTTCTGGGGTCGCCACATCTTCAATGCGATGCTCTTCCCATAAGCCATCACTGGCTCTAAATGTTTTAATTCCTGACTCGGCCGAGATACCTGCACCGGTGAGGATCACTATATTACCTTTGCGCACAGGCCGCATACCTCTTGTTTTATAAGCGTATATTTAACTAACAGGCTAACAGTAAGCCACAGTACAAGCCAATACGCCCTTAGTCTTACCTAGGCAAAGTCGTACGTTATTCGTCGTACGCTGTACGTAAAAGATAAGCGGTGTTTCTCGTAAAGCGTACCGCGTTTAACGTATAGCATTTTGTTTGGCCAATAAAAAGCCAGGCACTGGGCCTGGCTTGGGGTTATTTATCGGCTGACTCGGATGCGTTCGGCGGCTCGATATTTTCTACTCTCGCTTTTAGCTTTTGCCCTGGTCTGAAGGTCACCACTCGGCGTGCCGAGATGGGGATATCTTCACCGGTCTTTGGATTACGCCCCGGCCGTTCGCCTTTATTGCGTAATTCAAAGTTACCGAAACCAGAAATTTTAACCTGTTCACCTTGCTCAAGAGCGAGACGTATTTCTTCAAAGAAGGCTTCCACCATCTCTTTGGCATCTCGCTTAGATAAACCTAAATCGGTAAACAGGTGCTCAGCTAAGTCGGCTTTTGTTAAGGCCATATTAATCCCTCAAGGATGCACTAAACTCATCCGAAAGTGCCGTTACAATACGTGCCACCGTATCGGCAATTTCTTTTTCTTCCAAGGTGCGATGGGTATCTTGCAACACCAAGCTCAGCGCTAAGCTTTTCTTGCCATCACTGATGCCAGCACCTTGGTATACATCAAACAAGTTTAATCCAACCAATTGATTTCCGCCAACTTTCCTAACTAAATCAAGGATGTCGCCCGCTGCTACTTGATTATCTACCACCAAAGCAAGGTCGCGACGGTTAGCAGGAAAGCGCGAAATATCGGCGGCTAAAGGTACATGGCGTTGAGTAATAGCGCTGAGCTCTACTTCAAACACATAAGCCTGAGACTTAAGGCCTAACTTTTTCAGTAAGCTCGGGTGCACGGCGCCAATCAAGCCCACTTGCTGACCTTGATAAAGCACGGCGGCCGACTGACCTGGGTGCAGGGCAGTAATGTCGGTACGCGCAAAACTAAAGTCCAGCTCATGGCCGCTTAACGCCAATAGCGTCTCAAGATCGCCCTTCATATCAAAGAAATCGCTGCCCTTCTCTACCATGTCCCAATGCTCTGCAGACACTGTGCCCAGCAGTAAACCGGCAAGTTTTGGCGTTTGCTGCACGCCATTTTCGGCGTTTGCGTCAGGCACAAAGGTTAAGCCCTGTTCAAATAAGCGCAGGCGTGGCTGCTGACGGTTTTGGTTGTACACCGCCGCTTGAATCAGACCTGGCCATAACGACACACGCATTTCTGACATGTCGGCGGAAATCGGGTTCGGCAATACCATGGTCTTAGCATCGGGGAACAGCAATTGCTGTTGGGTCGGATCCACGAAGCTATAAGTAATGGCTTCTTGGTAACCTAAATCCACTAGTGCATCTTTTAAACGATTCAGCGGAAGCTTAGCTTCGCGATGCGAAGACATGGTTAGGCCAGCAATCGGGGCTTGATTGGGAATATTGTTGTAGCCATAAACTCGGGCCACTTCTTCCACTAAGTCTTCTTCGATACTGATATCAAAGCGATAGCTCGGCACTACGGCCAGCCAACCCTCGGCTGTTTTAGTGACGGTTAACCCTAAGCGGGTCAGCATATCAGTCACTTGATCCGCATCTATATCGATGCCAATAGTGCGATTAAGCTTGGTATGGCGCAAAGTTACTGTATTGGCAGTCGGCAAGTCTTGCTCGGACAAAGCTTCAACGATGGGGCCCGCTTCGCCGCCACAAATCTCCAGCAATAAGGCAGTGGCGCGCTGCATGACTTTATGTTGCAGCTGATAATCCACGCCACGTTCAAAACGATGAGACGAATCCGTGTGCAAGCCATAACTGCGCGCACGGCCGGTAATGGCCAGCGGACTAAAGAAGGCACACTCTAACAATACGTCTTTGGTGGTGTCCGTCACGCCTGTGACTTTGCCACCAAAAATACCCGCCATGGCAATGGCTCGCTCTTGGTCGGCAATCACTAAAGTGTCGCTGTTTAAGCTCACTTCATTACCATCTAGGAGTGTGAGCTTTTCGTCTTGCTCGGCTAAGCGCACATTAATGGCGCCATTGAGCGTGGCAAGGTCGAAGGCATGCATGGGTTGGCCCCATTCGATCAGCACGAAGTTGGTTACATCAACCACGGGATCAATAGAGCGTATACCACTGCGGCGCAGCTTTTCTTGCATCCATAACGGCGTAGCTGCCTTTACATCAATATTCTTAACCACGCGCGCCAAATAACGCGGGCACGCATCAGGAGCATTTAAGCTCACTGCCACTTGGTCGTCGATACTGGCGGGCACGTCAGCAATCTCAGGCCAATTAACGGTGGCTTGCTTGAGTACGCCCACTTCACGCGCCACACCGGCCATGCTTAAGCAGTCGGCGCGGTTTGGCGTGAGGTCAATTTCTACAATACTGTCGTCGAGCTTTAAATACTCACGCACGCAGTCGCCAATCGGCGCATCGGCAGGCAGTTCAATAATGCCGCTCGAGTCTAAATCTATGCCAATTTCGCTGTAGGAGCAGAGCATGCCGTGGGATGCCTGGCCGCGTAGTTTGGCTTTTTTAATCTTAAAATCACCGGGCAACACGGCGCCGACTACGGCCACCGCAACTTTTAAACCGGTGCGACAATTTGGCGCGCCGCAGACGATATCGAGTAGCTCATCCCCACCCACGTTAACCTTGGTGACTTGCAGTTTGTCTGCATCGGGATGTGGGCCGCACTCCACCACTTCACCCACGACCACTTGATTAAAGTCACCGGCTACCGGTTCAATGCCGTCTACCTCTAGGCCTGCCATGGTAATAAGCTCGGCAAGCGCTGCTGTGCTAAGACCAGTGTTTACCCACTCGTCCAGCCATGATGTTGAAAATTTCATTTTTGCTCCAGCTGCTTAACCAAATTGCTTAAGAAAACGCAGATCATTTTCGAAGAAGGCGCGTAAGTCATTCACGCCGTAGCGCAACATAGTGAGACGCTCCACGCCCATGCCAAAGGCAAAGCCGCTGTAGCGTTCAGGATCGATACCGACCGAGCGCAATACATTGGGGTGCACCATGCCGCAACCCAGCACTTCTAACCATTTACCGTTTTTGCCCATCACGTCCACTTCGGCGCTGGGTTCGGTAAAAGGAAAGTGCGAAGGTCGAAAGCGTATTTCTAAGTCTTCTTCGAAAAAGTTATGCAAAAATTCGTGCAGCACACCTTTTAACTGGGCAAAGCTGACATTCTCATCCACTAACAGCCCTTCCACCTGATGAAACATAGGAGTATGGGTTTGATCGTAATCGTTACGATACACGCGGCCCGGCGAAATAATGCGGATCGGCGGCTGTTGCTGTTGCATGGTGCGAATTTGTACGCCAGAAGTTTGGGTACGCAGCATCAGCTTGGGATTGAAATAAAAGGTGTCGTGATCGGCGCGCGCCGGATGATGGGCGGGAATATTCAGCGCATCGAAGTTATGAAAATCATCTTCGATTTCTGGGCCTTCGGCCACCTGAAAACCCAACTCGCCAAAAAACGACTCTATGCGTTTAATGGTGCGCGTTACGGGGTGTAAACCACCGACTGATTGGCGACGACCCGGCAAACTGATGTCCAGCGTTTCTGATGCCAATTTTAGATTCAGTTCTGCCAACTGCAACGCTTCGCGTTTGCTGTTGAGGGCGTCGTTTACCGCTTGTTTGGCTTGGTTTATCACCTGACCGGCGGCAGGACGCTCTTCGGCGGATAACTTGCCGAGTGTCTTGGATTGTTCGGTAAAAATGCCTTTTTTACCCATGTAATGCACCCGGATGTCATCCAGTTCAGCTATGGTTGCGGCGGCCGAAATCTGTGCCTGTGCTTTGACGATTACGTCTTGCAGCTGATCCATGTATTCCTCGTCACTTGCCCGCCTAAAGCAGACACTAAATAATTTGAAGGGCTTGATAATAAAGGATTTATGCTTTTTTCGCTACCGTATAACTTAAATCCACGCAACAAAAAAGGAGGCCGAGGCCTCCTTTTTTAATTTATCGACTTAACGACTTATGCTGCCAACGCTTCTTTTGCTTTGCTAACCAAAGCGGTGAAGGTGGTTTTGTCGTGTACGGCGATATCAGCCAAGATCTTACGGTCGATTTCAACAGAGGCTTTTTTCAAACCATTGATGAAGCGGCTGTATGAAAGACCGTTCTGACGGCTTGCAGCGTTAATACGCGCAATCCACAGCTGACGGAACTGACGTTTTTTCTGACGACGGTCACGATATGCATATTGACCGGCTTTAGTTACTGCTTGAACCGCTACGCGATATACGCGTGAACGAGCGCCGTAATAACCTTTAGCTTGCTTTAGTACTTTTTTATGACGCGCGCGAGCGGTCACACCACGTTTAACTCTTGCCATTTTTTATAATCCTCTTAAGCGTAGGGCAACATTGATTGAACTTGTGCAACGTCAGACGCAGCAACTAAGTTAGTACCGCGCAAATGACGCTTACGCTTGGTGCTCTTCTTCGTGAGGATATGGCTGGTGTGTGATTGTTTACACTTAAAACCATTCGCGGTTTTCTTAAAGCGCTTTGCAGCACCTTTGTTGGACTTCATTTTCGGCATTGTAACTCCGCATTGTTAATAACAACAAACAGTCAAGGTGAGCTGGATAACAATTACCCAGCTACTTGTAAAACCTTACTGTTTTTTCTTTGGGGCTAGCACCATGACTGCTTGGCGACCTTCCATTTTCGGGAATGCCTCCACTACGGCTAATTCTTCTAAGTCCGCTTTAATGCGGTTTAGCAAATCAAACCCTAGGTCTTGGTGCGCCATCTCACGACCGCGGAACCGCAGTGTGATCTTGGCTTTGTTGCCCTCTTCTAAAAAGCGAACCAGGTTGCGTAGCTTTACCTGGTAATCGCCATCATCAGTGCCAGGACGGAACTTCATTTCCTTAACCTGAACCTGCTTCTGTTTCTTCTTCTGTTCTTTAGTCGCCTTGCTCTTCTCGTAGAGGAACTTCCCGTAGTCCATTAAGCGACACACGGGTGGCTCGGCATTGGGACTGATCTCAACTAGATCAACACCTGCAGTGGTAGAAATTTCTAATGCCTCTGCAATGGTGACCACGCCCATAGGCTCGCCTTCCAGGCCGACTAAGCGAACTTCTGGTAGTCGGATCTCTTCATTCAGTCGATTGCGAGGAGCTGGTTTGCTCCCTCTTTTAATGCCTTTTATAACCTATCCTCCACTGTTTTCTTTCCGCGAGTTTGGATTTCTTGCTTAATTAGCAAACTCAGCTCTTCTATATCGAAGACGCCTAAATCCAATCCTTTCCGGGTACGAACCGCTACTTTGCCGGCTTCGACTTCTTTGTCGCCACAAACCAGCATGAAAGGTACCCGCTTCAGAGTATGTTCGCGGATTTTAAAGCCTATTTTCTCATTTCTCAAGTCTGCTTTAGCTCTAATGCCAATATTATTCAAACTTTTGCTGAGATTGAGTGCGTAATCTGCCTGATTATCGGTAATATTGAGAACCACCACCTGAGTGGGGGCTAACCAAGTCGGGAACAGACCTGCGTATTCTTCAATGAGAATACCGATAAAACGCTCGATCGAACCTAGGATAGCACGGTGAATCATTACCGGCACATGGCGTTCGTTATCTTCGCCTATATAACTGGCGCCTAAACGACCAGGCAGAGCAAAATCGAGTTGTATTGTACCACACTGCCACGCGCGATTCAGACAATCGTGCAGGGTAAATTCAATTTTAGGGCCATAAAACGCCCCTTCGCCCGGCTGCAACACATATTCGATGTTGGCGGCGGTTAGCGCTTCTTGTAATGCCAGCTCTGCCATGTCCCAGGCTTCATCGCTGCCAATGCGCTCTTCTGGGCGGGTAGACAGCTTGACCGCGATATCGGTAAAACCGAAGGTCTTATAAGTGTCAAACACCAACTGAATACAATCTGATACTTCAGACTGAATTTGCGCTTCGGTACAAAAAATATGGGCATCGTCTTGGGTAAAGCCGCGCACCCGCATTAAACCGTGCAGCGCGCCGCTGGGTTCATTACGGTGACAGCTACCAAATTCGCCCATACGCAGCGGCAAATCACGGTAGGACTTCAAACCTTGGTTGAAGATCTGCACGTGGCCTGGGCAGTTCATCGGCTTAATGGCGTAGTCACGGTTCTCGGAGTGGGTGGTGAACATATACTCAGAATACTTATCCCAGTGACCTGAGCGCTCCCAGAGCACACGATCCATCATTAGCGGACCTTTTACTTCTTGGTAGTCATATTCACGTAGCTTGTCACGAACGAATTGCTCAAGCTCACGGAAAATAGTCCAGCCATCATGATGCCAAAACACCATGCCCGGCGCTTCTTCTTGCATATGATACAAGTCGAGTTGCTTACCGATGCGTCTGTGATCGCGCTTGGCCGCTTCTTCTAACTGCAACAAGTAGCCGTTCAGGGCTTTTTTATCGGCCCAAGCGGTGCCGTAAATGCGTTGTAGCATCTTGTTCTTGGAATCGCCACGCCAGTAGGCACCAGAGGTCTTTTGCAGCTTAAAGTGCTGACAAAACTTCATGCTTGGTACGTGCGGGCCGCGACACATGTCGACGTATTCTTCGTGATGATACAAACCAGGGCGGTCATCTTGGCTGACGTTTTGATCCAGAATTTCAATCTTGTACGGTTCATTACGCGCAGCAAAGGTGTCTTTCGCCTCTTGCCAGCTGACCTTCTTCTTGATCACCTGATAGTCGCTTTTCACCAGCTCTTTCATGCGAGCTTCTAACTTCACCAAGTCGTCTTCGGTCAAGGTGTGGTCAAGATCCACGTCATAATAGAAACCGTTGTCGATAACCGGGCCGATGGCCATCTTGGTCTGGGGCCATAATTGCTTAATGGCATGACCCAACAGATGTGCACAAGAGTGGCGCAAGATGACTAGGCCATCTTCATCTTTCGCGGTAATGATGGCCAGCTTAGCGTCGTTTTCTATCAACTCACAGGCATCAACCAATTGGCCATCAATGCGACCAGCGATACAGGCTTTGGCAAGACCAGGGCCGATATCGAGGGCGACGTCCATCACGGAAACCGCATGATCAAAATGGCGTTGGCTACCATCGGGAAGGGTAATTGTCGGCATGAAAAATCCTTAACAGTGGTGCACCCTACCAAAGCGCACGTGTAATATATAAAAATGAACCTGTAGCTGATGGGTCTTTAGCTAAGAGCAAGCTTCATTACGGCTCAACCGTCTGACGTACTCTGTCAGCGTCGCACATATTAGACCTAGGCTATGCACTTAAAACCATGAACTGCGGCTTAAGCCAGCCTAGCCTTGATGGCATAAGTTGAGGGCGGGTATTTTAGCAGAACTGGCTACTATCGACCATGCTAGAACAGCCTTAAATCGTGGCTTTTTGCGACGCTTGTTCTTTAAGCCAAATAAAACGGCTGTGCGGGACATACAGTAAGTCTGCCACTTGGCGAATCACCCCCTCTTCTTCCGGATCCAGATACGCATCAATAAAGGCTAACTGCCAAAGCGAATACAACAGCTGTTCGCGCTCATTAATCGGTAAGTTTTTTAGCTCAGTGGTAAATTCATACAAAGACACCACATCCTGTTGCTTAGCTAAGCACTCGGCTAACAACTGTTGTATTTCTTGGGGTGTTTGCTGGGTTAAGCGCTGCAGTAATTGGCTCATGCGCGCCTGTTCTTCGGGGCTGGCCTCGCCATCCGCTAACATCACCTCCGCTAATAACGCGGCCATGGCCATGTCTTTACTGGGGCCCGTTGAGGGCTTTTGTGCTTCTAAGGTAAGTAACTGTTTAAGTTTGTTGAGCATCAGCATTCCTTATTAATGGGTTAGCCTTTTGATGGTTGCTCATGTATATCAGGATGTAAACCCTGAGCCAAAAACTATTATTAGCAAATTTAAGGAGCCCAAATGTCGTCTGAAGTGGTGTTAATTACCGGTGCAGCCAAACGGATTGGTGCTGAAATCAGCCGGCACTTACACAGCCTTGGCTATCGATTAGTGCTGCATTATCACCACAGTGAAACGGCCGCTCTTTCCTTGCAGCAGCAACTCAATGATCGGCGTGCTAACAGCGTGCAGCTAGTCTGCCAAGACTTGACTCAACTGCATGATATTGAGGCCATGGCTGGGCGAGTAATCGAGTGTTTCGGTCGCCTCGATGGCTTAGTGAATAATGCCTCTAGCTTTTATGCCACGCCCTTTGGTGACAGCACACCTGCCCAATGGCAGGATTTATTGGCGACGAATGCGGCGGCGCCCTACTTCTTATGCCAAGCTTTGGCGAAAAATTTACAGCTAAACCAAGGCGCGATTGTGAATATGGTCGATATTCATGCAGACAAAGGCTTAAGCCAGCACTTGATGTACAGCATGGCGAAAAATGCGCTCGCCACCTTGACCCGTGGGCTGGCCGCTGAGTTAGCCCCCCAAGTGCGCGTCAATGGTATAGCTCCGGGTGCCATCTTGTGGCCAGAGCAATCGTTAACTGCCGCGCAAAAACAGCAAGTATTAAGCAGCATTCCGATGCAGCGTTTAGGGGAAGCCCAAGAGATTGCCGAAACCGTGGCCTTTTTATTGTTCGGCCCGCGTTATATAACGGGCCAAATTATTGCGCTAGACGGCGGGCGTTCCAGCCAAGGCTTAAGCGAGGCGTGATCTAACAGCGTGAGGTGCAAGCCAACCTCACATTTTTTCTTTACAGCACAGCCATCACGGCTAGGTTTCAGCGCTCATTCAGCGTTGTTATTTGCCGGTGTGGCAAGGTGAAGTGCTGGCATTCGCGGTTTAGCACTATATTTAGCAGGAGTCGTTACCTTTACCTACGACCCCTACTCCCAATCGTCGTTAAGGAGCACGCTATGCGAGACTTTTTTCAACGCAATGTGAGCTGTCCGCATTGCGGTCATCATACCGAGCTGGCAATAGACGGTTCACAAGGCGACCAAGATTATTATGAAGATTGCACCGCCTGCTGTAACTCAATGCACATTAAGGTGGTACGTAATGAGCTAAAAGACAAAATTGAGGTTAGCGTGGATGCGGATGATGAGCAGATATTTTAAGTGAGGTTGAGACAATCGTCAGGTTAGTATGTTGGCATAATTAAGCTTATACGCGGACACAGACCTGAGGCTATTGAGTTTAGGCATAATGCCGCGCCCAATAGCCCTGAACAGGTAAACAAAAAAGCTGCCTGCGGCTCGCTCGTCTTAACGATTAGCCAGTACCCGCTCTACCGTATCGACGATGGCTTGGGTTTGGGGATCTATCTCTAAGTTCACCTGATAACCGGGCTGTACTGCGCCTAAGTTAGTTCGGCTTAAGGTTTCAGGAATTAAATGCACCGCAAAGCGGTCTTCGTTTACCTGCCCCACGGTTAAGCTAATACCATCGATGCCAATATAGCCTTTATTGAACACATATTTAGCAAGCTCGCTCGGTAAGCCAAACCATAAGGTAGTATTAGTCTCGGTTTCGATACGCTCTAGTAGCGCAGACATGGCCATAATATGGCCGGACATCGCATGGCCGCCTATATCATCGCCAAAGCGTGCTGCTCGCTCTAAATTGACCAGATGGCCTACTTTAAGCTGACCAAGATTGGTTACGCGCAAGGTTTCTTGCATTAAATCAAAGTGCACCGCTTGGCCGTGAATGGCGGTCACCGTTAAGCAGCAACCATTGTGTGCCACAGACGCACCGAGCGCTAAGCCTGGCAACATCTCGGGCGGAAGAGAGACCACATGAGTACGAAAGTCGGCTTTTTCTATGACCTCTAATACCTGCCCTTGACCTTGAACGATTCCAGTGAACATGGTTTTTCCTTTACTAATTTCAGTTTAAGATATTTCAGTTTAACGTCAGTCGATTCAGTAATAACGGCTTAATATAGTGGGATAAAGCACAAAACAAGGCTATATTGCCGACCGTTGTTGATAAATAGCTATTTTCTACCACCCCACCCCAGAAAAACGAGATATAACGCATGGCAGTTACGCCCTACCTCAGAGAAGTTCCTCGCTTATTACGCCTGTGCGGCCCCATCTTAGTGGCACAAATGGCCCAGACCATGATCAGCTTCGTTGATACCCTAATGGCGGGGCAAGTCAGCGCCACTGATCTTGCGGCGGTGGCGGTGGCAACCAGCTTTTGGTTGCCACTGATCTTATTAGTACAAGGCGTTATTATGGCGTTAACGCCCATCATATCGCAATTAAATGGTGCTCGCCGCCAAAGCGAGGTAGCAGCGGCCGTGCATCAAGGATTTTGGCTGACGATATTAGTCACCCTGCCCGCCATGTTGGCCTTGTATTATTCACCCATGGCTTTGCATTGGATGAACGTAGAGCCAGAGCTGGCTCATAAAACCGCCGGCTACTTGCATGCCATTTTGTGGGGCATGCCAGCGTACGCGTTATATCAGGTGTTGCGTAACTTCAGTGAGGGGTTATCTCATACCCTGCCAACTATGGTGCTCGGTTTTATTGGCTTGGCGGTCAACGTGCCCGCCAACTATATATTAATTCACGGACACTTTGGCTTTCCAGCTTTAGGCGGTGTGGGCTGTGGTTATGCCTCGGCACTGGTATTTTGGGTAATGCTAGTTGGCATGATTTTTTATACCCACCGCTCAAGCGTGTTGAGTAAATTTAATATTTTTAGCACCATATCGCCGCCGGATTGGCCGCAAATTCGTCGCTTATTTAAGTTAGGCTTTCCCATTGCCATGGCTATTTTTTGTGAGGTGACGCTGTTTACCGTGGTGGCGCTATTATTAGCACCGTTTGGCGCCGAAATTGTCGCCGGTCATCAAATTGCCATCAACTTTTCTAGTCTGATCTTTATGATACCGCTCAGCCTTGGTATGGCCATGACCATACGCGTGGGCCATACCTTAGGCGAAAATCAGCCCGAGCGGGCCAAACGCATTAGTATTGTGGGTATCGTTTTTGGTTGTGGGGTGGCACTGATCTGCGCTTTGGCTACGGTGACAGGCCGTTATTGGATTGGCGGTTTGTACACGGATAATGCGCAAGTATTAGAGCTGGCGGCCAGTTTGTTATTGTTGGCCTCTTTGTATCAAATTTCTGACTCGGCCCAAGTGATTGCCGCCGCAGCACTGCGCGGCTATAAAGACACACAAACCATTTTTTACATTACCTTTGTATCTTTCTGGCTGTTTGGTTTGCCGATTGGCATGATATTAAGCCTCACAGATTGGCTGGTACCCGCCATGGGACCCCACGGCTTTTGGGTCGGGTTCTTGGTCGGCTTAAGCCTGGCGGCAACCGCACTCATATGGCGATTAAGAGTAATTTATGCGCGCGTGGAATCTAATCGTCGGGCTAACTTGCCTTTGGTTGACGGCATGTAGTCCGCAAGATGAGCTCACTGATCATTTTCAAACCTATCTTACTCGGGTCGCCTACGTGCTCGAGGTACCGGCGCCGCCATTAAGCCCTCCACCAGCGTTAGCACCTTTGCCTGCCCAGCGTGAGCTTACATTAATGCCGGCGCGCATTAGCTCAGGCTTGCTGGATGCGCTTAAGCTCAGCCAATGTGACCTGTTGGGGTTGGTGGCCGAACACAATGGCCCTGCAGGTAAAAGTCTATCTGCCGCGGGCCAATTTGCCTATCATCTGCAATTTCAACGGGGCTTAGCGCTGTGTGTAACGCACATCGATGATGCGCAGCTACACGTTTGGCTCACCGAGCTTGCCCAGCTGAAAGCACCGTTATTGCCGATTTACTTTTGGAATATGATGGTCGCGGAGCCGGAAGTGCGAACGGCTCTAAGCCCCGTCCAACACAGCTTAGCCTTTAACTCTCAGGGCGGTTATCAAGCCACATTACAGGCTTTTAGCCTGTTTACTCACTTACAAACACAAGCAAACCAATACGCAATCAGGCCCCTTGCTCTGTCGAACATTAGGTCAGAAAATAGGTCGAAATACAGGCCTGTGGATATAAATGAGGAGGTAAGTGAAGAGTTAAGTGAAGAGCTAAATCAGGCCTTGCGTGGTTTATATAAGAACCCCTACTTTGGCCAGCTAGTTTACTCCTTGCACGCCAGTGCCGAGCACCTTGAGCAAAGCATCGACTTTTTAGGACAGTTATCGCATTTTAACTGCCAAGGGGCCAATGCCATTAAAGCCGAACGGCTGCGCAATGCCCTGCAACACTATTATATTAAAGATATTCAGCCCTACTTTACTGAGTTGGATCGCCAATTTGTACAGCTGGCACCGCTGTTACAAGCGAGCTTAACGCCACCTGCCGAAAAGGCAGACGTTATGGCCGACTATCAAAAGCAGCTCGCCTTAGGGCTAGAGAGTCAGCTCTATGTGCGCTATCGCACATTAACATTACAACATGCCAAGGTTTGGCAAGATTTTCTAAAACGGTGCGAACTTTCACCAAAGCGCGGATAAGTTAACCAGCACTGATCATAAATAGGCCATAAGTTGGGCAACCGCTTGAGCATAAACAGAAAAGGCTTGCCAGCCTCGCCGAGCAAGGCTAATATTGCGCTCGCTTAGCAGTAGCGCGTCCTTAGCTCAGTTGGTTAGAGCACTACCTTGACATGGTAGGGGTCGGTGGTTCGAATCCACTAGGACGCACCATTCTATCTCCGTAGATATTACGATATAGATATCGCCGTATAGATTACATAAATTGCTAGCATCTGCGTCCTTAGCTCAGTTGGTTAGAGCACTACCTTGACATGGTAGGGGTCGGTGGTTCGAATCCACTAGGACGCACCAAACATTAAAAAGCCCGCTCATTGAGCGGGCTTTTTGCTTTGCGGTCTACGATCGGTGAGGAGTGAGGGTAAAGCGTGAGGAGCAATCTCGCATCCGAAGATTCGGTATCTTGCTCATCACGCCTCCCGTTTAACGCCTCGCATCTCAACTCCTTACAAGAACTTACTTCGCCTGCATCGCCATCACGGTGGCGATGTTCTGCGCGGTGAAGGTCACGTTTACTTCGGCGTCGGCAAAGGCTTCTTTCAGCGTCATCACGCGCGGCATAATGGAGAATACCGCATCAATACCGTGCTCACAGACCACGGCGACATCCGCACTCAGGCTACCGGCGATGCCGATCACGGGAATGTCATACAGCTTGGCGGTCTTGGCCACGCCAATCGGCGTTTTGCCAAAGATAGTTTGACTGTCGAGGCGGCCTTCACCGGTGATCACTAAATCGGCACCTTTCACCAGCTCTTTTAAGTTAGTGGCTTCTACCACAATCTCGATACCCGGCTTAAAGGTGGCCTTCATAAAGGTCATCATGCCAAAGCCCATACCACCGGCAGCACCCGCACCACTGGTGTTACGCTGATCGCTAAAGCCACTGGCCACAATCACATCCGCCAGATGAGTCAGGGCTTTTTCAAGCTCCGCTCTTTTCTCTTCAGTGGCACCTTTTTGCGGACCAAAGATGGCGGTAGCCCCGCGCTCACCTAATAACGGGTTATCTACGTCACAGGCCACTTCAAAAGTACACTCAGCCATGGCAGGGTGCAGCTCGCTTAAATCAATGCTGTGCACATCGATTAAAGCCGCGCCCCCATCTTTAATAGAGTTGCCCTGCGCATCGTTAAACTTAGCGCCCAATGACATCAGCATGCCGATGCCGGCGTCGTTAGTGGCACTGCCGCCTAGACCAACGATAATGTGGCGCACACCTGCATCCAGTGCATGACGCACCAACTCACCAGTGCCGCGCGAGGTGGCCACGCAAGGGTCGCGCTCTTCTAACAGTACATGGTGTAAACCCGATGCAGACGCCATTTCAATCACGGCGGTGTGGCCATCACCCAACAAACCATAGTGGGCGTCAACTTGATTACCCAATGGGCCCGTCACTTGAGTGCGCACTATATTACCGTCAGTCACGGCTACCAGTGCTTCTACTGTGCCCTCACCACCGTCGGCCATGGGTACTAACACGTACTCCGCATCCGGAAATACGGTTTGAAAACCATTTTTAATCGCTTCGGCCACTTCGAGCGCGGACAGACTTTCTTTAAAAGAATCAGGAGCAATAACAATCTTTTTCATGTCAGTACCTTAAATGATGAGGTGCAAAGAGAGCTTAGTATCTGTGTTCTGGTCGTAAAAGGCCATGTGCAAATGCACAGTCATATACAGAGAATTATGTGCATCTAGCGCCCTGCTTACGACTGTATGGCACGATAAATGTTCATTGATGCTTAGCTTGATACATTGAAGACCCTCTCTTCGGTAAAGAGGACTTCAGCAGGCCAGCGCAGCTGGAGGGTATTAAAAAAACCACAACACCGCGGCGAATAAATTGCCGCCTACGGTTACTCCCTTAATCGAGGATAATTTTACCCAAATACAAACGGAAGAGCTGATCCAACTTTTTATAATCGACACCGGTAATGTCTTGAATTTTTTCGAGGCGGTTACGCAGCGTATTACGGTGAATATTCAGCTGTTGGGCGCACGAGCTCATGTCGATAGAGGAAGACATTAAGGTTTGCAGCGTTAAGCGCAGCGCGCCATTGGCATCTTGTGCACACAGAGCACGGTATTCTTTGGTGAGCTCCGACAGATGCCAGCCTTTGGCGATGGAGCTAATGATGATTTTCTCTTTATGACTGTCGTAGTAGTAGCTGTTGCTATCTAAAGTAGCACTGGCGTCACCGCTCACACTATCTAACTCGACTAGCCCAAACTGCAGTGCCGCACTGGCGGTGGCTTGCGATAAGGCCAGCGTCGAATAAGCAGTGACAGTTGCACCAATACCGGTCTTAAACGGTTGGCCTAACAATCGACCAGTCTCTGCTATTTTAGCCGTGACATTCGCGTTAGCATCGAGGATAAAGCTCAAACTTGCGTCTGAGTTAAAACAAAATAGACCATTTAAGGCCAGCTCTAAGGCGGGAGTAAGGTCTAGTTTTTGTTGCATCATGCGCGGCGGATACGCAGGCTTCATGGTTACGCACAGTGCCGGCAACCGTAAGCTGAGTTGTAATTTCTTTAACTGGGCGCAGGCCTCTGTCTCATCCAGCTGGCCTTGCAGCAATTGCTTAATGCAGTTCTCTTTTTCAATGCGCAGTTGCAGGGCTGCATCTTTTTCGCGGCTTTGCTCCACTAACAGCTCTGCCGTCATTTTCAATAAGGCACCCAGTTCGCATACTCGGTCAGGATCGCCGGTAATCCCCACCACGCCGATGCAGTTACCTTGATACTCGATGGGCAAATTGACGCCTGGCTTAGCGCCGGCTAAAAAGCGGGTATCGGCAAGATCCACCGTCACCGACTCTTGATGCTCAATCACCCAGCGCGCACCTTGATGCTCGCGCCCTACTCGGCTGGCATCGGTGGACGCCACCACTATGCCCTGCTTGTTCATCACGTTGATGTCGTAGGGGATTAGCCCCTTAGTACGGGCGATGATCTTTTCAGCAATAATATCTTCAATTTCCATCATTATTGCCTTTGAGATTGATGATGAGAGTGAAAGTTGAGATTTAAACGTTAAGAGCCAGATTAAGTGTAAATGTCATCATTTAGGCTCGTATCAATAGCAGTGCTAGAGCTATGTTATCATTTTAGACATGCAAAACATGTGTGGGGGGCACTTTGTCGATTGAGCGCATTAAGTTCAATGTTTGCCATCATTCAGTTATCCCACTCAACCTGCCATTCCCAATTTGTAGCACACCTAACTTGCCTCCCCCCCTAATGCGTGAGTCCTAGCCGCAGATTATAAAGATGAACGAGCTTTGGTAACTGCGTTTTTTGCAAGCTAAGGGTTAACAGCACGCTGGATAGTTGGCAGAGTTAGACATTCATTAAGCCTTTGTATGTTGGCATAATAAATATTAGCGTAATGATGACCGATTAATTCACTTATCGATTGGTTTGTTAGCGCCAGCTTTTGGCTTTGATTTTCATAAGTGCGAACATAAATGGGCTTTTGCGCCAGCAGCACCAGTATAAAGAGAAGAATACTGCCTCTTTGGCTGCCACAAAACATGCATAGTTACGTTAACGGAAATAAGAGTAAGATAAAAAACAAAAAAACCCTCGTAAGCGAGGGCAAAATAAACGGAAACGTGCTTAAACAGAGCTACACATTAGAGCTGCGTGACTGCCCACTCAAGCTGGGCAATTGACTAAGCTGTAATGTTTATCCAATCTAACTGCTGAGAAATATGAAGTCAACGGATAAAAGAACAATCCCCACCCTCCCATTTCTTACGACACAAGCAGCCAACATTGACGTCAACGTTAGCCACTAATGCCCCTCGCAAGCATTTGCTTATGTTTTGAGGATGATTTTTGCGACAGTCTCATTCCAGTCTTACAAATAATGGCCTTATGCAGCAGCCAAAAATGTGGTTAGTTTCGCAAATTCATCGATATTTCTGAGCGTTACACAAGCGCAAAGCCCAAATCGTGTCTAACCTTTCAACAAGGGAATGAAGATGCGCGTAAGGCTCAAGTAAAGCCAGTTAAAGAGCTTATTCAGCTTGAGTTCGGTTTTTAGGGGGATGACATCATGGGTATTTTCGAGCATTACCAATCACGCTATGAAAAAGCCAAGGAAGAAGAGTATAGCCTGCAAGAGTTTCTCGATATGTGTCGAGAAGACAAAGCCTGTTATGCCTCCGCTTCCGAGCGGCTATTAATGGCAATCGGTGAACCTGAAATGGTCGACACGGCACATGAGCCAAGATTAAGTCGATTGTTCTCAAATAGGGTGGTTGCACGCTACCCAGCCTTTGCTGAGTTTTATGGCATGGAGGAAAGTGTTGAACAAATTGTGTCCTATTTAAAACACGCGGCACAAGGGTTAGAAGAAAAGAAACAAATCTTATATTTGTTGGGCCCAGTGGGCGGCGGTAAATCCTCATTGGCGGAATGCATTAAAGCCTTAATGCAAAAAATGCCGGTGTATCGTATTAAAGGCTCACCGGTTAACGATCACCCTTTCTGTTTATTTGATGCGACAGAAGACGGCGCCGTGTTAGAGCAAGAGTACGGTATTCCTAAGCGCTATCTACGAGCCATTATGTCGCCGTGGGCGGTGAAGCGCTTGCATGAGTACGGAGGCGACATTACTCGCTTTCGAGTAGAGAAAGTCTATCCGTCGGTATTGGATCAAATCGCCATCGCGAAAACCGAACCCGGTGATGACAACAACCAAGACATTTCCTCCTTAGTGGGCAAGGTCGACATCCGTCAATTGGAGCACTTCTCCCAAGATGACGCGGATGCTTACTCCTATTCCGGCGCCTTGTGCAAAGCTAACCAAGGCTTGATGGAATTTGTGGAAATGTTTAAAGCGCCGATTAAGGTGCTCCACCCCTTACTGACCGCTACTCAAGAGGGTAACTATAACGGTACTGAGGGTTTGTCTGCCCTGCCCTTCGAAGGCATTATTTTAGCGCACTCGAACGAGTCAGAATGGCAACACTTTAAGCACAACCGTAACAATGAGGCTTTCTTAGACCGGGTTTATATCGTGAAAGTACCCTATTGCTTACGGGTCACGGAAGAAATTGATATCTACCAAAAGCTGCTGACTAACAGTGAGTTGGCCCATGCTAAGTGCGCGCCAGGTACCTTAGAGGCGTTGGCCCAATTTACCGTCTTGTCTCGCTTAAAAGATCCTGAAAACTCTAACCTTTACTCCAAAATGCGGGTCTATAACGGGGAGAGTTTGAAAGACACGGATCCTAAGGCTAAGTCCTACCAGGAGTATCGAGACTACGCGGGCGTGGATGAGGGTATGAGCGGCTTATCGACCCGTTTTGCCTTTAAAATCTTATCGCGGGTGTTTAACTTCGACCACACGGAGATAGCCGCCAACCCAGTGCACTTGTTCTATGTACTGGAGCAACAAATTGAGCGTGAACAATTTGCTCAAGAGACGCACGACCGCTACTTAGAGTTTATTAAGGGCCACCTTATTCCTAAGTATGTGGAGTTTATTGGTAAAGAAATTCAAACCGCTTATTTAGAGTCCTACTCCGAGTACGGGCAAAATATCTTTGACCGCTACGTGGTGTATGCAGACTTTTGGATCCAAGATCAGGAATATCGGGATCCGGATACAGGCCAGCTGTTTGACCGTTCAGCCCTCAACGCCGAACTGGAGAAAATAGAAAAGCCAGCGGGCATTAGTAACCCCAAAGACTTCCGTAACGAGATAGTGAACTTTGTGTTGCGGGCACGCGCCAATAACGCCGGTAAGAATCCGAACTGGACCAGTTACGAGAAGCTCAGAACCGTAATCGAGAAGAAAATGTTTTCGAATACAGAAGAGCTATTACCGGTCATCTCCTTTAATGCCAAGACCAGTGCTGATGAACAGAAAAAACACGATGATTTTGTCGCCCGCATGATGGAGAAAGGTTATACCCGTAAACAGGTTCGATTATTATCTGAGTGGTATCTGCGCGTGCGCAAGTCCACTTAATAAGTGAGCGTTGGGGGAAATTATGGCGCATTTTATCGACAGACGACTAAATGGCCGCAACAAAAGCGCTGTCAACCGGCAGCGCTTTATCCGCCGCTACCAACAACAACTAAAAAAAGCGGTGTCAGATGCGGTGCTTAAACGCAGTATTCAGGACATAGATAACGGGGAGAGTGTCTCTATCCCGACCCGTGATATTTCTGAGCCTATCTTTCATCAAGGCAAGGGAGGCCTGAGGGAGCAGGTACACCCGGGCAACGACCAATTTATTGCTGGTGATAAGATCGACCGTCCCTTAGGCGGAGGATCTGGCGGCAGTGGTAGCGGCGACGCCAGCAATCAAGGCGAAGGCCAAGACGACTTTCACTTTGATATCTCTAAAGACGAATACTTAGACTTATTGTTCGATGGCCTTGAGCTGCCCAATTTGGAGAAGAACAAGCTCAATAAGATCAATGAAATGAAAACCTTTAGGGCCGGCTACTCCGCGGCAGGCGTGCCGGCTAACATCAATATTGTACGCTCACTGCGCCAATCGTTAGCGCGGCGCATGGCGCTGCAAGTGGGTAAACGCAAAACCGTGGCCGAGTTGGAGCGAGAATTACTGGAGTTGGGTCGCCACCCCTCGCGCAATTTCGCACGCATTCAAGAACTAGAGCTAGAAATTATCGAGCTCAAACGGCGCATTGCCGCCGTCCCTTTTATTGATACCTTTGATTTGCGCTTTAATAACTTTGTACAGCGCCCGGTGCCCTCCACCCAAGCGGTGATGTTTTGCTTGATGGACGTCTCCGGCTCCATGGATCAAGCCACCAAAGACATGGCCAAGCGTTTCTACCTGCTGCTGTATATGTTTTTAACCCGTACTTATAAAAACGTGGAGGTGGTGTTTATTCGCCATCACACTCAAGCCAAAGAAGTGGACGAGCAGGAGTTCTTTTACTCGCAAGAAACCGGCGGCACTATTGTGTCCAGCGCCTTGCGTTTAATGAAAGAAGTCATAGACGACCGCTACCCCCCGCAGCAATGGAATATTTATGCGGCCCAAGCTTCAGATGGCGATAACTGGGCCGACGATTCTCCCTTGTGTAAGAAACTGCTCGGTGACGATTTACTGTCGATGCTGCGCTATTACGCTTATATCGAAATTACTAATCGGGCTCATCAAAGTTTATGGCAAGAATATGAAGTGCTGGCTCAGGACTTCCCTAACTTTGCCATGGAGCATATACGCACGGTCGATGACATCTATCCGGTATTTCGTGAACTCTTTAAAAAACAAGCGGTGAGAGGCGCCCATGACTGAAACCCTACGCCAAGTCCGTCCGCTCAGTGACGGCCCTGAATGGAGTTTTGAGCTACTCGAAGCCTATCATCAGGAAATTGCCCGCATCGCCAAAGGCTATCGCCTAAGCACTTATCCTAACCAAATTGAGATCATTACCGGTGAGCAAATGCTCGATGCTTACTCCAGTATCGGTATGCCGATCGGCTATCACCATTGGTCTTACGGTAAGAAATTCATTCAAAGCGAACAAAACTACAAGCGGGGTCAGATGGGATTGGCCTATGAAATCGTGATCAACTCCAGTCCCTGCATTGCTTACTTAATGGAAGAAAACACACTGCCGATGCAAGCATTGGTGATTGCCCATGCCTGTTACGGCCATAACTCATTTTTTAAGAACAATTATCTGTTTAAAGCGTGGACCGATGCCGAGTCCATTATCGACTACCTTTTGTTTGCTAAACACTACATCAGTGAATGCGAAGACAAACACGGTATCGCCCAAGTAGAGGCCATTCTCGACAGTTGCCATGCGTTAATGAGCTATGGGGTAGACCGCTACAAGCGCCCACAGCAGCTGTCATTAGCCGAAGAGCGACGTCGTCAAAAATCCCGTGAAAGTTATTTGCAAACTCAGGTCAATGAACTGTGGAAAACGCTACCCCGCTCTGACGACACTAAAGCCGAGCAAGAGCGCCGTTATCCCGCTGAGCCGGAAGAAAACTTGCTGTATTTCATTGAAAAACATGCGCCGCTGCTCGAACCTTGGCAACGGGAGCTGGTGCGTATCGTGCGCAAGATCAGCCAGTATTTTTATCCGCAAAAGCAAACCCAAGTCATGAACGAAGGCTGGGCTACCTTCTGGCACTACACCATTACTCAGCACATGTATGACGAGGGCTTAGTTACCGACAGCTTTATGATGGAAGTGTTACACAACCACACCAATGTGGTGTATCAACCGCCCTATACCAGTCAGCACTACTCAGGCATTAACCCTTATGCACTGGGCTTTGCCATGTTTATGGACTTACGGCGTATTTGTGAGCAGCCCACGGCAGAAGATAAAGCTTGGTTTCCGGATATCGCCGGCTCAGATTGGGTAACCACCCTGCACTTTGCCATGGAGAACTTTAAGGACGAAAGCTTTATCAGTCAGTTTCTCTCGCCCAAGGTCATGCGCGACTTGCGTCTGTTTGCGGTTAGTGATGATGACACACGAAACTTTTTACAAATTTCTGCCATACACGATGAGCAAGGCTACCAACAGCTCCGGCAAAAACTGTCTAACCAATATAACTTGGCCAATTTAGAGCCCAACATTCAGGTCTATAACGTGGCACTTAAAGGAGACCGCTCTTTAACCTTGCGCTATGTCGCGCACAACCGCATTCCGCTGTCTGACTCCAGCCACCAAGTGCTGAAGCATGTGCATCGCTTGTGGGGGTTTGATGTGGTGTTAGAACAAGAAGTGGCTGACGGTAGCGCCTCTATTATCGGCCGCTGCCCTAAGCGCGAGCTATAAGCCCGCGCTTATGTTCAATACCTAATGCATCAGGTATATCTGAATAACCATTAAAAAAGGTCGACCTAGTTACTAGGCCGACCTTTTTGTGTCGCTACTGACATTAAGCGCCATCGCTCTAATTAAATTAGGTTGGAGACACAAAGCCTACTGGCAATTGCTCACGCATCTCTCCCCATAATAGGCCTGATGCTTTACCGTATTCTCGGACCAAGTCGACGATTTCGCTGCCATTACCCTCAGCGGCCAAGGTCGATAATGTCTGATAATAGTCAATCGCCAATTGGCGCGCCGCCGGCGAGGCAAAGTAATAACGCCCCACCCGACAATATAACCCCTTAAAGCCATTCAAAATCAGACCGTAAATGGGATTGCCAGAGGCATAGGCAAGCTTATGGTGCAGCTCATAATCAAAGGCGGCAAAGGCATCTGCATCATCGTTTAGCAAGCTTAAATCCGCAGTGGCGTGGGCCACCTGCTCGGGATTGTTTTTAACGGCGGCGCGAATAAAGATGCAACTAATGTGGGTGCGCGCCGACAACAGATGCTCAATGAGCTCCGGCATTTTATCTTCATCAAGGCGGGCCAAGGTTTCGAGAATATTAAGGCTAGAGGTTTCCCAAAAATTATTTACCTTAGTCGGCTTACCGTGTTGTATGGTCAACCAGCCATCGCGCGCCAGGCGTTGTAACACCTCACGCAAGGTGGTGCGCGTCACACCAATCAGCTCAGACAACTCACGCTCTGCAGGCAAAATAGAACCGGGCGCAAAATGGCTGTTCCAAATGGATTCTATGATATATTGCTCCGCAAAATTAGCGGGGCTGTGCGCCTTAATAACACTGGTCTTACTCGCCGGTGTTTTAAGCGCATTGGTCTTAGTCGCTCGGGTGTTAATGATATTGGCCGCCTTCATTACCATGGGATCACTCAGCTTGCCTGAGTTGCATGAATTTTTTTGGCTTACGGCCGTCACTAACCGCAAGTAAATGAATGGCGTGATAATAACAGAGCTGACCAGTGCGCGACAAGCGTTCAACGGCCCCCTTCACAGTAAGCCTATTGCATGGCTAACATATGGGCCGCCCCGTTTTCTCCGATAGAGGTAATATTTTCGATGCAAAGATTATTCAGGTTTTCTCGCGTCCGTCAGGCGTGGGCATTACTCACCTTAGGCTCGGCCTTGTTATTAGCCATAGCGCTGTTTTTTCAATACGGCTTAAAGATGGCGCCCTGTGTGATGTGCGTTTATCAAAGGGCGGCCTTGGTCGGTGTTATGTTAGCCGGCGCCTTAGGTTGGCTAGCACCCCGCCAGCCTCTACTCAGTACCATTGCCATGCTGGGATGGCTAGCGGCGGCCAGCAAAGGCTTGTTGCTCGCTAAGGAGCACATTCACTATCAATTTAATCCCTCGCCCTTCGCTAAGTGCACCACAGTGGCCGAGTTTCCAAGCTGGCTGCCACTGGAACGTTTACTGCCCAGTGTGTTCTTCCCCACTGGTGATTGTGCAGATGTAAGCTGGAGCTGGTTGGCTTTAAGCATGCCTCAATGGCTATTAGGAATATTTGCAGTGCTCGCCGCCTTGGCGCTGTTGTTTATTGTGGTGAGGTTGGTGGGGACGATGAAGCGTGAGGTGTGAGGTGTGAGGTGTGAGGTGTGAGGTGTGAGGTGTGAGGCAAGAATATAGCGCCGAGCTAAACAAAAACCAGCGCTAGCGATATCAGCAAGCTGCGCCCATGTAGTAGCGTGCTTTAGCCGCTAAAACCTGCATAGCAGGTTCTGATACAACATCAACCTAAGTTCAGACTTCGCGCAGAATCCCATCTTTTGTAGAGGCCATCTTTAGTCGGCCGGTGGCGCGTAGCGCCACCAAAATCTTCAAACCGCACGGCGTTGACAAAGGCCACCTACAAAACACACCTCGTTTAACATTGATGTGGTTTGTAGGCTCTTGTTTTACTGCGTAACTCTTTACCTAAGATAAGGGCCAGCTAAAGCGGCCTCTACACGCTTTACCCCTCACAACCAGTTAACTGGCCCAAGTAATAATATGCTCTTCCCAGGCGCCGGCTTTAGACTCAGGCACGACCTTACCCCGCACCGATTGTCCAGCTTGGTGCATGGCGCTTTTAGAGCCGGTGCGCAGCGGATGCCAAGCAGGCAAAGACTGGCCTTCGGCTAATAAGCGATAGGCGCAGGTAGAGGGCAGCCAAAAATAATCATCCAGCTTATCCCGCGTGATCTTTAAACAGTCCGGCACTATGTCAAACCGGTTTTCGTAGTTACTGCACGCGCAGCTGTGGGTATTCAGTAATTCACAGGACACATTGGTGTGGATCAGCTCATCCGTATCTTCGTCAATCAGTTTATTGAGACAGCATTTACCACAGCCGTCACACAAGGCTTCCCATTCCTGATCCGACATTTCATCTAGGCTCTTGGTATGCCAAAAATTGCTTTGCATTATTTTATCCTGCTACGACCGCATTAAAACGGTATTGACCGTCAAGTTGCAGCTCAAGTGAATCTTTTGCCAGTAGCTCGCCAACGCCCTTAGGGGTGCCGGTGAGCACGATATCGCCGGGGTTAAGGGTGAAACACCGGCTCATTTCGGTCAGTAATAACCCTACTGGCCACATTAAATCTCGGGTATTACCCACTTGGCGAAGTTGACCATTCACCGCTAACGAAAACTCAAGCTCACTGAGGCGATTGACGCAATCCGGTACGACAAAAGGGCTAATCGGACAACTACCATCAAACGCTTTCGCTCGCTCCCAAGGGTGACCTTGAGCTTTCAATTTATCTTGTACATCACGCAGCGTTAAATCCAGCGCCACGCCCACTCCCACAATGCCCGCCAGCGCTTCGGCCTCATCTGCATGACACAAACGCCGTCCAATCAAGAGTGCCACTTCCACTTCATGGTGAATCGCGCCCAAGCCCTTAGGCAACACTAAGGGTGCCGATAGGTTGACTAAGCTGCTGGCCGGCTTGATAAACAGCAGCGGCTCGCTCGGAATGGGATTATTGAGCTCAGTGGCATGATCTCGATAGCTGCGTCCCACACACACCACTTTACCTACGCCGTAAGGCAGCGGTTGCCCTTGTATGTCCAGATGTTGATACATGAGACGCTCCTCTTGGCGTGAAATAGTCTGCTATATTGAAGAGCCGAATATCAGGCTTCACTTAAATTCTGAGATTTAAGGCTACCTCATATTTTATGGCGAACAGATATTTTAAGACTAATTAGTTGTTTGTTAAGTTTAGTAGCTTACTAAGTGAGTGGCTTGCTGAGCGTTCGAATAAAACACAGCAGCCGAAGCTGCCGTATCATTATATGCTACTCTCGGCTTTGAGCCTGTTGCTCTTTAAATTGCTTAAGCAAATCCTCAGGCGGCGGTGGCAATTGCAGATAATACCCTTGCGAAATGAGCGCGGCGCGCACTTTGCTTAAGTCTGCTTGCCCCAAATGAGTTTTAGTGGCCAAGTTAATGATCATGGTCAATTTAGGAGTGCCGAACGTCTGCAACAAAGGGGCAGGTACGCGAGCGAAGTCGTCGCGTCGTTCAACAAAAAGATAGGTTTCTGCCTTGATTAGGCTTTTATATACTACAGATAACATGGAAATTGCTATAATCCGTCGGCTTTATTGCCAGTAAGGTCGCCAAACTATAACATCAGCGCGACCAATAACAAAAAGGATTAGATCCTTGGGGGACAGCCGCTTATGGCGGAGCATGGTATTGAATTAAAAGGCAGCAGCTTTACTCTTTCTGTGGTGCACATAGCGGAACAGGATATCAATGAAGTAAGGCGGCTGTTGGCAGAAAAAATAGCCGTGGCGCCGGCTTTTTTTCGCGCTGCACCTTTAGTAATTAATATTGAAAAGCTACTGCAGGCTCCTGACTTTACTGCATTGGCCAACACACTTAGAGAACTCGACTTAGTGCCGGTGGGTATCACGGGCGCTAAAGATGACGCGACTCGAGCGGCGGCGCGGGCCGCCGGTTTGGCGGTGATCAGCAGTGGTAAAGCCACCACAGCCGTCACCCCTACCTATATCGAGCCAAAAGAGCCTCCGGCCGAACTGCTCAATTTGCCCAATACTAAGGTGCATCGGGGGCCGGTGCGTTCCGGTCAACAACTTTATGCACCTAATGGCTCGCTGGTAGTACTGGGCTCAGTCAGTAATGGTGCTGAAGTTATCGCCGATGACAGTGTTCATATATACGGCCAGCTGCGCGGTCGCGCCGTCGCAGGCGCGAAAGGCAATGAGTCGGCACGTATTTATTGCCAACAACTCATGGCTGAGCTGGTGTCAGTCGCAGGCCATTACCAAATAAGTGCAGGATTACAAGGTGAACACTGGGAACAGGCGGTCACTATATCTTTGGTCGACGAGCAATTAACGTTCGATCTACTCTAATTTTACGATTTTAGGAAGCAAATATGGCTCGAATTATCGTTGTCACCTCAGGTAAAGGGGGGGTGGGTAAAACAACCTCCAGTGCGGCCATTGGTACCGGTTTAGCCGTGCTAGGTCACAAAACAGCCGTTATCGACTTCGATATCGGCCTGCGTAACCTAGATTTGATCATGGGTTGTGAGCGTCGTGTGGTGTATGACTTTGTTAACGTCATCAACGGCGATGCCAACTTAAATCAGGCGTTGATCCGCGATAAACGCGTAGAAAATCTCTATATTTTGCCCGCCTCGCAAACGCGAGACAAAGACGCACTGACCCGTGAAGGGGTAGAGAAAGTCTTGAAAGATTTAGCGGCCATGGACTTTAAATACATTATTTGTGACTCGCCAGCCGGCATAGAAACCGGTGCGCTGATCGCCTTGTATTTCGCCGACGAAGCTATTATTACCACTAACCCAGAAGTGTCCTCGGTACGAGACTCTGATCGGGTGCTGGGCATTTTGTCGTCTAAATCTTGGCGTGCAGAGCAAAATATGGAGCCCATTAAAGAGCACCTGTTGCTGACCCGTTACTCGCCTGAGCGCGTTGCTCGCGGTGATATGTTGGCGGTACAAGACGTACAGGAAATTCTGGCCATTCCGCTGTTGGGTGTGATCCCAGAGTCACAAGCGGTATTAAAAGCTTCCAACGCCGGTGAGCCCGTGATCTTAGACGGAGAGTCGGATGCAGGTCTTGCTTATGCCGATGCCGTCGCTCGCCTGTTAGGCGAAGAGCGCCCTTTCCGCTTCCTCGATGAAGAGAAAAAGGGATTTTTCAGCCGAATTTTTGGGAGTTAACGCATGTCTCTACTGAACTATTTCCGTTCGCGAAAGAATCAAAATAGCGCCCAGCTTGCCAAAGAGCGCTTACAGATCATAGTTGCGCACGAACGTAGCCAGCGGGATACCCCAGATTATCTACCACAGATGCAACAAGATATTTTGGCGGTGATCCGTAAGTACGTGAATATAGAGATCGATCAGATCTCGGTACAACTGGATCAAAAAGGCGATAACTTGTCGGTGTTAGAGCTCAATATCATGTTCCCCGAGCCTGATGAAAAAGTTGTCCCCAAAACAGACTCCTAATCCCGCAGTGAGATAATCGAGCTTTGATAGTCGGTTATAAAAAAGCGCCAATCCTAACAGTTATCTCTTGGGCTTGGCGCTTTTTGCGTTGTGGCGTAGTAAGTGCTCTTGAGGCACGGTTTTGGGTGGGTTTTAAAAACAGCCAGCTACGCTGGCCCGCCGAAGTCCTCTTTACCAAAGAGACGGGCGGCTACAAATACAGTAAACTCACAACTGCCCTGCTAATAGCTCACCGCGCCAGCCTTGCAATAAAGTAGGTGTTAACGCTTGGCTTTCCCCTAGGCGCCATTTCCAACTTAAATACTGATGAATTAAGCGCTTTGAAGCGATCACATCGCTCGGGACCTCAGCCTGTTCGCCGGCCACGTCAATCAAGCTCTTAATACGCTTTAACTCGGCTTTATAATCAGGAAAATCAATTAAACGCTGTACCGGCTCTGGCCACAGTGCGGGGCTGTCTAATGCCACTTGCACAAACTTGAGCAGCGTTTCACCGTGGCGACGGATCTCCATGGGATCTAAATCCAGTCTACTTAAATCTGCCAGCGTTAACGGCGCACGCTCTGCCACTCTAAACAGGTGTGCTTCTTTCACCACGAAGTTCACGGCCAAGTCACGACTGCGCGCCTCAGTCAGGCGCCATTGGCAAAGCTGCTGCAAAATAGCCAAGGCTTGGCGGTCTAGTGTCCACGCATTTTTTATATCGAGATAGGCAAAATGTGGGTCGACGCTTTCACTGCGTCGTTTTACGCCCCGCTCACATTCTTGCTCAAACCACGCCATTAGGCCTTTATTACTTAAGCGATCCATTAACTGCTCATACACGGGAAGCAGGTAGATCACATCATCCGCTGCATAATTCAGTTGTGCGCTTGATAACGGGCGCGCCAGCCAATCAGTGCGCGAATGTGCTTTATCCAAATGCACACCGAGCAAGTTTTCTACCAAGGGCGCAAAACCAATTTGCGCACCTATTCCTAAGAACGCGGCGGCCAATTGCGTGTCATGAATATGCGCCGGCAAGCCGCCACTTTGATGCTGTAATAGCTCCAGGTCTTCGCCACCTGCGTGCAACACACAAATGCGCGCGGGATCTTGTAATAACTGCCATAACGGCGATAAGTCAGGCACGATGACCGGATCAATCAATACGGTTTGCTGGCCATCAAATAATTGGTATAAACCAGGCTTAGCGAAAAAAGTACGAGTGCGAATAAATTCCGTATCCAGCGCCAGCACACGGGCATCGGTGTTACAGAAGTCAGCGAGCGCTGGGGTGTCGGTGATCAATGTATAAGTCATGAGTACTCGGTATAGGCGGTAATAAAAAACCCCGGTGGCCCGGGGTTTAAGCTCAAACCAAATGTAAGCTTAAGAGGTTTAGGGTCTGTTAACCTTTCGCGGTTTCGAAAGGTCAACAGGCCCTAGTCTCTGAGCTCGCGGCGCAGTATTTTACCGACGTTTGTTTTGGGCAATTCGTCCCGAAATTCTATCACTTTCGGCACCTTATAGGCAGTAAGATATTTCCGACAATGGGCGATTAAGGCCTTTTCATCCAGCTGAGTGCCGGGTTTAAGCACCACTACTAACTTCACTATCTCACCATGATCGGCTTGAGGCACGCCCACGGCCGCGGCTTCTAATACACTCGGATGCTGCATGGCCACTTGTTCAATCTCGTTAGGAAACACATTAAATCCCGAGACCAAAATCATGTCTTTTTTGCGATCCACGATAGTAAAAAAGCCTTGCTCATCCATGGTGGCAATGTCGCCGGTGCGCACCCAGCCCTCATGAAACGGACTGTCTGGATTATTGGCGTCTAGAGCTTCTGCCAACCAATAGCCGCTCATCACCTGCGGGCCTTTTACTTCCATTTCGCCTGGGGTGTGCGTCAATGTAATTACTTGATCATTATCATCCACCAAACGCACATCGGTCGAACATACGGGCAGGCCAATAGAGCCGTTATACCCTTCCATGTCGTAGGGACACACCGTCACCAAGGGCGAGCATTCGGTCAAACCGTAACCTTCCAACAAGCGACTACCGGTAATACTTTGCCAACGCTCAGCTACCACCCGTTGCACGGCCATGCCCCCGCCTATAGTCAGCTTCAAACTACCAAAGTCGAGTTTTTGAAACTCATCATTGTTGATCAATACATTAAACAGCGTATTTACCCCCGTAATACAGCTAAAATCAAAGCCCTTTAGCTCGCGCACAAAACTGGGAATATCACGCGGGTTGGTGATCAATAAGTTATGAGCACCGATACGAAAGAACAACAGACCGTTTACCGTTAGCGCAAACACATGGTAGAGGGGCAAAGCGGTGACCACTTTTTCTTGGCCAATACTCAACACAGGTTTATATACACCGAGCGCCTGCTCCACGTTGGCCAACATATTACGATGGCTCAACATGGCGCCTTTCGATCGCCCCGTGGTGCCTCCGGTATATTGCAAGAAAGCCAAGCTATCACCCTTAAGCTCGGGCCGAGTGTAGGATAAGTTTTTGCCCTCGCGCATCAGCGTCTGATAATGAATGGCATTGGGCAGCGCATAGGCGGGAATCAGCTTCTTGATGTATTTCACCACCAAATTCAGCACAGTCCCCTTCACTAAACCTAAATGATCGCCCATGCGGGTTAAAATCACATTTTTTATCGGCGTATCTTGCAGCACTTCGGTCAAGGTATGGGCGAAGTTATCCACTATGACGATGGTGTCGGTTTGCGCATCCGCCAACTGATGTCTGAGCTCGCGTGCCGTATACAAGGGGTTGACGTTTACTATCACTAACCCCGCCCGCAAGGCACCAAACAAGCACACCGGATATTGCAGCAAATTAGGCATCATTAATGCGATGCGATCGCCTACTTTAAGCTGCAAGCTGTTTTGCAAATAAGCAGCAAAGTCGCGCGATAAAACATCTAACTGTTGATAACTGATGGTCTTACCAAAGTTGGTATAGGCAGGGGCATTGGCAAAATCCTTTATGCCTTGCTCAAACATATGCATTAACGAGCTAAATTTATCGGCGTCTATTTCTGCCGGCACATCTGCCGGATAACGATTCAACCAAGGTTTACCCGTGAACGGCATCGGCTGCGGGTCGGTTTGCATATGTTCCATATCATTCTCCCGGGACAGGACATAATGGTGATAGCAAAGATGAGCAGTAACGCATGCTGTCCTCATCTTAAAGTTAGTTAACAGGTCAATTTAAAAACAAGTCGCTTCAAAATAAGGACCCATATAGAAAAGAGCTCATTTAAAATGCCTACTTAAAGCTTTTACTCTAAAACAACTCATCTGACCACGACCAATTAACTAAAATGTAACACAAGTCTACTACTATCACGTAATTACCGAGCACGTTATTATCTGCTACATGGCAAGCCTCACCTAAAGTGCGACACACTATCGCCGCCTAAAATGCCACAATCGAGTCCGACGTAAATTACTGCGCCGCCGCTGCTTGCGATACTGCAAGCTGCGATGGTACGGCCGCTGTGCGTAAAATAAGAAGCAGGGGTTCTCTAAACGCTGCCTGATGTGAAATATGACCACTTGTGCTCCCTTAGCGGCCCGGCAGTTTTTGCCAGGTAACCTTGTCTCTCAAATATACCGGTAATGCGTCTGCTGCCGCCACGCCCTGCCCTTGCTGCCAGAGCTGTAGCGCCTGAGGCAACAGATCCTGCGCTTCTGGATACGGCAGTGCTGTGCACAGCTCACCCACCCGCGACAAGAGTTCTGGGTAAGTGACTAAGCCTGAGCCCACACCTGTCGCCCAGTGCTTATCTGAATTGGCGGCCAGCCAATCGCTGGGCACCACTACCTGCTCGGTGTCGGTGCTGGTCATTACGCCATCACGCAGCGCAAAGCCGCCGATGTAAATCTCGCCCATGCGCGCATCTATAGCGGCTAATGCAGTTTTTGCCCCGCTCTCTGCAGCAATCTCGCCGCCACACTCTCTACCACAAGCCCGATACGCGCCTTGAGCCAGTGCTTGTAGATTAGACACGCCCAGTAATGGTAAGTCAGCACCAAAGGCCAAGCCTTGAGCCACACCTAAAGTAATGCGCACCCCAGTAAACGAGCCAGGTCCTCGACCGAAGGCTAAGGCGTCCAGCTGATTAAGGCTAAGCTCAGCTTCGGCCAATAACTCGGCCACCATGGGTAAAATTAAGTCCGTATGACCACGAGGCGCCACTTCATAACGGCTAAGTAACTGGCCGTCTTGCCACAGGGCGGCGGAACAGGCTTCAGTAGCCGTGTCGATCGCTAAAATACGGGTCATGCTATTGCTCCAGCGTTAATAAAAAGGTGTTGAGCTCGGCCAAGCTGCGGGTGCGCGGCATAGCCGGTAAACTATTGAGGAAATCGCCGCCGTAGGCGCGGTTCACTAAGCGGTCGTCGGTAATGATCAGCACGCCTTTATCGCTGATATCGCGGATCAAGCGACCCACGCCCTGCTTTAAGGTAATAATGGCCTTGGGTAATTGCACCTTGGCAAAGCCGTCTTCACCGCGGCGTTTACAATCTTCAAGGCGCGCGCTCAGCTGCGGATCGTCTGGCGCACTAAAAGGCAGTTTGTCGATCACCACGCACTGCAAGGCTTGCCCGCGTACGTCTATGCCTTCCCAAAAGCTACTGGTGGCCACCAATACCGCCCGCCCGTCTTGGCTAAATTGCTCCAACAAGCGCACTTTATTATCTTCCCCTTGTACCAGTACCGTGCGATCCAGCTGCTCACGCAACACCAGCGCCACTTCGTTCATGACTTTATAACTGGTACAGAGAAAAAAACTGCCACCTGGCACTAAAGATAAGGTCTCCAGCAGGCTTTCGGCCAGTTGTCGGCCACGATTAGGCGCATTCGTCGCCGGCAAATAGCGTGGCACACAAAGCCGCGACTGCTGCTGGTAGTCAAAGGGACTGTCTAATTGCAGGGTCCGACAATCATCCAGCCCCATATCGGCACAAAAGTGCGCAAAGCTGTCGCCGACCGCCAAGGTGGCCGAGGTGAAAATCCAGCTCACCGACTCTTTGGCCAGCTCTGCGGAAAAGCGCTTGGCCACCGACAAGGGCGTTTTATGAAAACTAATGTGTAAGCGGGTGCACTCATACCAGTAGGAATAACCGTCTTCTTGCACCCGCGTGACCGCCTCAAGCTGGGCACGCAAACTCACCAGCCGCTCAAAACCTTGATCGAGCTGCTCGCCGCGGCCCAGCGCCAGCTTCAAGACTTCATAGGCGAAGGTCAGGCTGTCGTTCAGGCGTAGCAAAGCCTGATTCACCTCATGCTTGGCCAACATAGGTCGAAGCTGGCCGCGGGAGCTGTCATAACCAAAGGTTAAGCGTAAGTCTTGAGCATGGCGCTCAATTTGATCCGCCGCCTTACTGATTTGCGCCATGTCTTTGGCTTCAATTTTTTGCGCCAAACGCAAGTCGCGCGCCAGCTCCAACCATTGGCGGCTAGACTGACTCTGACCAAAATACTGGCCTGCAATCTCCGGCAACTGATGGGCTTCATCCAAGATGTACGCATCGGCATCGGGAATCAGCTGGCCAAAGCCCGTATCACGCACCGCCATATCGGCAAAAAACAAATGATGGTTTACCACCACCACCTGCGCGTCCATGGCCTTGGCGCGCGCTTTGACCAAGAAACAATCTTGATAATGGCCACATTCACGGCCTAGGCAGTTATCGTTATTACTGGTCACCAACGGCAACACATCACTGCGCTCAGCCAAGCCTGGAATATCACCGATATCACCGCTGTGGGTCATGGGCATAAAACGGCGTACCCGCTGTAAGTCAGCCAAGCCCTCCGGCGACAAGTGCGGCACGCTGTCGTTGAGTAAATTAAGGCGTTCGATGCAAATATAGTTAGCGCGCCCTTTAAGCAAAGCCACCGGATGATGATAATCCATGGCCTTCATTAAGGTCGGCAAGTCTCGATGAAACAGCTGCTCTTGCAGATTACGGGAGCCGGTACTGAGGATAACTTTCTTGCCCGAGGCCAGCACAGGAGCCAAATACGCAAAGGTTTTTCCGGTACCGGTGCCCGCTTCCACTACCAGTGGTTGCTGGGTGTGCAGCGCTTGGGTGACAGCCTCGGCCATGGCAATTTGCGCGGCGCGCGGCTGAAAACCGTCAATCGCCTGCACCAAAGGCCCCTCTTGGGTAAACAAGTCGGTAACAGGGTCCGCTGACAGTTCCGTAGCAGGATCCGTCAAATTAGTGCCGATAAGTGTGCTGTCATCATCCAAAACCGGTGAGTCTCATTAAGCAAAAAGTCATGATAACAAAAGCCGTCACAAAAGCGTTAGCAAGACACCGCCTAAGTATTCCGTTTTTACCCCACCCGTGCGACACTCCTGCGGCTTTTTTGCGCCCTGCAAGGATAAAAACATATCTGCAACGGAACCCTCGGAAGACGCGGAAAAATTGAGCAGGGATAAGTTCGAAAAGTGACTCATACCTATTCCTGATTACGTATGAACCTCAGCCATAATGCATCCTGTTTCGGTTTGTTCTTTGTAGCTGCCCAATTTATTCGGCAGGCCAGCTCTGCTGGCTGTTACTGAGGTTTAGATGTAAACCAAAAACCAAACCGGGCCGAATAAATTGGCCCCTACAAGGTCAAAATACCAAACTGAGCCTCATATTCTTTACCGAAGAGGCGGTACCTCCCTGTAACCTATTGAATTCAATGGTGCTTATATCTCTGAAACATGGCTGAGCTTTGTGGGTAATCAGGTACCTATTTATTGTCAGGTCTTAGTCGCAGATCTCCCTTTTAGCTTTGATCTCTATTGTTCCGTGAATTCATGTGCGCCTTGTGCGTTCCGTTGTAAAATTAGGGCTAAAATCTTATCGGTTATGCCGTTCTGCTTAGCTTACCCAACCTAAATACATTCGAGGAATCATGATGTCCGAAACCAGTGGACTGCTTCATGCCAGCGTTATTTTCCTGTTAACCGCGGTGTTAATGGTGCCGCTGGCCAAGCGACTAAAACTGGGCGCCGTGCTCGGCTATCTGTTGGGCGGCGTATTAATTGGGCCCTCGGTATTGGGTTTGATCAGCCAGCCGGACAGCATTTCCCAGCTCTCTGAGCTCGGCGTGGTGATGTTGATGTTTATTATCGGCCTTGAGTTATCGCCTCGACGCTTATGGGTGATGCGCCGCGCCGTGTTTGGTGCCGGATTAGCGCAAGTATTAATCACAGGCCTGATTTTAGGCGCCGTCGCTTGGCAAGGGTTTGGCCAAGGTTGGAAAACCGCACTCATCTTAGGATTTGGTTTAGCGCTGTCGTCTACCGCCATGGGCTTGCAGCTATTAGCTGAGCGCAAAGAAATGAGCAGCCCTCATGGACGACAAGCGTTCGCCATTTTATTGTTTCAAGACATAGCCGCCATCCCGCTCATTGCCATAGTGCCCGCCCTTGGCGCCGCGCAAGCCACCAGCTCTGGCGGCGGTATCATGCATTTGCTGCAAGTCGCCGCCAGCATAGGATTAGTGGTGATCGGTGGCCGCTATTTATTACGTCCAGTATTTCGCATCGTCGCCAAAACCGGCTTACAAGAAGTGTCGACCGCCACCGCCTTATTAGTGGTGATGGGTACCGCCTACTTAATGGAATGGGCCCATGTTTCTATGGCGCTGGGCGCGTTTTTGGCCGGCATGCTGTTGGCTGACTCGGAATATCGCCATGAATTAGAATCACAGATTGAACCCTTTAAAGGCTTATTACTGGGTTTATTCTTTATCGGCGTAGGCATGAGCGCCGACTTAAGCCTGCTCTTAGATTATCCACTGCTGATCATAGGCTTAGCGCTGTTATTGCTGGCGCTCAAATTGCCTTTGCTAGCCTTGGTCGGTCGTCAAATCGGCAAGCTCGATGGCATGAGTGCTATTAAGTTAGGCCTGTTACTGGCCGCCGGCGGTGAATTTGCCTTCGTGTTATTTGGCCTCGCCGAGGATAACGGCCTGTTCGATAGCCAACTGCACAGCATCTTGGTGTTAACCATCACGCTGTCCATGGCGCTCACACCGCTGATCTTATTGGCGCTGGCCAAGGTGTTAACTCAAGCCACGCCTCCACGCCCAGTGCCGCCGGAATATAGCGAGGTGAGTGATAATAAGCCCCGTGCTGTGATCGTGGGTATGGGCCGCATGGGCCAAATTGTGGCGCGGGTATTACGCGCCCAGCGTATTCCATTTGTAGCCTTTGAAACCGAGGTCGATACCATTAGCATTACTCGAAAAATTGATGATATTGCTATTTTTTACGGCGACCCCCTGCGCCCAGGCGTACTGCGCAGCGCCGGTGCCGAGCAGGCGGAATTTTTTATTGTCGCCACTGATAATCCTGAGATTAACCTCAGCACCACCCAAGCCATTCGCGAGCGTTATCCACACATGAAAGTGATAGCGCGAGCGCGTAACCGCCAACACGTACATAAACTATGGGACTTAGGCGCTATGCCGGTGCGGGAGACCTTTCATTCCAGCGTTGAAATGTGCCGGCGGGTGATGCAAGGCTTAGGTTTAAAAGAAGAGCAAATTGAAGCGCGCTTACATCGCTTTCGCGAGCATGATGAACAGCTACTAATAGAGCAGCATAAGGTGTATGACGATGAAGCGGCGTTATTTCAAAGCGCGCGCCAAGCCCGCGCCGAATTAGAAACCTTATTTGAAGCTGACCATCTTGAAAAAGCGCCGAAAGTGCTGCAGCAAGAAGCCAGTGGCGACGGCGATAATAAACACTAGCGGCTTTCTTGTAATTTCGGTGAAGAGGACCTCATCACCGTTTTTGTTTTTACCTTGTAGCCGTCAACTTGTTCGACGGGCCAGCTTCGCTGGCTGTTTTAAAACATAAAACCGTGGCGAATAAATTGCCACACTACAAAAGACAGATACTGATCATTTAGATTTACAGAATGATATTACGCACCCCTGACTCCTTTCCTTCATCCTCACTCCCGTTAGTTTATTGGGTAAGCATGTGCCCTGCTACGCCCAATACAAAACCTAGCACGGCACCCATAGGGGGTGCCCAGTGTTTGTCGAGTACCGCTTGCGGGGCGATATCTTGAAACACCGAATATAAAATTCCCCCCGCGGCAAACAGCATAATCCCCGCCACTAACAGCGGCGAGTCGGCCAGCCACACATAGCCCGACAAGCCCGCCACCGGCCCTAACATGGCCATAACGGCAAAGGTAATGATGATGCGCTTGCCACTGTAACGCCCTGCAGCCTTAAGCTCACGATAGGCATTAAAACCCTCGGGCATATTTTGCAGCGCCATCAGTACCGCCAATAACAACGCACTACCGATGCCGCCCAACGCCAAAGCCGCACCCAGCGCCAGCGACTCCGGAATAAAGTCCGACAACATGGCCGCTAATTGGCTAGCCGGGGTATTGAGCTTATACAGCAGCATATCCAGCGCCATAAAGGTCAGGCCGCCAGCACAAAAGCACAGTACCGCGCTCCACAAGGATAAGTGTGCTGTGCCCTCTGGCACTAATACTAAGGCCACCGCCGACAGTAAAGCGCCACCGCCAAAGGCCGCCACCCCGTGGCGTAATTCATTTTCTAGCCAGTGTGGCCGCAGATGCTGATAGCTCCCAATAAAGGCCCCTAACGGCATGGCAAGGCCAGCCAACAAGGTTAACCCGATAATAATCCCTATCTCTAGCATGCCCATCTCCTTATGACTGTATAAATAGCTCTTTTAAGTAATCCGGCATAACGGATGTGGTTAGCCAAGCTCCAAACTGCGGCGAAGAGACGGCCACCTACGAAAGATACCATACCCCGTAGCTGGTTAATTTTAGAGCCACCTGATTACTCACAAAGCTCAGCCATATTTCAGTGAATTCAGCATCAATGAATTCAATAAGTTACAGGGAGATGCCCGTCTCCTCTCTTGTAGGTGCCAATTTATTCGGCACGGTTTGATGTTTTGCTTTAAATTTAAACCTCAGTAACAGCCAGCAAAGCTGGCCAGCCGAATGAATTGGCTGCTACAAAACCCAGACCATTTGACCTTGGAGCAAGACCGGCAGCTACAAAAGAACAAACCGAAACAGGGCGCATAATGGCTGAGGTTCATAAGTAATCAGGTCTCCTTATGACTGTATAATTACTCATTTGACACTGATTATGCCGGCTTGTGCGCTATGTTGCCTGCCGTTAGCTCACACATCAAGCCACTAAAAAACAAGATAGCCGCCGCCCGCGTTGTCTTCTGGTGTCGGATAAACTAGGTCTAATAAGAGTGCCTAATAAACAAATCAGTAATAAAAGGATCAGATATCTACGCTTGCTGCAGTTATGTGCTTTTAGCCGGATACGTACAGTGCCATTGTTGCCAGTTCGCGGTAATATAACGGCTCTCTTGGCAATGAGGATGGACAGACGAATGAAAATTAGGGAACAGCTTGGGGCGCACTTTGCCAAGCCGGTAAAAAAGCGACTCGCTATGTTGGTCGCGCCACTGCTGTTGGTCGCGCTGGTAGGTTGTGATGCCGTCGAGCCCAAGGCCAATATCGCGCTGGGCCCAGAAAACAGCGCCAGCAATCACGCCTCCCATCGTCTGTTAGCAGCGTACAACCTCACAGAAAACGACTTTAGTGCTCAAGAAGGCCGGTTTGAAGAGGCGCTCAATGGCGTAGAAACGGGCAGCACGGATATTGCCATGGGCTTTTTTGGTTTACCGAGCCGCAATATTGACAGTTTGCAGGCCGCTACCGGCGATCTCAAATTATTGAGTGTCTCCGACGCCGTGCTCGACGACTTTGAACAGCACACCGGCTATCGCCGTTTTAGTATTCCTAAAGACAGCTACCTCTTTTTAGATAAAGACGTGCAAACGCTGGCCGCCTCCGCGGTATTAATGGCCAATACCAACACCATCAGTGACGAATTAGCTTATCAGCTGGCCAAAGTGATGTATGAGCAAGGTAAGGCTATTCCTCATTCTCAAGCGCAATTCTTAACACTCACCCATGCGCTCGATGGCGCCGAGCAGCTGCGTATTCATCCGGGCGCTAAGCGCTTTTATGAAGAGCAAGGCTTAATCGTCAGCCAGCCCGTGGCTGAGCTAAACCTGTCGCGCAATAAACGAGAGTTTATTTTAGGCTCCGGCAGTCAAGGCGGCACCTACTATCCACTGGGCGGCGAGCTGGCGAACCTCTGGAATAAAGATATTCCAAGCATTAATATCACCAGTGTGGCCACGGATGCGTCGTTGGAAAATTTAAACAGCTTGGCTGAGAACAAATTAGACTTGGCCATGACCGTCAATACCAGCGCCTTGGCCGCCCAAATTGGCAATGAGCAATTTACCAAGACCAGCGTGAGCAATGCAGCCTTTATTGGCCAACTCTACCCCGAGGTGTTTCATATTATTACTCGCGCCAGCAATCCGGTGTCGTCTTTTGCCGCCATTCACGCTAACCCGCTTAACGCGCGAGGGTTGTTAGCCACGGAAAGCAAAGTGCAGAACGAGGTACAGAACGAGGAATTGAAAAATAGTACCGAGCGCCAAGTGATCAAATAAGCGTTTCCGCTTTTTAGGGCATATACATAAAAGCCATGCTGAGAAAAAGCGCTAAGCGGGTAATGATATCGTTCATAGCGAACCTAGCAAACAAAGCAGTGTTTCATGCTGGTTGGCTCTCGTTATGGCAAGTAACAAACCAATAAGTGCGAACACAGCAAAAGCACCGACTTTTGCTGTGTTAAATGTCACGATTCGCTACTTGCGAGCAAAGCAGCAGCGCCCCAACTTTATTGCCTTCTGGGGTTGGCAAAGCTAGCGCGGCTTGCTAATGTGAGCGCAGACCAATTAGCGAGACATAGGCCACACTCATTATGAACTTCCTGCACAATGCCAAGCATCATCACCATCATATTCCCGACTAGGCTTTCAGAATATTATTCTGGAAGGCCACACGCTTGGCGGCTTCCAGCAGGATCAATATATTAACCCTCGGAAGCTTTGCTCCGGGGGTTTTTTTCGTTTTTTGATTGGCACTATCTACACAACCTAATACGACTTTATTCTATAACATTATTTTTGATACTTAACGTGACCCACAAGGAAACCCGCATCATGACTTCGGATAACACTCGACTACGCATCGCGATTCAAAAATCAGGCCGTTTAAGCAAAGAATGTCAGCAGCTGCTTAAAGGCTGTGGCGTTAAACTCAACTTACGTGAGCAGCGCCTGATCGCCCACGCAGAGAACATGCCCATCGACTTGTTATTAGTGCGCGATGACGATATCCCAGGCTTGGTGATGGACGGCGTAGTGGATTTGGGCGTGGTTGGCGAGAACGTGTTAGAAGAAACCGTAATGGAGCGTCAAGCCCAAGGCGAAGCCGCTGATTACAGCGTGCTTAAGCGTTTAGACTTTGGCGGTTGCCGCTTGTCATTGGCCGTGGCGCAAGATGCCAATTACCCCGGCGTGCAAAGCTTAGAAGGTAAGCGTATTGCTACCTCTTACCCTTGGTTATTAAAGCGTTTTATGGACAGCCACGGCGTGAAGTTTAAAAGCGTGATGCTAAACGGCTCGGTAGAAGTAGCACCGCGCGCCGGTGTGGCCGACGCCATCTGTGACTTAGTGTCTACCGGTGCCACGTTAGAAGCCAATGGCTTGGTAGAAGCAGATGTGATTTTTCGCTCCAAAGCCGTGCTGATCCAAAGCGCCGTTGAATTATCTGTCGCCAAGCAAGCGGTGATCGACAAATTGCTGCCCCGTATTCAAGGTTTACAGCAAGCTCGCGAAAGCAAATACATCATGCTGCACGCGCCAAAAGACCGACTAGAACAAGTGATCGACCTGCTGCCCGGTGCCGAGCGCCCGACTATCATGAACTTGGCTGGTGAAAGCAACCAAGTGGCTATACACGTGGTGAGCAGCGAAGACATGTTCTGGGAAACCATGGAAGGCCTCAAAGCGCTGGGCGCCTCGTCCATTTTGGTATTGCCCATCGAGAAGATGATGGAGTAAACATGAAAATTCTGGATTGGAATACCTTAACTGACCTTGAGCAAGCCCAGGCGCTGCGCCGCCCCGCGCTCGCCCAAGGCGGCCGTGAAGCCCAAGTGGCGGACATTATTGAAAAGGTGCGCCAAGGTGGTGACGCAGCACTCATTGAGCTGACGCGCACCCTTGATAAGGCCGAGCGCGAGACGCTGCAATTAACACAAGCCGAGATAGATGCGGCCTCATTACGCGTTAGTGATGAGCTAAAAGCCGCGTTAGAGCTGGCCATGACCAACATTGAGACCTTTCACCGGGCTCAATTGCCGACGCCTATCGTGCAAGAAACCAGCCCAGGTGTGCACTGTGAGCTGCATTTTCAGCCGATAGAAAAAGTGGGTTTATATGTGCCAGGTGGCACAGCACCCTTGGTGTCCACGGTCATGATGCTTGCCATTCCGGCGCGTTTGGCCGGTTGTGGGCGCGTAGTCTTGTGCTCACCGCCCCCCATTAATGACGCCATTATTTACACTGCGGGCCGTTGTGGCGTAGACGCCATCTATACATTGGGCGGGGCGCAGGCGGTGGCGGCCATGGCCTACGGCAGTGAAACCATCACTAAAGTGGATAAGATTTTTGGCCCCGGCAATACCTGGGTCACCGAAGCCAAGCGCCAAGTATCCGGTGATGTAGCAGGTGCGGCCATCGATATGCCTGCTGGCCCATCAGAAGTATTGGTGATTGCCGATGCAGACGCAGATGCAGACTTTGTGGCTTCAGATTTATTGTCACAGGCTGAACACGGCACCGACTCTCAGGTAATCTTAGTCACGCCCTGCCGCGCCTTGGCAGACAAAGTCAATCTGGCACTAGAAGTTCAATTGGCACAATTGTCGCGCGCCGAGATTGCCCGCCAAGCGCTGCTTGAAAGCCGTACTTTTATTTGTGCTGATTTGGCGCAAGCGGTGCAGATTTCTAACGCCTATGCACCTGAGCACTTGATTGTACAAACCGTCGATCCGCGTGCGCTGTTACCGCGCTTAAAAAATGCTGGCTCTATATTTTTAGGCGCCTGGACGCCAGAGTCGGTGGGCGACTACGCCAGTGGTACTAACCACACCTTGCCTACCTACGGTTATTCGCGCACCTATTCGAGTTTAGGTCTGGCAGATTATCAGCGTCGCTTTACCGTACAAGAATTGACCCCTGCTGGCCTGCAAGCCATAGGTCCGGCGGTGGAATTACTGGCGGCCACAGAAACCTTGGATGCCCATAAAAATGCGGTAAGCCTGCGGCTTGCCAAGCTAGAGAAACAAACGGTGGAGAAGCAAGCATGAGTCAATCTGCATTAGGCCTTACCCAGTTAGCCCGCCGCCAAGTGCAGGCGCTAACGCCTTATCAATCAGCGCGCCGCATTGGTGGTCAAGGCCACATTTGGCTCAATGCCAACGAAGCAGCAGACAGCGGCGAGTATGCCCTTGATTGCTCACGCCTTAATCGTTATCCCGAGTGCCAGCCACCGCAAGTAGTGAATGCTTATGCGGCCTATGCCGGTGTGGCTCCAGAGCAGTTACTGGTGACTCGTGGCGGCGATGAAGGCATCGAATTATTAATTCGTACCTTTTGTGAGCCGGGCCAAGACAGCATCTTATTGTGTTCGCCCACTTACGGCATGTACGCCATCAGTGCCCAGACCAATGACGTGGCCATTATTGACGTGCCTTTGAGCGCCGAGCGCCAGCCCGACTTTGACGCCATTATTGCTAAGCTTGATCAGGTCAAAATCGTGTTCTTGTGCTCGCCCAATAATCCCACTGGGGATTTGGTCGACCAAGCGGGTTTGTGTCGCTTGCTGACCGCCGCCAAAGATCGCGCGTTAGTAGTGGTGGATGAAGCCTATATCGAGTTTTGCCCCGAGTTTAGCCAAGCCAGTTTACTGGCCGACTATCCCGAGTTGGTGATCATCCGCACGCTGTCTAAGGCTTTTGGTCTGGCAGGCCTGCGTTGTGGCTTTACCTTGGCACACCCGCACGTGATTGAGCTGCTATTAAAAGTGATCCCGCCCTACCCCATTCCAGAGCCAGTGGCGCAAATTGCCGCTCAGGCACTAACGGAGTCAGGCTTGGCTACCATGCGCAATCGCGTGGCAGAAGTGAACAGCTTAAAGCTTGAGCTGGCTGAACAACTCAGCAAACACTCAGACGTAAAAGAAGTGTTTGCCCCTAACGGTAACTATTTATTAGTGCGTTTTAGCAATGGCGCGGCGTTATTTTCACGCATGGCCAAGGCCGGTATTATATTACGCGACTTCGCCAGCAGACCCGGACTTGCGGACTGCATTCGGATCACCATCGGTACACAAACCGAGATGGACGCGGTACTCAACGTACTGCAACAGGAGCAATAAGTGACTAAGGAACGTATTTTATTCATCGACCGCGATGGCACCATGGTAGAAGAGCCCAAAGTCGACAAACAATTAGACCGTCTCGATAAGCTGGCGTTTTTACCCGGCGTGATCCCAGCCTTGCTCAAACTGCAAGACGCAGGCTACAAGCTGGTGATGGTTACTAACCAAGATGGCTTAGGCACCGACAGCTTCCCACAAGCGGACTTTGATGCACCTCATAACTTGATGATGCAAATCTTGAATTCCCAAGGCGTGCAGTTTCAAGACACCTTAGTCTGCCCGCATTTTCAAGAAGACGATTGCGCATGCCGCAAGCCGCGCTTAGGTCTTGTAAAAGATTACCTGCAAGCGGGTCGCATCGACTTTACCGACTCTTGGGTGATTGGCGATCGCCACACCGACATTCAGCTGGCCGAAAACATGGGCTTGCCGAGCTTTCATTACGGTCATGCAGACGCCAATGGCGTGATCATCGGCTGGAATGAAATCGTGAGCAGCCTGTTAAGCCGTGGCCGCAAAGCCGCCGTGACTCGTACTACCAAAGAAACCGATATTCGCTTGTCACTGGACTTAGACACCCAAGGCGGCAGCCAAATCAACACCGGCTTGAACTTCTTCGACCATATGCTGGATCAAATTGCCACTCACGGCGGTTTTCAGCTCAACGTACAAGTTGAGGGTGACTTGCACATCGACGATCACCACACGGTAGAAGACACCGCACTGGCCATGGGCGAAGCCCTGCGTAAAGCGCTCGGCAACAAACGCGGCATCGGTCGCTTTGGTTTTGTGCTGCCGATGGACGAGTGCGAAGCGGCAGTAACACTGGATTTATCCGGCCGCCCTTATATGTCGTTTGACGGTAAGTTCAACCAAGACCGCGTCGGCGATATGTCCGTGGAAATGGTGCCGCACTTCTTCCGCTCACTGAGCGACAGTCTCGCCTGCAATATCCACCTTAAAGTGACCGGTGAAAACACCCATCACATGGTGGAAAGCACCTTTAAGAGCTTTGGCCGCGCATTGCGCCAAGCACTCAAGGTGGAGGGTAATGAATTACCTTCCAGCAAGGGGGTGCTGTGAGCGAAGCCATCACTGAAACTAAAAACGGCCAAACCAACAAGAGCCAAAACATTAAAATCGCCATTATTGATACCGGCTGTGCCAATTTATCATCGGTGCGCTACGCCATCGAGCGCTTAGGTTATAGCGTAACCGTGAGTCGTGACCACGACGTATTATTGGCAGCCGACAAGCTGCTGCTGCCCGGCGTGGGCACCGCAAGTGAGGCCATGAAAAACCTAAAAGAGCGCAATTTGGTGGCGTTGATCAGCCAGCTGCAGCAGCCCGTCTTGGGTATTTGTCTGGGCATGCAAATGCTGGTTAATCATTCCAGTGAGGGTGACGTGGGCTGTTTAGGCCTGGTGGATGCCGAGTGTCAGCACATGGAAGCCTCAGACGGCGTGCGCTTGCCGCACATGGGTTGGAATCAAATTACGCCCATGGCGGATCATCCGCTGTTTAAAGACATTCCCGATGGCAGCTATTTTTATTTTGTGCACTCGTATGCGGTGCCAGTGGGCGAGTACACCCTCGCCACCAGCCAGCATGGCGTGAACTTTAGCGCCGCCATTAGCAATGCTAATTTCTTTGGCGTGCAATTTCACCCAGAACGCTCGGGTGCGGCCGGTGCACAATTACTGAAAAATTTCTTGGAGCTGTAAAATATGATTATTCCGGCCATTGATCTAATTGGCGGTAAGGTAGTACGTCTGTATCAGGGCGACTATGAGCAAAAAACGCAATACACAGCTTCCGCTCAAGAGCGCTTTGACCTCTACGTGGCCGAGGGCGCGACCCAGCTGCACTTAGTGGATCTGGACGGCGCCAAAGACAGCAGCCAGCGCCAGCTCGATATCATTAAGCAATTAGTGATGAATACCCCAGTACCGGTGCAAATAGGTGGCGGCATTCGCACTGAGCAAGACGTCAAAGACTTGCTCGACATTGGCGTACAAAGAGTGGTGATTGGCTCCACTGCCGTTAAAAACCCAGAAATGGTGGTGGGTTGGATCAAGCAATACGGACCCGAGCGCATCGTATTGGCGCTGGACATTAACATTACGCCGGAAGGCGAAAAGAAAGTGGCCATCGCCGGTTGGCAAGAAGACAGCGGCATCACCATAGAAGCGCTGCTTGAGCATTATCTGCCGGCGGGCCTGTGCCATGTATTGTGTACCGATATCTCGAAAGACGGCACGCTCACTGGCTCAAACGTGGCGTTATACCGTGAATTAGCGGCGCGCTATCCCACCATTTTATGGCAGGCCTCCGGTGGCATTGGCAATATCGATGACATTAAGGCGCTGACTAACACTGGTGTGGCAGGCGTGATCTTGGGTCGCTCTTTGCTAGAAGGTAAGTTTAACGTGGCGGAGGCAATCGCATGCTGGCAAGACGCATAATCCCCTGTTTAGACGTAAAAGATGGCTTAGTGGTGAAAGGCGTTAAGTTTCGTAACCATGAAATTATCGGTGACATAGTGCCCCTGGCCCAGCGTTATGCGGCCGAGGGTGCCGATGAGTTGGTGTTTTATGACATTACCGCCAGCAGCCAAGACCGCGTGGTCGATAAAAGCTGGGTCAGCCGCGTGGCCGAAGTGATCGATATTCCGTTTTGTGTGGCCGGTGGCATTAAGTCGGTGGCGGATGCAGCACAAATTTTAGAATTTGGCGCCGATAAAATTTCCATCAACTCCCCGGCGTTAAGTAATCCAGCGCTAATCACCGAGCTTGCCGACACCTTTGGCGTGCAATGCATCGTCGTGGGTATCGACTCCTACTATGACGAAGCAACCGGTGAGTATCAGGTGCATCAGTTTACCGGTGACGAAAGCCGCACTCAGGTCACCAAGTGGAGCACGCTCGACTGGGTGGAAGAAGTGCAGCGCCGCGGTGCCGGTGAAATTGTGCTGAACGTGATGAACCAAGATGGCGTACGCCAAGGTTACGATCTTGAGCAACTGCAAAAAGTGCGCGCCATTTGTAAGGTGCCACTGATTGCCTCCGGTGGCGCCGGTGAAATGCTGCACTTTAAAGACGCCTTCTTACAGGCAGACGTAGACGGCGCGCTGGCCGCGTCCGTGTTTCACAAAGGCATCATCAACATCGCTGAGCTGAAGCTGTATTTAAGACAACAAGGAATTCAAACTCGTGACTGATGCTTCAAACACCGCTAACACCACAGACGCCCTCACCTTCAACGACAGCCAGCTAGATTGGGCCAAAGTTGACGGCTTAATGCCGGTGATAGTACAAGACCGCCACAGCGCACGCGTGCTGATGTTGGGCTACATGAACACCGAGGCGCTGGCGCTGACGCTGGCCAGCAAGCAAGTGACCTTTTTTAGTCGCACTAAAAACCGTTTGTGGACCAAAGGCGAAAGCTCCGGCCATTATTTGCAGTTAGTCGACATCAGCACCGACTGCGATAACGATACCTTGCTGGCAATAGTGGAGCCGATTGGTCCTACTTGTCATTTAGGTCATGTATCCTGCTTTAACGAGCAAGTCACCCCTAACCTCACCTTCTTGGCCGAGTTAGAGCAAGTGATTGCCAGCCGTAAAGGCGCGGATCCTAAGTCCAGCTACACCGCCAGCCTCTATGCCAGCGGCACCAAGCGTATCGCGCAAAAAGTGGGTGAAGAAGGCGTAGAAACCGCGCTGGCCGCCACCGTGCACGACAAAGAAGAGTTAGTAAGCGAGTCTGCAGATCTTATCTACCACCTTACCGTTCTGCTGCAACAAGAAGAGCTGCAACTGGCGGATGTAATAGCCAAGCTGCAAGAGCGCCACCGCTAAGCGCTGACGTTAAAATAGTAGTTCATGATTTTTAAAGCCGACCGCGCCCTGCAGTCGGCTTTTTTGTTAACGGCAAGTATGTTTTAAGGTATTTGTAGCCGGCCGTCTCTTTGGTAAAGAGGACTTCGGCGGTCCTGCTTTATTAAATCATCCTGCTTCGCAGGACCGGCGAATAAATTGCCGGCTACAAGATCGTAAATTTCCTCCCTAAACCACATATTTCACTAGAACACAAAACTACGTATCACTTAACATTATGTTTAATAGAAATAGATTACCTTTGATATTGCTGACTATTACGCTGCCCGTTACGCATTAAACTAAAAAAATTCAGATGACTAGCCACTCTGTATCTCAGGATATCTACAGAGCTAACTGCTTGACATGACTCAGTCATATGATACATTTTCTCGGTATTGACAAGCATTATCATTATCAACTGTATTGCAGACCTCTCATTACCTTAAGGATCTTACTATGTCGAATGCTCGCCGTCGCTCCCTTAAACTCAGCACCTTGGCGCTCTCGACTATGCTGCTTTTTAGCCCACTGAGCGCCAATGCGGCGTTAACTATTTATAATGGCCAGCATAAAACCGCCACCCTCGCCTTGATTGACGCCTTCACCGAACACACTCACATTAAGGTGGAAACCCGCCAAGGTTCGAGCAATGAGTTGGCGCACCAAATCGTGGAAGAAGGCAAACGCTCACCCGCAGATATTATTTACACCGAAGAATCGACGCCTTTGATCATGCTGGCCAACCAAGGCTTGCTGGCAACACTCGATGACAAAGCATTAAACAATATCCCAGCCGAATACCGTGACCAAAATGGCCAATGGGTGGGCTTATTGGCGCGCTCACGCGTGATTGCCTACAACAAAGACCGCACTTCAACCGATAAACTGCCCACTTCGGTGTACGACCTCACGGATGCGAAATGGAAAGACCAGTTTGCCTTCGTTAAGACCAGTGGCGCCTTTCAAAAGCAGCTGTCGGCCATGATCAAACTGGACGGTCGTGAACAAGCCAAGGCTTGGTTAGAAGGCTTACAGAAAAACGGCAAAGAATATCGTAACAATAAGGCGGCGTTAGATGCCGTTGAACGCGGTGATATTCCGTTTGCACTAATTAACAATTACTACTGGGACAGCATGGCCCGCGAGCAAGGTGCAGCTCAGCTCAAGTCTGGACTCTACTTCATGGGTACCCATGACTTAGGCGACTTAATTACCGTCTCTGGCGCGGCTATTTTAAAATCAAGCAACAACCAAGACGAAGCACAGCAGTTTATGGCCTTTGCCACCAGTGAAGCCGGCCAGCAGATCCTGACCGACAACAGCGCTCAATATCCGCTTAACTCTAAAGTAGATACCCATGGCTTAAAGCCGTTTTCTGAGCTGACTCCGCCGAACGACACGCTAGATCTAGGCGAATACAGCGACGGTAAAGCCGCCATTGAACTGCTGCAAGAAGTGGGTTTACTGTAACGCTTCTATAAATACTCAGTTCCACGGAAGGAATAACGCACATCAAATGACCAAAGCCGGAGGCGTTAGGATGCCTCCGGCTTTTTTGTAACTTTGGTTTAAAAATTATTTTATTGCTCAGGACCGGCGAAGTCCTCTTTATCAAAGAGACGAGCAGCTACAGAACATCGATTCTTTTGTAGTGTGGCAACTTGTTCGCCACGGTTTTGTGTTGATTGTTAAACCCGCCAGCTACGCTGGCCTGCCGAAGTCCTCTTTACCAAAGAGACGGGCAGCTACAAGACCCGTAATAGAGAACTTTAATGTCTAGTCAAATCATGGTTAAAAATCGCACCAAAGCTGTCCCTCTTGGCCTAATGGTGCCGGTTATCTTGTTGGTACTGCTCACCAGCTTGCCGCTGTTGTACATTATCATACGGGCTCAAGAAGCGGGCTGGAATCACGCCATGAGCCTGATTTTTCGGGCGCGGGTTTATCAGCTGTTACTCAATACGCTACAGCTACTGGCCGTGGTCACCGTACTCAGCACCTTGATAGGTGTGACTACCGCTTGGCTACTTGAGCGCACCGATGTACCCAAACGCAAGATCTGGAATGCCTTGGTCACCCTGCCCTTTGCAGTGCCGGCCTTTATTAGCAGCTACAGCTGGATTTCGCTCTTGCCCCAACTGGAAGGTTTTGGCGGTGCTGTGTTAGTACTGACCTTGTGTAATTACCCCTTAGTGCACTTGCCGGTAGCTGCGGCGCTGCGTGGCATGGATCCCGCATTAGAAGAAACCTCGCGATCCTTAGGCTTTAACCGCACCCAAACTTTTTTTAAGGTGATCTTACCGCAGCTGCGCCCAGCGTTGTACGGTGGCGCCATCTTGATTGCCTTGCACATGCTGGCGGAATTTGGTGCCTTGGCGTTTTTAAATTATGAAACCTTTACCACCGCTATTTTCGACCAATATTATGTGGCCTTCGACGGTGCCTCGGCGGCCATGTTAACGCTGGTTTTATTGCTATTGTGCTTAATGGTGATCGGGCTGGAATTATTACTCAGAGGCAAAGCCAATTACGCCATTGAGCGCAAAGGTTCGCCCGGCATGCAGCAATTGATCAAGCTTGGCTGGTGTAAGCCGTTGGCGGTATTAGGTTTAATGGCATTAGTGGCGCTTGCCGCCGGTGTGCCGCTGGGCATTATTAGCTTTTGGCTGCTGAATGGCACCTCAAGTGCTTTTCATGGCCAAGCAGTGTGGAGCGCCTTAACGACCACCTTAAGCTTTGGTTTTGGCGGCGCACTGTTAGCGATTGTGTTCGCCCTGCCGTTGGTATTTTTGGCGGTGCGCTATCAGGGCCGCTTGTCGATGATGGCCGAGCGCCTGCCTTATTTGATTCATAGCTTACCGGGCTTGGTGATCGGCTTAACCTTGGTATTTTTCGCCATTCGTTATGCTTTTCCTTTTTATCAAACCTCGCCTTTGCTACTGATTGGCTACGCCATGCTGTATTTACCCTTGGCCCAGTCGTCAATTCGCGCCGCCTTAATACAAGTATCTACACAAATAGAAGAGATGGCCCGCTCTTTAGGCAAAAGCGCCTTGAGTGTGTTTATGCGCATCACCTTGCCGTTGATCGCCCCCGGCGTAGGCGCGGGTTTAGCCTTAGTATTTTTACAAATAATGAAAGAGCTGACCGCCACCTTATTGCTGCGCCCCACCGGCGTGGACACCTTAGCCACAAAGGTGTGGGAGCACACGGCCAATGCGGAATACGGCGCTTCAGCGCCCTATGCGGCGCTACTGATTGTGGTCTCGGGCCTACCCGTTTACCTATTAACCATGCGCTCTTTTACCCGCAATACGGCTCACGCTTAAGTGTTTGGTTTAAGTTTTAGCTGAAGTTATCAGCTGGATTATCAGCTTACATGGTAGTACCTGCCTATTCTCTTGTAGGAGCCCGTCTCTTCGGCGAAGAGGACTTCGGCTCGGTTTTATGTTTTGGTTTAAATCTAAACCTCAGTAACAGCCAGCAAAGCTGGCCAGCCGAAGTCCTCTTTATTAAAGAGACGGGCTGCTACAAAACCCAGACCATTTGACCTTGGAGCCAGACCGGCAGCTACAAAAGAACAAACTGAAACAGGGCGCATAATAGCTGAGGTTCATAAGTAATCAGGAGGAATTATATGAAAAAATTGATCATCGACCGGGTCTCAAAACAGTTTTCTGAGGTGCAAGCACTCAGTAATGTTCATTTAGAGCTTGAAGAAGGCAAGATGCTGGCGGTATTAGGCCCTTCAGGTTGTGGTAAAACCACGCTGCTGCGCGCCATTGCCGGATTTGAAACCCCAGATGCAGGGCGCATTATCATTAATGGCCACACAGTCTTTGATGGCCAAACTAATACCAAACCTGAATATAGAAAAATTGGCTACGTGCCGCAACATGGGGTGTTATTCCCTCATCTAACCGTAGAGAAAAACATTGCCTTTGGTTTAAGTAGCGCCGATTCGAAACGGCAAACCAAGCAGCTAAAAGCTCTGCGCGTCAACGAGATGCTCGAGCTGGTGGGCATGGCCGGGCTTGGCCAACGTATGCCCCATGAACTTTCTGGCGGCCAACAGCAACGCATTGCACTGGCGCGCGCGCTAGCACCCTCACCGTCTTTAGTACTGCTAGATGAACCTTTCTCGGCGTTGGATGCGGGCCTGCGTATTGCACTGCGTGAAGAAGTGAAAGCCACGCTTAATGCCATCGGCGCCACTGCCATTATCGTCACCCACGACCAAGAAGAAGCCCTGTCGATGGCAGATTTAGTGGCTGTTATGCGCCGAGGAAAGTGCGTACAAGTCAGTGATCCGGTGTCGTTATACCAATACCCCACTGATATTAATGTCGCCAAATTTGTCGGTGACGCCATAGTGCTGCCAGCGGTCGTGGCCAACGGCAGTGTTCACAGTCGTTTTGGTACCTTAGCCCTAGCCGGCGGCTGTGCCACGGATTCTAAGTCCGCCACTATTATGATCCGCCCCGAGCAGTTTGTGGTTAGCCCTCCTAATGAACAGCAATTTGGCGGCCATGTGCTAAAAACCATTTATTATGGCCATAACGTCTTAGTACATTTAAAAACCGAAGAGCAATGGGGCGCCCAAGAAATTCAAATGCGCGTCAGCGGCACCCGCACCTTTAGCCCAGGTGAATACGTTGGCTTAAAAATAGAAGGTGCCGTGATGGCGTATGAATAAATCAGCGCCGAGCAAAAACATAAAACGGGGCCTTTGTAGCCGAACATGTATTCACTTGTAGCCCGCCGTCTCTTTGGTAAAGAGGACTTCGCGGGGCCAGCGTTGCTGGCGGGTTTAAAGATTTACGCCTGGGGCGTAATGCGCGAATAAATTTACGCCTACAAAAGAACTCTCTCTTGTAGCCGGCAACTTGCTCGCCGATCCAGCGTAACTGGCGGGTTTAAAGATTTACGCCCGGGGCGTAATGCGAGAGCAAGTGTTCGCCTACAAAAACCAAAATGTCCATTGTAGCCGCCCGTCTCTTTGATAAGAGGACTTCGCTGAAGAGACGGGCACCCTACAAAATAAAATGTTACTTGTAGCCGGCAACTTGTTCGCCGGGCCAGCGTTGCTGGCGGGTTTAAAGATTTACGCCCGGGGCGTAATGCGAGAGCAAGTGTTCGCCTACAAAAACCAAAATAAAACCGTGGCGAATAAATTGCCACACTACAAAAGAATCGATGTTCTGTAGCTGCCAGTTTATGCCCTTGTAGCCGCAAACACCTCCGCCCTTTGCTGTGCTGGGTACTTGCGCCGCTCTTGGCAGGCTGCTAGATTAATCACACCACTTAGTATGTTGGCATAATCAATGTCTACTCCAACCATGTTTACTCCAGCAGCACAGCTCAGGCACATCTTTACCGAGCTTGAACAAGTCCTCAATCACCTCACTCATTGGCTGGGTCAGCAAGCAGAGAGCGGCCTTGTTCAGGCTTGTTGTTTTACCCTGCCAGCCGTGGCCATGGGTGATGAACATGAGCCTGTTACACAAATTCCAGTGAGCCGGATTACGGGTGATGAAGCTCTCACGGCAGCGCTAAGCAGCTATCAGCAATGGTTTATTCAGCCTCACCATTCGGCCAAAGCCAGCTTTCGCCTGCCCGGCTATTTGCTGTTACCCACTGCGCTTAAACCGCAGCTGCAACAATATATTTCTCATATCAATGATTTAAAAAGCCAGTTTAAGGCCCAAGTGCAAGCCGCCGGTAGCCGCGACCAAAAATTTACTTTGGTGCACAATACGCTGCCGGGTTTGATCACCCTGCAAGTTTATCGCCATCTAGTATTACTGCCCCATGAGGCATCGCGCTTGGGGTTTACGTGGGCGAATAAACAAATCATTCAAAAGATCGATAAAGACGTACTGCTAGCCCAACTGATAACGGCCCGCATCACACCGCCGCCCCTCACGGACGCCCTCACCTGGCAACAATGTGTGGATCGTGAAATTTATGATGTGAAACGCCTCCCCAATAGCACAGAGCTAAGGTTGCGCCGCCCGGTGAAGACGCACCCTATGGTCAATGTGCGCTGGCAAGAAGAAATCAGCCCGCGCCAACAACAAGTGAAAGCCCATTTGCCACTATTATTATGCCAAGATGAAGTACCCGCCATCACTGAACTGGCTGATTATCCGCCCACCCAACAACGGGCGCGGCGCGCCGCGAGCATTACCGATGAGCCCTTGATCCCACGGCTGCATATTTATCCGTATCAGCCGAAGAAATAGCGTCCCCAAAACTTGTTCTTTCATGACCTAAGTTCGCCAATAAATGTGTATAGAAGCACTTTTTGCTAACTTTTTTAGTGATTTTTTTGCTGACAAGGCCGCAAAGCCATTTTGTAATGAGCGCGCAAATGTTATAACTAATGAGTTCCCGTTCGGGTTTATCACTTACGGATGTTATTACTAAGTTGGTAATAGCCTCTTTATCACAAGGATTGAATAACGCTATGTTTGAGAAGGTCACTGCTGCACCGGCCGACCCTATTTTGGGCCTCACCGACACTTTCCGTAACGATCCTCGAGCCCATAAAATTAACTTGGGCGTGGGCATTTATAAAGACGAAGCGGGTCAAACGCCGGTATTGCGTTGCGTCAAAAAAGCCGAAGCCCGTTTAGTTGCCGAAGAAACCACTAAAAACTACCTCAGCATTGAAGGTGTACACGCCTACGCCGACGTAGTACAAAAGCTGTTATTTGGTGCCAATGCCGCCATTATTAACGAGCAGCGCGCGCGTACCGCACAATCACCCGGTGGCACAGGCGCGTTGCGCATTGCCGGTGAGTTTATCGCCCGCCAGCTCGACACCAATACTATCTGGATTTCTAACCCTACTTGGGCCAACCACAGAGCCGTATTTACGGCTTCAGGTCTTGAGGTAAAAGAGTACGGTTACTACGATGCCGACGCCAAAGATCTCGACTTTGATGCCATGCTGGCAGATTTGGCCCAGGCCAAAGCCGGTGATGTGGTGTTGCTGCACGGCTGCTGCCATAACCCCACCGGCATCGACCCGACTCCGGCGCAGTGGGATCAATTAGCAAAATTGTCCGCCGAAAAAGGCTGGTTGCCGCTGTTTGATTTCGCCTACCAAGGTTTTGGTAAAGGCATAGACGAAGATGCCTACGGTTTGCGGGTATTTGCCGAGCTCAATAAAGAATTACTGATTGCCAGCTCGTTTTCCAAAAACTTTGGCATGTACAACGAGCGCGTGGGTGCGTTCACCTTAGTCGCTAAAGACGCAGACACAGCTAACACCTCATTTAGCCAAGTGAAAAGCATTATTCGCGCTATCTACTCTAATCCACCGGCCCACGGCGCCAACGTGATTGCGATGATCGCCGAAGACAAAGAATTGTATGCCGACTGGTTAGTAGAGCTGGCCGAGATGCGCGAGCGCATCCAAGAAATGCGTACTTTGTTCGTCGAGAAATTGGCCAGCCGCGGCGTAAATAAAGACTTTAGCTTTATTGCTCGCCAAAACGGCATGTTCTCTTTCTCTGGCTTAACCAAAGAGCAAGTAGCCCGCCTTAACGACGAATTCGCCATTTATATCGTAGGCTCAGGCCGCATCAGTGTGGCCGGCATTACCAAAAACAACATAGACGCCCTGTGCGACGGTATTGCCGCCGTTATCTAATGGCTTAATCGCATCAGCGCATAAAAAAACCCCGCAGTGCGGGGTTTTTTATTGGTTTTGTTTTGGTTTTGGTTTTGGTTTTGTTTTGGTTTTGTAGGAGCCAATTTATTCGGCTCGGGTTGGTTTTTGCCTTAAATCGCCAGCTGCGCTGGCCCCGCGAACAAGTTGCGGGCTACAAGGGCATTTGGTTTTGGTGGTGACGGGGTTAATTCTGTCGTAGTATCAAGCACTCATCGCTCAAAATATGACTCCGGACGTTCCATTGGTTGATATTGCACCGCCTCAACATATTCAGCCCTCTGCTCACAGTGCGCCGTTTAAGGTGTCGCGGCGGCGACTGCGCGTGTGCCACGAGTGCGACTTATTATTGGCGCTGCCGCGGTTAAAAAACGGCGAAAAAGCCGAGTGCCCTCGCTGCCAGCACACCTTAGTACGCCGGCGCACCAATCCGGCGGAGCGCAGCCTCGCCTTGGCGCTGGCTACCTTGGTCACCTTAGCACTGTCGGTGGCCTTTCCGTTTTTAAGTTTTAATATCAGCGGTATCGGTAATGGCATTGCCCTCACCGATACCGCCTCGGCACTGATGAATCTGCACTATCCGCTGGTGGCGTTAAGCGTGCTATTAACGGTGATCATACTGCCCTGCTTATACCTATGTAGCTTGGTGTGGTTGTGCGTGGGCATAACACAAAAAAAACTGTTGCCCAGAAGCCACCGTATCGCCCGTACTTTGGGTTACATGACGCCGTGGATGATGGCAGACGTGTTTGTGATTGGCACTCTGGTGAGCTTAATTAAAATCATCGGCATGGCCGAGATTGAGCTGGGGCTGTCATTTTGGACCTTTTGTGCCTACGCCCTATTGCTGGTATTTACCACGCAATCCGTAGACCGCGACTGGCTGTGGCAACACCTAGATCCTGAGCCAAAAGCGCCAAGCCAGGTACAAGCTGGCTTTTCAGCATCTTTGCAAGGCTTAGCCGGTTGTCATACCTGTGGGCTGGTTAACCGCGTGCCCAGTTCGGGCAAAGCCCTGTGTCAGCGGTGTGCCGAGCCCTTGCACCCTTATCGCGGCGTCAACAATCAGGCAAGTCTGGCGTTATTGTTCGCATCTATATTGATGTATTTACCTGCCAATCTGTACCCCATTATGGTGACCACCTCACTGGGTGACACCCAAGCCTCGACTATTTTGGGCGGCGTGCTGATGTTTTTTCAACACGGTGATTGGCCCATCGCCATTATTATTTTAACCGCCAGTGTGCTGGTCCCTGTTTGTAAAATGCTGGCCCTGTTGTGGCTCTGCTATATAGTGCGCCAACCTAAATCTGTGCTTAGCCCCTTGAATCGCAATAAATTGTATCGCATTACCGAATTTATTGGCCGTTGGTCGATGGTGGATGTGTTTGTGGTGGCCATTTTAGTGGCCTTGATCCGCAACGGTTCGTTAATGTCCGTGGAGCCCGGCGCGGCCGCGCTCTCGTTTACCGCCGTGGTTATCCTCACTATGTTAGCGGCCATTTTATTTGACCCGCGCAGCATTTGGTTGCACACCGCACCTGAACAAGTCCAACCTTCGCCTCACGCTCACTCAAGGCACGCTATTTCATCTACCAGCAAGGAAGAACCTCATGTCTGAACCCCAGCTCGCGCGGCGAAAGCTGCAGCGCTCATTATCTCCGGTCTGGATAGTGCCTATCGTGGCCATACTCATTGGCGCTTGGATGATTTACGACAACCTCAGCCGACTCGGCCCCTCTATTACGCTGATCATGGACAATGCTGAGGGCATAGAAGCAGGCAAAACCCTGATCAAGACGCGTAACGTAGAAATGGGTAAGGTCGAAAAAGTCAGTTTGTCTGACGACTTAAGCCATGCGGAGATTGTGGCCCGCATGAGCCCGCAAGCCGCCAAGATGCTGAACCAAGAAACTCAGTTTTGGGTGGTGAAACCCCGCATCGGCCGTGAAGGCGTCAGCGGTTTAGGCACTGTATTGTCCGGTGCCTTTATTCAGCTGTTACCGGGCAACAGTGAGATCGAAATAGACACCTTTCAGGTATTAGATCAGCCGCCGGTTGCCCCACCCGATGCCCCGGGTTTGCGGATCAACCTTACTAGTCAGATCGGTAATTCGGTATCTACCGGCGATCCGGTGAGCTATCAAGGCTTTACCGTAGGCCGCGTTGAAAGCAGCCAGTTTGATCCCGTCACCCGCGAGATGAGCCATCGCCTGTTTATACAATCGCCCTATGAAGGGCTCGTCACCAATAACAGCCGCTTTTGGACCGCCTCAGGCTTAGACATTCGCTTGGATTCTCAAGGCTTTAAAGTCAATGTGGGTTCATTAGAAGCCTTAGTAAGTGGCGGCATTACCTTTGGCGTACCCAGCAATATGAAAAAGGGCAATCAAGCGAAAGAGAACAGCAGCTTCGTACTGTTTAATGATGAAGACAGCGCCAAAGAAGGCCACTACCGCGACTACCTAGAATACGTACTGCTGGTGGACGATACGGTGCGCGGTTTAAGCGACAATGCCCCCGTAGAATATCGCGGCGTGCGCATTGGCACCGTGGTCAGCGTGCCTTGGAACTTCAGTGCCCCGCAGCCGGATTCATTAAGCCGCTTTGCCATTCCGATTTTGATCCGCATTGAGCCGCAGCGCTTTGACGACTCAGGCACAGAGATAGACATAGCAGATTGGAAGCAACGTCTGGAAGGCATGTTTGGCCATGGCCTGCGCGCTTCACTCAAAGCGGGTAACCTGCTCACGGGCGCCTTATTTGTGGACCTTAACTTCTATAAAGATGCACCGCCGTTTCAACACATGACCTTTGTTGAAAAGCCGGTGTTCCCCACCACCTCTGGTGGCTTTGCGCAAATTGAGCAAAAAGTGTCTAACTTGTTGGATAAACTTAATAACTTAGAAATTGAGCCCATCTTGAGCACCTTAAACACCACGCTGGCCAGCACCGAGCAAACCATGCGCAAGGTGAACGACATTGCCGCCTCGGTAGATAAGCTGCTCACGGATCCAGCCACATCACAGCTTCCCGCCAACGTGAACACCACCATGCGCCAGTTACGCGATACCTTGCAAGGCTTTGCGCCTGACTCTCAGGGCTATAACGAGCTGACGCAAACGCTGTCTCGCCTTGAAAAACTAATGCGCGATCTGCAGCCTGTGGTGCGCACCTTAAGTGATCAGCCCAATGCGCTCATCTTTAAGAAGAAATTATCACAAGACCCACAACCGAGGGCCAAACCATGATTCACAGGAATAAAATAGCAGCACAGAGCAAGCCGCGCCGCCTAACCAGCCTAATGGCCGCAAGCCTGCTCGGCGTTACCTTAATGGGGCTGGCGGGCTGCGCCGGCCCTGTGAGTGGCCCCACTACCTATCTGTTGCCCTCAAGCACCATGGCGCTCACTGCTAATCAGCAACTTGGTTATCAGCAATATGACAAGCGATTAGCCGTGATAGTGGCGCCGCTGCGCATTGCCGAGCACTTAGACAATGAAGGCATAGTGATGCAGCTCAACGACATTGAGGTGTATCAAGCACGGCAACATTTATGGGCTGAAAGCATTGGCCAACAGCTACAACAACAGCTGCAACAACGCCTCGCCCTCGCCCTGCCTAACGCGCAAATCATCAGTAAAGGCCAACCCGTGCAAGCGGGTGTGCCAGTGCGCGAGTTACGCCTACAAGTGAACCGTTTTCAAGGGCAACAAAGCGGAGATGCACTGGCCGAGGGCCAATGGCAGTTATTGGATGGCAGCGGCCAACTGCTTAAACAGCGCAGCTTTAGCGTAACCGCCCCCTTAGCCGATAACGGCTACCCCGCCCTAGTGCGCGCCCTTGGTCAGGCCTGGCAACAACAAGCAGATGCGTTAGCAAAAGAGCTAGCCTCAAGCCAGCGCTAGGCGCCGAGCACCAAGCATAAGGCCCACAGCAACATAGTTGCAGTGGGCCTTTTTTTGTAGCCGGCTGTTTTCCCTTGTAGCCGGCTGTTTGAAAAACAAAACCCAAAACCGTGGCGAAGTCCTCTTCGCTGAAGAGACGGCCACCTACAAAAGACATCGCACTTGTAGCCCGCAATTTATTCGCGGGGCCAGCGTAGCTGGCGGGTTTTATAGCAGAACACAACAGCAAAACCGTGGCGAAGTCCTCTTCGCTGAAGAGACGGCCACCTACGAAAGACATCGCACTTGTAGCCCGCAATTTATTCGCGGGGCCAGCGTAGCTGGATGGTTTTAAATCAAAAAACAAAACCGAGCCGAATAAATTGGCTCCTACAAAAGATCGAAAAATCAAACCGTGCCTCAACCTTTTTACCTACGACACGGCCACCTACAAAAGATCGAACAACACCGTACGCCTGCACCACACCGCTCTTGCGGCTACACTCACCTCTCATGCCCATTATTCAAGGACGAATAATGACTTATCAAGATGCATTAGCAGGCAGAGTCTCTTTGCCGCAGCAAATTTATCATATTACGCTGTGCACTTATCAACGCCAGCCCGTGTTTACCTGTTTTGCTACAGGCCGCCTTATCGCCCATCAACTTAAAGACGCACAAGCGCAACGCCATGCGTTATCACTGGCGTGGGTCATCATGCCCGATCATCTGCACTGGTTAATGCAATTAGAAGAGACCTGCTCATTGGATCAGGTATTAAAACGGCTAAAAGCGCGCTCGGCGCAGGCGGTGAATCGGCATTTAAACCGCACCGGCCCGCTGTGGCAAACGGGGTTTCATGAACATGCACTGCGAAAAGAAGAAGACATCAAGCAGATAGCGCGTTACATCATCGCTAACCCGCTACGCGCAAAGCTGGTGACAAAAATAGGGGATTATCCCTTATGGGACGCCGTTTGGTTATGACCGATTGGCCACATGCATTTGTAGCCCGCAACTTGTTCGCGGGGCCAGCGTAGCTGGCTGGTTTTAGATCCAACCCTAAAACAAAACCGCAGCGAATAAATTGCTGCCTACAAAACCCCAAAACCAAATGACCTTGTAGCCGCCCGTCTCTTTGGCAAAGAGGACTTCGGCGGTCCGCGTTAGCGGATGGTTTTAAAATCGAAAACCAGAACAAAACCGTGGCGAATAAATTGCCACCTACAAAAGACATCGCACTTGTAGCCCGCAATTTATTCGCGGGGCCAGCGTAGCTGGATGGTTTTAAATCAAAAAACAAAACCGGCCCGAATAAATTGGGCCCTACAAAACCCCAACCTCAAAACCAAATATCCCTTGTAGCCGCCTGTTTCCCTTGTAGCCGCCAATTTATTCGGCGGTCCGCGTCAGCGGATGGTTTTAAATCAAAAAACAAAACCGTGGCGAAGTCCTCTTCGCTGAAGAGACGGCCACCTACAAAACCCCAAAACCAAATGCACTTGTAGCCCGCCGTCTCTTTGATAAAAAGGGCGCCGCTGCCCTGTCCAACCCACAATAGTCGTTAACGCACCGCGGCACGGCGGTTAAACACCCGATCGTTAGCGCGCATCCTCATCTCTAACATGAATCTCAAATTCGCAGTCGGCAGAGCCAAGCGGGCACCATTATAAGGTTGCAGCCATTTGAGCACTTCCAGCGCCACATCGAATGTGGCAGCCTGTGGATATTCCGCCACGCTGATGCCGTCAATCTCCAAGCCATCATTGTCTATGGCCAACGTGGGAGGTGTCGCATCATGGGGCTTGATCGCAGTTGCAGTAATTGTGGCATTATTCGCAACATCACCGGCAAAACTAAAGTGATCCTCGTCAAGTACCGCATGCTTGCCACTATCGAAGTAATACAGCTTGCCTGTGATATGGCCATCGGTATTTATCGGCAGCTCGATATCTGCTAAATGCAAATAACCAAAGCGCAGCCAGGCATTGTCTGCTAACTTCACTTTGGTACTGCCAGATAATGGCTTACTAGGGTTAGAGCTTATCGCATCTTCAGTAATGCTAATATTTAGTTTTAATTCCTGCTGTATTTTTTGTGCCGGTACGGCTTTTACTTTAGCGAACAGCAATTTTAGTTCATCTGTAAGCTCAATAGTATGAGTACCTGGCGTATCTATAAAGTCAGATTTATCTAAATCAACCTTACCGGCATCTAGGTTATCAATGGTTAACTCATTATCACTATCGTTTACCACAGACAATTGCAAATTTTTATTTAGCATCAAACCTTTGGCAAATTCACCACTGTAACTGGGTAAGTCACATAGTGTACCTGCTTGGCCAACGGCACAGCCATTAACGATAAATTCAGGATTTATCATAAATCCATTAGGCTTACCCCGATAAGCAATACCATCTGTTATCACTCCCGGAACGCCTTGAATGAATAAACTGTCCGGCACGGTACGGCCAACAATAGCACTAGAGCCCTTTGTTAATTTATTTCCACAGCCACCGTTATCAAGAGCACAATATGCAGTAACAGAAGCAGTAATCAAGCCGACTTGAGTAAAGTTAGACATTCCACCAGAAGAACGAACACTTCCATTAATTTTTAATGCATCTTCTCGGTCAAATGTATAACCTAAAAGTTTACTTGATTGTTTAGTTGCCTCTGTATTAAAAAAACCATAGGTGATGAAGCTCGGTTCGACTTTACTTTCCTCTCCAGCCTTAGCCAATACGGGGCAGCTTGAGTGTGCCTCATATTTAAATGAGCCTGGGTATACTGGGCAGCCAGACACAGACTGTACCTCGATCTTATAAGGCACAAAATTTAGGTTAGCGTTCAGAGAGGGAGCGGTTTGACCTGCTATCTGAGGAGTTAGCGTCAAGTTAAGCGGGCCTGCAAGATCATATTTAATATAAAGTGGCTTGTTCAGCGGCAGAGTAATGTCGCTATTGTTTTTTAACTCTATATAGTCGCCTGTTTTACCAACCTCTTTATAGAAGATATATCCATCGCCATAATTTACCTTAAATATTTTTTGTTTGTCGGTAGAGACATCTGTACTTTCAATGATTATTTTTGCCGCGTTTTCATCTTCGCCAAATACATAGCCCACTGTATCGTTCGCTTGCAGTGTGATTTCTTCTTTATCTTCTTCACCAAACCAATCGAAGTTATATGAACAACCGCTAATAACAGCGTTACCTTTCATGTCAAGATGCTTGCTACTAACTGCACCGCACAGGTTTTGACCTGGCGTCTGTACAAGTACCGTGCCTGTTGAATAGAGATAACCATAAAATTGACCTTCTATGTCAACATCGCCATTAACAAACACTAGCGAGCCATTAGTTTTATCTCCGAACGTCCCACCATTTTTGATATCTAAATCACCATTTATGATATGGATAGTCTTTTCTTCCAACCCATAGTTTTCTTTATTATCAACTGTAACACCACCACCCTCTTTAATAGTGATGCCTATTTTTTCCCTAACAGAAGCAAAATTAACAGTAGATGTTTTATTGAAGTTGACGGGTATAATACATTGTTGTCCGTAACATGTATTATCACTTATCTTCTGTTGGCCTTGATTATTAAAGTTCACTTCCCCAGGGTTATTTGTATTACCTACACCAGTGATTTTTGCATGAGAGTTCATGGAAATTGTCCCATCTTCGGAATGGCTTTGCACTGTATAGGGAAAAACATCTTTGATGGTCTGAGCCTGACTAAATGCGCTCCAAACTAAAGAAACCAACAATAAAAATTTTAAATACTTCATTCAATAGCCTTAATTTCTACATTGCTGATCATCAAGCATTGACCGGTATTATATGTTTCGGTGACCATGGTATTCATTTGACTAACACCGGCGTCATTATTGGTTGGCAAAACGCTCATGCTGCTCACACAGCCGCCGATGAGTGCGGCCAGCCGAGCGTCACTAAAAAATACGCGCAACGACAGGCGGCCACTGTGCGTGGCATTAAGATGGGTATTATTAGGATTCACCAAAACTCATAGAATACGTGTAAAACTCGTGGCTAAAGCGGAAAATGTGAGCAATTGCTGGTAGTGGTAGATTTTTGATGGTCAATATCAACGCAGATTGCCCTGCCCCTGAGCTAGCCACTGTTGAGCGGGGCAAGATATCAAACATTCTCCTCAGCGCATAAGGTTTTTTGTTTTTTAGATTGTTCACAAAACAGGGCCAAACCTGCTCCGCCGTCAAACGCCGCCGGTTGGTCTTAAAAAATTCGAGATTTTTAGCCATGGAATACACGGAAAAACACGGAAGGTAAAACGAACAAAGAGGGGGAGTGATTAAAGCCTGACAGTAGCTCGCGGGGGTAACTAGGTAAAGAGCTGGGGGAGATAGCTTGATCGGTAGCTAACTGGGTAAGGTAAGTAGATAGATAGATAGATAGATAGATAGATAGATAGATAGATAGATAGATAGATAGATAGATATTTACAGATAAGCAGGTTACGACTTAAATTAACGGGTGCAGATAACTGCACCCGTGAGGTTATGCTGCTGAGACCGGTCAGTTTGGCTCCGTTTCAGCTAATGATATTGGTTAATGCACCAATTCGCGGCGGTTAAACACCCGGTCGTTCGCGCGTTTGCGTGCGTTTGGTGTGATATGGAGCCGAGCGGGGTCTATTAGGCCTTCGCCATCGATTTCAGCCACCCTCGGCACTAGCCAATTTGCGTGCATAACCTGTACTTGTCCCAACCAGCCATCAGGATGTGGATATGCATCTACCTTGAGTACTTTATCTAACACGGTTATTGTAGGTGACTGGCTCGGCGGTGACTGGATCGTCGTCTCTATAACATCCGGAACACTTGTTGATAACCGATAAGGAAAAACCGTGTCTCGCTGTATACTCCCATCCTCCGCATAATAATTTAAATGGGTTTGCATATAACCCGTCTCGCCCGTCGGTAACTCAAGATCGTCGATGGTTAAAAACCCATAACGCAGTTTAGGCTTGTCATGGGTGTATAAGTGAGCCTCTAACCCGCCCCCAACGGACTCAGGCTTTATATTATCTTGAGGTACCTCGACAACTAATTTTAAACGCTGGATTATATCTTGCTCCCCCTTTATGTCGTCTTTGGTAAATACTAATCGCATAAACTTGGAGGGTAAAATAGTATGGATGCCAGATTCATAGGGGCCAGTATGTATATATCGGTTTAACACTATCTTAACTGGGTTCTTGTTTGATTCGCTTGTCTTGATCATTAGCTCTGCATCGAGATCGTTGCCCGCAGAAAACCTAACATTGTTGCCCAACGTTAAGCCTTTGGCAAACTCGCCACTGTAACTATGTAACTGCGTACAACCGTCTCTGGTCGGGTCAACGGCGCAGCCTATAATTTCAAACCTGGGCGGTCTGGGCCAACCGGACATTTCATTAAATCCCACCTCATGGGCACGGTAAACAACATCGTTTGCCAAGTCTCCAGCAAAGGCGGTCACCTTTAGGCGATCCGGCACGGTGCGCCCCAAGACTCGGCTATCACCATAGGTGGGTATTACTCCCACACCCTGCGCATTTTTACCGTGAACTGTATAATGATCTTGTACTGTCGCTTTGATCAAACCTACATGCTGTGATCGGTAGGGCAACAAATGGCTGCCTTTATCACCTGTGTTATTAAAGTTAAGCATCATATCAGTGGTAATCTCCTTATAAGGAGGTTCCTCTTCTTCATTAATTTTAGGATTACCCTCGAAAAATTCAGAAATTGTCACTAGTCTCTCTGAATTATTAGCCACGTAATTGGTAATCACTTTGTCACCTTCACCATAGGCTTGCAATCTCAATGGGATCTCTGCGCCCGCTTTACCTAATACAGGGCAGGTAGCGTGCTGAGTTACATAATTAAATTTATTGTCCTCGCTACCACAGTCTATTGCGTGATCTGCATTTTGTACCCAGGCTATCTTTTTAGGTACAAACCTTATTTTGGAGCGGTATAAAACGCCTGGGTTATTTACATCTTGCAACTCCAACTCAAAGGTTGCGGCATTATTATGGGTAACCTTTAATGGTCGCTGTAATCCTGTTGAGCCTAATTCAAGAACTTGTGCACTAGCTCTAACTGTTGTTAACCCCTCAGGACCTTCGTAGTTCACAATTTTAAAGTCATCGGCTTGCGATGAAGGAACATCGGGTGCAGCGAGGGCTGTTGCCTCACCATATACATAGCCATAATCATCTGCATTTTCATAACACAGAGTACAATTATTGAGGCGAAGGCCATCAACAAAACATGTTAACGGGGGTGAGCCATCGGGCAAAGGCATGACGCCAAAGGTGTGGTTATTAATTGCAAAGGTCGTGCATTTACCAAGAGTGCTCCCTAGCGGTTGAGTCTTTGTGCCTGTGCTGTTAATTTCTGAAAATGTAACCAAATTGTCACTGATACCACCATGTATGTTTTTGACAACAAGGTTATTAACTGTTCCTGTAAACTTATAATGACAGTTATTATCCGCACAGGCAGACGCGGTCAGTTCATTACTATGGGGAAGATAATTAATCTGATAATGGTCCATACCAGAAAACAGCTTGCGGTCCTCTATAATACCTTGTTTGTTGAATAAGCTACCTACATTCACGCCGCCATAAACTTTAGCGTGCGACTCCATCGCCAGGTGGTTTGGCGTATATAAATAACCATAAAACGTAGTATTATTTTTCATTCCCACTCCCTTTGGGAGGTTGTCAGTATGCTGTAACACTAACAATGACTTACCTACTTCACCTATTACAGAGCCACCACTTGGGTCATCCACAGGGCCACTACCTGATATTTCAATTTGATTATTTACATTGATAATTGCTCGGTTAGCGGCCAGAGTAAGTTTAGAGTTTTCTGCTACTGTTAGAGTATCAAACCAATGTTGCTCACCTGCAAGCTGCAAAGCAGAACCACCTTTAACTAACACCCCACCTGCTTGCATATTACCATTAACATATGCTGAGGCGGAAGCATCCAGTTCAACCCCCCCTTTAGCAATTAAACTCCCATGAAACCTTGATGAATCCTGAAAGTAAACAACTCGATTATTATTGGAGTGAACAATAATATTTATTGGCCTATCAGCGGTACCAAGAGTTGATTTACCCGTTACAGTTACAGTGCCCGTGACGTGAATAGTAACGGGGCCAGAGCCATCACCTAATATTTTAGCGCCTGATGCTATTGTTAAAGAATCAGCCTTATACGTACCCGCTGCATAGTTTACAACCGCACCCGCGCTAACACTAACAGCGCCTAAATTTTTTCCTGCAGAACGTTGATCAAAGCTTTTAAAATTCAATGTCCAACTTGGGGATACAGCTTGGTACTTATTTCCAGCTACTTCACAGGTAGAACTATCACATGTATTAACAATCCCGCCAAAGTTAATTGTCTTAAATTCTAGCTTGCGATTATTGGTCCCAATGATTTTGGCGTCATGAAGTCCAACCTGACTATCCCTCTTATTACCCTGAGCAGCAAAAGGAAAAGCTTTCTGAATATTATGGTTGGTTAGGTTTTGATTAGCAAAAGCGAACAATGGGGCAAGACAAAAAATTAACCAAGCACTTTTTAATTTATTCATTTAATCACCTCAACTTCAATGTTTCGGATTACGGTTAACTGGTCAGACTCACATTTGGCGGTCGCGGAAATATTGATTTGTTTGGTGAGCGTCTCACCATCTGTGTCGATACTTTTAATATAGGCGTCGCAACCATTAATCACCGCTGGCGTTCCCTCAACTGCTACTTTTGGGGCACTAATATTCGCTAATGAAACAAAAATCTGTTTTTCTAATATTGACTCTGCCGCCAACCGTGCTTTAAAGGCTTGCACTTCATAAACCAATTGCTGGCTGCTTTGGTTAGATAAGGTAGCAAGGCCGGCCATAAGTGCGCCCATGACTAAGATAATAAAGATCACGCTTATTAGCATGCTGCCACGTTGGCGGGCGTGGCGGCGAATAGCTAAGTTAAGGTCCATAAGCCACCTGAAACTGGTTGGGTAATACCAAGTTACCGTCTTGGGTTTTGAGTGACAAAGACATCACCAATAGCTGCAACCGTTCGTTATAAGGTTTAAATTTGCTATCGGTGCTAAGTTTGCTCAACATCAAATCGTTGCGCGACCATGTTGCCTCCGTTTTTTCGGCTCGATACAACTCACTACCTTGCAAACAAAAACGCACTTGCCTTGGCTGCAGTAGCGTATAGCGCTTGCCCATGCCTTCTTTATCAAAACTAACGGTATCAGCAAATGCATTGCCAAACGTCAAGCGAGACTGCTTAGTGGTTTGATTTTTAAGCTTGGCCACATTAACTGGCAAGGTGTCCGGATAATCTTGCCACACGCTGGCACCACTGTCGGCACGTACCGCGATATTCACATCTGTAATAATATTTTCTTGCTGGGTCAGCGGAATAATAAACTGTGCCATTTTATTTTTCACTAAACCATCATAACTGCCGGCGGCCAATACCGGCACAAAAGACACACATTGGCCATTACTATCATCACTGATATAGACACTGGGGCTGTACGCCAAACTGAGCTCGCGCTTCATGCGCTCCATGGCAAAGCGGGCACCGGCTAAGGCTTGGGCGCGCTCGGCGGTACTCACATAACTGTGGGCCATATCGGCAATAAAACGGGTGCTAAAGATGGCGCTAATACCAATCAGCACAATCACAATCACCAGCTCTAATAAGGTAAAACCACGGGCCCTCATCGGAGGTTATACCTGTGTAGCTCAAAACTCAGGGTGTCACTGCTATCAATTGAGATAATCATGGTGATTTTTTTTATAAAAAGGTCTGGATCTGTTTTATCGTAACCTGGATTTAAGGGGGGGGGCAGCTTGACACAGGTGGTTACACTAAACCGCGAATACAGTTCAGGTGCATACATCCCAAGATCGCTGGCGAGTGTTTCCCCATCTATAGCACCTAATGCCCCGTTCTCGCCGTTATCACACCATTTCTGAAAATCGTCCAGCACAAAAAAGTCTTTAATATTGGTGGTACTGGCTTGGTGCACATTTTTACAATCTACGTCTGGGGTTACACCACAGCGGGTTTGCAGGTTGGGGTCATTATTAGTGTCGTATTTTACTGACCAGACTTGTTCGGCGAGCGCTTCGGCTAAGGATGCGGCTCTAAACTGAAATACCGGATCTAATTGCCGAGGTTGGCTGGCAAAAAACAGCCCTACTCCTACCAACACAATCGCCAATATGGTCAGGCCCAATACAAACTCAATGAGGCTAACGCCACGGCTGAAATAATAACGGCTAGGGGACATGAATATAGCCCTCGGGTTCGATGCGCACTATTTTGGAATCTATCGTAATATCCAGTGCGCCCAATTCTGTAAGCGCAATTACATTACCATTATTCTGAGGAATGATATGAGGACGACCGAGATAACTCTGTTCACTCAAATAATCGGTGCCGCTGGCCGGTGGTAGACCAAATTGCACCACCAAAGCGCGATAGGTTGAAGACGGTGATTTTAGTTTGATGTTGAGGTCTTTTTTACCTAAAAATAGCCCTTGCTGCTCGGCGGTTTTCAGCTCGCTATCACTCAATAACTCTGCCGTATTACAATCTTTAGCAAGCGAGAAACCACTATTCGTTATTGCCACCCGACCACAACGCGTGCTGCCACTGCTGCTATCTAACGCCTCAGGGTCGTTCATGGCCCTGAGCTGTGCTTGGCGCAATAAGCCCACTAGGTTATCTGCTTGCAGGCGCTCTTCAAACTGACTGTTAATCGCTAACCGCGGCGCGACTACGGCACCTAGAATACCCACCAGTACCAGCACTAATATCATCTCGATCAGGGTAAAGCCCAACGACTTAAATTGCCTGTTAGGGTAAGCGAGGTTATGTAATGGCGATGGAGTGTGGTTCAATAAAGCATCTCGTTATTGTTCATAGCTAGCGTCCTTGTAGCAAGTGCTTAAGCCCGGGGAAAGCCTAGTTTGAGTGCAGTAATATTGGGATCAGCTTATAGCTAAAAAAAGGGTTCCAAAATAGGGCTAAAAGTTATTTTTCTTTAAAACTATACGGTAAATAAAGTTGTATTAGATGTCTTCGTTAGCCCAGCAAGTTAGCTAACGCTAGCCAAGAGACCCGAAAAATAAGGCGGCCTAAGCCGCCTTGCTTAATATCAAGTACTAATTAACAACCCTTAGTGAAAGCTGTCACTGTCGCTGTTTTTGTTTCAGTAACAGCGGCGTTTCCATCTTCCCCACCACCCGTAGTTGCTTCTGCACGTGCCTGTGTATATTCCACTTGACATTTTTTATCATTATCCGTTGCAGCTGATGTATCACGGTTTTTCGGAGAGAGTATTAATGGCTTAACATTAGTGCCTGGAGTGATAGTATAAGAAGATGAGAGTGACCCATGGTCTTGTAACATAAGCAGGATACCCGTATTAGTTGCAATAGGATAACCATTGTAAAAAGCAACATTAGTCCCATCGATATCTACGGCAGCCGCTGAACCTTTATCTTGACCGAGTAAAATAGCTTTAGTATGGGCTAAATTTGCTGCAGACTGGATTGAGCTTTTTAATGCGTTAATGTTAGCTTTATAAGCATCACCTTGCAGATTCAAAAACTTAGGTGCAGCTACGGCACCTAATATGCCTAAAATAACTATTACTATCACTAATTCAATCAGGGTAAAACCCGCGCTTTTTCTCATGTTCGCTTCCTTGTTTTCTTGGTTAATTTTCTTGGTTAGTTTTCTTGGTTAATTTTCTTAGTTAAGTAAGGCTGGGCTAAATGCTCAGCATTTAGGTTTACAACATTATACTTTATTTACTGCTCTTTATTTACTGCTCATTCTTAATAGTGAGATCATACTGTTCCGACTGAGGCTATACAATAGATACTAGAACAAAAGTAGCACAAGGTGGTGATAAATGTCTCAAATTTGAGACGACTCACACAAAGCTCTCAGATTAACTGTTAACGAGGGTTAACAGTTAGCCGCTCACAAGGGGTTAGCTGTTTACTAAGCCCACCATGTCCCACATGGGGGTAAAGATACCCAAGGCTAAAATCAGTACCATGGCGGAGATCACCACGATCAAGATCGGCTCAATTTTAGAAGTCAGGTTGGCCACGTCGTAATCCACCTCTTCTTCGTAAAACTTGCCTGCTTCCATCACCATTTCATCCACGCGGCCGGTTTCTTCGCCCACCTTAAACATCTGCAAAATCAACGGCGTAAACACCTTGCTCTGCTCAGCGACCACCGACAAGCTGGTGCCCGAGGCGAGCTTATCGGCCATGGCAAAAATAGCTTGGGTTAAATAGGCATTACCGGTGGCGTTACCGGCCAAGGTTAACACTTGCACTATGGGCACGCCTGCCCCCAGCATCATGGCAAAACTGCGGCAAAAGCGTGCCAGTAAAATGCGGTTAACTAAGGGGCCAATAATGGGGAGGCGCAACAATAAGGTGTGCCAGCGCAGTTGGCCGTTTTTCGTTTTCACGTAGCGCCACATGGCGACGCCGCTCAGCACCAGCACCACTATGATGTGCACGATATACGTGGTAAAAAATTCCGATGAGGCGATGAGTATGCGCGTCATCAGCGGTAAGTCTGAGCCCATACTGGCAAAAATACCGGTAAAAGCGGGGATCACGTAGATGTTGACCACCACCATGGCGATCACCATGGCGATGGAGACAAACATGGGGTAGCGGGTGGCGGCTTTAACGCGACGGCGGGTGTCTAATTCCAACTGAAAATAATGCGATAACTGAGCAAACGCTTGTTCTAGCTGACCGGTGCTCTCACCTACGTCAACCAAAGAGATAAATAAGCTGTTAAAAATATGCGGGTGTGCCGCCAGCGCATTGGCCAAGGTTTGGCCTTGGTTTAGCGCCTCGGCCACGTCATTTAAGGCACTGATCAGTAGTTTGTTGTCTGTGGTATCGCGCAAGCCTTCTACGATACGCAAAATGGGAATGCCGGCGCGGGTGAGCGATGAAAACTGCCGACACAAGATCAGTAACACTTCCAGCTTTACGCCGCCGTGTAGAAACTGTTGCCAGTTAACACTGGCCGTGACGCTGGCTTTGGCTGCTTTAATTTCGACCGGCATTAAGCCCGCACTCATTAAACTGTCGGCCGCCGCTTGGGCAGAGGCCGCTTCTAGCCGGCCTTGGTTAAGTTGGCCGCGGGCATTACGCGCCCGATATTCAAAAAACGCCATCAGTCTATCCACTCGCTCAGGCGCAGCACTTCACTTAAGGCAATATCCCCGTTGAGGGCAAGCTTAAGCGCCGAGTGCGCCAAGGTAATATAGCGGGGGTCTGCCGCCACTAGCTCGTTAAAGCGATCTATATTTTGCTCACGTAGGCTGTCTGCCATGTCGTGGCTAATTTCCAGCCATTCATACACCCCAAGGCGGCCTTTAGCGCCACTTTGGTTACAACTGGCACAGCCTGTGCCTTGGTAAAACTGGCCGCCACTGTGCTCAGGCGCTAAATATTGCAAAAACTGCTGCTCGCTTTGCTCAAGAACCTGCTTCACTTTGCAATATTGGCATAAGCGGCGTACTAGCCGCTGCGCCAACACGCCTTTTAGGGTGCTGGCCACTAAGTAACCGGGCACCCCCATGTCCATCAGTCGTACGGCTGAGCTGGGGGCGTCGTTAGTGTGCAGGGTTGAGAGTACTAAGTGACCGGTGAGCGCGCCGCGCATGGCAATTTCGGCGGTTTCTTGGTCGCGCATTTCACCAATTAACAGTACGTCGGGATCTTGGCGCAGGCTGGTACGCAAAATAGCGGCGAAGGTTAAGCCTGCCTTGGTATTCACCTGCACCTGATTTACCCGCGACAGTTGATATTCTACCGGGTCTTCGGCGGTAATAATTTTACGCTCAGGGGTATTAAGCTCGGTTAAGGCGCCGTAAAGCGTGGTGGTTTTACCGCTACCGGTGGGGCCGGTCACCAGCACAATACCGTTGGGGCTGGCCAGTTTACGACGAAAGGCGGTCAGTAACTCAGGCGGCATGCCGGCTTTATCGAGGCTGCGAATACCTTGCGATTGATCCAGCAGTCGTAATACGACGGCTTCACCATATTGCACCGGCATGGTGGCCATACGAATATCAACTGGACTGCCCTTTACGGTTAAGGCAAAGCGACCGTCTTGCGGCAAGCGGCGCTCGGAGATATCTAAATCGGCCATGATTTTTAGCCGCGAGACTAGCGCCGAGGCGATGTTGACTTCTTTAAGCTCGGTTTCTTGTAAGCGGCCATCCACGCGCATGCGCAAGCGGATCAGATTTTTATCGGGTTCAATATGAATATCGGAGGCGCCCACTTGCAGCGCATCTTCAAACATGGAATACAATAACTTAGCCACGGTGGCCTCATTGTCATCCAGGCCTGCGGCTTCCATGGCTGGGCGACTGGGCGCGTTTTCGCCTTGCAGCTGCTCGGCAAAATGGGCGATATCGTCGGTGCGCCGATAGAGCTGATCGTATAAGGTAAATAACTGGCTTTGCAGGGCCACCGCCAGCTTTATTTCGCGGGGTAGTAGTAGATTGGCAATGGCATCTTGCACATCCAAATCTGCGGGATCCGACAGCACCACCGTGGCTTGTATATCATCAGCGGCGACCACCAGTGCCCGATGGCGGCGCGCATACACCTCAGGCAATAACTTAACCGCTTGGGGGTCTATCTCGATTTTATTGAGATCGAATAACGGTAAATTTAATTGCTTGGCCACAAAGCCCAGTAGCTCCAGCTCAGTTAATACGCCCATTTTCACCATGATAGCGCCAATGCGCCCGCCTTCGCGCTGCTGCTGCAGCAATACGGTGTCTAATTGGGTTGGCGTTATCACCTGATGTTCGATAAGCAGCTCACCTAAGCGTTTAGTAAGTCTGTGCTTGGCCATGTTGCTCCCGTTGCTGTAGTTGTTCTAATTGGCTTTCAACAAAGCGATGCGAGGCCTCGCCTAAGTCGGCACTGGCGCGCGCTTGTAAAAACGCGGGGGTAAAATCTTGCCCTAACTGGCGCTGACACAAGCCCAGCCCTAACCACCATGCGCCCACGCGGGCGTGGGTCAACAACTCGCGATAGGTGTTTACCGCTTGGTCACAGTTACCGCTGCGCCGAGAAACCTCGGCTTTAAGGCTGTAATAATCTAAATGTTCGGCCAAGCTTGGGCTCACTTGATTAAGCTGTTGTAAGGCGGCGGCAAAGCGTTGTTGTTCAACCAGTAAGCGTGCCAGTGTGAGACGAAAATCCGCATTTAAGGGTGCCAATTCTATGCCTTGCTGTAATACGGTACGCGTTTGGCCGAGCGCCCCTCGGCCATATAATAACGCGGCTAAGCGTAAGCGCGTAACGTGGGCATCTTGATATTCGCCCAAGGCTTGTGCCAATCTTAATTCGGCCAGCGGCCAATTATTGGCGGCCAGCGCGAGATCGGCTTGATGATTCATATCACTTAGCCATGCAGAACGGCTAAGCACCACCTCAGAAAAATCAAGCTTACGAGGCTCAGAATGAGTGGCTTTGATCACTGGCTGGGGCTGTGCATAGTCTTGGGTTTGCGCATGGGGCTGCACTGTCGGCGGATTAAGCCGAGTCTGTTGCAAGTAATTAACCGCAAAGGCGTCCATGTCGGCGTCGCCAAGGTGCGCATCAGCGGCATCTGCCTCTGGCAAATTAACCATTAAGTCGGTCCAGGGCACATTATTATCATCGTCTTGGGCTTGCGCTGTGGGCACGAGCAACACGCTCAAGCTGGCCATTAATATGGCCGCCAGCGAGCTCTGTACTTTAAAGCGCAAGGTCATTAAAAGGTTCCTCTGTCTATGGCCCGCATCGGCTCGGAGAAGCTCATTCGGCCGTTGTCTATACTGCGCAGAGGTGACTGTTCAGGGTACCATTTCTCTAATAAATCACGTGAGCGCTTGAGTTCATCTTGCCAAGTGTTTTCGACGACCACCACTGGGCGCAATAAAATCACCAGCTCACTTTTTTGGCTGCTTACACTGCGGTTTTTAAATAAATTGCCTAGCACCGGAATTTGGCTTAATACCGGCACGCCACTGTTGATCTCTCTTTGTTTTTCCTGCATCAAACCGCCAATCACTATCATCTCACCGGAGCGGGCTTCTACTATGGTGTCTGATTCGCGCACCGTGCTTCGCGCCAGCGGCAAGGTAATAACACCGCTACCAAAATCGATTTGTTTATCGCCATCGGTCACTTCACTCACCGTAGGGTGAATATGCAGCAAGACTCTATTGTCGTCTGATATTTGCGGCGTCACGTCCAGCGAGATGCCAGAGAAAAACGGCTTAAGCTCGATGTCCGGTGAATCACGGGTGTTACCATTATTGTCGGTGGTGGTTTCTAAGGTAAAGTTGGTGACGAAGTATTCGTCGGTGCCCACTTTAATCACCGCTTTTTGATTATTACTGGTGGTGATTCTGGGGTTAGACAAGGTATTAACCTCACCTTGCGTTTGCAGCAAATTAATCATGGTCGAGAAATTACCGTCGGTGAAGTTAAACACGGCACCGCCGCCTAATACTCCGCCTATCGGGCTAAGAAAACCCGGGTAGGGTCTAGCTGTGCCGCCAGTGACCCTTGGGCTTGCACTAAAATTAGGGCTGCTACCAGCCTGCAAGTTAGCCCAGTCGATGCCTTGCTCATAACCGTCATCAAGCTCCACTTCAATAATGCGCGCTTCTAGCACCACTTGGCGTTTTAGCTGGCGTTCGGCTTGCTTTAAAAAATCTTCTACCAATGCAAGCTCGCTCGGTGCTGCGCGCACACTCACTAACCCCGCTTGGGCGTTGGTCACCACCACACGATCGTCTTTGCTGCCGATTAAACGGCTCAGTGCCGATTCAAGGTCAGCCCAAAAATCGTTAGTTGATTCGGTACTAATGCGGGTAGCGTCGTTGGTAGCACTGCCGCCGCCTTCACTGCTGCTTAAGCTACTGCCACTAATGGCTGTTTGAGACTGACCGGTGCGCGACAGCATTAAATAGTTAACGTTAAAGGTTTTGGTGCGCACGCCATTAGGAAACACCTGATACACGCCGCGCTTATGCTCGATGCCATAGCCGTATAATTGCGAAAGCGCGGTTAAACTTTCACTGAGCGTGGCTTGGCGCAAGTTAAGGCTGATAGTGCCATCTACTTCCGGATGCACGGCGATACTAATGCCATGCTGATTGGCTAGGGCATTAAAGAAGCTTTTAGCATCCACGTTATTGGCGGCAATATTAAAACGCCGCTCCCGTGGCTCTGCCACGGGTGAATTAATTCTGGGTTGCTGGCTCAATAACTCTTGCTCGACGGCTAACGGCACCGCATCTGGCCTAATGTTTAGCGCATCATCCAGCGCGGCTTTAGGTAAAGAGCCATCCGGTGAAGTGACACAGGCAGCCAGTGAGGCGCCGAATAAAGCTATCGCTAAAGGTCGTAAGGTTAATTTCATTAGTTACTCAGCGTCGATAAAGAGGGAAATAACGTCAACGTTAAGGGCGCGCCCGGCCCGTTCAGCACAACCTGGCTCGGTTGAATACGCACCAAGCGATAGTCTTGTACGGTATCACCCACACGGTAAGATTGACCGTCAATAATAGCGCTGTTTTTGCCACCACTAAAAATAGCTTGCAAGTGCAATTGGCTAGCAGGTGCCGTATTGATGACGCTCGGCTCGGTTTTCACCACAGTGGCCTGCGTTAATGGCTGAGTGGGATCTTGAATGCCAGCTGTGGTGCTGAGCAGTAACAGCAATAGCGGATTAACCACGTAACAGCTCCTTATGTTGGCTAATGGTAAAGAAATTAAGCCGAATGGTGGCAACCGGATATTTTTCTAACTCAAACTCTAAGCCTCGCCAAAAAATACGGCCCGACAACTGCTCCAGCTGCTTAACATAATCTAATAAAGACAAATAACTGCCACTCAACACCATGCTTAAGTTGTGTTGATACAAGGCTGCATTATCTTGTTCGCTATTAAGGCGAGTGGGCAATTCATTGCTCAGCTCAAGCAAGTCTAAGCCGTTGCTTTGTTCGAGTATCGAGAGCAATAACGCCGACATTTGCTCGGGCTCGACCAAAGTCTGCATTTTTTCATCGACGTGACTATTAAGCTGAGATAAATGACGATTTAGCCGCGCTATATGGGGCGCATTATCCTTACTCTTGAGCTCTGCTATGCCTTGATTAAGCTCCGTCATCATTTGCTGTTGCTGCGCGAGTGTATCATTAAGGCTGTTTTGCTCTTGCTCAAGCGCAATTACCCGCGCTTGGGTCGTGGCTTCATAAAGTAATAAACCCACCCATGCTAATAATGCCCACGTTGCACCTAATACTAACCAACGCTCCCGTTGTGATAAATCCAAGAAACGGCGATTTAGGTCTGCTAATAACGGTTGAATTTTGCTCATGGCGTCACCTCTGAACTGGTGAGGCTAAAGCTCAAGCCCCCTTCTGGCGCTTGGTTAATGGCTAACCGCCCAAAGCTGTGGCCGCGCAAGCTGCTACTTTTCTCAAAGCCTAAAATCCAAGCAGGCACGGCACTGGCTTGTGAGGCTGCACCACGTAATACCATTTGATTGCCCTGTAACGTGAGCCCCTGCAACGCCACGCCTTGCCAAGGAATATGGGCCAAATCATTTAAGGTTTTGGCGTACGACACCAAATTTGTTTGATTCAGTAACTGCAATAATTGTTGGCGCGTTTGAATATCGAACTCCACTCGCTCTAATTCACCATTATCTTGGCGCGCCTTTAAATCACTGAGTGCAACACTCATTAGCGCTGCATCTCGCTCAGCCGCTTGCACTGCGGCTTGTAGGACAATGTTTTGTTGTGTGAGCTGATATTGGCTGACCATGGCGCTGGCAAATATCAGCGCCCACGCCACCACAATGGCGAGGCTCACCCGGCATAGCAGCCCCATACTGGCACTATTTGGGGCAGGTTTGAGTACCGATTGATAAAACTCAACGCGCTGCTTCATGCTTGGCCCTCTTTTAAGATGCCAAGGGCAGGCAAACTCATTGGGCTCAAGGTGTCAGTGGTCAGCGATTTGGGGTTAATATCAAAAACTTGGTTAATGGATTCTTGAATAATCGGCGTGACGCGCTGTGGCAATGCCAAATACCAATTATCCGGTGCCGTTAGCTTCAGCTGGCCGACGGCGTAATCGATACTGCGTTGTAGCTCCAGCAGTAGATTATCAAACACAAATTGATCTACTGACATACTTTCATCATCTAACGCCTGAAAACCGCGAATAGTACGAGAGAAATGCCACTGGCGCTGATGAATAAACATCAGGGTCAACTCTTGGCCGGGTACCTTATATAACAATAAACCGCGCTCTTCTGGTGCCAATAAGTTAGCTAAAGCCAGTTCATCTACCCCTATGGTGGCTATTACACAGAAGGGCGTCACCGCTTGTACAATGCTCGCCATCGCTTCTTGCTCGCTGCTATACACCGCAATACGTTGTTGGCCGGCAGGCCCCGCTGGTAAGTCTATGTAGTCAAACAATAAGCTTTCTATGGGCTCATTAACTAACTCGCGCATGCACCACGGCAGTGCTTGTGCCAGCTCTTCATCTGGGATGGCGGGCTTTTCCATCTGTGTTTGTTTGTACCAATGGCGGTTGAGTGCCAGAGAAAGCCGGCGGCCTTGCCATGCTTGCTCTTCTATCATGGCTCTTAGGGCAACAGACACGGCTTCGCCCTGCCCGACGCTGCGCTCGAGCACAACAGTAGGATCCCCCTCATCTATGGCTAGCAAACGAGTGGGAGTAAGATAAATGCCCACTGCTGAGGTAGCACGGGCGGGTTTTAACCATCTGGGTAGAAGTTCCATTTGCACCGCACAATATTAAGAAGAGAACCAGTATAAACAGATAAAAGCGTTTTACAAACAAGCAATTACCCAAAGAAATGAAAATTTAGAGGCACGTCATATATAGGTGTGCTACTTGCTTAATAACACTCGTCACACCACACATTTACAAACAATTAACGTGTAATTTTTTATACAGCATTAAAAACGTGGCCTGAGCCGTTTAAATAAAAGCCAATGTCAGATAAATAACCACGGGAATGGTGACTACCGACATTAGATTACCTAACAGCACTATGCTGGCCATTTTATTTGGTTGGCATTGATATTGTTCGCACAATAAATAATTTAACACCGCCGGCGGCAGCATTACCGACAAGGCCAATAACTGCAACCAATCGGTGCTGAGCGGCAACCACCACGCCACCAGTAAAAAACTCACCGCGCCCACGGCTAAATAGATAAGGTTAACGCGCAGTGCCATGCCCAAATGGCCAATTTCACCCTGCGCTAGCCGTACCCCTAGCGCGAACAGCATTAAAGGCACGGCAATTTGGCCCAGCAGCTGGCTACTGGTTAGCACAAAATTTGGCAGCATTGCTTGATGCTCCGCCAACCCGAGCCCTAACAGCGCCGCCCACACCAAAGGATTTTTTAGCCACTGCCAGCGCCCCGCGGTATGGGACAACATAAACAGCCCCAATGAAAAATGCACTAAGTTCGACAACACAAATAAAATGATAATGGCGCCCATTTTATCGTCGCCATAGGCCAGCATCATCAGCGGAATACCAATATTACCGGTATTGCGAAACATGCCGCCCATGGCCAAGGTTCGCCGCTCTAACCCTTTTACCCGCAAGCTAAACAAAATAGCGCCCGGCACTATGATCACCAACACCCCCGCCACTATTAACGGCCAGCTGCTGCTCAGTTGCACGGGGTGCTCAATAAGCGCCGAAAACACCAAGGCGGGGCAAAACACCAGCACATTGGCGAGATTAACAAAGCTCATGTCGCTGTTAGATTGAGGACGGTTGGCTTGGCGCCGGCCAATCACAAAACCGACCACCACCACCGCAAACACGGGTATCACTATGTTTAACAAGGTGGCGAGCATAACTTCCTTCGGTTAAGTGCAAAGTTGGCGGGGGGTAAGCCGTATTTTGTGCTTTTGCTATTGCTATTGCTATTGAAATCATCCAGCTACGCTGGCCCCGCGAACAAGTTGCGGGCTACAAGAGACGATTCTTTCGTAGGAGCCAATTTATTCGGCTCGGTTTGTTCTTAAAACCATCCTGCTTCGCAGGCCCCGCGAAGTCCTCTTCGCCGAAGAGACGGCTGGCTACAGGAACATTTTGTTTTGTAGGGCCCGTATCGTAGGTAAAAAGTATTCGGGCCGATTTTGCTTTAGGTTTGGATCTAAGGCCATCCAGCTATGCTGGCCCCGCGAACAAGTTGCGGGCTACAAGGACTATGTCTTTTGTAGGAGCCAATTTATTCGGCTCGGCTCGGTTTGGTTTTCATTTTTGGCCTTAAACATTCCAGCTATGCTGGCCCCGCGAACAAGTTGCGGGCTACAAGGACTATGTCTTTCGTAGCCACGGTTATATTTTCAGTTTTAAAACCCGCGAATTAGAGCACAAAAAAGACGCCATTATGGCGTCTTGAAAAGCAGCTGTCTAGATGAAGGGCGGGAGCGCCCTGAGCAAAGAATTAGGCGTAGCGACTAACGTCTAACCCGCTATCATCGATATCTGGCTGTTTGCCGCTGATTAAATCGGCAATTAACTTGGCTGAGCCCGCACCCATGGTCCAACCCAAAGTGCCGTGGCCGGTGTTTAACCACAGATTTTTATAGCTGGTGCCGCCGATAACTGGGGTTCCATCTGGGGTCATAGGTCGAAAGCCCGTCCAAAACTTTGCCGTGTCTAGGTTGCCCGCTTCAGGGAATAAACTGCTCACCGACTCGGCGATGGTCGCGCGACGCGCCTTGGGCAAGTCCGCATTAAAATCTGCCAGTTCGGCGGTGCCTGCTGCGCGAATACGATTGTCAAAACGGGTAATGGCCACTTTGTAGGTTTCATCCATCACCGTAGACTGAGGCGCATCCGCATCATTTTTAACGTCTAACGTTAGCGAGTAGCCTTTAATGGGATACACGGGCAAACGAATGCCGACCGGATTAAGCAAGAACGGCGAGTAGCTGCCCATGCACACCAATACGTGATCCGCCACTTCTAAGCCGTTCGAGGTTTGCACGCCGCGAATTTTGTCACCGTCGCTTACCAGCGCTTTAATGTCGGTATTAAATTTAAATTGCACGCCCTGCTGCTCACAGCGCTCAACTAAGGCTTTAGTAAATAAATTACAGTCGCCGGTTTGGTCGTCAGGAAAGTGCAAGCCACCTACGAGTTTGTGCTTCACGCGTGCCAAGGCTGGCTCACGGGCAATGCACTCTTCCACATTCAGCATCTTGTGGGCCACGTTAAACTCTTGCAAGACTTTGATGTCTTTCGCTGCATCGTCAATTTGCTTTTGGGTGCGAAACACCTGCAGTAAGCCTTGTTTGCGCGCTTCAAACGGCAACTGCAGTTCTGCTTGTAAATTATTAATGCATTGGCGGCTGTATTCCGACACCCGCACCATGCGCGACTTATTAATGCCGTACGCTTTTTCGGTGCAGTTGGCCAGCATAGACAGCATAAACTGCCACTGGGCCGGATTTAAACTAGGGCGTAATTTTAACGGCGCATGAGTCTGAAACATCCACTTCACGGCTTTTTGCGGAATACCCGGAGCCGCCCACGGCGAGCTCATGCCAAACGACAATTGTCCGGCGTTAGCGAAACTGGTTTCTTCCGCTGCACTCGCTTGACGGTCGATCACCACCACTTCATGGCCTTGCTGCGCCAAATACCACGCGCTGGTCACACCGACAACTCCACTACCCAAGACTAATACTTTCATGACTCCACCCTAGCTACACGCTGCAATGGCGGTAATATCATCTAAAAAAGAGATAAAATCCAGAGGAAAACACAAGCTTGTTGAAAATAGCACTTAACTCAATCAGGGCAAGGCTTGGCGGGGTAATTACATCTACTATTCCGCATTAAATTAGCAGAATTTAAAACCATAAATAACATTAATAGCGAAACTATAAACCACCAACAGGCCAATTGTGACTGAGTTCTCAGTTATTAAATTTCGCAGCGCCAGCGACAGAGACATTTTGTTTTTGTAGGGCCCGTGTCGTAGGTAAAAAGTATTCGGGCCGGTTTGGCTGTAGGTTTGGATCTAAGGCCATCCAGCTACGCTGGCCCCGCGAAGTCCTCTTCGCCGAAGAGACGGCGGGCTACAAGGACATTTGGTTTTTCGATCTTATGTAGGGCCCGTATCGTAGGTAAAAAGTATTCGGGCCGGTGTTATTTTAGGTTTGGATCTAAAACCATCCTGCTTCGCAGGACCCGCGAACAAGTTGCGGGCTACAAGGACATTTGGTTTTGTAGGGCCCAATTTATTCGGGCCGGTTTGGCTGTAGGTTTGGATCTAAAACCATCCAGCTATGCTGGCCCCGCGAACAAGTTGCGGGCTACAAAGGGCATTTGGTTTTGGTTTTGGTTTTGGTTTTGGTTTTGTAGGAGCCAATTTATTCGGCTCGGTTTGGTTCTTAAAACCATCCGCTAACGCGGACCGGCGAATAAATTGCCGGCTACAAGGGCATTTGGTTTTGGTTTTGTAGGAGCCCGTCTCTCCAGCAAAGAGGACTTCGGCACGGTTTGGTTCTAGTGGCGCGTAGCGCCACCAAGATCTTCAAACCGCGCAGCGTTAACAAAGGGCACCTACAAAGCACACCTCGTTTAACATTGATGTGGTTTGTAGGTTCTTGTTTTACTACGTAAAACCGGCCAGCTAAAGCGGCCTCTACCGCTCGCTTAAGCTCTGTTTTAACAAGCTAAGTTGTGCGGCGCTGGGTCTTTGCTGCTGTTGTAATTCCTGCAATATAACGTGTGCTTGGGCGGCAAGCTCAGTGAGTGCGTGCCGTTCTGCACGTTGGGCAAGTGTCGCCATCAGCTGTTGGGCATCTGGCCAGTTTTTTGCGGCCATAAGCGCGGTTAACTGCCAGACCGCATCTTGTTGTTGAGCTAAAAATTCTGCGCGCGCGGCGGGACTAACACTCGCTTGTTCGGCTTGCACCTTTTCAGCTTGAGAGGTGGCGGGCAGAGCCAGCTGTTTAGCGGTTTTCTGCACGCTTTTTTGCCCTGTTCGCTGGGTTTGCTGCTGCGCTATTTGCTCGACTAAAGCCTGATACAGCGCAAAGCGATCCACGGGTTTGGTGACATAGCAGTTCATGCCGGCACTGAGGCTAATTTCACGGTCTCCGCGCATGGCACTGGCGGTTAAGGCAATGATGGGAATATCGTGCTGGGTGTTGAGTTTGCGAATTTGGCGGGTGGCTTCAATGCCATCGAGAATTGGCATTTGTAAATCCATTAAAATGGCATCAAATGATTGCCGGCTCATCAGCTCTACCGCTTGGCGACCATTGTCGGCAATCGTGGTCGACACGCCCACTTGATTTAAAAACTCCACGATTAATTGCTGGTTCATCCGGTTGTCTTCGGCCAACAAAATTTGTTTGCCCAGTAATTGGCGACGATAATCCGACAATTGATACTGATTAATGGCGAGTGGCTCCAGTCGCCCACTGCTCTCTGGCGCCAGCACGCGGCTCACACTTAAGCGTAAACTTTGCTCGGTAATGGGTTTGGCTAAATAGTGCGTAAGACCCAAAGCCCGCATTCTGTCTGCCACTTTATCTTGGCCAAAGGCGCTCATCACCACCACCGCAATGTGCACAAGGTGCTCATGGCTGCGCATAAAGCGCGCTAAATCTAGGCCATCGTCTTGCACAAGGCAGCAGTCAATCAGTGCCAAGCTCAATTGCTCACCCTGCTTTTGCAATAACTCTTTGGCCGCACTCACACTATTAGCCCTATAAACAATCAAGCCTAACTGGCGCAGTAACTGGCTGGTGACCTCAAGCACCAGCGCATTATCGTCCACCAACAGCACTTTTTTACCTTGATAAGCGGCCACCGGCGCCAACGCTTTATGCTCGGCAATCTGCAACGGCAGGCTAACGGTAAAGGTTGAACCTCGCCCTGGTCGGCTATCAACGGTAATGGTGCCCTGCATCAGCTGCACTAAATGGTAGCTAATGCTTAACCCCAAACCGGTGCCGCCATACTTACGCGTGGTACTGGCATCCACTTGGGTAAAGGCATCAAATAATCGCGCCAGCTGATCTGGAATAATGCCGATACCGGTATCTTTAACGGCAAAACATAATCGGGGCTCGGGGCTTTCATCCAGACTAATGCTGATCACCACCTCACCGCGCTCGGTAAACTTAATCGCGTTGTTAACCAAGTTGATCAGTACTTGGCCAAGGCGCAGCGGATCACCGCGCAGCCAGTTGGGGACATTGGCGGCTTTATCAATGATCACTTCTAACTGCTTATGCTCAGATAAGTCGGCAAATAAACTGGAGAGTTTTTCGAGCTGTTCATTTAAATCAAACGCTATGTCTTCCAGCTCTAACTTGCCCGCTTCTACCTTGGTTAAATCTAAAATATCGTTGATTAACAGCAATAAGTTATCGGAAGATTGACTGATTTTTTTTAAATATTGCTGTTGAGTTAAGGCCAAGGGCGTTTGTTGCAGCAAAGACGCAAAGCCAATAATGGCATTCATGGGGGTGCGTATCTCATGACTCATATTGGCTAAAAAGTCTGTTTTAGCCCGTGCCAGCTCAAGAGAGACTTGGCTCACTTTGCGCAACTCTTTGTTCTGTAACGCCAACACCCCCAACCCAAGGCTAAAACTAACCAGTAGCCACAGCAGTAAGGCTAACTGCATGTTTTGTAAATGCTGTTCAGACGCTTGCTGCCACTGGACTTTATAGTGCAGTAACACGTCTTTATTATCGGTGAGTAAGGCGTAGCGCTGCTGCACCAAAGGGGTGAGGCTTTGACGATATTGTTGATAGTAATCAAACACTTCTTGATTAAAGGTTTGCACTTCGGTATGCCAGCGGCTGGCATCATCATCCAGCGCGTATAAATACTGCAAATTGGGCGCATTGAGGTACAAACGGCTGCGCATGAGCAAGATAGAATAATAACTGTCGTCTTTGTCCACCACAGCCCGTACTCGTTCGGAAAAGGCGTTGAGCGCATAGCGACTGTGCATATCCGCGTCTTGTAGCGCCTGTAACTGTTGCTGATAGTTAACGAGCGTGGTTAACACGTCATCAAGCCCAACAAAAGGGGGGCGTCTGTTTTCAATAAACGTTATAAACTGGTGATTGATTCGAGATAACTCGTTTATTTTTTTATTGAGCAATAAGTCTTGGTCCGCGTTGATCACCACTTTGCGCTGCATATCATGTAAGGCGGACACCACCGGCTCTATGCGCTGCTCTAACTGCAGGTAATGCCGATGCTGCCAGTATTGATTGCCTGCATAGCCGAGCAACAATAACGACATCATGAGCGCATATCCCAGCACGGCGATGCGCGAAAAGTGAGAAAAACTTCGTTTTGCTACCGTCATCATCTTTTGTACCCTAGGTCTAGTGGTATACTTATATTCTTCGATAAAACAATAATATAACGAGATAACCTAATGTCCGTAGACGTTCCACAGCAAACCCTGACGGTAAAGGCCAAATGGGCCATTTTAATTGCCGACATTCTGCTATTTGTCATCCTGCTGAATACCCTGCCGTTTGATGAAGGCGTGACTAAGGGCTTAAGCCTGCTGATTTTTATTGCCGTGCTGTGGTTGACCGAAGCACTGCATATTACCATTACTGCGCTCTTGGTGCCGCTGTTAGCCGCGGGCTTGGGTATTTTAACGACCAATGACGCCTTGAGTAATTTTTCTAACTCCATTATTTTTCTGTTTTTGGGGGGCTTTGCGCTGGCCGCCGCCTTGCACAGTCAGCAATTAGACCGCTTGATTGCCAGCCGGATTTTGTATCTGGCTAAAGGTCGCTTGAGTGTGGCGGTGTTGCTGCTGTTCTTTACCTCGGCCTTTTTATCCATGTGGATCAGTAACACTGCTACCACCGCCATGATGCTGCCGTTGGCCTTAGGCTTATTAGCGTGCTTGGACGCCGAGCGCCATTATCGCACTTATGTATTCGTGCTGCTGGGCGTGGCATACAGCGCCAGCATCGGCGGTATCGCCACCTTAGTGGGTAGCCCGCCTAATGCCATTGCCGCCGCCGAAGTGGGTTTGAGCTTTAACGAATGGATGGCACTGGGCTTGCCGGTCACCTTGATACTGCTGCCCATCGCCATCGCTATTTTATATGCCTTGTTCCGCCCGCAATTAAATGAGCGCATTGAGCTGGCCGCCGAGCAGATTGTCTGGACCGGACAACGCAAAGTCACCTTAGGTATTTTTGCCATTACGGTATTTTTATGGGTATTTTCCAGCCCCATTTCTGCGGCGTTGGGCAACCTAAGTTCGTTTGACACCATAGTGGCGCTGCTGGCCATCGCCTTAATTGGCATTACCCGCGTGGCCGATTGGAAACACATTGAAAAACACACCGACTGGGGCGTGCTGCTGTTGTTTGGTGGCGGTTTAACCTTAAGCCATGTACTCAAAGAAACCGGCACCAGTTTATTTTTGGCGAGCTTTTTAGCGGATATGCTGGGCACGGCGAACCCGTTTGTGATCTTATTGGTGATCACCGCCTTTGTGGTGTTTTTAACTGAGCTGGCTTCTAATACCGCCAGCGCCGCCCTGCTGATCCCGGTGTTTGTGGCGGTGTCAGAAGGCTTAGGCTTGTCGCCGGTGATGGTGGCATCTGTGATTGCGGTGTCCGCTTCCTGTGCCTTTATGCTGCCGGTGGCCACCCCACCTAATGCCATCGTATTTGGCTCTGGGTTTATTCAACAGAAACAAATGATGCGTGCCGGTATCGTACTCAATTTGGCCTGTATTGGCGTGCTCTCGGCTTATTTTTATGCCTTTGGCTAACGCAGGTCAGCACACTGCTCACTGAGCAGTAGTCCGCTGTAACAGCGATGAAAACAGGGCTTAACCCAATAATTTTTTGCAACGGAATCCACAGAAGAACACGGAAAAATAATGATAAGATCTGAAAGTAACGCTTTTGGATAATGGCCAAACACAAGTGCATCATAGAGCAGCCCTCACCCATTAAAGGCTTTTGTGGTTCCACGCCTGTTATACCGTTTTACTTAAGAAATCCGATAGCCGCTTATCCAGCGGCTATTTTTATGGGCCTTTTTGGCGCGCTAAGCAGCTTCACACTCAATTTATGGCACAGTGGCGCGCACTGCCTTACCAGTAAAGCGTGCTGACAAAAGGTGTTTAATACGATGTTTATGCTAAAAACCAAAAAACCACACATCAACTACTAATTAGCAGCCTGCTAGCATAAAACTCTAGCCACACCACAAAAACCAGCCCTAGGCACCAGCTGAGCTTGCTTATGCCATTGACCACTTGGCCTTAACGCACTGGCCGCACCAGTGGATAGATTGATTTTGGTGCTGGGGCTCCTTATTCTGCGCGCCACTTATCTATCCTTAGCGGTAAAGACCAATCAAGGAGTTATTATGAAACGAGAACAATGGGGCTCGCGCACCGGGTTTATCCTCGCCGCCGTGGGTTCGGCCGTGGGCTTGGGTAATATCTGGCGCTTCCCTTATATGGCGTACGAAAATGGCGGGGGGGCGTTTTTTATCCCTTATCTGTTTGCCATGCTCACGGCGGGCATTCCGTTTATGATTTTGGAGTTTACCCTCGGGCATAAATATCGCTCGGGTGCCCCCAAAACCCTGCGCGCCCTCAACAATAAGTTTGAATGGTTGGGTTGGTTTCAGGTAATGATCTCGGCCATGATCGCTTTCTACTACGTAGTGGTGATTGCCTGGGCCATTTCTTATGCTTATTTTGCCTTTACTCAAGCGTGGGGCGAAGACAGCAATGCCTTCTTCTTTGGTGAGTTTTTAGGTGTCGCAGACGACAGCGCGCCCTCAAACTTAGGTAGCTTGCAATGGCATTTGTTACTGCCCTTGTGCTTGGCGTGGGCCGCTACCTACTTTGCGACTTACCGTGGCGTTAAAGGCGGCATCGAAAGAATTAATAAAATATTAATGCCGCTGCTATTTGTGATGGTGTTATTACTGATCGGTCGCATTATCTTTTTACCGGGCGCGCTGGATGGCATTAACTGGCTGTTAGAGCCGGACTTTAGCAAGATCTGGGATCTTAAAGTGTGGTCCGCCGCTTACGGGCAAATCTTTTTCACGCTCAGCGTGGGTTTTGCCATCATGCTGTCTTATGCCAGCTATTTACCTGAAAAGTCTGATATCAATAATAACGCCTTTATGACGGTATTGATGAACTGCGGCTTTTCTATGCTGGCCGGTATCATGATTTTTGGCGCTTTGGGCTATATGGCCCAAGCCCAAGGTAAAGACCTCACCGACGTGGTCAGCTCTGGCGTAGGCTTGGCGTTTGTCACCCTGCCCACCGCCATTAACTTGCTGCCCGCACCTGGTATCATGGGCCCCTTGTTCTTCTGTGCCTTAATGTTTGCCGGTATTAGCTCGCATATCTCTATTGCTGAAGCCGTGACCACGGGGTTAATGGATAAATTAGGTTGGAGCCGCCCTAAAACCGCCACCGTATTTTGTTCGGTGGGCTTAGTGGTCAGCTCGCTCTACATCACCCAAGGCGGCATCTTGCTGCTCGACTTGGTGGATTACTTCATCAATAACATCGCCTTGCTCAGCTCTTGTTTGGTGGAGTTACTGCTGGTGGGCTGGCTGTGCCGCTTATCTGACTTTAAAGAACATGCCAATCGCTTGTCGGAATTTAGCATCGGCCTGTGGTGGACAGTGTGCATTAAGTTTGTCTCTGTTGGCATCTTGCTGATCATCTTGTCGAACAACATCAAAACCGCCTTTAGCGAAAACTACGGCGGCTATTCAAACTTTGAAGTGAATACGTTGGGCTGGGGCGTGTTGGCCTTGATGCTGGTATTGGCAGTGGTCATTAACCTTAACAGTAAGCAGGAGGTGCGCTCATGAGCACAGGCGCCATTATCATGTTAATCATAGGTTTAGGGATTACTTGGGGCGGTGCCGCCTTATGTATCCGCTTGGCCATGAAAGCTAACAAGCGCTAACCAAAGTAAAGCTTATCAAGTGTCGTACGCGGCAGTAACGACGGTCAACTCCTTTGAGTTGACCGTTTTTTTATGTCAAATAGCACAGTGCAACTGTTTTTTGTGCCACGTGTTTTAGGTGAAAGGTATTGAGCTACGGTGTGGTGTTTTTGGTTTAAATATTAAATCTCAAAAACAGCCAGCTACGCTGGCCCGCCGAAGTCCTCTTTACCAAAGAGACGGGCGGCTACAAGGGCGATATCTTTTGTAGTGTGGCCGTCTCTACAGCGAAGAGGACTTCGCCACTGTTTTGCTGTTGTGTTCGGCTATAAAACCCTACAAGGGACATTTGGTTTTGTAGGGCCCAATTTATTCGGGCCGATTTTGCTTTAGGTTTGGATCTAAGGCCATCCAGCTACGCTGGCCCCGCGAAGTCCTCTTTACCAAAGAGACGGCGGGCTACAAGGGCAAACATGGCCGGCTACACATCAAAGGCCTTTGCTCTTCTCGCTCCTGAGTCACGGCGCTGATCGACGCGTTAGCCTTATGTTATGATGTGCCAATTTTAAGAAGTGAGTAGTAATCATGGATTGGGATCCCGATGTGTTCCAGCGTAATGCCCTGCTCGCACAACTAGCGGGCTTAATTGATATTGACCATCAGCAATGGCCGACGGTTGCCGAGCTCAATGTGCACTTAAACCCGTCATTATCCGGTGAGCCCTTGCCGGTGCGCTTTATTAATGACGCAGAATTTAATGCGCTTAATTGCTACTACGAACAATCAGTGGCGCAAGGCTTAGTGCCCACTCGCGAGCAAAACTGGCATGATCTTTTTGGCGCGCTGATCTGGGCTTTATTCCCGCAAACCAAAGCCTTACTCAGCCGTTTGCACATGGACGACATTAGCGCTTTAGGCTTAAAACGCACGCCAAGGCGGGATCGCATTACCCATTTTGATGAATGTGGTTTGGTGTTAGCGGTCACCGATAAAGACGAAGTACAAGCGCTATTAAAACAACATGCTTGGCAGACGCTATTTATAGAACAACGCGCCCGCTTTGGCCGCCAGTGGCAGCCGTTTATTTTTGGTCACGCCTTATACGAACAGGCCTTGGCACCCTTTATTGGCTTAACGGCCAAATGCGTGCTGATTGAGGTGGAGCCAAGCTTTTTTACGCTGACTCGCGCCGAGCAATATGCCCGCCTCGACCCACAGTTGGCCATTGAGCTTGAGCGCTCGGCCTTGTTTGACCAGCCGAGATCCTTACTGCCGCTGCCATTACTGGGCATTCCCGGTTGGTGGCCCGCAAACGAGGATCCAGCTTTTTATCAAAATCAGGATTACTTTCGTCCGCGTCGTAACAGATGATTTATGCGGATTTTTTTCTTACACTGCCCGCTTCATTATTAAAAGGAATCTGCTGTGTCTGTGGCTGACCCCGTTTATGACCTCACGTTTAAACGTCATTATTTGCACCCAAAATACTGGCTCACTTGGCTGGCCATCGCCGCATTATGGCTGTTGGCGTGGCTACCAGTGCGCGCACGCGATGCCTTTGCCGGTGCCTTTACGCCGTTACTGATGCGTTTGGCCAAAAAGCCCTGCTATATTGCCCGCACTAATATTAAGCTGTGCTTTCCTGAGCTTAACGCGCAGCAAGTGGATGACATCTTGGCCCATTCTATTCGCGCCGGCTTGATGACCTTTATCAGTTACGGTGAGTGGACGGCCCGCAGTAAAGACTATTTGCAAAGCCGGTTTGTGGTGCAAGGCCAAGAGCACCTTGATGCCTGCTTGGCGAATGACGAAAAAATCATTTTTATGATCCCCCACACTTGGGCCATAGATGCGGGCGGTTTGTATTTAACCTCTTTAGGTTTACCCATGTGCACCATGATGCACAGCGCAAAAAATCAGGTATTTGACTGGTTTATCAACCGCCAGCGCGCCCGTTTTAATGGCATCGTTTACGAGCGCGATGCGGGCATTAAAGCGGTGATAAAAACCATTCGCTCTGGCAAACATTTCTTTTATTTGCCCGACCAAGACCATGGCCGAGAAGCCAGCTTGTTTGTGCCCTTTTTTGCCGAGCTTAAAGCTACGCTGCCCGCACTGCCTAAGCTAGTAAAGCTCACCGGCGCTAAAGTAATACCGGTGCTCAGCGTGTATAACACCAAACTGCATCGTTATGAGCTGATCATGCGCCCCGCCATGGCGCCCTATCCCACCGCTGATTTAGCCGCCGATACCCGCGCCATGAACGCCGAAATTGAAGCGCTGTTAATCGAGTGGCCCGAGCAATACATGTGGTTTTTAAAGTATTTTCAAACGCAAGTCGATACCGATGATGGCCGTTATGAAGCCGGTATTCGCGCCATTAGAAAGCGTTAATGGCGATGCTCGAATATCTGTTATGGGTGGCGCTCGGCCTATTTGTACTGTGGTTAGTGGGCCGTATCGACGATTGGTTGATAGCCAGAGAACAGCGCTAAGCACGTAGAGGCCGCTTTAGCTGGCCGGCTTTGCGCAGCAAAGCTAGAAACAACAACGCCGAGTCTAAGACTCGGCGTTTTTTTGTTTAGTGTCTGACTATGTTTTAGCCCGGGAACAACAAAAACTTGGCGCCAACAAGAATTAAGAAAACAGCAAAGCCACGTTTAAGCGCCACGGCAGAGAGTTTGTGTGCCCAAGTCGCGCCTAAGCGGGCAAAGGGCATACTGGCCAAGCTCACGCCGATTAAGGCCGGTAAATACACATAACCCCACGCTTCGGCCGGCAAGCCTTCATGAGCCAACCCGTGAACCACATAACTGAGTGCACCCACTAAGGCGATTGGGAAACCGCACACTGCAGACACGGCCACCGCGCGCTGCATGGGCACCGAGCACCAGGTTAAAAACGGCACCGTGAGCGATCCACCACCAATACCAAAGATACCAGACGCCCAGCCAATAATGCCGCCCACCGCCACTTGAACCGGCTTACCCGGCAGTTGTGCCCCGCTTTTAGGTGCTAAGCCAAACAGCATTTGTGCCGCCATTAACCAAGCAAACAAGCCAATCAAGCGTTGCAATAACGGCCCAGATAGTTTGTCAGCCGTATAGCCGCCGAGCCAAGCCCCTATCACAATGCCCACTGAGATCATGGCAGCTAAGCGCCAGTCAACGGCCCTGCGGCCATGATGGGTATGAATAGCGCTGAGCGAGGTAAACATAATGGTGGCCAGGGAGGTGCCCACCGCCATGTGCGTCACCAAGTCACCGCCTATGCCTTGCAACTTGAAGCTGATAATAAGTACCGGCACAATAATTAAGCCGCCGCCCACCCCAAATAAGCCCGCCAAGGTGCCGGCAAAAGCACCTAAGGCCAAATACATTAACCAAGTCATGATTGATTCCTAACGGATTATTTTTAATAAGTATGATGTCAAATAAGTCCGCCATTATGCCTGTAATACTGACCGATAAAAACAACTCAGAACCAAGCTCAGTGCAAAACCGTGCCTCATGCTCTCTATCTACGATATGGCCACCTACAAAAGACGGTGATCCTGTAGCCCGCCGTCTCTTTGATAAAGAGGACTTTAGCGGGCCAGCGTAGCTGGATGGTTTTACAAATTTACGCCTACGGCGTATGCGAGAACAAGTGTTCGCCTACGAAACCAAACCAAAATGTCCCTTGTAGCCGCCAATTTATTCGGCGGGACAGCGTAGCTGGCGGGTTTTAAAACAACACCGAGCCGAAGTCCTCTTTACCGAAGAGACGGGCTCCTACAAAACCAAAATCAAATGCCCTTGTAGCCCGCAACTTGTTCGCGGGGCCAGCGTAGCTGGATGGTTTTACAAATTTACGCCTACGGCGTAATGCGAGAACAAGTGTTCGCCTACGAAACCAAACCAAAATGTCCCTTGTAGCCGCCCGTCTCTTTGGTAAAGAGGACTTCGGCGGGACAGCGTAACTGGCGGGTTTTAAAACTCGCAGGCCTGAAGCAAAACCCAGACCGGGGCGAAGTCCTCTTCGCCGATGCTGCACTGGTACTAGATTTGAGTTTTGGCACCTAGGCTGATGACCACGCGGCGGTTGGTATCACGGCCATCCGCACTTCTGTTATCTGAAATCGGGCGGCGCTCGCCGTGCCCTTCAAGGCTGATACTGCCTTCTGGCAAGCCCAGCTCTAAAAAGTAGGCTTTAATGGCTTTGGCTCTTTTTTGGGACAGTTCTTTATTGTGGTAAGCGGTGCCAAAGCTATCGGTATAGGTATTAATTTCTACCTTATCGATATTAGGATCGGCCTTCACGTATTCGGCAATCATGGCTAAGCGCTTGCTGGAGTGCTCAGTCAGCATATCGGCGTTATTTACATAATTGAGCACACTAAAGGCGATGTCTTCGAAACTGTAAGGCAGCAAACTGGCCTGACAATCTAAGAAAGCCGCATAGCGAGCCCGAAAATTCACCGACGATAACCCCACGCTGGTGAGCTGGCCTTTGCGATACCAATCATCAAAATAAAAGGTCGGCCAACGCCCTTGGCTCAGCTCTTCCAGCATCACCCAAGCCGCCTGCTGCTCAACCATGGCATCAAACTGCTGATAAAAGGTCACTCGTGTCAGATGATGAGCGCCACGGCCAGGCTGCCACTGCGGTGACTGACTGACGAGCGAAGCGGTTTGGGTGCGCGGCTGGGCACGCAGCGGGCTAAGGGCGAACACCAAGTTAATATTTTTACCCGCCTCACTGATAAAGGCGCCGGTGCCAAAGCTGGGAATCGGGTGCTCTAAGCGGCACTCAATGGCCGAGTCTGCAGTGAGCCGCCATAAAGACTGCTCTAAATTAGCGATATAGGCGCGGGGCTGTGCCCAAGCGGTAGTGCACAGGGTCAGCCCTGCTAATAAAAATATGATGCGCACGCCAGCTCTCCTATAAATCGATAATATTAATATCGGCTCAGGGTGTTTATTCTTTAGGGATTTATTGGGAGGTTTTTGTGGTGTCACCTGACACATAGCAGCAAAGATGCTGCTAAGCGATATTGTGCCGCCGCTTAAGGCAGTAACCATAAAAGAAGCGTACTCGGCGCTATGCTCTTCTCTAGTGGAAATTAAAAGCAAACACGATCAGTAAAGCGATGGCGTCGTGATGAACGACACGACTTGGTATAACAAGGGGGATTGAATGGGGCTAGAGTTCTCTGCGACTCGGTGCGCCGCACCTGTTTGCGAAAGGATGTGTGCCTGACCACTGCGGATCGTTTGCCGTGGCCAGGCATCTTGGTTAACCGACGTTAAATGCCCAGATTAATTTTCCTGATTAGCAAACCTCGGTAAGGCAATGCCGAAGCGGTTGCCAATGGGTGTGAAAGCCTGCGCCAGTCTCTCATCAACGGTATTGCGAATTTGCTCTCCTAGTTGCGGAGCAAACTTGTTACTGGGCTTGCCAACGCGCGGGAATGCCATACCGATACGACCAACAAGAGGCGTATCTGCCGATGAACCACCCACATGCACTTCATATCGGCCCGTCGCCGAGGCCCATTCACCATCCGCCCACTTAGTCAGATCGTTCGGATTATCCGGCACGAAGTAAGAGAATGGATGGTTAGAGGCGCCAGCGTCTATCTGGACCGAGACCCGAGCACTCGCGCCCGGTTCGAGATAGACTTTATCGAAGCCGACCAGACGTTTAGAAGGCTGCTCAGCCTGCCGAGGTAGCTTCAGATAGACCTGTGTGGCCTCAGCACCGGCAACGGCTCCCGTATTGGTGACTGTGTACTCCACAGTTAGCACAGGCACCAGACCTTTAAGCATTGGAATAGTACGGTTAGGAACCAGATTTGTCGGCAGTCCTGCTAAACCCAGAATAGGCATTTGAGTAAATTCACGGCGGAACTCCCTGTTGAGCCGCAAGTTGCTGTACTCGAAGGTAGTGTAAGACAAACCGTGTCCGAACGGGAATACCGGCGTTACACCGTTGGCCTCATACCAGCGATAGCCCATCTGCAGATTCTCGGTATAGTTACTGATCAACTGGTCTTCATTCAAGTCCTCCCAATCACCGACGTCTATACCAGGAAAACCGGGGCCGCCGGGCTGACCGGTATCTTCACGCAGACCCGGATACTGTGCCTCGGTGGTAAAGGCCGCCTCACTATTACTGGTAGGGAAGGTCACCGGCAGCTTGCCCGACGGGTTGAGTTCACCGAACAGGATGTCGGCCATAATGGCGCCGTCTTCCTGCCCGGGGAACCAAGCGGCGATCAGGGCGCCAACATCATCCAACCAGGGATCCATCAAGATACCGGCACCGCTGTAGAGCACCACGGCGGTCTTGTTACCGTAACCGGCATTAACCATGGCCTGAACCAGATCATCCTGGTACACGCAGTTTTCAGATAGTCCGGGCACGCCCGGCGGGCAATACACTTCTTCTGCGTTGGTACAGAGATTCGCGTAGCTGGGTTTTTTATCAAACAGGCAGAGATCGGGCAGGCGCAGGCTCAGTAAATCCCGGCTCTCCCGTGGGGTGGAACCCACCATCAAGATAACGACGTCGGCATTTTCTGCCAGCTCAACCGCTGCCGCAATGTCAGTACCGTCGTTATATGCCACGTTGTCGGCAAATTCCTCCAGACCTTGCTGAGGGGTCACGGTGAACTCTGGTGGTGCCACCACAGTGGCCAGTTCTTTCGGGTCGCCGTTACGCGGCGCTATGCTCGCGGAGCCCGCGAACCAGGGATGGCCGATCAGGGCGATCGACTGGACGTTGGAGCCCAACGGCAGCAAGTTTCCCTCGTTCTTGAGCAGCGTAATGCCGCCTTCAGCCAAGGCTCGCGCTTTTTGGGCGTTTACGGCTCGATCTATGCTGGGATCGGTATCGATATTGATGATAGTGTCGAAGGGGTCGGCAAATTGGCCGAATTCGTACATCTTGATGTAGCGGGGTCTGAGCACGGCATCAATATCTGCTTCCGTGATGTCGCCGTTGTTGATGGCAGCCATGATCTTGCCTGCGGTGTAGTACTTGGGCTGAAAGTCGAGTTCCCAACCTACACCCGCGAGCAGGGCATCCACTGTACTGTGCATCGCCCGGCGGTCGCTCTCGATCCAGCCATCAAAGCCCCAGCGCTCACGCAGGGTCTTTACCAGTACATCTTGGCTGTCGCAGATATAGGCGGTGTCATTCAGGTAGGGAAAGGCACACATGATGGAAGCAGCACGCCCATCCTTGACCGCCATTTCAAAGGGCAGCAGATACAGCTCGTGCATCGCCCGGCTGGGAATGCGCACCCCTGCGGTCCAGCGCTCGCGCTGGAATTCGTGCTCGTTACCTACGAAGTGTTTTATCTGAGCCTGTACGCCCTGAGACTGAATGCCCCGCACCTGGGCGGCGCCCATCATACCTGCCAGATAGGGATCCTCGCTTGGGTATTCCTGGGCGCGCCCGGCATAGGGCGTACGGATAAGATTCAGCGCCGGACCCAGCAACACCTGGCTGGCCATGGCAAAGGACTCGACTCCCACCACCTCACCCCAGCCCTCGACTAGGGCTGGGTCGAAGCTGGCGGCGGCCAGAGTCATGGAGGGACCAGCGGTCATAACGGGTTCGGGGGTACAGGAGCCGCCGCGAATACCGTTACCGCCGTTGATTTCGCGAATGGTGGGAATATCCAGATCGGGTATGCCTGGAATGCTGCGCCCCACGAACGAGAAGCCGCACTCCTTAAGTCCACCGCCTTCGGCACGGTATAAACCTGTGGGCAGGTCCGACACGTTAGGCTGGTTACCGATCTGCTGGATTTTCTGTTCGAGCGTCATCTTGCCAAGCAAGACATCGGCGGCGATCTCGTTCGGGCTGGGGCCTCCCTCCTGAGCGACCAGCGCTACAGGCAGCACGACTGCCACGAGCGCCGCTATTAATGTGTGGTGGTTCATCACGATCTCCTATCTACCTATTTAGTAGGCTTCGGATAACCTCCTTGTCTATCTCTCGGATCAGTTTGAACATGTGGCACATCAAACCTGACGTGCCAGCTTGCGACGGCATCAACAAAATAATTTGTAATACAGTCACTTGCATGTTGAAACTTAAGTTACTCCCGAGATCTCGTCAATGACACAAAGCGTAAAAATGCCTCTTTTTTGTCCCTTATTTGGTACCTTATCTTTGTTCGTACATGAGGCGATTTCTGAACAACCTAACTTCTAACTTCTCACGCTCCTATGCTCGCAAGGAGTAGGTGCATGAGCAGAACAAGTATTATGAAGGGGAGATATTCTTGACGGAATCGGCGTTAAAGCAACGCCGACACATTCCACTCCCCCTCTAGCACATAGCTTTATAAAAATAGACCACGGTAGTTAGATTAAGCAACTAATAACAATTATCACGGATTCATCTTTAACCAAAAAACAATAGAAACACAGTTAGTTAAGCATACTCTGATGTATTGATGCCATATAATTCAATTGGTTAATTTAATATTAGAAACAAAATGGAATAACATTAATTTTTATCGAACTAAATATACTATAAATATTTTTATTCTCTGGCCATTCTACAAACAAATATCGGCTCCATCCTGACCCAGCGCTGCCAGAGCAGTACCCGAATGCCGCCTATAGCATCTCCTCATCAGGCCACGCCAATCGTTTTAACCTCAGATCTGGATCTCTGATAATTTCCCCAACTTCAGATTTATTAGCATATTTTTTGGCTTTGTTTTCAGCTTGATTATGCTAACTGATTCTAATGGGCCCTTTCTATGTGATTTTCCGCATTTGAATTAATATTAAATACACACAAATAAACTCACCACACCCGCCTATTAACAATCGGTAAAAACGGCCCTATTTTTAAATAATCCATACCGATTAATAAAGCATTAACACTAATACAAAACTCAAATGAGCATCTAGCACAATAAAAAACACCTTAATTACCCCCTCTTAATTGGCCCATTATTTTATTTTTTAAAGCACATCACAGAAAAGTTGGCTTCGATAACAGGGTGAACTCTGACTACTTTGCTAACTTTGAGGTTGTTTAAAGTCGTCTATGCTTATTTAACCGTTATCCAGAGTAAATCATCGGCGATGATGCCAAACACTAAGTAATGCTGCGGAACTAACGTGGATTTTGTCGTTACAGGCTCTTAAAGATTCAAGACTCCTTCGCCACTGTCTTAGCGCTGGGTTTTGATCTTGTAGGTGCAAATTTATTCAGCACGGTTTGGAATTTGGCTTTAGGTTTAGCTCTAAAACTAACCAGCTACGCTGGCCCGGCGAAGAGAGCTTCGCCGCAGTTTGGAGCTGGCTATCCACAGCAGTTATACCGGACTGCTTAAGTAACCAATAGAAGACAGGGGCCAAAAAGACAGCAACCGTTTTCGACCATGTGCTACTCGGCATCCCGTCGGCGCTCTGAGGTGCCGTATCAAGATCGGTGATTTAATTTGTACTTTCAGGGGAATGATATGGACACAGAGCAGCTGGCGGTGACCGATCTGATGCCACTGGGACAGGCGCTTATCCGGGCTGGACACATCAGCGAAAAAGACTGGCTGCGGGTGGAGCGGATGCAACACCATCAGCCCACCGCCACGCCGCTGATATCCTTGCTGCTCAACTTAGGGTTAGTGTCAGAGCGGGACTTGGCTAGCTGCATAGCAACCATCACCGGCCTGCCCCTAAGCCAGAGTAATGAATATCCGCTGTCGACACCGATTGACACTCCTTTGTCCTACCGCTTTTTAAAAGAATACCAACTGGTACCCTTGCGCCAAGAGCAAAATACCCTGGTGGTAGCCATCGCCAATCCCCAGCACGAGTTTGCCGTCAAGGCTATGACCATGGTCTGCCACCAACCGCTCAGGCTGCAGGTCGGGATCCGCTCGGAGATAGCTGCGGCGATCGAGAAATTATACGGCGCGGGCCAGAGCCAAATGGGCGATATTATGTCGTCGGTGGATCAGCCGGAAGATACCGAAGAAAACATAGAACAGCTAAAAGACATGGCCAGCGAGGCGCCGGTCATTCGCTTGGTCAATCTGATCATCCAGAAGGCGGTGGAACTGCGAGCTTCTGATATTCATGTGGAACCTTTCGAGAGTCGCCTTAACATTCGTTACCGCATCGACGGCGTTATGCAGGAGGCGGAAGCCCCGCCGGTTAATATGACGCCGGCCATCATTTCTCGCATCAAGATTATGGCGCGGTTGAACATCGCCGAGCGCCGCTTGCCTCAGGACGGCCGTATCGAATTAAAGGTACAAGGGCAGGATCTCGACGTCCGGGTCTCTACCGTGCCCACCATGCATGGTGAAAGCTTGGTGATGCGCTTGTTGAACCGAGAAAACGTGGTGCTGGACTTCAATGCTCTGGGCTTTGCCGCCGACACTCAGCTCCGGCTGCAACAGGTGCTCAAAATCCCCCACGGCATGCTGATGGTCACCGGCCCCACCGGTAGCGGTAAGACCACCACGCTCTACACGGCACTGAATCAGCTTAATACCATAGCGCGCAAGCTGATCACGGTGGAAGATCCGGTTGAATACCAGCTGGAAGGCATCAACCAGATCCATGTTAAACCCAGTATCGGGCTGACCTTCGCCAGCGCCCTGCGTTCCATCGTCCGCCAAGATCCCGACGTGATCATGGTGGGTGAGATGCGCGACCTGGAAACCGCCCGCATCTGCATACAGTCGGCGCTGACCGGCCACTTGGTGCTGTCGACCCTGCACACCAATGATGCCGCCAGTAGCGTCACCCGGCTGCTGGAAATGGGGGTAGAAGACTATCTGCTCACTTCGACTCTCAACGGGGTGATTGGCCAGCGCCTAGTACGGGTACTCTGCCCCCACTGTAAAGAAGAATACAGCCCGCTGCCGGAGCTGGTTCGCGAACTCGGGCTCCCCCTCACTCCAGAAGGAACCATTCGGCTATTTAGGCCCATCGGCTGCAGCCACTGCGCCGGGACTGGCTATCACGGCCGGCTGGCCATTCAGGAGCTGCTCACCATGAACGATGAACTTCGCCGCCTGATACTTCAACATGCTGATGCCGGCCAGATCCAAAAAGCCGCCATCAACAACGGCATGCGCACCATGTATGCGGACGGCATTCAAAAAGCACTGGCCGGGCTGACCCATATAGAAGAAGTGCTCCGCGTCACTCAGGAGTCCTGAGATGGCACTCTATCACTTTAAAGCGGTTAATCAGCAGGGCGAAATCCAGGAAGGCCGGCTAGAAGGCACCGATCAGCAAGCCATCCTGCTCCAGCTGCAACACAGAGGCTTAATCCCCATGCTGGTGGAGCCAATAGACCCACATAAACCCCTGTCTTTGAGCCTGAGTTTGACCGGAAAAACCGTAAATGAGCGCCAAATCCAGGTGCTGACTCAGGATCTCGCCGCCCTGTTGAAAGCGGGTGTTGCCCTAGAGCGCGCCTTTAGCATCATGATGCAGGTGCGCAGCAACCCCGCCGATAACAAGCTGCTCGGGCAGCTTCAAGAAGGGGTACGCCGCGGTCAGCCCTTGTCTATGGTGCTGGCCGAACAGGGCACCGCTTTCTCCCATTTTTATCTCAACATGGTCAAGGCCGCCGAGATTGCCGGTAATCTGGAGCAAGGCTTGGCCGATCTCTCCGTGTATATGGAACGTAGCCGTCAGCTCAAAGAAAAGGCGCTGTCGGCCCTGCTCTACCCCGCCATACTGCTGCTGGTGTCGGCGGCCTCCTTACTGATCATCCTGACCTATGTGATCCCCCAATTTCAGCAACTGTTTGCCGATATGGGCCAGCAGCTACCGCTGGCAACCCGCATCGTGATCGGCACCGCCGAATTTATCAAAGGCAAGGGGCTGTGGTTGTTGCTCGTGGTGCTGCTGATGCTGATTTATGGCCAGCGCCAGCTACGAAAGCCCGAAATACGGCTGCACTGGGACAGCTTTCTACTTCGGCTGCCGCTGGTGGGCGAATTGCTAAAACGGCTAGAGGTGGCTCGTTTCAGCCGTAGCCTGGGCACGTTGATGAAAGGCGGGGTACCTTTGCTAAATGCCCTGCATATTGCCAAAGACACCCTGACCAACAGCCGCATGGCCCAAACTCTGGATGCGGCGGCAGACAGCCTAAAGGCCGGTAAGCGTCTGGCGGAACCGCTGCTGGCCTCGGGCGTCTTTCCTCCGCTGGCGATACAAATGATTCAGGTGGGGGAAGAAACAGGACAACTGGAAGAGATGCTGCTCAAGGTGGCGGATCGCTACGATCAAGAGGTGGAAACGGCCATTCAGCGTCTGCTGACCGTATTGGAGCCGCTGCTGATTGTCGGCCTAGGGCTTATTATCGCTGGCATTATCATTTCTATTCTGGTCGCCATCCTGAATATCAACGAACTGCCTGTATAGGGAGATAGCAATGCGTAACAGAACCCGACCATCCATCACTGGCTTTACCCTCCTGGAACTGCTGGTAGTCTTGGTTATCCTTGGCCTGCTGGCCAGCCTAGTCGGCCCTCAGGTACTGAAACAACTGAGTGGATCCAAGACCAAAACCGCCAGCCTGCAGATAAAAGAGCTCAGCTCGGCGCTGGATCTGTTTCGGCTGGAAGTCGGCCGTTATCCCACCGCATCCGAAGGACTGACCGCCCTGCTCAGTGAGCCCGGCGATGTTCGGGGCTGGAACGGGCCCTATCTGACCAAACGGACGATTCCTGCGGATCCTTGGGGTAACGCTTACCAGTATCGTTATCCAGGCCAACAAGGGGAGTTTGACCTGTTCAGTCTGGGATCAGACAACCAGGAAGGCGGTGAAGGCGAGGCCCGAGATGTGGGTAGTTGGGAATAACCCATGACACGCGGTTTCACGCTTTTGGAGCTAGTCGTGGTCATGGTGATCGCCATGCTGGCATTGTCGATAGTCGCGCCCAAGTTCGCGGCGCTGTTGCCCGGCGTGACCTTGAAAACCTACAGCCAGCAAACGGCCTCCCTGCTCAGAATGGCACGCAGTGAGGCCATCGCCCAGGCTCAAGCAACAGAGCTGGTATTTGATGGCCAAGCACGGCAAACCCGTATCTTGGGTGCTGAGCAAACTTATGCTTGGCCGAAAAATATCCAACTGCTGTTCACGGCACAAAACGGGATCCAGGCCAACTCCCCGCAGCCGCGACTGATCTTTTATCCGGATGGCAGCGCCAGTGGCGGTCTGGTTACGCTCTCGTCTTCATCGGGACAATACCGAATCGAGGTCAACTGGCTGACTGGGAGTGTACGTACCCTTGAATAAGACACACGGTTTTTCTCTGCTGGAAGTGCTAGTGGCGTTCGCCATATTGACCGTCACCTTAGGGGTCTTGCTTAATATTTTTTCACTCACCATTCGCACCACACAGTCGGCGCAGGAACAGCAGCGGGCGCTGCTGTTGGCAGAATCAAAAATGGTCACGCTGGCAGCCGGCACGTTCCTGCGACTAGGGCAGGAACAAGGCCGTTTTGATAACAAATACTGGTGGCAAACTAGAATAGAAACATTCGATGTGCACTGGATGACAACTCAAGCATCGCCGCTGGTTCCTTATCGACTGTCCGTGACGGTAGGTTGGGGCCAGCAGCAGCTTAGCCTGACCAGCCTGCGCCTAGTCAGGGAAGAGGGCCTATGACATCGTCAACCAAGGGCTTTACCCTGCTGGAGATGATGATCGCTCTGGTATTGATGAGCCTGTTGTCCGGTTTGATATTCGGCGGTTTGCGCCTGGCCAGTCGGGCTTGGGAAACCGTCAATGCCCATGGCGCGCTAACCAGTGAAATGGGCCAGACCTATCATGCGCTGCGCAATCTGCTAGAGCAGGCCGAATCGCTGGACTTGTGGGATCCGGCAGAAAATTACCTGCTGTCATTCCAGGGCACCGAAACTGAGCTGTTCTTCCTCGCGCCATTGCCGCTACCACTGCGATCTTCCGCCGCCGTGGTAGGGCATACTTGGTTTTATCTGGTGTTGGATGAGACCGACCCAAACCAGCCTCGGTTACAGCTAAAAGCCCAGCCTTTTATCGAGAATGAAGCGGACTTCAGCGTGAATTGGCAGCAGCTCAAGGGCGATTTCCAGACCCCTGGCCGAGTTGCACCGCTGCTGGAGATGAGCGCCGACAGCCTGACGATATCCTATCAGCCCCGAGAAAAAGACCACCCACCCAGCTGGCAAGCTCAATGGCTGAATGAAAACCAGCTGCCAGAGTTAATCCGCATCCAAGTGGGCAACAGCCAACAGCAACAGGACTGGCCGCCCTTGGTTGTCACACCTCGGAAAAACAGCTATGACATCAAAGAAACCTTCTGATCTGCAACGGGGGATTGCCCTGCTCAGTGTACTCTGGGTATTAATGCTGCTGACCGTGATCGCCAGCAGCTTGGCGCTGACCAGCCGCAGCCTGGGCCAGCAGACCCGTAATATCACCAATGCACAACAGGCTCGGCTAGCGGCAGAAGCCGGCATACAATTGGCGCTGTTCAATCTAAGCATGGCGCCCGAACAAAGAGCTTGGCTGGCCGATGGCAGCCCCTATCACTTCCTGCTGGATGACACCCAGATTTGGGTGGCCACCTTCAACGATAGTGGCCGTATCGATGTCAATGGGGCCGACCAAGCTCTGCTGGCCCGCTTGTTCAGGGCCGCCGAGGTAGAAGATGACCTAGCGGCCGAGCTGGTGGATGCCATTCTCGACTGGCGGGATAACGACGACCTAACACGCCTGAATGGCGCCGAATACGATGACTATATCGGTGCCGGTCGAGAACAGGGCCCGGCCAATGCCCCTTTTACAACAGTTGCAGAGCTGCAGCTGGTATTGGGCATGACCGCTGAGATTTATCGGCGCATCCGCCATGCCCTGACCACCCATAACCCTGAGAACGACATCAATCCCCAGTTCGCGCCACGCCTAGTATTACTGTCCTTGCCCAATGTCGATGAAACTCGAGTTTCCCAGTTTATTGAAGACAGGCGCAGCCATCAAAAAAATGGTTTGCCGCCCCCTGATCCCGACCTGCTTTCTGGCCAACCCTCGTCGCGCAGGCGCCTCGGAGTCAACTACACTATTCACACGGAAGCCCGCATCGGTACAGGACATCGCCACCGCTTGACTGCCACCCTGCGCTGGCAACGCGGACGGCCTGATATACAACGCATAACACAGGAACATCTGCCGCTATTTACCGAGCCTGAATTGTAACGGAGACGCCCTATGAGTGGAGGTAAGTTGAGCTATGCACTGGAACAATGGCGCCATGATCTGTTGCAACTGCTGAGTAAATTCTGGCAGTGGTGGACATGCCAGTTGCTGACGCTGCTCCCCTCCTCGTTACAACACGCGCTGCATGGAAAGAAACAAACGCTGACGCTCGCTCTCGATGAGGGGCGTTATCAATTGTTATTGCAGCCACAAAACGAACAGCTGGAATTAGATGCAGAGCCAACCGAAGCGCAGCTGCAAGCGCTGACTAGGCTACAGGGAAAAGCCGCCCACTTTCAGCTTTGTCTACCCGACACCGACTTACTCCATACTCGCATCACTCTGCCTGCGGCGACCGCCGACAAGCTACACAATGTACTCACCTTTGAAATGGACAAACATACCCCCTTTCAAGCCCAAGAGGTCTATTTCGGTTACCGCATTGTGGAACAACATAAACGCGCTCAAACTATTTTGGTAGAACTGCTGCTGACCACAAAAACACAACTCGACCCTGTTTTATCTGAACTTGATGCGCTTGATTTACGCCCGGCCCGCGTGGTCAGTCGCACTTTGCCCACCACACTCGCCATTCCCTTAACCACGCCGGAAAATACGTCCAGCAGACGAACACGAAACATTAGGCAGCTCCGTCGTCTGCTGATCTTGATAATAGGGGTGCTGCTAATTGCGCTGCCCCTCTATCGGCAACAAGCCAGGATAACGGCCCTGAAAACCGAACTGACCGAGCCTAAAATCGAAGCCGAAAAGGCCGCCCAGCTGAAACGTCAGTTAAAGGCACTGCAAGAAGACAAGCAATTTTTGCTGAATGCCAAAGCCACCCGACCTGCTGTGCTACCCATGCTGGATGAACTGACCCAGCTATTGCCGGACCATACTTGGTTAGATCGCCTTGAACTTCAGCAAGATAGAGTCCAGATCAAAGGAGAGTCGGCCAGAGCCTCTGAACTAATCGGCCTGCTCGAAGGCTCAGCGCTGTTTTTTGATGTGCGTTTTATTGCCCCTATCACCCGTAATACCAGCACTAATAAGGAAAGATTTGTACTTCAAGCCCGCTTTGGCAGCGGGGAGCCTTTATGATACTCAGCGACCAACAGCAAAAAATTACCGCCGTGGTGCTGCTGGTGGCCGCCCTGCTACTAGTGGTCGGCTTGCTTATCGCGCCTTTGCTCCAGCTATTTATCCATCAGCGCCAGACCCTGACCCAACTGGAAAGCCAGTTGCTGCATTATCGGCGCATATACGACGAACTGCCGCAAACCAAGCTCCAAATCCAATCCCTGCAACAACAAAACCCCGACTCGGCGCTTTATGTTCCAGAAACCAGTTTCTCACTGGCGTCAGCCTGGCTACAGCAATATATCAGCACCCTGGTTGGCCGCCATGATATCCAGCTGGTCAGCATTCAGAACCAGCAGCTCAATGAGCAAACGCCTTTGCTCGGCATCGTACTGGGGGTGCATTTAAAAGGACAACTAGCACAACTGGTACCGCTGTTTCATCAAGTGGAGTCAAGTAAGCCTATACTGTTTATTGACGACTTGGTGATCACCGCCAATGCTAGGCCCAATCGACCCAGCCGTCGACGTCAGAACCCCAGATTGCCGCAGCAGGCCGCTCTCGATATTCGTTTCAATCTGATCGGTTACAGTATCGGGGAGCAACCATGAATCATGTGCTATTACGCGGGATATTGGCCACCGCCACGATCCTGTCCATGCTCCTCCAGTTCGCACAGGGTCAGCTCGATGGCGAGTCCCCCCGCCAAGTCTACCCCGGGCTTGATCATTTTCAGGCAATCACCCAGCGGCCCCTGTTCGAAGAAAGTCGTCGCCCTCTGCAACGCGATGAGACTCCAACAGCAACCGGCACCACGGCACAAGCGCTACGGGCAGCATGGCGACTGACCGGTGTGGTATGGGAGGGGGAGCAGCAGCTGGCGCTGTTCAGTGAACGTCAGGGAGAAGGCCGGCGGCGGCTGAAGACAGGTTTGTATCTGGACAGGGGCTGGCAGTTGGAAGAAATACAGGCTGAGGCCGTGATCCTGAGTGATGGCAGCCAACAATTGGTACTGGAGCTCAGGGAGCCCAGACCGCAGGGAACAGAACCAGAAGCATCCAGATCGAATACAGGTTCGTTGCCAACGGACCAACAAGCAGGGCAAGCAAACGCCGAGATCCAATAACCTAGCTACGATAACCTAGGCCCTATAACAGGTATCAAGGATGATAATAGGATCACTATGACAACTTTATATCAATCAAGATGGCTGTGCCCCCTACTCTGCTGTGTGTTGCTGTTTGGCTGCAGTACTCCGACCGGCGACAGAGCCACGCTGGACAAACCCTGGGGAAAACCCCAGGTCACCAGCAGCGTAAATCCAATCCGGATACCAACCCAGAATCTGCCCCGCCCTGCCACTAATCCGCTGCCGATAACAGAAAATGCGGTCCAGCGACTGCCCCGTTCGGAAATGTATCGCGGGTCTGGAAATTTCGTCAAACTTAATAATGCAGCACAAGCAGAACCGGCATCAGGTGACATTATGCTTAATTTTCAGGGCTCGGATATTGCCGAAGTGGTCAAGACCATACTGGGTGACATACTGCAATTAAACTACAGCCTGGATGACCGAGTTCGTGGCCCTGTGTATCTACAAACCAGCCGACCGATCAGCCGGGATGATGTGCTCCCGACCTTAGAAAGTCTGTTGCAGACTCATGGTGCCGTACTGATACACAATAATGGCCGCTTCGAAGTGGTGCCAGCGACCGACGTGCCCTCGGCTTCCCTGAATCCGACACTGGCGCTGGCAGTCGGGCGTGGCTATCAAATGCTACTGCTGCCGTTGCGCTATATTGGCGCTCGAGAAATGGAGAAAATCCTCGAACCCATCAAACCACGTCAAGGGGGGGTATTAGTGGATGACAGACGTAATATGCTCACCTTGGTAGGCACCGAGGATGAATTGCAGAATATTAGGGAGACCGTTGGTATTTTCGATGTCGATCAACTAAAGGGCATGTCGGTGGGGCTATTTCGGCTGCAAGCCAGCAGTGCCGATATTATCGCCGACGAGCTGCAGGCCATCTTTGGCAACGAAGCCGAAGGTCCACTGGCTGGCATGATACGTTATCTGCCCATAGAGCGACTCAACGCCCTGATGGTGATCACCCCTCAAGAACGCTACCTGACTGATGCCCGTATCTGGATCGAACGCCTCGATCGCGCTGAAAATCCCCGCGGACTTAATATGTATGTCTATCATGTGCAAAATGGTAAGGCCGATAATCTGGCTGAGCTCTTAACCCAGCTGTTTGACAATCAGCGACGCAATCACAGCAACACGGGCGGTCCCGCGCCCCTCCCCGCAGCGGTGGCTACCGATACCAGTGGCATAACACCGCCCCCACCACCGACTCCCCAGCCCATCGGTTTGCATAGCAGCAATCTGGATGTCGCGGATGTCAGCATTATCGCCGACCTCGAGCGCAACGCGCTAGTGATCATGTCATCTAGCGCCGATTATCAAAAGGTCGAACAGGCCATCAAGCGGCTGGATATACAGCCATTGCAGGTGTTGGTAGAAGCCACCATAGTCGAGGTTAGCTTGGAGGATGAGCTGCGTTACGGACTGCAATGGTATTTTAGAAATAGCCTAGGAGGAGGACTCAGAGGTGCCGGTGCCGTAGGAGCCCTGCCTATTCCTTCGCCGTTTGGCGGTGGCGTAGCGGCCTCGGCGAGCTATGAAATATTCAATGCTACCGGCACCCGGGCTCTGTTGACCGCTCTAGCCAGTGATTCCAAACTCAATGTTATCTCTTCCCCCTCCTTGATGGTGTTGGATAACCATACCGCCGTTATCCGCATTGGCGATCAGGTGCCGGTGCGCACCTCAGAAACCACCAATACCGGCAGCGATAACCTCAATACCACCAGTACCATTCAATTCAAAGATACCGGGGTGCTGTTAGAGGTGACTCCCAGAGTGAATTCCGGCGGCATGGTGGTATTAGATATCTCCCAGGAAGTGAATGACGTGGCCCCGACCACCACTTCTGGTATCGACTCCCCGACCATCACCCAGCGCAAGATAAACACCCGAGTCGCCATCCAGAGCGGAGGCACTCTGGTGCTAGGTGGCCTGATCCGTGAAAACAAAACCCAGGACAGCCAGGGAGTACCCGGTCTTCGCCATATTCCGGTACTGGGCTGGATTTTTGGTAGCAGTGGCACCAGTGTCAGACGCACTGAGTTGGTGGTGTTGATTACTCCCACAGCTGTCATCAATCAGCAAGATGCACGCGCCGTTACCCAGGAATACCGGAAAAAACTGCAGAGCATTGCCATGTAAGGAGTAAGAGCCACCGCAGGAATAGGCGCTCCCCCGCCAAGCGTGGGAGCGCAAACAAATTAAGTGAGTGTTTATACCAGTCAGATTTTTTCATGAACACACAAATAGTCTTCCATGAAAGTGGCGCCGTTTTAGCTCGGTAATACAACGCCATAAGCGTGGCCGTGGTCACGAATGTCAGAGGCCAAATGTGCTTTTTCTTCTGGCGATAACCAACAGGCTTCGACGCTGTTGAGCGCCAACTCTAATATATTTTCATCGCTTAAATTTAAACCTTCTTGCAGCGCCTGATAGTTCGCATTCATATAACCGCCAAAGTAGGCCGGATCGTCTGAGTTAATGGTCACGCACACGCCGGCCGCTAAAAATTGCGGGATCGGCAACTCACTCATATCCTTGATAACCTTTAACTTTAGGTTAGACAATGGGCAAACGGTGAGCGGAATGCGCTCTTGGGCCAAGCGCGCCATTAAAGGTGGGTCGGTAATGGCGGCCACTCCGTGGTCGATGCGCTCCACGCCCAAAATATCCAGTGCATCACGAATATAGCTGGCTGGCCCCTCTTCGCCCGCATGGGCCACCAAGCGATAGCCTTGTTCAAGGGCGGCGGCATAGACGCGGGCAAACTTGGTCGGTGGATTGCCTTTTTCTGCCGAATCTAGCCCCACCCCCGATAAGTGATGGCGAAAAGGTTCCGCCAAGCGTAGCGTCTCAAACGCTGATTCTTCGGATAAATGGCGTAAGAACGACATGATTAAGCGGCTGGTTAAGCCCCACTGTTGTCGCGCTTGCTCCAGTGCGCGCACTATGCCCTCGACCACCGCCGCCATGGGCACACCTCGAGCTAAATGCGCTTGGGGATCAAAGAAAATCTCTACATGACGCACGCTATCGGCGTGCGAGCGCACCAAATAGGCCCACGTTAAGTCAAAAAAGTCCTGCTCGGTGAGCAACACTTGCATGCCCGAATAATAGACATTAAGAAAAGACTGCAAGTCGTCAAACTGATAGGCGGCCCGTAAGGCGCTTTCATCTAAGTAATTGAGAGTGATACCATTACGCTTTGCTAACGCAAACACCAGCTCGGGCTCCAAGGTGCCCTCTATGTGCAGGTGTAACTCTACTTTGGGTAAGTCACTGATAAAATTTGACATGGCGTTTCTCCAGAGCCATCGACCAGCCAGTAGTCGCCAGCTCAATTCGACGTAAGTGCACGTAAATAGCGCACTTTAATAAAGTATCAACATAACAAAAATTTAACCATAAACGCCAGCACGGCGCTGGGCTAACGGTTGGAAATGTGACCTAATAGCAAACGCCCCTTATAAAGGACTCTGTATTGATGTTTTCTTTTCTCAAACGCCTGGTGCGCTGGCTGTTAGCCTTGGTGATTGTACTGCCGCTGTTGTTAACCTTGGTGTATCGTTTTTTACCCGTACCCGTCACGCCATTAATGGTTATCCGCCTCATTGAAGGCGAAAGTTTAAGCAAACACTGGCAACCGGCACACCGCATCGCTAACTCATTGAAATCATCGGTGATTGCAAGTGAAGATAATAAATTTTGCCAACACAGCGGCTTTGACTGGGACGCCTTTGCCGATGTGGCGAGCGAATTTAAAAATGAAGGTAAACTGCGCGGCGGCAGCACCATTAGCATGCAAACCGCGAAAAACCTGTACTTGTGGCCTGGCCGCAGCTGGGTACGCAAAGGACTAGAGGCAGTGTATACGCCCATGCTGGAGCTGATGTTGCCTAAAGAGCGCATCATGACCTTGTATTTAAACATTGCCGAATTTGGCCCAGGTATATATGGCGCAGAAGCGGCGGCACAAGCCTACTTTAATACCTCGGCGGCCCAACTTTCTCCTTATCAATCGGCGCTATTGGCGGCGGTGTTACCTAACCCTCGCCAATATAATGCGGGCCGACCTTCGGCTTATGTACAAGGCCGAGCCGCCACCATTCGGGTGCGGGTAAAACAGCTGGGCCCTTTGCTCAGCTGCGTCAGTAAATAAAATACGCGCAGCCACCGGATGGGTGGCATCGTGACTGCCCTATAAACCGGCAGCGCGCCGTGAGCTATACGATAAATAAAATAATGCAGCAAGGAGAGATGCCGTGACTAAGAAAAATGTGATTTGTGATATTGATGGCGTCATCTTGCATAACAATGACTTGATACCCGGTGCCGATGTGTTTGTACAGCGCCTACTCGAGCAAGGGATTAACCTGTTATTTTTAACCAATTACCCGGCGCAAACGCCCAAAGATCTGCAAAACCGCTTTTATTCGGTCGGGATTGAAGTGCCTGAGTCGATGTTTTATACCTCAGCCATGGCCACGGCGGATTTTTTAAAGCGCCAAAGTGGAGAAAAAGCCTATGTGATTGGCGAAGGCGCCTTGATCCATGAGCTGTATAATGCCGGCTTCACCATTACCGACATAGACCCAGACTTTGTAGTAGTGGGCGAAACGCGCAATTACAACTGGTCTATGATGCAAATGGCCGCACGCTTTGTTTCACAAGGGGCGCGCTTTATCGCCACCAACCCCGACACCCATGGTCCGCACATGCACCCCGCCTGCGGTGCCTTGTGCGCGCCTATCGAACGTATGACCGGCAAAAAGCCGTTTTATGTGGGTAAACCCAGTGCTTGGATCATTCGCGCGGCACTTAATCACATGGACGCCCACTCGGAGAACACGCTGATCATCGGTGATAATTTAAATACTGATATTTTAGCGGGCTTTCAAGCGGGCCTAGATACGGTGCTGGTGCTGACCGGCGTCAGTCAAATCAGTGATATTGATAATATGCCCTTTCGCCCGCAGCATGTGTACGCTTCTGTGGCCGACATTGATTTATTTTAATTTATTTATTTTAAACTAAGTTGTTTTAACTGGTTTTCAACGCAAGAAGAGCTCATGGATCTGATCTTTATCGTTATCGCTTTTGGCTGTGGCTTGGCCGTTTATCTCATTAACCTACCGCCGTTAATCGGCTTTTTAGCGGCGGGTTTTGTACTCAACGCCATGGGCTATAGCAGTAACGACACCCTAGATACGCTGGCTAATTTAGGTGTCACGCTGCTGCTGTTTAGCATAGGTCTAAAGCTGGACTTAAAAGTGTTACTGAGAAAAGAGGTCTGGGGCACCGCTTGCGGCCATATCCTGCTGTCGACCTTGTTTTTTACGCTGGTATTATTGGCCATAAAAACCATCGGCTTTAGTTTGGCTGCCGAGTTGGAATGGCGCCAAGCCATGCTAATGGGCTTTGCCTTAAGCTTTTCGAGTACCGTATTTGCGGTTAAAGTGCTCGAAGAGCGCAGCGACATGAACACCTTTTATGGCCGTATCGCCATTGGTGTGTTGGTGATGCAAGACCTGTTTGCGGTGGCGTTTTTAACCATCTCTAAGGGTAAAGTGCCAAGCCTGTGGGCCATAGGTTTATTAGCGTTATTACCACTGGTGCGCTGGCTGGCTTTTAAAATTCTCGCGCGCATCGGCCACGGCGAGCTGCAAACCTTATTTGCGGTATTTTTAGCCTTGGTCGTGGGCGCGGGCAGCTTTGAGTTAGTGGGCTTAAAAGGCGACTTGGGTGCCTTGCTGATTGGTATGATGCTGGCCGGCCATTACAGCGCCTCCGCACTAGCTAAGTCTTTGTTTAATATGAAAGAGCTGTTCTTGGTGGCATTTTTCTTGAGTATTGGCCTCAAGGGCATGCCAACGCTGGATGCACTCTGGATTGCCGCGATTTTGTTATTGGTATTACCGGTGAAAAGCCTGATTTATTACTGGCTATATAATCGCTCACAGTTACGTATTCGTACCTCTTTGCTGGCCACTTTTAGCCTCTCTAACTATTCAGAATTTGGCTTAATTGTGGCGGCGTTGGCGGCTCAGCAAGGCTTGCTCAGTAACGACTGGGCAATAGTGGTGTCTATCGCGCTGGCCATTTCGTTTGTGGTGTCCGCACCACTCAATAGCCATAACGAAAGCTTGTATCGCCGTTTAATGCAGCGTTTTAATCCCCGCGAGCATACCCGACTGCATCCGGATGACAGGCCGATAGAATTGGGCAATGCCCATGTACTGATTGTGGGCATGGGCCGTATCGGCCAAGGGGCTTATATGGAGCTAGAAGCGCGCTATCCGGGGCAATTGTTAGGGATAGACAGCGACAGTAAAAAAGTGGCTTTGCTCAATGGGCTCAATATTAACGCCATTGAAGGCGACGCTTCTGACTCGGATTTTTGGGATAAAACCAGCATTAGCACGCAGGTCGAATATATTTTTCTCGCCATGCCCAATCATGCGGGTAACTTGTATGCGCTGGAGCAAATTCGCTACAACCACTTTAAAGGTCGTGTAGCGGCCATTATTTGCTACCCGGATGAAGGCGCGCAACTGCGTGATTTAGGGGCTGATGATATCTTTAATATCTATGAAGAAGCCGGCAGTGGCTTTGCGCGCCACGTCATTGAGTCACATCCGCTGTAAAGGTAATTATCGTTTTTAGCAGGAGTTTTAAACCCGAAAATCAACACTAAACGTCCCTGTAGCTGCCCGTCTCTTTGGTAAAGAGTATGAGGCACGGTTTTATGTGTTGTTTAAAAACAGCCAGCAAAGCTGGCCCGGCGAAGTCCTCTTTACCAAAGAGACGGCCGGCTACATTGGTGCTTGGCGCTAAATATCGTTTCACGTACGTCTCACGCGTGCACAATTTACGTTTTTTGGAATTTTTATCATGTTATCTCAGCTAAAACAGACTTGGTTTTTTAATATTCGCGGCGATGTACTGGCCGGCATAGTGGTGGCCTTGGCCTTGATCCCCGAAGCCCTCGCGTTTGCGGTTATCGCCGGCGTGGATCCTAAGGTCAGTTTATATGCTTCTTTTAGCATGGCGGTGGTGATCGCTTTTGCTGGCGGACGGCCAGGCATGATCTCGGCCTCGACCGGTGCCATGGCGCTGTTGATAGTCACACTGGTGAAAGACCACGGCTTGGAGTATTTACTGGCCGCGACTTTACTCTGTGGCGTGTTGCAGTTACTGGTGGGGTATTTTCGTTTAGCACAGTTGATGCGCTTTGTGTCGACCTCAGTGGTCACCGGGTTCGTCAATGCCTTGGCGATTTTGATTTTTATGGTGCAAATAGAGGAACTGTTGGGCGGCAATTGGCACGTATACGCCATGGCAGCTGCAGGCCTGGCGATTGTTTACCTGCTGCCGCTGATCCCCTATTTAGGCAAAGTGCTGCCCTCCCCTTTGGTGTGTATCGTTATTCTGACGCTGGTCGCCGTTTACTTTGGCATAGAGGTGCCGAATGTGGGCAGCAAAGGCGAGCTGCCCAGCAGTCTGCCCATATTTTTATGGCCCGATGTACCACTCAATTTTGAAACACTGGCCATTATTTTCCCCTATTCTTTATCGTTAGCCATTGTGGGTTTGTTAGAGTCCATGATGACTGCCACTATAATAGATGACTTCACCGACACCCAAAGTGATAAAAACCGCGAATGTAAAGGCCAAGGTATCGCTAACTTAGCCACCGGTTTGCTGGGCGGCATGGCGGGGTGTGCCGTGATTGGCCAGTCGGTCATCAACGTAAAATCTGGCGGCCGAGGTCGGTTATCGACGCTGGTAGCCGGTGTAGTGTTATTGCTGATGGTGGTATTTTTGGGCCCTTGGGTATCACTCATCCCGATGGCCGCATTGGTGGCGGTGATGATAATGGTGTCTATTGGTACCTTTAGCTGGAGCTCTATCGTAAACATTAAGTCCAACCCGCCCAGCTCCAGCATTGTGATGATAGCCACCGTGGCCGTGGTGGTGTATAGCCATAACTTGGCGTATGGGGTCTTGGTGGGCGTATTATTAAGTGCGTTGTTCTTTGCCCATAAGATCAGTCGCCTGCTCACTGTGACCAGCAGCCAGCCGATAAAAAACGCGCGCAACTACCAAGTGGTCGGTCAAGTATTTTTTACCTCTAAGGATCAGTTTGTGGCCGCCTTTGATTTTAAAGAAGTGCTACAAAAAGTAAGCATTGATGTGAGCCGCGCCCATTTTTGGGATATCAGCGCCATCGCCGCACTGGATAAAGTGGTGTTAAGCTTTAAGCGCGAAGGCGCAGAAGTAGAGATTATCGGCCTTAATGAGGCCAGTGCCACCTTGGTGGATCGCTTTGGTCTGCATCAGGACGCTAAGACTACGATTAAGCTAACGGACCAGTAAGGAGAGCGAGCATGAGTACTCGAGCAAACATGAGCACAAGCGCATATCTGGCCCAAGGAGAGTAAATATGACCACGAATGTAATCGCCTGTATCGATGGCTCACGTTATGCCAACGCCGTGGCCGACGCCGCCACTTGGGCCAGCCTGCGCCTAGCAGCACCTCTGCATTTATTGCATGTGCCTAATAAAATACCAGCACCCGTGCCCGCAGACTTAAGTGGCACCATTGGCCTGGGCAGCCAAGAGCAGTTATTGGCACATTTAAGTGAGCTGGATGCCAAGCAAAACAAGCTCTCTAGCGAGCGAGGCCGCCTGTTGCTGGAAGCCATTCAAGCGCACGTGCTCAAAGGCGGCGTGTTGGCAAACCCCATTCAACGCCACGGCGACTTGCTCGAAACCTTGGTGGAGTTTGCACCCAGCACCAGGTTGGTAGTGTTAGGTCGCCATGGAGCTAACTCAGCGGCGGACTCTCCTCATTTAGGCAGCCATGTAGAGGCCATTACCCGCAACTTGCGCTGCCCCATCTTGCTCACTAAAGATGATTTTAAGGCTCCACAAAAGGTGCTGTTAGCCTTTGATGGCAGCGCCAGCACCCGCCAAGCGGTAACCTTGCTCGCCAGTAGTCGTTTATTAGCGGGGCTGGAGGTGCATATCATTTTAGTGGGTGAAAATAGCGACGCCCACCAAGAGCAACTCAAGTGGGCCAGCGCCTTATTACAACAAGCAGAGATAACAACCGTAAGCCATATTTTACCCGGATCCGTAGAAGAAACCTTGGCTCAATATCAAGCCGAGCAAGGTATCGAGTTAATGATAATGGGAGCTTACGGGCATTCTCGGATCCGCCAATTGCTGCTCGGCAGCACTACCTTGGCCATGATCAAGAAGGCCAAAGTGCCCTTGCTTATCTTGCGCTAAAAACGCAAACGTCCAGAGAATAACGCTAAACAGCGTTATTCTCTGGTTTTGTGACAAGATTATGAAACTTGATGCAGCCCCCCAAGCCGTTTAATGTGTGCTACATTGGTTTTAGATCGGAGCCCCCGCGATTCTTGTATGTAAAGTCAATAACTTATCATCGGGATGAACCACATGAAAACAAATGTATTAGCCTGTATTGACGGTTCCAAACACACCACCACTGTGTGTGATTATGCGGCCTGGGCCAGCAGTCAGCTGGGTGCATCTTTAGTGTTATTGCATGTATTACCCAAATCCGAGCCCACTATGCTGTTTAGCATCAGTGGTGCTGCCAGCCTCACTCCACAAGATAACATTACTAAAGAACTGGTTGATCTAGACCAAAAACGCGAAGCCTTGGCCAAAGAGCACAGCCGCCAAGTACTGGAGCAAGCCAGTAATCATGTGGCAAGCAAAGGTTATGCAGCGCCGCGCACCATACAGCGCGTAGGCCGACTGGTTCATGAAATTGAACAATACGACGATTATTGCCAGTTATTGGTGATGGGCCGTCAAGGTGCCAATGAAGACGATCACGTGAGCCGCTTAGGTAGCCATGTAGAACAAGTTATCCGCACCACCGACAAGCCTCTATTGCTGACTTGGGATGCGTTTACGCAGCCTCAAAAAATCATGCTCGCCTTCGATGGCAGTGACACCACCCGCAAAGGTGTGGATATGCTGGCGTCGTCTTTACTATTTCATGGCTTAGAATGCCATTTAGTGATGGTGGCCAGCCCAGATCCCCAGAACTTAGAACAGTTAGAATCTGCACGCTTGCAATTAGAAGTGGCCGGTTTAAACGTCACCTCGGCACTCTTGCAAGGTGATGTGAAGAAGAACTTACTGGCCTATCAAGACAAGCACGACATCGACCTAATGGTGATGGGCGCTTATGGCCATTCCCGCATCCGCCAGTGGTTGCTGGGCAGTATTACCGACTTGATGCTTAAAGAATCCACTAAGCCGCTGTTGATTTTACGATAAGTGATCTTAAGATAACCTGATTACGTATGACCCTCAGCCATGATGTGCGCTGTTTTGGTTTGTTCTTTTCTCGTATCCATACCCTGCTGCGATATCAATACAAGCAAGGTGCAGCAAGGCTATTGCTTTGCGGTAGAGGCCGCTTTAGCTGGCCGGTTTTACGCAGTAAAACAAGAACCTACAAATCACATCAATGTTAAACGAGGTGTGTTTTGTAGGTGCCTTTGTCAACGCCGTGCGGTTTGAAGATCTTGGTGGCGCTCCGCGCCACCGGCCAGCTACTCTTTACCTAAGACAAGGGCCTCTACGGTACAACGTTGTGAAATTTGGCGTGGTTGTGGGTCTTGAACGTATGGCCAGCAGGATATTCGACATACCTTTCTGTAACCTATTGAATTCATTGATGCTGAATTTACTGAAACATAGCTGAGCTTTGTGGGTAATCAGGTAAGATTAAGACTTATTTGCCACGCCTCTTTGTTGCGTGAGGCACGGAAAAAGAAAGACAAGTCCGAAGAATGATAAATCATTAAGGGTAAGATCTTACCTCCTAAAAGCTCTATCACTCTTGCACTATTTCGTGCGTTCCGTGTTCTTCCGTGGCAAAAATAGATCTAGCACTAGAACTTAAGGTTCATCTACAATGACTCTATATTTTAAGCGACACAAACCAAAACGCCCCAGCGGGCTTAGCTCGCTGGGGCGTTTTTTACTTAAGCGTGTTACTTAAATAAGACTAGCTTACAGCACGCCTTTCTCACGCAAGTACTCTTCGTAGCTGCCGCTAAAGTTACGCAGGCCATCTTCAGTGAGCTCTATAATACGGGTCGCCAGTGATGACACAAACTCACGGTCGTGAGACACGAAGATTAAGGTGCCAGGATACATTTCAAGGGCCATATTCAGTGATTCAATAGACTCCATATCCAAGTGGTTGGTAGGCTCATCCATCACTAAAATATTTGGCTTTTGCATCATCAGCTTGCCAAACAGCATGCGACCTTGCTCACCACCGGACAACACCTTCACTTTTTTCTTAATGTCGTCTTGGCTAAACAGCAAACGACCCAGCACGCCACGTACGCTTTGCTCGTCGTCGTCGGCTTGCTGCCACTGGCTCATCCAATCAAACACCGTAATGTCCATATCGAAGTCACTGGCGTGATCCTGCGCGTAATAACCAATTTGAACGTTTTCTGACCATTTACAGCGGCCGCTCATCGGCTTTAATTCACCCACCAGGGTTTTTGCCAGTGTGGTTTTACCGATACCGTTGGCACCCAAAATCGCGATGCGCTCGCCCACTTCCACCAACACATTGAGGTCTTTTAACAGCACATTGCCGTCATAGCCTTGGCACATGTCTTCCAGTTCGAGCACATTACGATACAGCTTTTTATCTTGCTCAAAGCGCATAAAGGGGTGTTGACGGCTAGAGGCTTTCACTTCTTCCAAGACTATTTTGTCGATCTGCTTGGCACGTGACGTTGCCTGACGCGCTTTAGAGGCGTTGGCACTAAAGCGCGCTACAAACGACTGTAAGTCGGCAATTTGGGTTTTCTTCTTGGCGTTATCAGACATCAAACGCTCACGGGCTTGATTAGACGCCAGCGTGTAGTTGTCGTAGTTGCCCGGATAAACGCGCAGCTCACCAAAGTCCAGATCCGCCATATGAGTACAGACACTGTTTAAGAAGTGACGGTCATGGGAAATAATGATCATGGTGCTGTTACGCTCGTTCAGCGCGCTTTCCAGCCAACGAATGGTGTCGATATCCAAGTTGTTGGTCGGCTCATCGAGCAGCAACACTTCTGGATCAGAGAACAGCGCTTGTGCCAATAACACTCGCAGCTTTAAGCCCGGTGCCACTTCGCTCATGGGGCCGGTATGCTGCTCTAACGCTATGCCTACGCCTAATAACAGTTCACTGGCACGAGATTCGGCGGTGTAACCGTCGAATTCGGCCACTTCGCCTTCAAGCTCAGCGGCACGCATGTACATTTCGTCGGTGGCTTCAAGGTTGGCATAAATCGCATCGCGCTCATGAAGCGCTGCCCACAATTCAGTGTGGCCCATCATCACCACGTCCAGCACTCGGTACTCTTCATAGGCGAATTGATCTTGGCGCAGCTTACCTAGACGCTCATTGACATCTAAGCTCACGTGACCGGCACTGGGTTCCAGATCGCCACCCAAAATTTTCATGAAGGTAGACTTGCCACAGCCGTTGGCGCCAATCAGGCCATAACGATTACCGTCGCCAAATTTAACGGAGATATTTTCAAACAGCGGCTTAGCGCCAAATTGCATGGTGATATTATTGGTGGAAATCAAGAAGCAAACTCACAATTAACGAACGAAGAAGACAGGCGTGTACGCCGAAGGAGGATAATGATACCGACAGTCGAGGAGAAGTTCAAAGAATGGGCAAATTTATCGCGTTAAATACCCGCCTTCAAAGCCAGAGCGCACCCTAACTCTGATTAAATAGGCATAAGACAAGATTTTTTATACTATATCGCTATATTTGAAATTTGAAATCACATGTTCAGCCACCAAGGGAGAGTCAGGTGCACGAAACAAACATTAACCGCCAGCTATTGATCGAAGTGGAAGCCATCGCCCGTGCAGCGGGGGCCGCCATCATGGATATTTACAGTCGCCCGATTGCTGTGACGGAGAAGGCAGATCAATCGCCGCTGACCGAAGCCGACCAAGCCGCCCATCATTTGATTGAGCAGCAACTGGGCCGCTTGTCCCCTACTTTGCCAGTATTATCAGAAGAAGACACCGCCGCCTTTGCCGGTGCCGATGCACAAGGCCGTTATTGGTTGATAGACCCGCTGGATGGCACCAAAGAATTTATTAAACGCAACGGCGAATTCACCGTTAACATCGCCCTTATCGAGCAAGGCAAGTCGGTATTAGGCGTGGTCTATGCGCCGGCGTTAGAAGTCTGCTACCGCGCCGCCGTGGGGTTAGGCGCAGAGAAAATTGACGCACAGGGGCAACGAACGCCACTTAAGGTCGCTACTCATCAAGCAAACAGCCCGTGGCGCTTAGTGGGCAGTCGCTCTCATGCCGGTGACGCCATGCCCGCACTGCTCGCGCAATTAGGCGAGCATGAATTAGTGCCCATGGGCAGTTCACTTAAATTATGCTTAGTGGCAGAGGGCAGTGCCGATGTATACCCGCGCTTGGGCCCCACATCCTTATGGGATACGGCGGCGGCGCAGTGCGTGGTCGAGCAAGCGGGCGGTACTGTGGTGCAGTTGAATGGCGAGACACTCAGTTACGCCAATACCAAACAGTTACTTAACCCCTACTTCTTAGTACTGGGCAAAAACCGGCAAGATTGGCCGTCATTATTTTTAGATAAGTAATCGCTCATAACTCCTGTGGAACTTTCGGTTAGCCGATAGTTTTCCCTTTAGAAACTCAAGATTTTTTGCCACGGAATCCACTGAACCCACTGAAAAATAGTGATCAGATCTGAAAGTGAACTTTATGGTAAGAGCCAAACACAAGTACATCACAGGAGAGGTTCTTACCCATCAAAGGTTTTTAGGCTCTTGTCGCACGTGAACTGCGTCCGTGCGTTCCGTGGCAAAGAAGATCTTTAATTTAATGTTTAATGTTGAATGACAGATAAGACAAACAAAAACACCGAGCCTAAACTCGGTGTTTTTTCCTCACGCCTCACGCCTCACGCCTCACGCCTCACGCCTCACGCCTCACGCCTCACGCCTCACGCCTCACGCCTCACGCAGAAATTATCTCGCCACTAATACGTCACAGGGCAAGGTACTTAAGAAGGCGGTGGCCACGCTGCCGATCAGTAAGCGACTGATGCCTTGGCGGCCGTGAGTGCCAAGGACTAATAATTGCGGTCTGTGCAATTCTACGGCTTCGGTTAAACGCTGCTGGGCATTACCGGTCAGCACTTGGCTTTCAATACGGCTTTGGTCATCATCCGCTAAAAAATACGCCATTTCGCTGGCGATTTCTTGCTCTAAGCGTGCCTTCTTCTCGGCTAATAGCGTGTCCAGATCGTCTTGGTCGTAGCGTACAAAGCCCATAAAGGGTGGATCGCAAACGTGCACCAGATTCACTTTCGCCTCCGGCGCCAACCATAAACCGGCTTGCAGCGCATGATGGGAACTGCGTGAAAAATCCGTGGCGGCCATTACGTGCAGATAAGGCTCAACAGAGTCGGTGCTCACCATCAGCAGCGGAATATCACAGTGACGTAACAAGCGCTCCGCCGTGGTGCCCACAAACAAATCCCGCAACGGCTCAATGTGATGGCGGCCTACAATTAATAAATCCGCTTGTGACTGGCTAATATATTTCGCCAGTGCCTGATGGGGCTTGCCCAATATCACTTGATAACAACTGTGGGCTTTAAGCTCCGATGGCAACAACTCAAACAAAGACTGCAGTGCGGTCTCTGCCGCTTGTTTTAGCCGATGGCGCACCGAAATTTCCACCATGGGCTCATACAGAGTCAAGGCATCATCCACCACATGCACTAAATGCAGTTTTGCCTGCAAGCGCGCCGCAAGCTCCACCGCCCTTTTCACCACTAAGATGGAGCCAGATTCCAAATCGATTGCAGCTAGCAGCGTTTTCACATTTACGTTCCTTGTCTCAAAGTGCTGTGATGCCAAAGGGCTGATTACCTTTCATTATTACTCAGCATTCCTCCTTTAGGAGATAAAAGCAAATTATGCGCTAAGGCCGGTTGGCCGCGGGCTTAGCAGGGAAGACATTGGCTAAATACGCGGCAATTTAACCGGCTTTTTATTCTCCTACTGCCTGCTTTGGTTTACACTAGCCAGTCTTTGAATGCCCCAGTTAGGAGTTTGAGTGTTAACAGCAGAAACTGCCATGCGTTGGCTTAGCGCCAGCTACATAGAACATTACGTGTGTGAAAACTGTCACGGCATTCATTTATCTGAACTGCAAGAACTGGAAGGCGTATTGGAAAGCCGACTGTTCGTGGAGCAAGAAGGCGCGCTCTTAACCAGCGAAATCGAAATCAGACCCACGGCACTTTTGGTGCTGGTGGCTGAATTAGGCCGTCTCAACATGAATTATCCCAGCCTTAAAGTGTTTGTCGACATCGTAGACGATAATCTGCCGCGCTTAATCGTCGCCGATTACATGCACACTCAAGCGGGACTGGATGAATCTCAGTTTATCTGGATAGTGCAACAGACAGTGATGGCCACTCAGCAGTTATTGTTTGAAATTGGTGAGCTGGGCTTTTTAATGCAAGACGAAGAACCCAGTAAGCTGCCCTCGGCGGTGCACTAACTCCACTGTGGGTCATAACCAAACGAGCCTAGGCATCGCATCTAGTGAACAAGCGCTAATGAACAAGCACTGATGCATGAGTGCTAATCAAACACTAGGCTCGTTTGAGTAATATATTAAGCGCCAACGCTGCGCCCCCTCCCCCACTAACTGTACCTATCCTTTCCGACCTTCTCTGTTAGACCTCCTGTTACTAGAAAAATCCGACAAGCAAAACGGCTTAGTCGCATACACAGCGATTAATTGCCGCCTGCACGGACTGCCTAGCTTGGTCGTTACTGAAATACATTGATGGCGGAATTTCTTAGGTGCGTGGTAATCCTGAGTTAGCCAAATCTTTGTTTAATCTGCATTTTTTGTATTTAACCCATATAAGGGCTATGTTGATGGCTGCCATGGTCGTTAGCGAGCTGGCCGCAGTAAAAATAAGAGTTAGGCACGAGCAATGCAGACGCGCTGCACATGCAAATTTTCTTTCTGGCTACCCGAGTCGCTATCAGTGTTAATAGGCGCTCTTAAAAGCGGGGTGCACACCTGGAGGGTTAAACGTGAATGCAGTTGTAGGACTTGAATTAGATTTTACCAACATCATAGAGGCGTTAGCAGGATCTGGCATTGGCATTTTCCCTGACTTTATTGATAGCAATATTGTGGCCAGCTTACGCCACGATCTGCTTACCTTGCCTGCGGGCGAGCTCACCCCTGCCGCCATTGGCCGTGAACGACACCAGCAAACCAATGAGCGCGTACGCAGTGATAAAACTCGCTGGCTGGAAGGCGACACCCCCATTCAACTTTATTACTTGTCTTTGATGACACGTTTAAAGCAGGCGTTGAATCGACAATTATTCTTGGGCCTCAAAGATTACGAGTGCCACTATGCCTTGTATCAAAGCGGCGACTTTTATAAGAAGCATCTGGATGCCTTTCGTGGGCGCGGCAATCGGCGCATCACCACAGTGCTCTATCTCAATGAAGACTGGCATGCCAGCCATGGCGGTGAGTTATTAGTGTACCCAGAGCAAAGCGCGGACGTGCTGCATCGTGTCTTGCCCACCGCCGGTACCTTGGTATGTTTTTTATCGGAAAACTTTCCTCATGAAGTGCTGCCCGCCCACCGCGACCGCATGAGCATCGCCGGCTGGTTTCGCATTGACGATCCTATCGCACCCACCGTAATGCTGTAATTGACCGAATTATGAATTAACGAATATGTAAAAAATAGCCTATTATTTTATCAATTCGCCTTAATTAACCACTATTAATGAGGATCTAAAAACATAGTGGCGTTATTTTTACTTTTTATCCATTTCAACTTTCCATCCTACTGTGACTCTGCCAACCTAAATTTACGGTACAGAGCCACAAATTAAGGATGATGATATGTGTTCTATCTTTGGTATTCTCGAACTTAAGTCTGATGTCACGCCCCTGCGCGCCCGCGCATTGGAGCTATCTAAACTGCTGCGCCATCGCGGCCCAGACTGGTCCGGCATTTACAGCTGCGACAAGGCCATTCTGGTGCACGAGCGCTTAGCCATTGTCGGCTTAAACAGCGGCGCTCAACCCTTGCTTAACCCAGCCAAGACCCATGCGTTGGCAGTGAATGGCGAAATCTATAATCACAAAGCGCTGCAAGCCGGTCTTGAGAGTGATTTTGAATTTCAGACCCAATCTGACTGTGAAGTTATCCTCGCCTTGTATCAGGAAAAAGGCCCTGAGTTTCTGGACTCTCTCAACGGCATTTTTGCCTTCGTGCTTTACGACGAGGAGCAAGATGCTTATTTAATTGGTCGAGATCACATGGGAATTATTCCGCTTTATACTGGCCACGACGAGCAAGGTAATTTTTATGTCGCCTCCGAGATGAAGGCGCTTACCCCAGTGTGTAAAACCATTAACGAGTTTCCACCCGGCCACCTGCTTTACAGCCAAGAAGGCGAGTTACGTCGATATTATCAGCGCGACTGGGAAAGTTACGCCAATGTCGAGCATCAAACCTCGAGCGTAGAGGAATTGCGCGAAGCACTAATGGCGGCCGTTAAGCGCCAGCTAATGTGCGATGTCCCCTATGGCGTGCTCTTGTCCGGAGGGCTCGACTCCTCAGTTATTTCTGCCATTGCCAAAATCTATGCCGACCGACGAGTAGAAGATCAAGATAACAGCAAAGCTTGGTGGCCCCAGTTACATTCGTTTGCCGTAGGCCTAGAGAATGCTCCGGACCTAATTGCCGCACGCAAGGTCGCCGCACACCTAGGCACAGTGCATCACGAGCTGCTCTACACGGTACAAGAAGGCCTGGATGCGCTGCGTGAGGTCATCTATCACCTCGAAACTTATGATGTCACCACTATTCGAGCCTCAACCCCCATGTATTTGATGGCGCGGCGCATTAAGGCAATGGGCATCAAGATGGTACTGTCTGGCGAAGGTTCAGACGAGTTGTTTGGCGGTTACCTGTATTTTCACAAGGCGCCCAACGCCAAAGAGTTTCACGAAGAAACCGTGCGCAAGCTAAAAGCCTTACACATGTTTGACTGCTTGCGCGCCAACAAGTCGATGGCCGCATGGGGCGTGGAAGCCCGCGTGCCTTTTCTCGATAAAGAGTTTATGGATGTGGCCATGCGCCTTAACCCAACCGACAAAATGTGCGGCCCAGGAAAAATGGAAAAACACATACTGCGCGAGGCTTTCAGTGACATGCTGCCCGATGAAGTAGTGTGGCGTCAGAAAGAGCAGTTTTCAGACGGAGTAGGCTATTCGTGGATCGACAGCCTTAAAGCCATGGTAGAGCAAGAGGTCACCGACCAGATGATGGCGGCGGCAGGCTTTCGGTTTCCGGTGAATACGCCCACCAATAAAGAAGCCTATTACTATCGCGCTATCTTTGAAGGCCATTTCCCTCAGGAATCTGCCGCTCGCTGCGTGCCCTGCGGCCCTTCCGTGGCGTGCTCAACACCCACGGCCATCGAATGGGATGAACAATGGAAACTCATGGCCGACCCTTCTGGCCGTGCTATTAAAGGGATACACAGCCAATCTTATTAATCTAGAGGCAGCTGCGGATAGCGGTCACACGCCGACTATCCGCACATTAGTTATACAAAAATAGTGGTAAACGATTTTTTTTATAAGCATACCTGATTACCCACAAAGCTCAGCCATGTTTCAGTGAACTCAGCACCAATTAATTCAATAGGTTACAGGGAGGTGCTGCCTCTTCGGTAAAGAATATGAAGCTCAGTTTGGTATTTTGACCTTGTAGGGGCCAATTTATTCGGCCCGGTTTGGTGTTTTGGTTAAATCTAAACCTCAGTAACAGCCAGCAGAGCTGGCCTGCCGAATAAATTGGGCAGCTACAAAGAACAAACCGAAACAGGGTGCATTATGGCGGAGGTTCATACGTAATCAGGTAAGCATAAAAAATGATTTCTTTAAATCCCTACTATTTTCACGGTATTTAGATCGGCTCTCTTAGTTGAATATGCTAACGTTAACGATAATTTAGTGTCAAATGAGCCAACGTGATGCCTCTCCATTCTACTGCCGCCGACCTGCCCGTTGAGCGTATAATGCACCGCGGTCTGCTTACCTGCAGCCCAGACACGCCTATTTTTGAGGCGGCACAGCGCATGACCAGTCGCCGCTGCAGCTCCATGCTGATTATGGAAAACGAAACCGCAATTGGCATTTGGACCGAGCACGACAGCTTACGCCTCGACTTTAATGACCCCACTTCCTTGCAGCGCCCCATTAGTGAAGTGATGAGCCACCCGGTGAGGAGTGTGACATTGAGTGCTCGCGCCTCAGAAGTGATGCAACGCTTTAATGATGAAGGGCTGCGCCATTTATTGGTGACGGATAACTTAGGTCGCCCGCAAGGCATAGTGTCGCAAACAGACATAGCGCTTAAACAAGGGCTGGAGTTGTACTTGAGCCTGCGCACCATAGACCAAGTCATGGATAAAGCGCCCTTGGTGTTAGCCGGCAGTTTAACGCTGGGACAAACCGCACCGCTAATGCTGGCACACCATCAAGACGCAGTCGTGGTGGTGTGCTCAGAGCAGGAATATGGCATTATCACCGAGCGCGACATGGTGCGTTTTGTGGCGCACCACCCCGGTAACACACCGCTGAGCAAGCTTGCCAGTCGCCCTTTGCTGACCATCACGCCCCAAGACTCTTTATTGCGCGCTCGTGACCTGTTGATTGATAATCAGCTGCGCCATTTAGCGGTAAAAGATAGCGACAATCACGCCATTATCGGTTTGCTGGGGTTTCGCAATATTTTAGAGGGCGCCGACCAGCACCGCATGCAAGAGCTGCGCCACGCCATGCAGCTGCGCGATCAGGCGCTACAGCATCCGCACCTCAACTTACAGCTGGCCGAACGCGTGATTGCCGCCTCATTAGAGGGCGTGATCATTACTGACGCCCACGGGCGTATTGAGTTTGTGAACCCCGCCTTTACCCATACTACCGGTTACTCGGCAGAAGAAGTGATGGGAAAATCGCCGGCAATTTTGTCTTCGGGACGCCATGATGCCGACTTTTATAACCGTATGTGGCAAACCCTGAGTCAAGACGGCTATTGGCGCGGCGAGATTTGGAACCGACGTAAAACGGGCCAGTTGTATCTGGAGCTGCTCACCATTACCAGCATTAGCGATGAAACCGACAAGGTCACTCATTATGCCGCCCTGTTTGCCGACATTACCCATATTCGTGAAAATGAAGACCAAATTCGCAAGCTCGCCTATTACGATGCCCTCACCCAACTGCCTAATCGCCGCCTCTTAGAAGACCGATTGGATCACGCATTGCGCCATGCCCACCGTCAACAGCAGCGTTTGGCGGTACTGTTTATCGATTTGGATCATTTTAAACAAGTGAACGACAGTCTCGGCCACGCGGCGGGAGATGAGCTGCTGCTTGAGGTGTCCAAACGCATGGCGGCGCGGTTGCGCGAAGACGATACTTTAGCGCGTTTAGGCGGCGATGAATTTATTGTGCTATTACCGGATTTAACCGACGCCAATGAAGTGACTATCATTGCTAGGCGCCTATTAGAGGCCGTGGGTGAACCTGTGTTATTGAATAATCAGCAATTTAGGGTCGGCTGCAGCGTAGGCATTAGCCTGTATCCGGACGATGCGAGTAATGCTCAGCAACTGTTACAGCACGCGGATGCCGCCATGTATCGCGCCAAACAAGAAGGCCGCAATACCTATCGCCTTTTTAGCACCGCCCTAGATGTGCGCGAGCACCGCTGGCTGGCCATGGAAACGGCGCTGCGCAATGCGCTGGACACCGGCCTTGGCTTGAGCTTGCATTATCAACCTTTGGTAGCGCAAGACTCCGGACGATTAGTCAGCATGGAGGCGTTGGCGCGCTGGACGGACACCACGTTTGGCCAAGTTTCACCGGGGGATTTTATTCCACTGGCCGAGCGTACAGGTCTTATTCAACCCTTAAGCAAATTATTAATGCGCACCGTGGCCGCCCAGTTACGCTGTTGGCTCGATAGCGGATTAACGCCGGTACCGGTGGCGGTCAACTTGTCAGCTCAGCAGTTTTGGCATCAAGATTTAATTGCCGACATTCAAGCCTTATATCAGGAATATCGACTGCCAGCGGGCTTATTAAGCTTTGAGCTCACCGAAAGCATCTTGCTGGATAAACAACAGCAAGCCATCACTATTTTAAATGCTTTGCGCCAGCTCGGTTGTCAGATTGCCATGGACGACTTTGGCACCGGTTATTCGTCGTTAAGCTATCTGCACCAATTGCCCATCACCACCTTAAAAATCGATCAGAGCTTTGTGCAACAACTGGGCGAAAATCTAGGCAGCGAGACTATTTTGGCCGCCATCACCGGCATGGCACAAGGGCTAAAGCTGACCGTGGTCGCCGAAGGGGTAGAAACCCAAGCCCAACGGGAGGCGTTAGCTAAATATCACGTGGATCTTATCCAAGGCTACTTGATCAGCCGACCACTGCCGGCAAATGAGTTTAGTGCGCGCTACCTCGCCTAAGCTGGAGCTAATCGTTTGAAAAATCGCTGATTTAAAAACACCCACTCATGTAAAACAGGAGTGGGTGTTTTTTTAACGAGCGACGTAACGCTAGCCGTCGGTTTGAGGCGTAAGCTCATTAAGCAAACCGCTGCGCCGAGCAACGCGCTTTTGTACCGCTTGCTCAAATACCGAAGGCCGGCTTTCTAACAAACTAAAGTGCAAGCGCGCGCGGGTAATGCCCGTATACAGCAGCTCTTTAGTTAATACCGGATTTAAGCTCTCAGGTAAGATTAAAGCGGTGTGAGCAAACTCAGACCCTTGCGACTTATGTACTGTCATGGCGAACACGGTTTCAATCGCGCTTAAGCGGCTAGGCAGCACCCATTTCAGCCCTTGTGCGCCGTCGTTGCGCGCAAACACCACCCGTAATACGCTGCGCCCTGGCTCGTCCGGCACGCGCAGGGCGATGCCAATATCGCCGTTCATTAGCCCTAAACTGTAATCATTTTGCGTTACTAATACTGGGCGTCCTTCATACCAGCCTTGATCGCTGCTCAACAAGCCGCGTCTGTGCAGAAGCTGTGCAATACGCTCGTTTAGCCCCGCAACCCCCCACGGCCCTTTGCGCAGGGCACACAACAGTCGAAATTCATCAAAGGCGCTCAATACCGCAACCGCCCAATCGCTCCACGCGCCATGGTCGGGCTCACAGCTCTGTGCCGGCCGTGTTTGTTGCAACAGCTGCAGGTAATGACCATAGCCCTGTGCCTCGCCTCGCCCTTTCAGCAACAAGTTATCGAGCGCCTTATCCTGCTCGCCCTTTAGCGCCAAGCGATGTAAGTCAGGCCGCCCTGCGTTTAATATGGCGCGAGCCTGTGTAGAGTCTTGAGCGTTAACCGCCAATGCCAACTGGCCGATGCCGGACTGACTGCCAAAACGACGCGAATAGCGCAGCATTAAAGTCCGCTGCGCCAAGGGATGGGCGCTGGCCGTCCCTGCTTGCAAGTCTGGATGGGCAAGTGACTCTCCGCTCACTTCTGCCAACCAGCGGCTTAACTCAGGGGCGTAACGCCCTGCTGTGGCATCACTGCATAAATCCCCGAGCAGTGCCCCCGCTTCTACCGAGGCTAATTGGTCTTTATCACCCAATAAAATCAGCCGCGCCTGCAGCGGCAGTGCCGATAATAAACACGCCATCATTTCTAGATCTATCATGGAAGCTTCATCCACCACTAATACATCCAGCGGTAATAGATTGGCCCCGTGATGGCGAAAATGCCGACTGTTCGGCAAGCTGCCTAACAGTCGATGCAAGGTGGTGACATCACTCGGAATAGTAGCCCGCACCGCCTCAGACACCGGTAAGCTGGCCACTTGGGCGGCAATGGATTCGGTGAGGCGCGCCGCCGCCTTGCCGGTGGGGGCAGCCAAACGAATACGCAGCGGTTTGCCACCATGAGTTTGGGCGCCATTAGCTTGACTGACATCTGTCTGGCTAATACTTGTCGGCCCAATAGCGGACTGCTGCAACAGCGCCAACAAGCGCACCACTGTGGTGGTTTTGCCAGTGCCGGGGCCGCCGGTGATCATGCTAAAGTTGCCGCGCACCGCTAATGCACAAGCCAGCTTTTGCCAATCAGTTTGCCGCTCGCCGTCCACCACTAACGGCTCGGGGAATAACTGCTCCAACTGCTCACTGAGCTGGTCTGGCAACCTAGGTGTGAGCGCTAAACGCTGACTGAGTGCACTCGCCACCGTTTGCTCATAGCGCCAGTAACGACGCAAGTACAAACGTTGCTCCACTAACACTAACGGCGTCGCACTTTGTTGGTGGGCCTGCTCTGAACTTTCAGCCACTAAGCTGCTAGCGCGCAACTGCTGGCACCAATCGGTTAAGGTCACGCCAGCCAGTAAGCTAGACGGCAGTACCGTTACCCCTGCCAAGTCCCCTTCCGGCGGCAACGACAGCGCAAAGTCTGGGCTGGCTAAGGTCGCCGTTACGTCTAAACACACGTGGCCGTGGCCCAATTGATGGCTGGCCAAAGCGCTGGCTAATAACAGCAACGGCGACGCTTCTGGCTCTAACTCGGCAAAAAAGCGCGCCAAGGCGGCGTCCAATGCTCGCAGCCAGCCTTTATCCACCCAAGTATCGAGCAACGCAAACAGCGCAGGCGTGTCTTGTAAGGGTGATAGGTTTTTCACGCTCGTCTCTTGTTCAAACATGGGCCTGTTCCTCATTGGATCCGTCAGCAAGTTCGCCGTTGCTCTTGTTATCAAATTCACCGTTAAATAGGTCATCCAGTGACTCAATCAGCGCTTTGGGTGGCCGTTCAAAATACTGGCCTTGGGGGTGGCGAATAAACCAGTAGATGGCGCCGCCCATGTGCAGATCGTAATCATAATCCGGCAGCCGCAGTTTTAATTGGCGGTGCAAGGCCAATAAATAAAGCACATATTGCAGATCGTATCTGTGCTTCACTATCTGCTCAATCATCGCCGTTTGCGTGTAGTCTTCGTCCGCAGCACCCAGCCAGTTGGACTTATAATCCACCACAAAATAGCGGCCTTGATATTCAAATACCAAGTCGATAAAGCCTTTAAACATGCCATTTAAGGTGTCGGGTAATAACTCAGCGCGGACGATATGTGGCAACACTGCCTTTTGCACTAGGCTATCCAACACCCGCACATTTACTTGGCTGGCTTCTAACCAAAATTCCAGCTCGGGCTGATAGGTGGTGAGCGCGTTTAAGCACACCGGCAGCTGAGGTGGCGCTGGCTCGCTTTCATTAAGTCCAGAGCCCGACAACAAGCCAGTGCCAGCTAATGGCGTGCGCAGCAATTGACCCAGCCACACGGTTAGCGGCTCTGCCCAGTCGTTTAAGCCGCGCAGCTCACAGCGACGCGCAATTTGTTCAGTTAAGGCCAAAGATTCGCCGTTAAAGCTCTCGGCTGCTGCCAGCTCTAACAGACCGTGTAAGAAGGTGCCAGGATTAGGCCCCCGTGGAAAACCATGCAAGCTGGCGTCCACTAAGGAGGTAGCAGCCGGCATCAAGACGGTTTCTTGTTCGTCATCCGCGATACTGGCTGCGGCGGCATTTTCGGGACTTAAATCTTCATAGCGGTGCTCTGGTTTAAGGTCCTCTGGTTTAAGGTGTTCTGGTTTAAGGTGCGCGGCTTTCTCTTGATTGATGGCACCGGTGCGCAGCGCACTGTAAGAAGCAATCCACCAATGCTCGGCGGCGCGTCGCTGTGGTTTACGCCAGACTGGCTCGGCTTGGATTTCGCTCAAGTCTTGTAGCTTTAGGCCACTTGGCTCAGGTGCGGTAACCTGCACAATTTCATTGGCCTCAACATCAACTTCAGCTAACGGCGACAACCAATCGGTTAAGTCTGAGCTACGGGTCAAGACCGCCCCGCCACCCAGCAGGTGGCCGATGGCAGAACGGTGCAAAATTGAGCCTTTGCTGCGCCCTTTAAGATCCGCCATGCCTAGCCAACAGGCATGACGGGAGCGGGTCAGCGCCACATACAATAAGCGCAAGTCTTCCGCCAAGCGGGCTTGGTCGGCCTGTTCAAGCTGAGCGGCGTTGGGCGACAACACTAATTGATTATGATCGCCGTCATGCACTTTGACCGGCTCATTGCTCTTAGTATCACGAAAGGCACAAATAAAGGGCAAGAATACCAAGGGATATTCCAAGCCTTTGGCCTTATGAATGGTCACCACTCGCACTAAGGCCGCGTCACTTTCTAAGCGCAACACTTGTTCATCATTAGTGTCGCCCTCGCCCAATACCCGCTCGCTTAAATAACGGGTCAGCGCCTGCTCGCCATCAAGATTAGCGGCGGCCTGTTGCAGCAATTCGGCTAAGTGCAAGATATTGGTCAGTGCGCGCTCACCGTCACTGCGTTGTACCAAGCGACTGGGCAGTCCAAAGTCATGGAGCAATTGATGCAACATCGGCAGCACGCCTTGGCGACGCCAACGGCTGCGATAATCGCGAAACTGCATCACCCGCCGCTCCCAGTTACGCTCATCTTGGTTGAGTTGCTCGAGCTCATACAGCGTTAGCCCCAAGGTGCGACTGGCCAAGGCAGCGCGCAATAAGCGGTCTTGCTCAGGCTCGGCACAAGCGCGTAGCCACAACATAAGATCGAGCGCTTCTTGACTGTTAAAAATGGAGTCTTTATCAGACAAATACACGCTGCGCACACCCAAGGCGGCCAGCTCAGTACGAATGGCTTGGGCCTCAGTAAAGTTACGCACCAAGACCGCAATATCACTGGGTTTGACGGGAGTTAACTGCTCGCCGTCTTTAAAACCGGCGCGGTTGTGTTGGCCTAAATTAAGTAACTCAGTAATTTCACTGGCGGCACTGGCGGCCATTTGTGCCCGATAGGCACCGCCCGATAAGGGCTCATCTTGCTCGGCTTGCCAAAAGGTAAGCGCTGGCTGCGGAATTAAGGCCGCATCGGATGTACGACGCACGCACCAATGCTCGGCGCGGCCTTTAGCCTGCACTGGCATAAAGGGCAGCGGGTTATCACTGCCATCACGAAATAAAAAGGCGCCCTGCCCTGATTCTCCCTCGCCAGCCTGACGTTGCTCGGCTAATAAAAACAGCCGGTTCACCGCATTGACCATAGACCTGGAAGAGCGAAAGTTTGTGTCCAAGCTTTCATGACGACCGTGAGTCGCGTGTTTGGCACTTAAATAAGTATGAATATCGGCACCGCGAAAGGCATAAATCGCCTGCTTAGGATCACCAATTAAAAATAAACCAGTCGTAGCTGTTTGCTCCGTCGATAACAAGTTCGCATCGCCAGACTCGGACTCAGCGTGCTTAAGCTCAGTTAACTGATAAATACGGTCAAAAATACGATACTGCTGAGGATCCGTGTCTTGAAACTCATCAATCATGGCTACCGGAAACTGAGTGCGTATCACTTGCGCTAGCCGATCACCGTTCTCGCCGTGCAGTGCCTCATAGAGCCGCGACAGCATGTCATCAAAGCCCATTTCCGCGCGGCGACGTTTCTCTTCATCAAAGCGTTGGCTTACCCAAACGCCCGCGTGGCGACGTGCCGCCTCAAAGGGGGCGTCTAAGCCCTCAAGCTGCTCGCGTAAGGTGTCCATGGCAACAAAAGCGCCATGATGGGGCGCATCGCCCATTTTCCACGCTTCAACGATACCCGCACTGCACAGGCGGGCCCAAGCCGCATCGGTGAGATCCAACTCAACCGCGTCACCGTCTCGCCAGTCACGAATTTTAGCTAACCAGTCGTCGGTGCGCTTAGCTTGTAGCCACTTGCCGTGTACCGCTTTTTGGGCAATGCCGGTGTGCAGAATTCGGTCTATTTCATCCAGCCATATCACCCAAGGGGCTTTTAGTGCCGCTAAGGCGTGCGCTTTTTGTTGTAAGTTTTCTTCCAGTAATTGCGCTAAAGAAAGTGTGGCCTTGGCGGTGGCAAGACCGGTGTTATTCAGCAAAGGCTGGATAGCTTTCAGTAAAGTGTCCGGCGTTTTCCAGTGCTCAATCACCCAATCTAGCGCCTCATTGTTAAGCGGATAACATTGCTGGCGCCAATAATCGCGCACCACCAGCGCTTTTAGCTCGCTGTGATCCGTTTCCAACGTTTGAGTAAACAAGCTGCCACTGTCAAAGGCGTGCTCGCGCAACATGCGCTGACACCAGCCGTGAATGGTGGACACCGCCGCCTCGTCCATCCACTGGGCGGCAATGTCTAAGCGCCGCGCACAAGCCGACCACAGGTCTTCGGCAAAGTCACGTTTAAATTCTTTCAGTAAATCATCGCCGAGTAATTCACCGCGAAATACCCGTGCCGCTTCTACTAAGCGCGCCCGAATACGGTCTCGCAGCTCACGAGTGGCCGCCTCGGTAAAGGTCACCACTAGGATTTCTGGCGGTAATAATTCCCGATGAAACGCCGCCTCGCCCCCATGACCCAGCACCAAACGCAGATACAGCGCCGAAATAGTGAAGGTTTTGCCAGTGCCGGCACTGGCTTCAATTAAGCGACTGCCGTGCAAGGCAAAGCGCAGCGCCAGCGGGCGAAGAGTATGGGGTTGAGGGGCATTCATGACGTTTTCTCCGCGCTCAAAGATTGGGGTTGATGGTTGAGCAAGGGGCGATATAAACGCTCACTCCAAGTGGCAAACTCCCCATTGGCGATTAATGCATCAAAGTTGGGGTACTGACGGGCCAAGGCGGCATTTTGTTGACACTCGCCGCCACCAAAAAAGTCGTCGCCTTCATATTTAGTGCGGGCTTTAGCTTCGTCTGTTTTGTCGAGCCACACCATGGCGGTTTGCAAGGCCACCGGCAACGGCGCCTCTAACCCTGCACGCCACGCACTCAGCCACTCACCTAAAATAACTTGCGCTTCATCTTGGCTAAGGGGCGAAAACTCCAAGGTTACGTCTTCCCCCACCAACCAAGTGGTTAAGCTAATGCCAGATGCGGCTGCCACCACTTGGCTGACTAATGGCCGCAACAACCGGTGCCACTTTGGCACTTTTTTATGCACTAAATTACCGGGCTGCAATTCAAGACGGGCGAACCCTTGCCCATGCTGATACAGTCCACCCAGCCAACCTTGTAACGCGATGCCCGCCTGTTCAAACTGCAAAGCTAACGGCGAGCTTAAGGGGTTGGGCCATTGCTGCGCTAATTGCTGATAGCGCTGTATTTGCTCAGGCAATGGCGCCAGCAGCTTTTCTTGTAATTCAATACCAAAGCCCGCCAGCGGCAAGCTGCCCTGCCCGCTTTGACGGGTAGCCGCCATGCGCAAGGCTTGCTCGATATCGGTAGCGTCACAGGCTTGCTCAAGCAACTGTTGCTTTAACACATACATCTCTAGCCCATCTAGGCTAAAGGGCTCTTCATCTAATTGCGGCGAGCACTCTTCACCCAGATAGACCTTCAGGCGTTGCGTAAAAAAGTGACCGACCGGATCTCGTAGAAAGTTTTGCAGTTGCTCCAGCTCGCGCACCAATGGTGGTTCATCTGCGGCCAATAAAGGTGCCAAATCCCGCTCGGCCACTGGGCTCACTTGACGATATAAGCCCGCCCACTCACTGGCATAACTAAATAGCGGTCCCGTTTCATTAAAGTACTGTGCACTAAAGGGCTGTAGCGGATGCTCGGTGGTGAGATTAGCGAGCAAACGGCTTTCGCTGTGAGTAAGCAAGGATCCCGTAGCGTCAGCATCCGTATGCCAACGCCAACCCGCAGCAATATGATCACGTAATTGACCCACTAATACCGACGGTGGTCGCTCGCTGTTATCGCGAATACTGCGCCCCACCCAGCTGATATACAGGCGGTCGCGCGCCGAGAGCAACGCTTCGAGCAATAAATAACGGTCATCTTCACGCCGTGAACGATCGCCCGGTCGATAATCCGTGGCCATTAAGTCAAAATCCAGCGCGGTCACGGTGCGCGGGTAATCCCCGTCGTTCATACCAAGCAAGCACACCATGCGAAACGGAATGGCGCGCATCGGCATCAGGGTGCAAAAATTCACCGCACCCGCCATAAAGCGCTGGCTGAGTCGGCCTTGATCCAGTGCGCTTAGCCAAGCTTCGCGCACCACGTTTAATGGCAGTATTTCCTCAAGATTTACACTGGCACACAACTGTTGCCAGTCTTCTAAGGTTTCGGTGAGGTTAGTGAGTAATGTGTGTTCGGCATCTGTATCCGTCAGGAAAAAGTCGTTCAGCAATTGATGCAGTGCTTGGCCCCAATCAGAGGGCAGATGACTCAGGGACAACCGCTGATGCCAAATATCGAGCGTGTCGAGCAAGCGCACCAACGGGCCAATCAAGGCGGCCTCTAGGCCACCAATTTCATCATAGGGCTCTATGCCCAAGCATGCCTCGCCGCTGCCCACCGCATAGCCCAGCAACATACGGCGCAAACCAAAGCGCCAAGTATTTTGCTCCATATCGGCCGGTAAACCTAAGGCGGCACGGCGCTGGGCGTCGAGTCCCCAACGAATGCCCGCCCCTTCTATCCAGCGGTGCAAGGTTGGTACGTCGGCCTCACTAATGCCAAAGCGCTGACGCAACGCCGGCACTTCCAACAAGTCCAGCACTTCACTCACGGTTTGGCGGTTATCGGGCAAGCGCAACAATTGCTCAAGGGCGATCAGTAAGGGATCCGTGCCACGGCTGCCCTGATCCGCCAAGGTAAAAGGAATATAGCGCGGGTCTTCTCGATGATATTGGCCAAATACCGCCTGAATATGCGGCGCATAAAGGTTTACATCTGGCACCATCACTATGATGTCGCGCGGTCGCAAGGTGTCGTCAGTGCTGAAATATTCCAGCAATTGGTCGTGTAAAATTTCCACTTCACGCTGAGCACTGTGGCCAATGTGAAAACGAATGGAAGCAGCGCTTTCATCCAACGCCGGCCAGCATGCTTGAGTTTCGCTTAAGGGTCTAAGATTGAGCAAGTCATCTTGCAACTGCGCCAACAGATGCGAAGTATCACCTTCAGCAAAAATATCAATGCGATTGCCCATGGCGGCAAAGCGCTCTCGATAACTGTCGGGCTCATCCATGCTGTCGAGCAAGTTGATGTAGTCTCGCCCTTGCTTACCCCACGAGGCCAACAAGGGATGCGCATGCTGATGCAAATCATGGTCACTTAGCTCAGCGGGCTGGCCTGCCTTGCGGGCATGGCGACGATATTGGTGCCGCAGCAAGTCTTGATCCGGCACTATGTCGCCCCAGTGGTGCTGGCAAGGGTTATGCACGCACAACAACACCTGACTAAAGCGCGCGACAGCGGCCAGCGCTTCCAGGGTTTGTGCCGGCAAAGACGAGATACCAAATACGATCACCCGCCGTGGCAAACCTTTGGGCGCCTCAGTCGCCGCTTGCAACGCCGCCACAAAACGCGGATGCACACCAGCGCGGCTGCCGGCCACTTGGTCGTGGCCCACATCATCAAGCAAGGCGCGCCACAGCGCCGGTTGCCACAAGGCAACGCTGTCTAGGGGCTCAGCTTTGCCACGGGCGGTGATGATTTGGTCCCGGCCCTGCTCCCACCCCCCCAGCCAATCGGCGCGATACACTTGGTATTGGTCAAATAAGTCCGCTAAACGCTCGGCCAACTGATAACGCTTACGGCCATCTTCATCGCTTTGTAAAAATCGGCTTAAGGGCGCAAAACGCTCATCATCTAATAGCTGTGGTAATAAACGCATTAAGCGCCAGGTCAGCGGTGCCTTATCCAGCGGAGACAGCTTAGGAATGGTGTCGCTACCTAGCACACTGCGATAAGTTTGCCATAAAAAACGCGCCGGCAAGTCCACCTGCATGGCCGCGGCAATACCGCCACTGCGCCGTTCGGCCAAGGCGAGCTTTAACCACTGGGCGATGCCATTACTTTGCACCAAGATAATTTCGTTTTCTAAGGGAGCCAGCGGATGACGGCGCATCCACGCCACGGCCAGCTCTCGTAGCGATTCCAACTGATTACCGTGCACCACCATAAGCCCCGGCGCCAGCGCGTTATTATCCTGCATCTTTGTTCCTTATTATCCCAAACTCGGTGGCAGCCGCGTCTCATGCTGCTCTGTCATGTTTATTGTTATATTTTCGGCAAGCATTCAAACCACACCGCCGCTTAGCGATGCGCTCTTGGGTGTATGGTATCAGTTTGAGGGTCGATAGTGCCCCGACTTTGCGTGGCACATAAGTAATCCGGCATAACTTATGTGGATAGCCAAGCTCCAAACTGCGGCGAAGCTCTCTTCGCCGGGCCAGCGTAGCTGGTTAGTTTTAGAGCCAAACCTAAAGCCAAATTCCAAACCGTGCTGAATAAATTTGCACCTACAAGGTCAAAACCCAGCGCTAAGACAGTGGCGAATGAGTCTTGAATCTTTTAAGAGCCTGTAACGACAAAATCCACGTTAGTTCCGCAGCATTACTTAGCCGTTTCATAATCGTTTAGCTTATCGAGTCACCCGTCACGAAAACGAGCTTAGTCGGCTTGGCTTAAGTCCATGGCGTGCTCGGGCGGGATGCGCGCAAAGCTGACGGGAAGTTGGCGTAGGCTATCTTTACCGCGCACCGTGAGATCCGACATAAAATTAAACTGCTGTCTGGGGTCCATGGGGTAGGCTTTAATTCGATAATGAGTGCCCCAAGGTTGTTCTGCGGCGAGTACCAATACCGGTTTAGTCAGCTTAAGATAAGGGCTAGACAGTGCTACGTCTTCCAATACGCGGCACACCTCACTGGCGTTATGATCCGGCGCTAAATAAAAGTTCACCACACACATTAAGCTGGCGCCACCATTATTAGCATTGTGAATAAGACCATCCCAGAGTTTAAGGTGAGGCACAAAAATAACGGTGTCGTTGGGCGTAACAATCTCTACTACCCGCATGCCAATGCGTTTTACTTCTCCGTACTGGCCCTCTACCTCAATCCAATCTCCGGGCCGATACGGCATTTCATAAGCGGCGACAATGCCGGCGATAATGCTACTCACGTAGTCTTTTAGGGCAAAACCAATCGCCAATCCGGTGACACTTAATATCGCTATGGTGTTCTTTACGGTCAGCTCAATAAACATCGGCACCAACCACAAGATGGCGACGGCAATAACGATGATTCGAATAGTCGGCACCAGCGCCAGTACCCATAAACGGCGTTTACTGTGCAGTCTATTCGCTAACCAAGGCAGTGTTTTTTGTGAGAGCCACACCAGTAAGATGGCCACCAGCACCACTAAGGCGGCTTCAATTAATACAGCGGAGGTGATGTCTCTAAATAAGTCCATAAATCGTTTTGGGTTCATATTCACTACCATTAAAAGTCGTCCAGTAAATAATCTCGCCCGCCCAAAAACTCACGTACCGTTAAATAGGCCAGCGCCGTTATTCGCCAGGGTGTTTCATTGCTATCACCCTCTGCAACACTCCCAGTAACAGCATCACGCTTAGCGTCTCTTTCTGCGTCGCTCTTTGCTCCATTCTCTGCACCACTTTCTACGTCGGCATAAATAATGCCCCTTTGACTCAAGCTCAGCAGTTGCACTTTCAGCTCATCAAGCGCCACATTCGATAACACCTCTGCCAGCTGAGTCAAACTTAAGCCTCGGTGTAATAGCAGCGCATACAAGATAAAGCCCGTAGCGTCGTTGGCCGTAACCGGCAGCACAGGTAACGACTGCTGATCCACATACTTACCGCGCCATAACGCCCAAGCTAGGCCAAGGTTGCCTCTGGCTTCACCGGCCAGGCGTTCTAATAGATGGTCTTTGCCCTTAATACCCAGTTGGCGTAATAAGTCTGGTGTCGCAGGTGCCAAGCTATGACTGCTGGGCAAGTTTTGCGGCCAATCGCGACTTAAAAAAGCAAATGCCCAGCTGTCACACACGATTAAACCCACACCAAACTCTCCCGCTAATACCCGTGGCAGCCAAGCTCGAATAAAGTGCAATCCCGCGGCGGTTCGCAAAAAATAGCAGGCCAAATCATCGATTAACCAGGCTTGAGTGTGAACCTGCCCTTTTACCATGGGCTGCTGTAACCACCAATCGTCCACGGCCACCTGTGCTATTTGCTCATCCGTCGGAGGAGTCAATAAGGCGCGCCCTTGTTGCCATCCCCAAGTGCGCGCCATGGCCGCCGTGCCACTAAAGGGCGGATCCAGCAAAAAGCACACCCCCTGCTGCGCGCAGTCCACGTCGGACAAATACCCCGCTAACGCAGCTTGCGCCGCCGATGCGGTAAAGTCAGGTGGATCTGGCTCAGACTGTTCTTCATTGATCGCCAAGTCTGCAGATTTTACGACGCCTAAAGTACGTAACAGTCGGCGCCATTGCTGTTTCAAACGCATGACAGTAGGCGGCGCTGGGCATTCGTACTCTTGGGCAGGGATCAGTTGCCAGTGGTTTTTATCTGTCATGTTCGCTCCGGTGCCGCCTTAATGAATGGAAGTGCCCTTAGAGACATAAATATGGAAAGTGCGCCTCGCTGAATGTTGGCCATAGCAAAGAGCTTATTTTAGTGCCGCTAGGTCTTAGCTTATCTGCTGTGTACTTATCTGCTCGTAAAACGATAGTACTAACTCAAATGAATCTTAATAATAACGCAACCGCGACCAGATGCCCGATTATGGTCAGCCAAAGCAGCGTTTTAAAGGGTTGTTTTTGCGTTTTGTGGCGTAACTTCGCTTGAGCCAGCAGTGCGCCCGGCCAACCGCCAAGCAAAGCCAACCAGTGCAAGGTTTGCTCAGGTGTACGTCTCTGATCAAGGCGCGCCGCCCGTTTGTCTTTAGCATAAAGGCCATAGGTCAGCGCACTTAACAGCAATACTCCACTTAAATAACTGGCCGCAAAGCCAAAAAAATGTGCACTAAAAAAGCCAATGGGTAACCAGGCCAACGCCGTGATTAGCGCCACCACTAATAGATAAAGCAGCGCAAAATACTGGGTTGCTTTCATAAAGAAATCCTTAGTTTTCGCGCTATTATTTAAGCGCCGTTATTTAAAGTAGATATAAGCAAAAAAGCCTCATCGCAGTTAACTGCGATGAGGCTTATAATCGAGCCTATAAACCTAAATTAGAAGGTGTAACTCATGGTCACGGCAGCACCCGCTGCTTCATCAGAGCCCATAAAACCCGCTAGGTCTAAATGTACCACCTTAAACGGCGACAAACCTATACCGGCGGTTACCATATTAGGCATATCACCTTTAAAGTCTGCACGATAGCCGAGGTTGTGTGTACTTAAACCAAAGTAGAATCAGCTTGCTCGCAATGTTTACAGGCTAATAAACAGCCAAGCATGGCGGTGCGCCCTGCTTGCGTCATCACCCAAGGTCGATTAATAAAAGGCGGCTGATGACGTACATGCTGCAGGTGACCGCATTTTAACTCGGCCACCCAGTGCTGCTCGTCGTCTTGTTGGAAACCCACTATCGCTTGTTTCATCATCCGCCTATTTAAATGTGCGCGTTGTGCCGCAAACAGCTTATCCATTTCGCTTAAAACTCACTCAACATGCTTTCTTTATAATCGGCAATGTTAAGGGTGACATTAAATTTTTCAGCCAGCGCATCCAGCTCTGCTTGCTTAATAGCCAGCTCTTCCATAATGATAATATTATCGTCTAACAGCCAAAGCTGGCGGGAGCCTGCATAACTAAATTGCAGTGCCTGCAAGGCATTAATATTGCCCAATTTGGCGGCCGCTTCTACTTTACGCATCTTGCGGGTAATTTTATTTAACGAACGCTTTAGCTCCCACACATACAAAACTTCCGTAAGATAACTATGATAGCGATAATGGCTTAAGCTCATGCCCACGATGGTGGCGGCCACTAATACGCCCAGCGCATTCCAATGGAAATGACTGCCGCTCGGGTCTGGGAACAAGGCAATTAACAGCTGAGAAAGTAGCAAGCTCAAGGCCGCTAACGCCAAGCCGCTGCCTATGAATACGTGATTTAAATGACGACGGTAACGAACTTTATCAATATCTGTAAGTGTCATAAGGTGCTTATTATCAATAAAATAGGCGTCATTGTACCCCAATGGCTTAACATCCACTATCGGATCCGCCCTATCTTGCTGCGAGCACGCTATGCATTTAAAAGAAGTAACTTTAGAAGAAACGGGCTTAGAGAAAGCAGCCTTAGAAAAAGTCGCGCTATTTGTCGACGTACAAAATGTCTATTACACCTGCCGCCAATCCTTTGGCCAACAGTTTGATTACACCGCTTTTTGGTCGCAGGTCACCGCTCAGCGCCACGTCGTGGAGGCTTATGCCTATGCCATTGACCGCGGGGATGAAAAACAGCGTCAATTTCAGTATCGGTTACAAAGCTTAGGTTTCACGCTGAGGCTGAAACCCTTTATTCAGCGCATTGATGGCACGGCAAAAGGCGATTGGGATGTGGGCATTACCATCGATATGCTGGAGTCTGCTCACCTTGCCGACACCTTAGTGCTGGTATCCGGTGATGGCGACTTTGCGATACTGGCAGAACGATTGCGCCAGCACTATGGCAAGCGTGTCGAAGTCTATGGCGCGCCTGCACTCACGGCGAAAGCCTTGATGGATGCCGCCGATTGCTTTATTCCCATTGATGGGTCGCTGTTACTGGCGTCCAGATAAATAATACGGCCTAACCGACTGAGGTTCCGCGCTTTTTATAACCAAGGGCTTTAAGATCATTTCGCAACGACTCTTTACGGCGAGAGCACGGAAGAACGCGGAAAAATAGTGATCAAATCTGAAAGTGACTATTAATGGTAAGAGCCAACACCGGCCTCGTCAGAAAGCGATTCCTAACCATTAAATATTTTTAGCCCTGTCATTCGTCGATCTTATCCCATCTTAATTTTTCCGTGGGT